>JBKQPJ010000020.1:0-63686 GCA_052326305.1 Thermoplasmata archaeon | reverse complement strand
CGTACCCCTACCTGACGGTGGAGAACACCATCCGGACGGTCGATGGGATCCAGTACACCTTCAACTCGGGTGGTCCGATCCCGTACGGCATGGCGGGATATCCCACCAACATCTCGTTCGCCTCGGGCGACCCGTACCACCCGTCGACGGACCCCAACACCAACCCCTCGGTGGTGGGCGGCGCCGCGTGGTGGTGGGCTCAGGCGAATGACCCAGCCTCGTTGTGGTACGATCCTCAGGTCGTCGCGTGCACACCCGGCACCCCATGCACGTGGGCGATCGGGGGCCTAGTGGGCGACCCGAGCGACAACCAAGGCATTGCCGACTGGATCAACGAGATCACGTCGCTGACGGGAGGCGCGCTCGAGCCGTTCGAGGTATGGCCATGTCTTTGCCAGTTCCTCAACTTCCCCCCGTCTGATGCCGCCTACGAGAACCCCCTGATCAGCGAGGTCGGAACCGGCTGGGCGCCCGACTACCCTGACCCGACGGACTACGTTGCGCCCGAGGCTCAGCCCGCGAACGTCTACACCGAGGCGGATGCCTTCGGGCAGCAGCTCGGCGTGACGAACCCGGCGGGATGGGATGCCAACAACACCACCTGCGGCCACAGCGCCGTCACCTTCGCCGACCTCGCCTACTGGGCCCACGCGGCGGACGACCCCGCAGGCGGCCTTTTGTCGGGCGTCTGCCAGGGAGTCGCGTACGGTGTCGCGAACGCCTACTTCGATATCGCGGCCGAATTGCCGGTGGGACCGGCCCGGAACCTCGACTACAACCTGGCCGAACACATCACCAACGGCCTGGCGATGTACGTCTGGAACGGCCAGTCCAACGAGGTCCTGTCGGCGGCCCCGTGGATCTCTGGCTCGTCGCTCAACACGAACGTCATGATCGGCGGCGGCGGGGACCTGATCTGGTTCCACGTCGCCTACGCGCCGTTCCAGCAGGCGGTGACGTTCAAGGAGACCGGACTGCCCTCGGGCCAGACCTGGGCCGTGAACGCGGGCTCGCCGGTGACGTCGAGGTTGAACACTACCGGGATCTCCGGCGGGTCGTTGCTCTTCCACGAACCGAACGGGACCCTCGGGTTCACCGTCACCCCGCCCGCGGGCTACGGTGTCGCCCGGGTCTCGGGACCCGATGGCACCACCTTCGGCACCGCGCCGATCTCGACCACGACGACGATCACCGTGAAGTTCGGCCTGCTTGAGCCGCTGACCTTCACCGAGAAGGTCGTCCAGGGCTGGCCGGGAATCGTTCCGTTCGGATTGGGCTGGGGCGTCACGTTGCACCCCGCGGGGACCGGCGGGCCGCCGGGGATGACGAACACCACCGCCGTGGCGTTCGGGACGATCGGCTTTGAAGTGCCGAAGGGGGCTCACTACACGTGGACGGTGTCCCCACCGGCCGGGTTCCAGGCCGCCGGTGGCGTGCATTCCCTCACGATGCCCGGCCATACGGAAACGAAGTTCGTGAAGTTCCGCCCGTACGCCGAGAGGGTGACCTTCCGTGAGGTGGGTCTAGGGCCGGCGGGCACCCTTTGGTCGGTGACCCTGACCGGACCCCCCTCGTGGGGGATCCAGACGTTGACGAGCTCGGGATCGACCAAGGCGTTCGAGCTGCCGAATGGCAGCTACACCTTCGTGATCCCCGCGGTGGGAGGGGAGACTCCCTCCCCTGCGAGCGGGTCGTTGACAGCGGTAGCACTGCACTCGGCGACGATCCGTGTCGTCTTCGCTCCGACCCATCTCCCGGGAGATCCCTTCGGGGGTGCGGGAAGCTCGCAGGCGCCCACCCTGCCCGCACCGCACCCCCTGACCCTCTACGCCCGGCCGGAATATCGAGACGGCTGAAACGTCGCTCAGGTGACCGCGGACGACGCTTTCGCAGGGCGTCCCCTAGCCCGGAGGCGCGGTCGAGGGACGGCCCACGCTTCCGGGGGGTGCGGCCCTCCCTCAGAGGCGCCGTCGCGCCAACGTCCGGGTCGCCCCGATGGTTTCAGCCACCGCTCCAACGGGGAGGACGCTTCTCGCGGAACGCCGTCCGAGCCTCGCGGTTGTCCGGACTGTCCCGGAGCGGATCCGCGAGCTCCTGCTCGATCCGAAGGCCGTCCGCTAGCGGCAGACCGAGCCCGCGGCGGACGGCGGCCAACGCCGCACGGACGGCGGCGGGCGGATGGGCGGCGATCGCCTCCGCCATCCCGTCCGCCTCCGCCCGAAGTCGCTCGGTCGGAACAACGTGATTGACGAGCCCGATCGCGGCGGCCCGGGACGCGTCGATCGGCAACCCGCTGAGGATCATCTCGAGCGCCACCGACGTCGGGACGGTCCGCGGGAGCCGCTGGGTTCCTCCCTGCCCGGGAATGATCGCCCAGCGCACCTCGGGGAGACCGAACGTCGCGTTCTCACTCGCGATGCGAATGTCGCAGGCGAGCGCCAGCTCGAGCCCTCCGCCGAGGCAAATGCCGTTGATCGCGGCGATGACCGGCTTTCCGACCTCGAGGTTCCGGGTGATCCCGCCAATACCGGGTTCCCGATTCCAGACCTCCACACGCTGTCCGGTGGGGACCTTTCCGTAGAAGTCGCCCATCCGCTTGAGGTCGACCCCGGCGCAGAACGCCTTCGTTCCCGCCCCGGTAAGGACGGCGACCCGCAGGCCGGCCTCGTCACGGAACCGCGTCCAGGCGGCGACCAGATCGGCCTGGGTTTCCGGATCGATCGCGTTCAACGCGTCCGGGCGGTCGAGGGTGATCCAGACGATCGGACCCTTCGCTTCCCAACGGACGGACATCGGGTGGGCACCTCCTCGGGCGTTTTGGGTTTGACGGTAGACGAGCTACCGACCCGAAGGGTCAGAACGGGCTCGCCGCGGCGGTCCGGTCGCTCCCCACCCCGGTGCGGTTGGCCTTGGGAGGGACCCTCATCACCGGAACGGAAGAGCACCCCTCGGGTCGGTGGGTCGGGCACGCCCAGACCCCTTACCGGTACGGGACAAGGAGCATCATTCACAACCTGTCTCCCGCTCCTGGAGACACGCGGGTGGCGAAGAAACGCGCGCCGAGAGTGGATCCCGAGCGAGAGGCGGATGTCCTCGCCCCGATCGCCCCGAAGACCGCCGGCTTCCGAGACATTCGGTACGGGAAGCGGAAGGGGATCGCGCGGATCACGCTCAATCGCCCCAAGGTGTACAACGCCTACTCGACCGCCACGTTGGTCGAACTGGCCCGAGCCGTCCAGGACGCCTCGGTCGACGACGCGGTCGGGGTGATCGTCCTGACCGGCGCGGGGACCGACGCGTTCTGCACCGGGGGCGACGTGCGGGAGTACGCCGATCGGTACACCCAGCGTCCCCGGGACTACTGGAAGTACATGGGCCTCTTCGAGGGGGCGGTCGAAGCCCTCCTGCGGTGCGGGAAGCCGACGATCGCGAGGCTCAACGGGATCACGGTCGGAGGAGGGAACGAGCTCCACCTCGCGTGCGACCTTTCGGTCGCCGCCTCCCACATCTACCTGGGACAGGTCGGGGTGGGGGTCGGTTCGGTCGCCTGCGGCGGGGCGACCCAGTGGCTCCCGATCACGATCGGGGACCGCCGGGCGCGCAGCCTGCTTCTGCTGAACGAGCGGATCCCGGCTTACAAGGCACTCGACTGGGGATTGGTCAGCGAAGTGGTTCCGTCGGTCCGACACGGATCCGAGTTCGTGGAACGGCCCAACTTGGAACAGGTCAAGCTGGCCCAGAAGCGGTCGGACGGCTACCGCATCGACCTGACGCCCCTCGACGCGGCGGTCGAGGGCTATGCCCATCGCCTGCTCGCGATGTTCCCGGAGTGCCTGCGCTACACGAAGCAGCAGACGAACTTCTGGAAGGAGCTCGCGTGGCACAGCACGGTCGGCCACGGCCGTGACTGGCTCACCCTCCACTTCGCCACCCGGGAACCGTACGAGGGAATGAGGGCGTTCGTCGAGAAGCGCCCCCCCGACGTCGCCGGTCTCCGGCGGAGCATCGCGAGGGGCCGTGGCGGGGAGTTCCTTTTCGGCCCCCCGTCGCGACACTGCCCGAAGTGCGGGACCCAGGGGATGCCGGAAGCGTTCTCGTTCTGCGGACGCTGCGGAGCCGCCATCCCCGCGGCCGACGCGCCCGAGGGGTGACGGCCATGCCGGAGGTCCTCCCCGCCCCGGCGGCCCCCGGCGGTGTACCTTCCGAGTTCCTCCGGGACGCTCGGGGCCTCCAGCGGAAGCTCGTGGAGGAGTACTACGCCCACCTCGCGGCCGACGGGGAGCGCCACCGCCCCGTCGCCTACATGCTCGTCGGGGGGAACCTCACCGAGATCCTCCGGTCGTTCGGGTACGACGTCGTCTTCCCGGAGATCGTGGCGCTCAACTGCGCCATCAAGCACCAGTCGCTCGACAACATCCTTCACGCCGAGTCGCTCGGCTACGGGCTTGACGTCTGCGGCTACGTGAAGAACGACCTCGGGCTCCAGGACCTGGGCGGGAAGACCTCGTTCGGCCAGATCCCCCGACCCGACCTGCTCGTCTGCAGCTTCTCCGGCTGCTATGTCTACGTGAAGTGGTGGGAAGCGCTCGCCGAGTCGTACGGCGCGCCGCTGTTCATGTTCGACGTGCCGTACATGCGGGAGGAGACCCCGCGCAAAGAGGACATCGACTACCTCGTGGCCCAGCTCTGGGAGCTCGTCCGCTTCCTCGAGAAGCGGACCGGCCGGACCTTCGACATGGCCGAGCTCAAACGCGTCCTGGCGGAATCCCGCCGCGCCGAGGACGGATGGGTCGAGTTCCTCCGGGCGGGCCGACAGCGGCCCTCCCCGATCGAGGCGTACTTCGAGGCGATCTTCTACATGTTCCCGATCAACGTCCTTCGCGGTACCCCGGAAGCCTCGGAGTTCTACGAGGTGGTCAACGAGGAGATCCGGGCGCGGGTGCGCGACGGGAACTATCCGCTCCCCGAGGAGAAGTTCCGCGTCCTGGTCGAGGGGGTCCCGCCGTACACCAACTACCGGACGTTCTGGGACTTCTTCCGGCGATGGGGCGCGGTGTCGGTGGTCGCGACCTATCCGAAGGTCGGAGGCCTATTCGACCGCGGGTTCCGGCACGATCCGTCGCGGCCGTTCGAGAGCATCGCGGAGTACAGCCTCGGCGCCTACGTGAACCAGTCCTGGCCGCTGCGCCGGAAGATCATCTCCGACTATCTGCAGGAGTACGAGGTCGACGCCACGATCGTCCACGGGATCAAGTCCTGCCGCTCGTTCACCGCGGGGCAGGGCGATCTGCGGGACTGGCTGATCCACGACCGGAAGATGCCGACCCTCTACATCGAGTCCGACCACCAGGACCCCCGCTACTTCGCCCCGGCCCAGATCAAGAACCGGATGGACGCGTTCTTCGAGTCGCTCGAGCAGCGCCGGGCCGTGTCGGCCGGCGCGGGAGGGGCCGCGACATGAGGGTCGTCGCCGGCGTCGACATCGGCTCGACGACCGCCAAATGCGTCCTCCTCGGCGAGGATTCGCAGGTCGTAGGAAAGTCGCTGAGCGTGGTTGGCGTCGACATCGTGAAGGACGCGGAGCGGGCCCTCGAGGCCGCGCTCGCCGACGCGCACCTGCCGCGCTCCGACGTCGCGTTCGTCACGGGCACCGGCTACGGGCGGTACAAGGTGTACTTCGGGCAGCTCGTCGTCACGGAGATCTCCTGCCACGCCCGGGGGGCCCACTTCCTGTTCCCCGGCACCCGCCTCGTCGTCGACATCGGCGGCCAGGACACGAAGGCGATCCGGATCAACGACCAGGGCGAGGTCGTCGACTTCGCCATGAACGACAAGTGCGCCGCGGGAACGGGACGCTTCCTCGAGGTGTGCGCGAACGCGCTCGGCTTCGACATCGGGGAGATCGGGGCGCTGTCGCTCCAGGCCCGGCGGCCGGTGAAGGTCACCAGCACCTGCACGGTCTTCGCGGAATCCGAGGTCACCTCCTACGTCTCGCGCGGCAAGGACCCGAAGGACATCCTGGCGGGGCTCCACGCCAGCATCGTGAACCGCACGCTCTCCCTGATGCAGCGGGTTGGCGTCGAACCCGAGGTCACGTTCACGGGCGGCGTCTCCCAGAACGAGGGGATGGTCCGCGCCCTCCACAACCGCCTGGGATCGCCGGTCAACGTGAGCCCGCTCTCCCAGTACCTCGGGGCGCTCGGCGCGGCGCTCCACGGACTCGAACGGCTCTCGGGAGGTGCCTCGTGATCACCGGCGGCCTCGACCTCGGCGCGGGTGTGATCAAGGGGGCGCTCCTCGAGGACGGGAAGCGCGTGCTCGCGACCGCCGCGGTGCCGTCGCGGGGGAGCCCGGTCCCGGCGGCCCGCCGCGTCCTGGAGGAGCTCGGGGAAACGGCGAACATCGCCCCCGGGGACGTGGAGTACCTCTGCACGACGGGCTTCGGTCGCTACTCGATCCCCGAGCGGAACCTGCAGGTCAGCGACTTCACCTCCTCGGCGCGCGGGGCGATCTTCCTGTTCCCTCGCACCCGGCTCGTCGTCGACGTCGGGACGCAGGCCTCCCGGACGATGTCGGTCTCGGAGACCGGCAAGGTCCTCAAGTTCAAGATGAACGAGAAGTGCGCCGCGGGCGCGGGACGGTTCGTCGAGCGGTGCTCGAAGTACCTCCAGGTCCCCCTCGAAGAGATGGGCCCGAAGGCGCTCTCCGCCGAGCATCCGAAGCTCATCTCGAGCGTCTGCGCGGTCCTCGCGGAGACCGAGATCATCAACAACGTCGCGGAAGGGGTCCCGCTGCCCGACATCCTGATGGGCGTGTTCCTCTCCCTCTCCCAGCGGGCCTACTCCCTGATGCGCTACGTCGGGATCCAGCCGGAGGTCACGCTGGTCGGCGGCCTCGTCCGCAACGTCGGGATGGTGAAGGCGCTGCGCGACACGGTCGGCCTCGAGGTCAACGTCGTTCCCGACGCGTACTACGCGGCGGCGCTCGGCAGCGCGATCCTCGGACACTCCCGCCTGCTCAAGCTCTCCCTGGCCCCGCCGGGCGCCGGAGGCTAGGCGTGCCCGAGCTCCTCCAGATCCGCTCCCTCGACAAGGACTCGGTCGACGGGGAACGACCTCCCGGGATCGAGATCTCGCCGGAGTTCCGGGAGTTCGCCGAGGCCCGCACCGTCGAGGACATGGTGCGCCTCGGCCAGGAGGTCCTCGCCGACCCGACGTTCCCTACCGTCCGCGCCTGGCGGAAGGGAGGTGGCAAGGCCGTGGGCTGCTTCCCGGTCTACACGCCGCAGGAGCTCGTGCACTCGTTCGGCCTCTTGCCGGTCGCGATGCAGGGAGGCGGCGAGAACCTCGAGATCACCCGCGCGGATGCCCCCCTGGGCTCGTTCCTCTGCTCCATTTCGAAATCGACCCTCGAGATGGCCCTCACCGGCCTGCTCGAGCCGTTCGATGCCTTCGTCTTTCCCTACATCTGCGACGTGAGCCGGAACCTCGAGGGGCTCTTCTCCCGCGTCCTTCCCGATCTCCCCTCGCACATGCTCCACCTCCCGCAGAACTTCACCTCCGAGGCCACGATCCCGTTCCTCGTCGCGGAGTACCGCAGCCTGATCGGGAAGCTCGAACGCGTGGCCGGCCGACCGTTCTCCCAAGAGTCCCTCCGCGCTTCGATCGAGGTGTTCAACGAGCACCGCGGGCTCGTAGAGCGGCTCGCGGCGCTGAAGCGGGACGCTCCCTGGAAGGTCTCGCTCGTCGAGTACTACCTGTTGCTGCGGCTCGGCGGCCTCCTTCCCCGGGAGGTCCACATCCCTCTGCTCCGTCGAGCGATGGCCGAGCTCGAGGGCCGGGAGCGAAGGAACAAGGACGCGATCCGGGTGGTCGTCGTCGGCCCGTTCTGCGAGCAGCCGACCCTCGAGCTCCTGCAGCTCGTCGAGGACGTCGGCTGCTACGTGGTCGGTGAGGAGCTCCAGATGCTCCACCGGTGGTGCCCCCACGTGGAACCGGGCGCGGATCCGCTCGAAAGCCTGGCCACCGCGTACGTCCGTACGCCGGTCGACATCGGCGTCCGCAGCACCCCGACCACGAAGGGGGCGGCCGTGCTGTCCCGGGTGGAGACGGCTCGGGCCCAGGGCGTCCTCTTCCTCACGGCGAAGTTCTGCGAGCCGGCCCTCGAGGACGTCGTCCTCTACCGAAGGGCCCTCGAGGGCCGGGGCATCCCGTACCTCCACATGGAGTTCGAGGAGAAGTCGACGACCTACGAGCAGGCGCGGCTGCAGCTCGAGACGTTCGTCGAGTCGATCCTCTTCGACTGACGGGGTCGATCGATGAGCGCGAAGCCTCCGGGCACGGTCGCCGTGGAATGCGTCGACGGACGCGCCACGGTCACGTGGGAGCGGCCCCCGGTGAACGTCTTCGACACCGCTCTCCTCGGGGAGCTGACCCGCGCTCTCCAGCGGGACGACGTGCGGGGGGCGCACGTGGTCGTTCTGCGGGGCGGCGGGAAGTGCTGGAGCGGCGGCCTGAGCGTTGAGGACCACCTAAAACCTCGCGTCTCGGCGATGTTCGATGCGTTCCACAAGACCCTGACGACCTTGTGGAACCTTCCGAGCCCCACGATCGCCCAGGTCCATGGGAACTGCCTCGGGGGGGGCCTCGAGCTGCTGATGGCCTGCGACCTCGCGATCGCCTCCGAGCGGGCGATGTTCGGGCAGCCCGAGGTCCGTCTCGGCGTCTTCGCGCCGTTCGGCGTGGCCGCGTACGCGCGGCTTCTCGGTTCTCGGGTCGCGGCCGAGCTCCTCTTCCTGGGGACACCGATCGACGCACCGCGCGCGGCAGCGGCCGGCATCGTGAATCGAGCCGTCCCCGAGGCGGAGCTGGCGGCCTCGGTCGCGCTGACGGCGCAGACGTTCTGCAGCCACCGACGGGCAACGCTGCACCTCATCAAGCGGCTCCTCCGCCGGTCGCAGGCCGATCCGTGGCCCGGCCTCGCGCACGCCGAACGCGCGTACCTCGGCGAGCTCATGGCCCCCGACGATGCCGAGGAAGGGCTCCGGGCGTTCCTCGAGAAACGCACCCCCGTCTGGAAGGATCGCTGAGCGTTCGATCCATGCGGGCGGCCCTCTTTCACGGCTCCGGTCATCCCCTCACGGTCGTCGAGCTGCCCCGGCCGTCCCTCGCCCCCGGGGACGCCCTCGTGAAGGTGGCGGCGTGCGGTTTCTGCCACACCGACCTCCATTACCTCGACCACGACGTCCCCACGGCCAAGGCTCCTCCGATGGTCCTGGGCCACGAGATCTCGGGGACGGTCGCGGAACTTGGGGCCGGTGCTTCCGATCGCGCGGTCGGGGACCGGGTGCTGGTCCCCGCGGTCCTTCCGTGCGGGAACTGCGAGCTTTGCCGCGCGGGGCGCGGGAACATCTGCCCCCAGTTGCGGATGCTTGGCAACCACATCAACGGGGGTTTCGCCGAGTACGTCCGGGTCCCCGCACGGGACCTCGTGCCCCTGCCGTCCGACCTCGACCTCCCGCGCGCCGCGGTCATCGCCGACGCCCTGACGACGCCCTACCACGCGGTCGTCCACCGCGCCCAGGTCCGTCCGGGCGATTCCGTCCTCGTCGTCGGCTGCGGAGGCGTGGGGATCAACGCCGTGCAGTTCGCCGCGGCCGCCGGAGGGAACGTCATCGCCGTGGACCTCCGGCCGGAGAAGCTCGAGATGGCTTTGCGGCTCGGGGCCCACGAGACGATCAATCCTTCCAATCACCCGGACGTGGGCCGGGAGGTGCGACGTCGCACCGGTGGGGGCGTGGACAAAGCCCTCGAGGTCGTGGGACGGCCCGAGACGGTGAGCCTCGCCCTCTCCGCCCTGCGGCGCGGCGGGCGCCTGTGCGTCGTCGGGTACAGCGACGCCGCCGTTTCGCTCCCGCTGAACCGCCTCATGTTCTTCGAATACGAGATCGTCGGATCGCTGGGATGCCGGCCCGTCGACTATCCCCGCGTCATCGAGATGGTCCGCCGCGGGAAGATCCGGCTCGACGAGGTGGTCACCGCCAGCCTTCCGCTCGCCCGGATCGGCGAGGCCGCCGAGGACCTTCGGACCGGAAAGGGGCTGCGAAGCCTCATCGTCCCGTAGGCCCGGTCGGGCCTATCCGGGGCGGCGGCCCGGACCGTCGTCCGGGGGGCCCGTTGCCTCGTCCGAGCGAGAGAGCGGTCGGACGACCCCGAGGTCGCCCTGGCGGCGGGACGCGAGCTTACGGATCCCCCGGCGGAGGCTTTCCATCGCGGTCGCGCGGCTCACGCCGAGGGATTTCGCGACGTCCTTGAGCTGGGCGCGTCGCGGGTAGTCGTAGTACCCGAGCGCGAACGCCGTGCTGATCGCCCGCTCCTGACGTGCCGTCAGGTCGTGGGAGCCGCGGAACGATCCGATGCGGACCAGGGACGCCGGTAGATTGTCCGGGGTGGTGAACGAAGCGAGGAGCGGGTGGGCGTCCCGCACCCGGTGGACGAGGACCCTCCAGTCTCCTTCGCCCTCCGTACCTTCCGACGCGGGAGGGACGGAGAGGAAGGGGCAGCTCATGCAGATCGCCCCCATCTCGAAGACGCTGTGGCAGAGGGCGGGCAACGGGCCGGCCAGGCGCACGAGGAGACGGTGGGGACCGAGCTGGGTGAGCGATACGCCGTCGGAGCGGGGGCGTAGACGAAGGTACGCGACGATCTGGGGGAGGGTCTCCGGGGTGGCGTTGATCTCGAGAAGCTGGAGCAGTCGTCGGGGCGTGCCCTCGGTCGCGCGGCACACGTGGAGGCTCACCCCGGCGCCCCAGCGGGCGCCGAGCTCCTGCATCCAGTGGGGCACCGGACCGCCGCGGATCCGCAGCTCTACGAGGGCCGGCGCCGGCCGGGAGAGCCGTCCGGCCGCTCGGGAGGCGCGGGGGCGGGGGGAGGTCGGGGGGCTCGCGTCACCCCCTTTCGGGTCTCTCCGGTCGGGCGCCCGCCGTACCGGCCGAGGGGCGGGTCGATCCGTTCGAGGTCGGCCGTTCCGCGATCGGCCCGAATCGACCACCGGATTCCATCCTGGAGGGGGGCCGAGCACCCGTCCGTCGCTCTACCGAATGCTTCCGCCCGAGTAAAGCATGCGGTCGGCTCCGGGATAGATCTCGGCCGCCCCCTGCCTCCCCGCCCATCGAGGCATTCCTTGAGACTAGGCGGTCGGGCGGGTAGTGTCGGGGCGCGGATATCTCCGTCGTTACTTGACGGGCGAATAGTTCATCGCCGTGGGTTCCTCTGGCCCCTCCCATGAAAGCGATCCAGGACCACTATCCCGACGAGCTCGCCCGCTGCTTCGGCTGCGGCAGGCTGAACGAGCATGGCCATCACCTGCAGAGCTTCTGGAACGGAGAGTCGAGCGAGGCTCGCTTCACGCCGAAGCCGTTCCACACGGCGATCCCCGGGTTCGTGAACGGGGGCCTGCTCGCCTCCCTGGTCGATTGCCACGCGACCGGAACGGCCGCGGCGGCGGCGTATCGCGCCGAGGGACGCGAGATCGGGACCCCTCCGGCCCACCGCTTCGTCACCGCCTCGCTGCGGGTCGACTACGTTCGGCCGACGCCCCTCGGCCCGGAGCTCCTCCTCCACGGCCGGGTGCGCACGATCTCCGGCCGGAAGGTGATCGTCGAGGTGACCGTGTCCGTAGGATCGGAGACGACCGTTCGAGGGGAGGTCGTCACGGTCGAGATGCCGGAATCGATGCGCCCGGCTTCGACCCACCCCCCCGCCTGAGCTCTCCCGTCCCGGATCGAACGGATCGGTTCCGCTCCCGCTCGCCGTCCGGCGAGCCCCGGACCGAGATGAGTACCGTCGGCGACGAGCCGGCGAACGACGCTTCGGTCCGCTCGCCCGTCGAGTCGATAGAACGAACGCCTTATGGAGGGGGTTCTGGATTCGTCGGACCGACGAAGGGCGATTTCGCCCGTTCGCGGGCCGGTCGGCGCCGGCGGACGGCGTTCCGCCCTTCTCCGAAGGAAGCGAGGTACGGGCCTGTGGTGACCTACAATCTCGACCGGATCTTCAAACCTCGGAGCGTGGCGATCATCGGGGCGAGCGACACGGAGGGCAGCGTGGGCTTCGCCGTGACGACGAACTTCGCGAAGGGGGAGTTCACCGGCAAATCCTATTTCGTCAACAACCGCAAGTCCAAGATCCTCGGCCTCAAGTCCTACGCTTCCGTCGGGGCGATCCCGGAACCGGTCGACCTGGCGCTCATAGCGACCCCGGCCAAGTCGGTCAGCGCGCTGGTCGAGGAATGCGGCAAGGCCGGGGTGAAAGGAGCGATCATCCTCTCGGCCGGCTTCAAGGAGACCGGCGCGGCGGGCAAGGCGCTCGAGGAAGAGATCCTCGAGGTGGCCCGAAGGTACCGGCTCCGTCTCGTCGGCCCGAACTGCCTCGGGATCATCCGGCCCGACATCCATCTGAACGCCACCTTCCTCGCCCGGATGCCAAAGCCGGGGACCGTCACATTCCTCTCCCAGAGCGGGGCGCTCGGCTCCGCCATCCTCGACGTCGCGATCCACGAGAACGTCGGGTTCTCGAACTTCGTCTCGGTCGGTTCGATGATCGACGTGGACTTCGGAGACCTCATCGACTACTTCGGGAGCGACCCGAGCACCCGAAGCATCCTGATGTACGTCGAGGGGATCACGCAGGCGCGCAAGTTCATGAGCGCCGCGCGGCACTTCGCGCGCTCGAAGCCGATCGTGGTCGTCAAGGCCGGTCGATTCCGCGAGAGCGCTCGCGCCGTGGCGTCGCACACCGGCGCGCTCTCGGGGGAGGACCAGGTCTACGACGCGGCGTTCAAGCGGGCGGGCATCGTGCGGGTGGAGGAGATCGCCGACCTGTTCAGCGCCGCCGAGGTGCTGAGCAACCAGCCGCTCCCCGAGGGGCCGCGGCTTGGGATCATCACGAACGCGGGAGGTCCCGGCATCATGACGACCGACACGCTCCTCGCTCAGGGAGGGAAGCTGGCCGAGCTGGAGCCGAAGACCCTGGCGCGGCTCAACGAGGTGCTCCCGGCGTTCTGGAGCCACGGGAACCCGATCGACCTGATCGGGGATGCGGGTCCCGACCGCTACCGCGCGGCGCTGGAGGCCTGCCTCGGCGACGACAACGTCGACGGGATCCTGCTCCTCCTGACGGCCCAGGCGATGATCGAGCCGCTCGAGGTCGCGAGGACGGTCGTCGAGGTGGTCCACGCGAACCCCCACCGTCCGAAGACGATCCTCGCGTCGTTCATGGGCCGCACCAAGGTCACGGAGGCCAACGCCTACTTCGCGGACAACAACATTCCGACGTACTCCTCCCCCGAGCAGGCGGTCCGGACGTACATGACGATGTACCAGTACCGGCGGAACATCGAGCTGCTCTACGAGACCCCCGAGGAGCTCCCGGTGGACGCCGCGCCCCCGAAGCGCCCGATCTCGGTCATCCTCAAGCGGGCGGCCGAGGAGGGTCGCGAGGCGTTGACCGAGGAGGAGGCGAAGCGGCTGCTGAAGTACTACGGCATCCCGGTCGTCCCGACCGAGATCGCGACGACCGCCGAGGAGGCGGCCGCGCGGGCCCGCCAGCTCGGCTACCCCGTCGTCCTCAAGATCCTCTCACCGGATATCCTGCACAAGACGGAGGTCGGCGGGGTGGCGCTCGACCTCGGCTCCGAGGAGGAGGTGCGCCGGCAGTTCGACGCGATGATGACCCGGGTGAGGGCGGCCAAGCCCGCCGCCCGCCTCGAGGGCGTGACCGTCCAGCCGATGATCTCGCGCGGGGGCACCGAGCTCATCATCGGAGGGAAGACCGATCCGTTGTTCGGGCCGGTGATCCTCTTCGGCATGGGCGGCGTGGGGGTCGAGCTCTACAAGGACTGCGCGGTCTCCCTGCCGCCTCTCAACACCACGCTCATCCGCCGGATGCTCGAGGAGACGAAGGTCTACCAGCTGCTCAAGGGCTACCGGAACCAGCCGCCGGCCAACCTCGAGCTCCTCGAGACGAACCTCCTGCTCTTCTCGCAGCTCCTCGTGAACTTCCCCCAGATCAAGGAGATCGACATCAACCCGCTGATCCTGAACGAGAAGGAGCTCCACGTCCTGGACGCCCGCGTGCTCATCGACAAGGACAAGGCGCTCCACGAGCAGGACCTCCACGCCCACCTCGTGATCAGCCCGTACCCGAAGAAGTACGAGACGCGCTGGAGGATGCGGAACGGCGAGGAGGTCCTCCTCCGCCCGATCAAGCCCGAGGACGAGCCGCTCTGGCTCGAGATGTTCAAGGGGTTCTCCGAGGAGTCGATCCGCTACCGGTTCTTCCAGGTCATCAAGGACACCCCGCACGAGGTGCGGGTGCGGTACTGCAACATCGACTACGACCGCGAGATCGCGATCGTCGCCGAGCTGAACCGCAACGGGAACCGCAAGCTCCTCGGGGTCGGACGCCTGAGCACCGAGCCGGACGGCAAGAGCGGGGAGCTCGCCTTCATCGTGACGGACGAGTTCCAGGGCGCCGGGCTCGGCACGAAGCTGGTCGACCACGTGCTCGAGGTCGCCACCGACATGGGCATCGAGAAGGTCTACGCCGTCATGCTGGGCGAGAACTATCGCGCGATCTCGTTGACGAAGCGGATGGGCTTCGAACTGACCTACGCGAAGGACGGCACGGTGGAGGCGACCCTCGACCTGCGGGAGAGCCCGACCTCCGGGGCCTCCCCGCCGAAGGAGACGCCGGCGCCGCCCCTCCCGGCGGAGGCCGTCCGGCTCCCGATCCCCCCTCCGACCCCGGAGGAGTCCGCGCCGACGGTCGAGGAGATGCCGGCGCCGAACCACGGGTCGGAGTCTCCCGCCAGCTGACCGGGGCGGCCGGGACCCGGATCCCGCCGCCGGGAGCGGGGCTAACCGATCGTTCCGTCCGGGGCCAGCGGCAGGGAGCGCAGGCGTCGGCCGGTAGCGTCGAAGATCGCGTTCGCGAGCGCGGGGGCCACGGCGATGAGCGGCGACTCTCCCGCCCCTTGCGAGGGCAGGTCACGCCGGTCGAGCAGGAGGACGTCGATCGGCGGAACGTCGCGGAAGCGCGGGACCCGGTACTGCGAGAGCCTCGGGTTCAGGATGCGGCCGTTCTCGAAGTGGATCGCCTCGAAGAGGGCCCCGCCGAGCGCCATGATGGTCCCCCCCTCGACCTGGCTCCGGAGGTTGGCCGGGTTCACGATCGCCCCGCACTCGAACCCGGTCACGATCCGCCGGATCTCGAGGTGCCGGTCCGCCCCGACCCGGACCTCGGCGAACGTCGCGACCCGGCCACCCTTCTCGAGGCCGGCGGCGATCCCCCGGCCCGTGCCGTCCCCGGAGGCAGCGGAGGCGCCCGACGGCCGGGCGGTCCACCCGACCCGGGCGGCGACCGCGCGGAGCACGTCGGCGAGGCGCTCGTCGGTCAGGTGGCGGAGGCGGTACTCCACGGGGTCGGCGCCGAGCCGCTCGGCGAGCTCGTCCATGTGCGACTCGCGGGCGAAGTTGTTCGCCGTCGCCGCCAACGCCCGGTAGGAGCCCTGGGGCAGCGGGGACTCGCACGGTTGGTTGTCGATCCGCTGGTTCTCCACGCGGTACGGCGTGCGGGCGGCCGACGAACCCGCGTTGAGGTCGTGGAACTCCCACGCCGTCAGCGTCCCGTCGGCGCGCGCCCCGGATCGGATCTCGATCACGGCCATCGGCCGGAAGTACGCCTGAGTGAACTCCTCCTCCCGGGTGTAGGAGATGCGCACGGGGTGCCCGGCGGCCTTCGCGAGTCGAGCCGCCCCGACGGCGAGCTCCGCAGCGTGCTTTCCGCCAAACCCGGAGCCGGTGGGGGGGACGACGATCCGCACGGCGGCGGGCCGGAGACCAAGCGCGTCGGAGACCGCGTCCCGGGCCCGGAACGGCGTTTGGCTCCCCATCCAGACCGTCAGCCGCCCTCGCTCCCACGACGCCAGGACGGCATGCGTTTCCATCGGGACGTGGGCGATGTAGGCCGCCGTATACGTCGCGTGCAGGCCGACCGGAGCGGAGGCGAGCGCGGCGTCGACATCGCCGGCGGTGTGGTGGATCAGGTCCCAGAAATCCTCGCCTTCCGCGGGATGCTCCCGTAGGTAGGCGACGATCCCCGGTTCGGAGGGTTGCGGTACGGTCGCCCACTCGGCGCGGAGGGCCTTCAGCGCCGCGCGCGCCGTGGAAAGGTCCGGGGCGGCCACGCCGACGAAGGAACCCTCCTGGATCGCGGTGACGCCCGGTAACGCCTGCGCCGCGGAGAGGTCGACCGTGCGCAGCGTCGCCCCGTAGGACGGCGGGAAGAGCACTCGGCCGAAGAGCATGCCGGGAAGATGGAGGTCCGACGTGTACTGCCGCTCCCCCGTGACGATCTCGCGGCCGCCGAGGTTCGGGGTAGGCAGGCCGGCGCGCGTCCAGTCGGCCGGCGGGCCGGGCCGGACGGAACGGGGAACGACCTCGACCTGCCGGAGCCCCCGCACCAGGTCGCCGTACGGGATCGCGCGGGCCGGGTCCGTCCGACTCGGCCTCGCCCGCCCGTCGGCGAGCTCGAGTTCCTCGGGAGCCATTCCCAGCCGGATCGCGGCGAGACCGAGAAGCGCCGCCCGGGCGGCCGCGCCCACGAGGCGCAGATGCTCGCCGGCATCGGGCATCGAGCGGCTGCCGAACGTCCCCATGTCCCACGGACACAGGTCGGTGTCGCCCATCGTGAGCTGGACCGACGCGAGCGGGAGGCGAAGCTCCTCCGCGACGAGGAGGGCGAGCGCGGTCCTCGTGCCCTGACCAACCTCCACCTTCCCGGTGAACGCGCGGGCCTTCCCGTCCTCGCCCACATGCACCCAGGCGCCGCCGTGCGGAGGGCCGCCTCGACCCCATTCGCCGGGGCCCGGGCGCACGGCCGGGAGCACCACCACGAGGCCCGGGCCGAGCCGGGCGAAGTACTCCCGATCGTCCGGAGCGGCGAGGTCGAACGGGACCGCCTCGGGAGGGGCCGTCACGGGGTCGGAGCCCCTCCGGGGACCGGGGGCGTGGAGGCGCGGCGGACCGCTTCGAGAATGCGCAGGTACCCGCCGCAACGGCAGAGGTTGCCGTCCATCCCTGCCCGGATCTCCTCCCGGGACGGTTGGGGATTCCGACCGAGCAGGGACGCGGCGGCGACGATCATCCCGGGAATGCAGAACCCGCATTGAAAGGCGCCCGCCTCGAGGAACGCCTGCTGGACGGGGTGCAGGCGCTCTCCCGACGCGAGGCCCTCGATCGTGACGATGGACCGGCCGAGGGCTTCTCCGATCGGGGTGGAGCACGACCGAACCGCGACCCCGTCGACGAGGACCTTGCAGGCCCCGCACTCGCCCTCTCCGCAACCGTACTTGGTCCCCGTGAGACCGAGCTCCTCGCGCAGCACGACCAACAGGCTCCGTTCGGGGTCGAGCGAGACGGGACGGGCGACCCCGTTCACGGTGAGACGGGAGACCCTTCGCGGGAGTTCTCCGGCCGGGTCGGGGGTCACGGAACGGGCCCTCCGATTCGGACCGCGGTCGACGAGACGGGACGACGGACAAGGTCCCGCCCCATGCCGACGCAACTCCGCCGAGGACTATGAGTGTTCGGGGAGGACGCCCGCCGGAAAGGACCCGACCGGTCCGCCGAGCCCCCGGCCGGTGCGCTCCGGCTACAACCGGGCCCGGAGGCTTCCCGCGGCGCAGATGGAAGGGTCGCTCCCGATCAGAATGCGATCGGCCCGAGCGCGCTCTCGATGAGCTTCTTCTCGAGGACTGCCATGGACTCGGAGACGGCCGACGGGCTCTTCCGCACTCTCCGGGCGAGCTCGGGAAGGGTGCACTCTCTCGGAACGGCGAAGTACCCCTGGTTCAGCGCCGCCGTGAGGAGATCGTCCTCGGCCGGGGAAAGCGGAGGAAGATGATTGCGCAGCGGCCCCCGACGGATCGAGATCACCCGGGCGTGGGGGTCGCCCTGCCGAGCGAGCTGAAGGATCTGCCGGAACTCGAACGCCCGGGCGACGACCTCCCAGCCGACGGTCCCGCGCTGAATTCGGAGCGGAAGGGGCAACGGGATCTGGAGGCGCCGGTAGAGCTCGACGACGGGCGGATTCTTGAACGTGATCCGGTAAAGGCAGCCGTTCCCCATCTCCATCACGCTCTCCACGCCGAGCACGTCGGGGAAGCCCGCGATCTCCTGGGACCAGGCCCCTGGGGACGCTCCGCTGATCCAATGGTCCGAGACGGAGGTCATCGGGGCCACGTCGGTCCGGTTCAGGACCTCGATGCACACCTGGGGATGACGCCGAGTGAACATCCCCGTCCACCGCTCGTCCGAGACGCGCACCCGCAGGGTGGCCATGACGAGCCGGTCCGAGTCCGCCCCGGTCGCGAACGGAGGAGGTACGCGCCTCCGGCCCGGCTTCGATCGGCGGGGGGATTTCGGGGCCTCGGTCCGCGGGCCCGTCATGGGCCCCCCTCTACCATCATGGAAGGGACCCCTCGCTGCGACCGCCTTCAACTCGGGACATTGGCCCGCCGCAGTACGCGGGCCGCGAACGGGACGGCGGCCAGTTCGGTGCGCTCTCCCGGTCGGAGCGACGAGACGGAAGAACCGGTCTCGAGGACGAGCGCCGCGTTCTGCCAGAAGCGGGGGCTGTTCCCTTCGACGCGGACGACCCGGGCAAAGCGCGCACGGACGGAGGGAAGTGGGTTGGCCGAGCCGACGAACAGCGAGCAGCCCGCCCCCTCGAACGCCTCGAGGATCGGTCCGAGGACCGACTCGGGAAGGGCGCTGGCCAGTCGGTCGGCGTTGGCGACGGCGAGAAGCCCGGGGGATTCCGAAGTGTCGATCTCCGAGAGGATCCGCCGGACCGTCTTCGGGAGCCGGAGGAAGTCCGCCAGGCGGGCGAGGGTTTCGGGAGGCTCGTCCGACCGGACGAGCTCGAAGACCGCGGCGTTGGCCTGCGCATTGTCGGAGGCCAACCCCTCGAACCGGTCGACCTCCCAGAACCTCGTGGGATCGATCCAGCCGAGCTCTTTGGGGTCGAGCTCGCTCGCGGTCGCTCCCGAGTCCCGGACGTCACACCAGTGGAACTTCGTGTTCGCCTCCTCGGACAGGCCGAAGAGCACGAGATTCACGAGAGACCGGGAGGTGCCGTAGACGAGCAACGACGTAGCCGGTGGCAGGATGCCCGAGCGCGGGGAGTCCCTCCGCTCGACCCCCTCAACGGGGGGGAACCTGGGAGCGACCCGCGCCTCCCGTTCTCCAGCGATCGGCCCCGGCGAGGTGGGCGACGTCGGAAGATGCCGGGGGACAGAAGTGTCGGGCGGCGGTCCGTCGGGTTCGATGGCGAACCGGTGGGGGCTATGGCTCTGCATGTGGCTGGTCTCCATACGGGCATGCGCGGGGCGGGACATCAGGCTCTCCCGAACCCGTCCTGCTTTCCGAACGGGTTCGGGTGCCCCGCCCAGCCAGGGAGGGGGGGGAAAGTGCCGCCGAGGCAAGGTCGGGGGAGGGTTTCGGCCGGCCGCGTCCTCCGTCCGGCTCGACGCCTCGGCCGCGGGCCGTGCTCGGGGGCTCCCTTCGTTTATAGGCTCGACCGGCGATGGCCGTTCGTGGTCCTGCGGGGTCCGTTCCGCGCGGTCTCCCTCGACCTATGGTTCACGACGCTGTACCACGGCGCGGGTACGGACGATCGTTGGCGAGAGGACCGTATCCGGACCCTCGCCGAGCTCTTTCGCTCCCGCGAAGGGAAGCGGATCGACGGATCGGTGATCGAGACGGCGGTGGACGAGGTCGATTCCCGCCTTCACGCGGAGGGCTGGCCCTCGGGATTGACCGATCCGGGGACCCTCGTGTCGGCCTACGCGGGGAATCTGGACGCCCACCCGGTGACCTCCTGGGAGGAGGCCGGCCGTATCTACTCCTCCGCCGGTTTGGCGAAGCACCCTCCGACGGTCAATCCCGAGGTCGGCGAGGTCGTTCGGGCGCTGGACGCCCGGCAGGTTCCGGTCATCGCCATCACCAACACGGCCCGCCGCGGGGAAAGCTGGCTGGAGTTCCTCCGCTCCCGCGGGCTCGTCGAGTTCCGGCGTGTGATCGCGTCGTGCGAGGTGGGACGGGCCAAGCCCGACCCCGAGATCTTCCGGGAGGCTTCCCGGTGGCTCGGCATGGAGCCCCGCGAGATCCTCCACGTCGGCGACCGGTGGGAGCTCGACGTGGACGGAGCCCGGGCGGCCGGTTGCGGGGCGGTGCTCTACCGGGGGCTCTGGTCCGTCTACCCGCCGGGGATGTACCCCGAGACGCCGGCCGAGCGCCAGGCGGATCCCGGGATCCTCTGTATCGATCGTCTCGACGAGCTCCTGGCCGAGGGGTTGCTCGAACGGGTTCCGGGGCGGGAAACTCCCCCGTAGCCCGCCCCGGCTCCTCGGCCGTCCCGGCACGCTCATAGCGTTCCGGCACTGTGGGCGGCCGGAGGTTCTATGCGGTCGTCGAACCCACCGGGACGCCCTCCGCGGGGAGCTCCGGGGCCGGCCCGAACGGCCGACGGGCCTCGCATGAACCCGCTCCTTGAAGTTCGTCTCGACGGCCAGGCCCGGAACCACCCCTTGAGCGACCTGCTGCAGGGCGAGGGAGCACTCGCCCACCTGGTGGCGTGCCGGCTCTCCGACCGGGCGCCCCGGCAATTGATGCGTTGGCTCGACATCGAGGTCGATCCGGTTCGAATGGAGCCGCTCCTCCGCTCCCTACGGCGACGGTTCCGCGCCCGGCATCTGGCCGTCGCACGACTCGGGCCCGGACGGGTGCTCGTCCGCGTCAGCGAGCCGGCGCCCCCGATCTGCGCCGCCACGTACGAGGCTGGAGGGATCTGCGTGACCTGCCCCCTTCTCCTGCGGACCGAGCGGGAGTCCTGGCGGGTGATCCTGCCCCGCGGGTCCCAGACCAACGCCTTCGTCCGGGAGCTTCCCGGGGACGGCGGCGCGCGACGGGCGATCGCGCGGGTGGCCCCGTACCGGTCGCGAACGAGCCTCACGTACCGCCAGGACCTCGCGCTCCGGGTCGCGTTCGACCTCGGGTACTTCGGTTACCCGCGGCGGGGGACCCTCGCGGACGTCGCGCGGGCGCTCGGCACGAGTCGATCGACGACGCTCGAGATTCTTCGCCGGGCGACCGCGAAGCTAGCGGGACGACGGTACGGTGATGAGCTCCGCGGACGGGTCGGCCCCGAGGTCCACCGGCGCCCCCCTCGGACGGGCCACTAGCACGGTCACCACCGGGGACTCCGGGGCGCCCGCGCCGCTCAGATGGCGCGACTTGCCTTCCTCGATGAGGGACCGGAACAGTTCGTCGATCAGCCGGGACGGGACGCCGAACTCCGCCGCCCACGCCCGACCACGGCTCAGCACCCGGCGTTCCTGTTCCCGGTCCGTGATGTGGCGCCCCGCGGCCCGGCGCAACTGGATCGCCCGTCGGGCGGCCTCCAAGCGCGCCGCGATCAGCAGGACGATCGACCGGTCGACGCTCTCGATCTCCCGGCGCGCCTGCGCGAGGGCCTCGGGGGGGTGGCCGTCCGATGTCATCGCTCCGTTCCATGGGGAGAACCTCGGAAACCCGTTACGCCGCACCGGTGCGGGGTCAGGTTGACGTTCCGAGGGGGTTCTCCCCGAGCGATGGAGCTCGTGCTGGCGACCAACTTTGACGATGCGCTGCCGGGCCGCGTGGCGGACCTCCCGGTGCGCGCCTTCTTCGGCGGCTTCCCGGTCACCCTCACGGGGGCCGGGCGTCCCCCCTTCATCCTTCCCGAGGTGGACCGGGAGGGGTTCCGCCGCCACCTGGCGGAGATCCACCGCGGCGAACGCGAGTTCTACGCCACGCTGAACAGCAACGACCTCGGGCTGCACGAGTACCGGACGGGGTACCTCGACGTATTCCTGCGGGAGGTCGGGGAGCTCCTCGACCTCGGCGTGGACGGGTTCGTGGTCGCGCTCCCCGCGCTGCTCGACGCCGTGCACGGAGCCTTTCCGGAGGTGCCGCTGTCGGTCTCCTCCTTCTCCCGGATCCGATCCGTCAGCCAGGCGGAGTACTTCCTGCGCCTCGGGGCCGACACCGTGATCCTCGAGGAGGCCGACCGGGACTTCCCGCTGATCCGCGGGCTCGTCCGGGCCGGCGCCCGGGTCGAGATCCTGACGAACCAGACGTGCATCCGGGAGTGCCCGTTCCGCGCGCACCACCTGAACACGAGCTCCCTCTGCTCGCAGCCGGGCGGAGACCAGCTCTGGTTCGAGTTCCCGATCCTCGAGTGCGGGCTCGAGGTCGTCCGGGACCCTCGGAAGCTGATCTCCTCGATCTGGGTCCGGCCCGAGGACCTCGCCGCCTACGAGGAGGCCGGCGTCCACCGCTTCAAGATCTCCGGCCGCAACCGCCCCACCGAGTGGCTCGAGCGCGCCGCGCGGGCGTACACCGCGCGCGAGTACCACGGGAACCTCCTCGACATCCTCAGCTTCGTCCAGATCAAGGGTCCGTCGAACGCCCTCGCGACGCTCTCCCACCGTGGCGTTTCCCCCGAGGTCGTCGAACCCCTGCGGGAGGCGTTCCTGGCCCTCGGGGACGTGGCCATCGACAACGACGCGTTCCCCGCCGGCTTCCTCCGGCGGATCGCGGCCACGGATTGCGAGCACCGTTCGTGCGACGAATGTGGCTATTGCGGGAGCGTCGCCGAGAAGGTCGTGCGGATCGCCGGACGACCGCTCTCGAGCTATCGAGCGCCCCGCGGGCTGCCGCCGACCACGGGTCTCCTGGAGGCGTTCGGAAAGGAGCCGATCCCCGCCGCCGGCGAGGGCGTCGCCCCGCCCCCCCTCAAGGCCCGGCCCTGAGGGCGCAACGCGCCGGCTCCGGGCCCGCTCCGATCCCCGGGCGACGTCCCGGTTCCCGGGGCGGAGGAGAGCCGTCTTAGGCGAGAACCCCTTCGCGCCGGCATGCAGACCCGATCGCTGGGTCCGAAGGGACCCCGCGTCTCTGCCCTCGGACTTGGCTGCATGGGGATGTCCCAGTCATACGGGTCGCCGGAGGACACCGAATCGATCGCCACGATCCACCGGGCCCTCGACCTCGGGGTCAGCCTCCTCGACACGGCCGACGTGTACGGCGCCGGCGCGAACGAAGAGCTGGTGGGGCGCGCGATCCGCGACCGGAGGGACGAGGTCTTTCTCGCCACGAAGTGCGGGTTGGTGCCGGGAGACGCCGGGGCCCCCATCTCGGTCGACGGAACTCCGGAACATATCCGGTCCGCGTGCGAGGCGAGCCTGCGGCGACTCGCGGTGAAGCAGATCGACCTCTACTATCTCCACCGGCGCGACCCGCGGACGCCCATCGAGGAGAGCGTCCGGGCGATGGCCGGCCTGGTCGACGCCGGGAAGGTCCGGTTCCTAGGGCTCTCGGAGATCTCCCCGACCACCCTTCGACGCGCCCACGCGGTCCACCCCATCACCGCGGTCCAGAGCGAGTACTCCCTCTGGACCCGGGACCCGGAGCACGGGATCCTGGCGGCCTGTCGGGAGCTGGGCGTCGGGTTCGTTCCGTTCAGCCCCCTCGGGCGGGGTTTCCTGTCGGGCCGGGTGCGCTCGGTCGATCCACTTCCGGGAGGGGACTTCCGCCGGACCAACCCTCGATTCCAAGGGGAGAACCTGGCGCAGAACCTTCGGCTCGTCGACGCTCTGGGGGAGCTGGGCCGGAAGACGGGAGCGACCCCGGCCCAGCTCGCCCTGGCCTGGGTCCTGAGCCGAGGCGCGGACATCGTGCCGATCCCCGGAACGAAGCGTCGCGCGTACCTCGAGGAGAACGTGGCGGCGGCCGACCTTTCCCTGACACCGGCCGACCTCGACCGGATCGAGCGCGCGGTCCCCCCCGAACGGGTGGCGGGCGACCGGTATCCTGCGGCCTCGCTGTCGATGGTCGATCGCTGACCGATCCATCCCGCCGTGCGGGGCGCCGGTCGGACCCGGCGGGCGGGTCCGATCGGAGCGCCGAGAGTTCCGTCCGCGCGGACCCTGCCAGGCTAGAAGAGGTGGCGAGGCGGTGGTGGCATCATGGCGTCGCCTCCGCCGCGCTCGGCGTATCCCTACGAGGTCTCCGGAGTGGTCCTCGTGTTTCCGGGAGTCCTCCTGATCGCCATGGGTGTCTTGGTCGCGCTCTACCAAACCTGCGGCTCCCGGACGCTTTCCGGGAGTCTCTGCGGCAATCCCTATGTGGCGGAAGGGGCGGTGGTGGCGATCGTCGGCGCCATCGCGCTAGGGCTCGGTATCATCCTGATGGGGCAAAAGGCCCGGAGAGGTCCCCCGTCCTCGTGAGCCCCGAGGGCGCCAGCCCACCGACCGGCCCTCGCTCCCGCATCCCCACAACCCGACGCCGTCCGGGGATGTGACGATCGGGTGCCGTCGGAGGCGATCCGCGATCGGGGCCCGGAGGTTCGCCGAAGGGAACGTCGAAGGATCCGCCCATCGCGTCCGTTCGGGATCGGGACCGCGGGGGCGCCGGGAGGGGTCGCCTCGCGGAGAGGTGGCTGGGCCCGGTGTGAGAAGCGCCCACCAACCCCGGCCGGGCGCAGGTCACCGGCCCCGAACTACTGGACGCGGGGCGCTCTATATCGTCCGCTCGGGCTATCGAAGAGGCCGGGAGCGGGTATCTGGGGTACCTAGGCGGCGGCGACTTGCGACGTGGGACGGAACCCCCCGTGACCCGTGGCCCGCCCATGGTGGCAGAGGCCCCGAACCGAGTCGAACTTCCTTCGGCAGGACCTGCATCGCCACACTGGCGGGGCCGGCGTTCGCATGACCCCGGTAGTGAGGGTCAGGGCTCCCATCCGGTCGTAACCGTGGCACACCAGATGCAGGCGTAACCCCCTGCGGGTGGCCCATCCACCGCCGCAGTCGGGACAGAGAAGGAGCATCACCACAAAGGAAGCAGGGAGGGGTCCGGCTAGTTGAAGGAATCGGCGGGAAGACGGTGTCCCGCCGAGATCCCCCGAACGCTCCGGCTCGCTGTGATCACGTCCGCCCTCACGGTCGGGCCCCTGATCCTGAGCTCGGTGTTCATGGTCGGCACAGGATTCTACCGATCCTTCGCCCGCCCCCGCCCTTCGAGCTTGCGCTCGCGACGTGGACCCACGGACCGGGGGCCCCCTCGGTCCCCGAGGTCGGGTCTTCACGGCGTAGGTCTAGAAGCGAAGCGTCCTGATCCCGGGGAGGGCCGTCGCGAGGAGGCCCGCGACGAGAAACCCCACGGCGGCGATGCCTCCCAGCTCGAAGGGGCCCACCCGATTGGAGAGGGCGCCGAGCAGAAGGGCTCCGGCGGAGCTCGTGATCCCGGGGAGGAGGTACATGTTCGATACGAGGCGGCCCAGCTGGGAGGGCTCGAACGACCCCCGGAAGAGCGCGTACTTGGCGTCCAGGTAGGCGCTCGAGAGGAATCCCACCCCGAAGAACGCCCCGGCCTCGAGGAGCAGGACGGGGGGAAGCCCGATCACCAGCCCGAACGCCCCGGCGATCCCGAGGAGGGAGACGGCGACGACCCGCCCGATCGAGGAGCGCGGATTCCAATGTCCGAAGGCGAGACCGGCGACCGTGCCTCCCACGACGTAGCTCACGAACAGTACGCCGAACGCCGAGGCCGACGTGTGGAAGGTCGAGGTCGCGAGCAGGGTGATCAGGAGGGCGGGAACCGCTCCGAAGAACCCCTGGATCGAATCGACCGTCGCGAGCTTCAACATCGGCCGACCGGGCGGATCGGTGAGCAGGCGCCAGCCGGCCCGGAAGCTGTCGCCGAAGGTTTCCCCGGGGGGTGGGGACGGCCGGAGAACGAGCGGCGCGGCGAACGCGGCCGCCGCGCCGAGGAGGATCCCGTAGAGGATCATGCCTCCTTCCGCGCCGACCAGCAGGATGAGCGCACCGCCCGCCGCGTACCCCGCGATGGCGTTGGCCCCGCCGACCGAGCCGATCAGCCCCTGCGCGGCGAACTGTTCGTCGCGGGAGACGAGGAGCCCGGGCGCCGCGTTCCCCGCCGCCCAAGCGATGTCCCAGAGGATCGAGATGAGGGCGATGAGACCGAGGAGGAGGGGGACCGTCAGGAACCCTTCCCACTGGCCTACCCCGATGGCCATGGCGGCCAAGCCCATTACCGGGTAGCAGGCGAGGTAGAGCGTCCGCTGGTTGCCGACCCGATCGGCGATCGGACCGACCAGAAAGACCCCCGTGTAGCTCGCGTATTCGATGAAGAGGGCCGCCCCGACGACGAGAAAGCTGTGCGAAAGCGTGTACGTCAGCCAGACCACGGAGATCGCGTACACCGAGTATCCCATGCCCGCGGCGGTCCACGAGGCGATGAACCAACGGAACTGGCGATTGCGGAGAACCGGCCGGAACCGGCTCGTAGAGCTCGCCGGAAGCGATGGGTCGGGCGTGGGGACCCGAGCGTGCTGGGGGTTAAGGCCGAAGGGGGCGGGACGGGCCGTGCAGGGCAGGGGGAAGGAGTCGGGTTGGGAGCCACCGCCCCGCCGGGCAGGGACGGCCAGGGCCTGCCCCGGTACTGCGGCCTATCCGTGAGCATGGTGCCGGGCCGGTGCGTTCCCCCACGGGCCGAGAGTCCCTTCCATCTCCGCGCCCATGGTCCAGAACGGGCGCGCCCGGAGGGATAATGTGATTCCGGAGCCGTCCCTGCGGGCGTGCCGAGCGCGAAGGTCCTCGATTGGCTGCTCGAACCGGACCAGCCCTCCATACGGTATCTCGTTCTGACCCAGCTTCTCGGCCGGAGCACGACAGATTCCGAGGTCCGGGAGGCTAAGGCGCGGATCCCTTCGGTCGGGTGGGCCGCGGTGATCCTCGGTCGACGCGACCCGGCCGGCTGGTGGGTCCACGAAAGGAACCTCTACTCGCCGAAGTACGTCGCGACGAACTGGAACCTGCTCGCGCTCTCGGACCTCGGCGCGACGCGCGCGATCCCCGCGGTCCGCGCGTCGTGCGAGCTCTGGATGGACCGATCCCCGCTGAAAGGCGGCGGCGTCGGGGGCAGTTCCAAGGGTAACGGTCACCACTGCTACACCGGCAACATGGCCCGGGTCCTGATCCGGTTCGGGTACGGGGACGACCCCCGGATCCGCAAGGCGCTCGACTGGTTGGTCCGGACCGCCCACCCGAAGGGAGGTTGGACGTGCTGGTCGTTCGGGGACGGACCCTCCCCCGGACGGACCCTCGACTCGTGGGAGGGCCTGAGCGCCTTCGCGGCGTATCCGCGCTCGAAATGGACCCCGACGATGAAGAAGTGTGTCGAGCGAGGGGCCGAGTTCTATCTCGAACGGGAGCTGCATCGTCAGGGGGAGCGGTACGCCCCCTGGTACCGCTTCCACTGGCCGGTCCACTACTACTACGACCTTCTGGTCGGCCTCGACGTCCTGACCGCCCTCGGGTACGGAGACGACCCGCGGCTCGGATTCGCCCTCGCCCTCCTGCAAAAGAAGCGACGCTCCGACGGGCGCTGGAACCTCGACGAGGTCCACCCGGATGTGAGCCCGAAGGTCGCTCGCTGGCACCCGAGACCTCCGAAGGAGCGAATGACCCCGCTCGCGTTCGAGGCGGTCGGCCGCCCGAGCAAGATGATCACGCTCCGGGCACTTACGGTCCTCTCCCGGACCGGTTGAGGGCGACCTCCGGTCCGACGCGGGGGGCCCGAAGAGCTTCGTCTCAATGCTTATAGTTCGTCCCGACCCCTGTCTCGGTCGAACAATGCCGGCGCGGCAGATCGTCCCGCTCCTCGAGGCGATGGTCCCCGAAGGATTGCGGGTCGGAGGGAACTATCTGGTCGAGTTCGATCCGAGCTCTCCCTGGTACGAGGCTTCGGTCACGATCGCGGTCCGTGCCGTCGAGCGGGGGCTCAAGACCGAGTACCACTCCTTTCATCGGGACCTCGCCGATGTGCGGGAGGCGATGGAGGAGCTCGGACTATCGATCGAGGCGGAGACGGATCGAGGGATGCTCCGGCTCATCGGCAGCTCCGCGCCCGCCCCCGGCCCCGAGCGGGGCGGGCGGGGCCCAAAGTCTGGTTTCCTCTCGGGGCGAGCCCCGGACGTGGGACGGTGGGGGAGGGAAATCAAGAAGCAGACCGCGCAGGGTTTCGACGAACGCGAGAGGGGATGGCTGCACATCGATGACAACACGTCCCTCCTGCTCCAATCCACCGACGAGGAGACGATGCTGAACAGCTGGCGTACGGTCTTCATTCCCTGGGGACGGGCGCGCGAACTGATCACCGTCAACGGATTCGTCAAAGGGATCGCCTCCGACACTTTCTATCGGAAGACCGAGTCGCTCTACGACGGCGTCTTCGACCTGGTGACGAAGGAGAAGGGCGGCACCCTCGAGCATCATATCCGCGCCCGGGCGTTCCATGGCGGGGTTATCGATTCGAGGTGGAAGACGGTCCTGCTGAGACCCCGGGGCGAGGTGGTCATCGGCCCGCAACGACCCTCGGAGGGGGTTCGGGGCCTGGCCGCGGTCATGATCACTGACATGGCCGGCTACAGTCGACTGATGAAGACCCGAGAACGGGAGGCGATGCGGCTCGTGGACGCCCAAGAGGGCGCCGTCCGAGCCACGCTCCCCCGCTTCGAGGGGACCCTCATCAAGGGGACCGGCGACGGGTTCCTGGTGGAATTCCGGAGCGCGCTCTCGGCGGTGGAGTGTGCGGTCGCGGTACAGCGACGGATGCGACGGGTGCGAGGGGGCGACGTGATCCGGATCGGGGTCCACGTGGGCGACGTCCTCCACCAACGGGGGGACATCTTCGGGGACGCGGTCAATGTCGCGGCGCGATTGCAGTCTCGCGCGAAACCGGGGGGGATCTGCCTCTCGAAGGAGGTCTACGAGCAGGTGTCGGGCAAGATCCGCGCCCCCCTGCGGTATCTCGGAACTCCGCGGCTGAAGAACATCGCGCGTCGGGTGGGCGTGTACGAGATCCCACCCGTCCCCGGTTGATCCGGCGATCGAGCGTCCAGTCGCGCCGAAGTTCGTGGAACGTCCCTCCAACGATACTGTCCGGATCGGATTCGGCTTGGGTGTTTCCGGGCGAGGTCTAGAACCTAGGCGGCGGGACCAGGGGGCGACGTTCGTACCTCCAGGCCCCGAGGGCGAAACCGAACGCCGCGAGCCCGCCCAGCGCGACCCAAGAGGTGATCACCAACAGAGTCGAGCCTCCCGAGGGTGACCCCACGAAGAGGCCGCTCGAACCAATGGATCCGGCGGGAAACGGGGTGCCGTTAAAATCGCTCGATACGACCACTTCCAGGGTCCGAGGGTAGCCATAGACGTGGATGTAGAACTCGTTCAGATTCGTATCGCGAACGAGGACGGGGGCATCGCCACCTCCGGTGAGCAGATACCCGGGGGCGGAGCAATCCGTATCGGCGCAGGTGTACACACCCGCCCCGACCTCACTGCAGTCCGGGAGCGGCGTGCAGAGGTTCCGGTCCGGGAACCGCACCACGATCGAATACCATCCCCATTGGAGCGTGGGGTAGAACCTCGCGGTAACGTTTCCGTTCCCGTCAGGGAGGTGGAACGTGATCGATTCCGACCGCGGCAGCGCCGCGGCGAACGACGCGAGGCCCGCCAGGAGGGCGGACCCGGTCAGGTAGACCGCCACGAGCGCGGGCGTGATGCGGGCCCGCCCGTGCAACCAGTGCCTCCGGAGCTCGCCCCTGGCTCGCGTCATGGGGGGCCTGGGACGGTAACCCGTTCCGAGATTTGGCCTTTCCGGACCGATCGCTCGAGTCGGTCACCCCCGCCGCGACGCAGGGACATCCGGGCGAACCGTCGGAGACGGGGTGGGCAGGTAGGAGGTAGGAATCGTGCGGACGACCGGCGGCGTCCGGACCGGGGTCACTCCGCGGTCTCGCCCGGCTTGCGCGCCACGACGATGACCCCTTCGCTGGGAATCGATAGGCCTTCGGGGACCTTCCATCGACGAAGATTCTCCCGGGTCTTGCGAAGGACCTCCTGTTGGGTCTCCTCCGGTTCCTCCGAGAGCGAGTGCCCGATGGGCGTCGCCTTCAGGAGGGCCCGGAAGTAGGCCTCTTCGCTGTCGAATTGGAGGGAGTAAACCCGTCGGTCTTCGAAGGCGTCCCGGAATCCCGCCCGTTCGAGGAACGCCACCATCTCGCCGGGTCCTCCCGTCTCGTACGGCGTCGGCAGGTAGCCCGTCTCGTCCGGTTCGGCGTGCTCCAACATCGGAGCGATGATCGCATGGATCCACGGCACCTGGTCCCCGGTGCCCCACACGCTCACGGCGATGCGACCGCCCGGCCGGAGCACGCGACGAGCTTCACGGGCGGCCGCCTCCGGGTCCGTGAAGATCTGGAATCCGAAACTGCTGACCACCCCGTCGAAGGAACCGTCGGGCAGCTTGAGGTCGCCGCAGTCCATCGTCCGGAACTCGACATTGCTCGCTCCTCGGGCCCCCGCCACGCGCTGGGCGATGGCGACCATGTTCTCCGAGAGGTCGATACCCGTGACGTGGCCCGAGGCCCCGACGATCCGGGCGATGGTGATCGCGGGTTCTCCCGGCCCCGTCCCCATGTCCAGGATCCGCTCCCCCGGCTGGGGGGCGAGCCGGGCGATGAGATCGGAACGGAACGGCTCGAGGTTTCGCAGGAGCCCGACGTACGCCTCGGCGCTCTCGTTCCACGTCGTTCGGGTGTACTCGCGATAGTACTCGTCCGTGTATTTCCAAGGCATCTGCGGTGGGGCCAAAGAATGGGTCGCCCTATTTCATCGTGTCCTTTTGCCCGCCCTCTGGGGACCGCGGTACGTCCCGGGGGCGCGACGCGGCCGCCGGAGAGCGCGGCCGCCCTCCTCCGGGTTCGGGGGACTAAATACTCCTCGAAGGTCCCCGAATCGCAGGGGGGAGGCGGATCCGGATCTACGACCTAAGGGACCTGCCGCCCCGGCTCCGGCCCCAGCTCGCGGCCTTCGGGGCCAGCGACGGCGATCCCCCGCAGGACTACCGACTGGCCCGACGTCTCCAGCGAATGGGGCACCCCGCTTCCGATTACTACGGCGTATATGCCGTGGAGAACGGCCAAGCGCTCTCCCGCGTCGAGTCGCTCCAACTGGCGTTCCGGGGGTTCGACGGACCCCAGACGGTCGTAGGGATCTCGGATGTCCTCACCCGGCCCGACGGGCTCGGCCGGGGGTACGCGCGTTGCCTCCTCCGCGAGGTCCATCGCCGCGAGGCCGCCCGCGGTCGGCGCTGGTCGTTCCTCTGGACCCACCGGACCTGGGGAGCGCATCGCCTGTACGAGGGACTGGGGTACGAGGACGTCTACTCGCCGCCCTTGGCCCTACGAGAGGTTCCCGAAGCGACGGGCGAGGCACCTCCCTCCGGCTACCGCTGGAGGATCGCGCGGGCGGCTGAGGCGGGACAATTGGAGCGGTTGCTGAACGCCGGCACGCGCGACCGTCTGGGGTTCGTACCCCGCAGTCGAGGGTGGAACCGGGTGCGATTCCGTCTGGGATGGAGGAAGCCGGAGAACCACCGCGTCCTGGTGCACGGGTCTCGGGATGTTGGGTACGCCCATCTCTCCGATACGAGCGATTGGAACCTCTCCACCAACGAGGTCGTTCTCGCCTCCTCGGAACATGCCGAGCCGATGCTCCGGGCCCTCGAGGGTCTCGCCCGTGGACGTTGGCTCACGTTTCAGGGAACCTCGTTCGCCCGGGACTGGGAGGCGATGCTGGTCGCCCGGGGGTATGCGCTCTATCCCACCTCCCATACCGTCCTGATGGCCAAGTCGCTCCGTTCCCGCATCCCCCGCGGCGAGGACCTTCGCCGCGTGTTCCGAGCGCCAGAGTTCTCGAGCCACCGGGGCGACATGTTCTAGCACCGGCGGGACTCCCGCCACCCCGCGGTCTGTGCGCGCGAGGTCGGTCGGGGCAGGCCCCGGGACGTTGTCCACCGGGACGGTAGGCACCATTCCGTGACGGATCGGTAGGGAACCCAAGGGCATTGGACCGCCCGAGGAGAGAACACTCTCCCCGGGTCAAACATGAGTTCCGGGGCTTCGCGGTCAGCGCTCAGGAGGAGTCGGCGTCGGGGTCCTCGGCCTTCTTCCGGGCGGGCAACCGGAGCCGCTGAACGGCCGGATCCGATGGGACCGGGGGCGAACCGTCGACCTCCGGATCCGGGGGCACCGGCAGGGGAATGCTCGGGTCCTGCCGGACGGAGGCGCTCGTCAGGGGCGAGACGTAATCCTTCTCCTGCGAGGGGGCGTAGCGCGTCGCCACTGCCTGGGACTTCTGCGCGAGGAGGGTCGCGAGGTACGCCGAGAACATGGTGTTCGTGCCATCGGCGCCTCCCCCGGCGGTGACGAGCGTATCCGGGGTGATCCGAACCTTCCCGGCCTGCAACAGGTCGACGGTCTTGATCAGGGCCACCTTGTCCGAGCCGATCACGTCGGCCTGGGCGTGGTAGGCGTCGGCCTGGGCCTCTCCGACGCGCCGGATCGCCGCGGCGTTCCCGTCGGCCACGATCCGGGTGGAGTCACGGACCCCTTCCGCCTGCTTGACGGCCGCCTTCGCATTGTTCTCGTTGATGACGATCTGGAGATCGGCCTGCACCACCTGGGGCTGGAGGTTCGCCCGCGCGGTCATCTCCTGGACGGAGATGCGCTGGCGCTCGGCGGCCGCCTGCTCCACGTACTGCGCCTGCTGCTGGACGGCGATCTCCTTGTTCGTCTGGGTGGCGAGGAGGGTCTCGTCGACCTGGATGTAGGAGATCAAGAGGTTCTGCGCCTCGACCATGTACCGCTGGAAGGCGAGCCGCGCCTTGTCGAGCGCCTCCTGCTGCAGCTGGGAGCGGCTCCGGACGAACTCGAGCGCCTGCTTCTCGCCCGCGTTGTTCCGGAACTCCGCGTCGATGAGCGGATGGACGATCTGCTGGATCAGGTTGAAGACGGAACCGAACCGGGCGATGACGAACGCGGCGTTTTCCGGAAGGATCCGGATGACCATCCGGACGTCCACCTCGAGCTGAAACCCGTCCTTCGAGGTGACCTTGAGCTGGTTGAACTTGAAGAACTCGACCGCGGCGGCCGTTTCGTCCGTCAGGTAGGGGTAGTCCGATCGGTCCTTGGTCGGGGACGCGGACGGCCGGGACATCCCCGGAGCGCTCGGCCGTTCCGAGCTGGCCCAGTCGACCATGATGGCGCTGGTCGGGACGAGGTACGCGGTGAACGCCTTGGTGTTGAGGTTGTACCTTCCCGGCGCGAGCGGGCTGCGCCAGATGCCCCGCCGGTTCCGGTCGGTGGTCAGCAGGCTCTCGACCTCGGCCGTCAGCTTCTGGTCGAAGTCGGGGGCCGAGGAGACCGGCATGGGCCGGTCCTGGGGTCGGTCGAGCTCCTCTCCGATGTTCGAACGCAGTACGGCGACGAAGCCGGGGGGCACCTCGTAGGTGTCCACCACGCCCACCTCGAACAACAGCGGATTGACGTAGTACGTCCCGGGCTGGATGGTGTCGACCTGCGGCCCCCGGTAACCGCCGCTGTCCAGGAACCCGGGGCCGTCCTGGAAGAAGTTGTGGTCCCGGGCCGAGGGGAACTGGGGCGTGGGGACGGTCGGGGGCGGAGGGGCCACCAGGAGCTTGGACGGAAGGGGCCGCCCGTCCTGGGCGGTTACGAGACCGACCTTCCCCGCCGTGATCTGGATCGCGCTCCGGAGGGTCGGGGCGAACAGGCGGGTGTTGATCCGGTAGCGACCGGGGCGCAGGAAAGCGACCTGAGGTCCCTTGAAGCCGCCCCCGTCGAGGAACCGCTCCCCGTCCTGGAACTGGTTCGAATCGATCTCGTCCCCGAGCCGTCGGCCCTGCCGAAGCGGACGGCCGTCGATCGCCTCGATCGTGGCGATGTTGTCGGGCCCGACCTCGATGATCGGGACCTTCGCGACCGTCCAGACGATTGGCGCCCGGTAGTAGAGCCCGGGGACGAGCGTGGCCGCCTGGACGCCGACCTGGCCGTGGCGGGCGATGACCTGGCCCGGGGGCATTCGCCGACCGAGCAGCTTCCGGGTCACGATGCCCACCTGGCTCTCGTGGATGAGGTAGAGGCCGGCGATCAGGAAGATGACGAGGACCAGGGCGACCAGGAGCGCCAGAACGACGATGACTGCGGTGTAATCCATGGTCTTCCTCCAGTGTTCCTTTCGACCAGCGGGTCGCGGACGTTTCGTGCAATCGTTTCGAGTAGTTGAGACCACCGTACTTCGGCCGGGCGGGCAGGTTCGACCGGCGGGTGCGTGGGTCGCGGTGCGAGGCTCAGGAAAGGGGGGCTCACTTTCCCCGCTTCACGTAGATCCGCCAATAGCCCGGCTCTATGATCATGCCGAGGTACACGTGCCCGACCTTGTACGCCCAGGCCGGAACGTCCAACGTCGTGCCGATGTCCGAAGAGAGCACTTCGAGGACGCCGGCCTTCGGGACGCTCGCCATTCCCCGCTTGGCGCCGAGAAGTGGGCCCGGACACGCGATCCCGCGAGCATCCACGACCATGTCCGCCTTGAGTCGCTTCAACTCCTCTTCGTTCACGTCGTCCGTCCTTCGTTAGAAGACATTCACCTTTGTGGCCGCCCGGTGGGAAGGCCTAGGGCGGATCCGAAATTCAGCTAGGCCCGCAGTCGGGTCGGTCTCCGGGGGCACGACCCATACGGGATCGAGCGAGTCTCCCCGTCCGGGGGGTCGTCGCACCCCTCCCAACGCCTCCACGCCCATGGGATGCACGGCCGCTCGGGGCCCGTCCGAATCCGTCGGGAGTTCCTCCCCAACCGTCAGCACCCTTTCCGCTCGAAGGCGAGAAGTCCCGGGGTCAGGAGGTACTGGGCGAGGCTGGAGTGGACGGGCCCTACGGGGGCGATCTCCCACAGCCACCCGCTCGGGAGGGAGTACCCTGCCGCGGGACCAACGGCCGGGCTCGGCGCGGTGTTGTTCCAGGTAAGGAGCCCCGAGGCAGTGATCGCACCGTCCTGGTAGGGGACGTGAACGACGATCGGAAGCTTCGCGGGGACCCGGGTCGATATGTTGTACAACCCGGAGAACCGGCAAAGATTCAGATCGAACGGTCCGTTCCAGCCCGGTCCCGAGGAGTGGAAGGACGAGTCGAACCAGACGTAGGCTCCCGGGGTCGCGGTCGGGCATCCCGGAAAACCTGTGGAACCATTGTCTCCGGGGGTACCGTTCCACACGTGGGGCTCCACGACGTCGCTCGAGTTGTCGATCAGAGGGAGCACCGCGCCGGCCTCCCCGCACCCATAGCCGGGGCCCGAGATCTCGGCGACGTACGGCTGCGTGCACGGACCCGCCCCACCTCCGCGCGTCGAGACATTGTGAGTCCGGTAGAACGTCCAGGATTCATCGTTGAACTCGGACACGATTCCGACCTGGTGGCTCCACCCCATTCCCTCCCCCCCGGGGCCGGGGGGGGCCAGCTGCCCTACCGTGAGCGAGCCGGAGCTTACGGTCCAGTTCAGCTGGTTCTCACCCAATCGGGCCGCCCCTCCGTCCGGAACGTTGACCAGCGCGCTGGGGGTCCATATCGTGTAAGTCCCGATCGGCTCCCCGAGAGAGCACGTCGTGACCAGGGGGATCCATGGTCCGGGCGGGCCGAAACCCAGCACGAGGAGGGCGGCGACCCCGACCCCCGCGGAGGCGGACACGATCTGAACACGCCTCGTCCGTCGGCGCCTCCACCCCGTGGACATGGCTCGTCCTCTCGGCCCGATCGGCCGACGATTCGGTAGGCCGCGGTTCCCCTAAGCATTGGCGGCGGGGTGCCTGACGCGACTTCGGGAGCCTAGGGCGGTTCCGTCGCGGTTCCGATCCTCCCCCGGACGGCGGCCCGCGCTGGTCCGATCGCCCGGCGCGGCGGGGTTCCTCGGCCGGCGCCGCTCCATCCGCGACCTTGGAGGCGGCCCGTTTCGTTTCGCCGGAGGGGGGCGCCCATCAGCCCGTAAGGACCGTCCTCTCGCTGGGGCCGAAGTCGTCCGGGGATCAGAAGCTAGAGCGAGTGCGGGTTCCCCGTCGGCCCGGCGAGAAGCGGAGGCCCGGCTCGAAGCGTTCGCTCGATTCAGTACTCGACCGTCCGCAGGGAGGTCATGGTCACGGCACTCACCGCGATCACGGCCGCCATGACGATCCCGGAGAGGAGGAACACCCCGCCGACCGACCATTTCAGGGCCAACCACCCGGCGAAGAGCGGGCCGGCGGGGCCGGCGCCGTTGATGAGCGCCCCGAAGGCGGCTCCGACGCGGCCGAGGAGCCGTCCGGGGATCTTCGCCTGCATCACGACCGAGATCGGGATGTTGGTCACGGAGAGCGCGACTCCCAGCCCGAACATCAACGCGAGGGCGAACGGCAGGCTTCCGACGAGGCCTAGGGCGAGGATCGCTCCTCCGATGGCGAGGCCTCCCGAGAACAGGTACGGGCCGGCCGAGCGACGCGTATCGACCCTCCCCATTGCGATCGCTCCCGCCAGGGAACCGGCCGCCACCAGCGCTCCGAGGGATCCGTAGACCGCCGGGCCGCCGTGCAGCACGAAGGAGGCGAACGGCGCGAAGAGCGCGAACGCGCCGATCCCGAAGAAGTTCACCAAAACGCCGATGACGATCAACTCGAGCATGAACCGGTGGGTGCGTATGAACGCGATTCCCTCCGAGAACTCCCGGCGGAACGGGCTCGGGGCGGGCGGCGCGGAACGGCTCGCCTTCGTTTCCGGGCGAGGGATGGCCAAGAGGACCAGCGCCGCGGCGAAAAAGGTGACCGCGTCGTACTCGATCGGGAGGTTGACCCCGAGGAGCGCGACGAACACGCCCCCGATCGAGAGGCCCACGATCTGATTCATGGAGCCGCTCAGCGACAGGAGGCTGTTCGCCGGAGGAAGATCCACGACCGGCACGACGCTCGGTATGTACGCGTTGGTGGCGGTTCGAACGGTCGTGCCGCCCGCCCCCAGCATGAGGACGATCGCCAACAGACCGGGCAGGCTCACCCGGCCCGTGATCACCAGACCGGAGAGGCCGGCGATCACCAGTCCCTCGACCAGGTTGGTCGCCACTAAGGTCCGCCGACGATCCCAGCGGTCGATGTAGACGCCCAGGAACGGTCCCAGGACGACGGCGGGTAGGATCGTCCCGACGACGATCAGCGCGACCGCGAAGGGAGACCCGGTGAGCTCGAGGACCAGCCACAGGAGCGCCACCTGGAAAATGAAGTCGCCGGATTGCGAGACGAGCTGGGCGACCCAGAGAAGAAGGAACGGTCGGTTGGCGAGGGCTCGTCGGTAGCTGGGCTTCGCTTCGCTCGCCGCGCCGGGCTCGCTTGAGCGGGGAACGGGATCGGGCGAGGGACCTCCAACCCCCGCGGGAGGGCGGGCGTTCAACGCCGCGGGGCAGGACGCCGGCTGGGGGAACCCTTCCGTCGTCGACCCTCGCGGGTCCGGGCCCGGTCCGGGGCGGCCGGAGACCCCGCGATCCCCCTTCCCAGGACCTCGGTGGCCGGGGACGGATCGGCCGGGGCCCCGGAGCCGTCCGACCGCTCGAGGACGAAGACGCGCCCTCTCACCCCGACGGGAACGGTCAGGATCCGCAGCCCGACCTCGCTCGACAACCGGGTTCGGTGTCGGATGAACGCGCGGACGGTGGAGGGGTCGGCCAGGCGCACCGCCAGGTCCCGCACCTCCTCGTACTCCGATCCCGGCGGCGGCCGGGGCACGACCGAGCTGACCGCTTCCGGGACCTGCGGAGCGTCCGGCACGAAGTCCGGGCTCGCGCATCGGGCCCGTACGAGCCGAACGAATCGAAAGGCGACCTCCTCGTCGAGAAGGGTCTGGCCGCGCCGGATCCGGAAGCTATCGAGATAAGCGGTCAGCTCGGGACTGGGCACCTTGAGGACGCGGCCGCCGTTCTCGTTGAAGCCGTCCGAGACACTGACGCGCGGGATGCCGTCGACCCCGACGGACAGGCGCAATCCCGCGGACCGGACGAGCTCCGCGTAGAGGCGCGCCTCGGAGGGCCGGCCAAAGTCGTCCACCCTCGGTATCCAAGCTCTCGTGGACAAGCGGGAGAGGTCGACCACGTGGCCATCGGACATGGCCCAGCGCTCTAGCCTCTTGCCCATTTAGCGAAGCGCCCCCCCGCGGCGCGAGGTCAGCCGTGAACCGGCACGGAGCGAACTCACCCCCCCGGGAGTTGCCATGCCGATACGGTCACGGAGGAACCTCCGATTCCCCTAAGGTCCTCACCGACGGTGCGCAGGAGTTCTTAGCTAGGATTTCGGTGGCTCCTCGTGGATCGGAACCTCCGTCTGCTCGGGATCGGCGCGGGCATACGCACGCTGGGGGCGGCCCTCTACAATCCGTTCCTCGCACTGTTCCTCGTGAACGAGCTCGGTGTGAGCTACCTCGAGGTTGGGCTCATCTTCGTCCTGGTCGGGGGCATCCAGCTCCCCTTTGCGATCCTGGGCGGATTGATCACCGATCGATTCCCCCGCCATCGGCTCATCCTGATCAGTCTCATCGCCGAGGCGGCCGCCACCGGTGGGCTCGCCTACGCCTTCGCCCTCCGCTCTCTCCCCGGCGCCATCGGCGCGGCCCTCGCGGGGGGGGTCGTCACTACCGCCATGGGCCCGGCCTTCTCGGCCTACGTGGCCGACTTCGCCCAAGGGAGCGACCGGACCCGGGGGTTCACGTGGTTTCGGATCGGGTTCAATGCCGGCTACTCGGCCGGGGTCACCCTGGGGGGGCTCCTGATCGGCCCGCTCGGGTTCGCGGCCGCCGTGGCGACGGGAGCGGTGATCATCGCGGGAGGAGCCGTGTTCATCGGGACCTCCTTGGAACCTTCTCCGAGGGATTCTCGACGGCGAGCCTCCGAAGGGGTCGGGGAGCCCACCCCCCGGACCCCGCCCTCTCCCCGCCGAGGAATGAGGGAGAGCCTCCGGATACTCGCCCGCGACCGCGTCGCGCTCGAACTGTTGATCGCCGTCGCGCTCACGTCCCTGATGGTCGGACAGTGGGGGGTGACGTTCCCCCTTTACGTGCGGAACATCCTCAAGGTCCCCTACTCGCTGCTCGGGGTCGGCCTGGCCCTCAACGGACTGGTCGTCGTGTTCGGTCAGTCCGCGACGACGAACCGGGTCCTCGGCTGGCGCCACACTACGATCGCCGTGGTCGCCATCGGGCTCTACGCCGTGGCGTTCCTGGGCCTCGGGGTGGTCGGCCTGCTGACCGTCGCCCCCGTGGCGGCCTTCTTCGCTTCCGTGGTGGTCCTGACGGTCGGCGAGAACCTGATCACCATACCGCAGAACACTCTACCGTCGAACCTCGCTCCGCCCGAGGAGATCGGGTCGTACAACGGGGCCTTCAGCATGGTCGGAGGGCTCGGGGGGATCCTATCGGTCCTGGTGGGGGGGATCGTCCTGGGAGCGACGCACAACCCGCTGCTGATCTGGACGATCCTCCTCGTCCCCGCGATCCCCGCCGTCGTTCTCTTCCGCCACGCGGCGACCCGACTGTCGCCCGCCGTGGACCGCGCCTAGTTCGGGCCGGTCGGTAGAGGCTCTACTTACATGCCCTAGGAGCGCCCCGAGACCGAGCCCGGGGGCCTCGATCTCCGATCCGTGTCGGGAGCCGGTCCGGACGCTGCCTCTTCGATGAGCGCCCGATCGCCGACGGGGAGCCCGAACCCGGTGCCTTCGGGCGAGGGCGGCCATTTCCCGTCGGATGTCGGGAGCGGTTCGGACGGGGGTCCCGTCACGCGCGCCAAGCCTGGGCCCTAAACCCCATGTACGTACGGTCCATGCCGGGCGAGGGCAGCATGCCGTCGCTACCTATCCGCATCTTCAGCCGGCCCACGTCGGTGCTCGTGGCGGGCCCGTCCGGGCCCCTCCTGCACTGGGTGGTCTATGCACTGGCCTCCACGACCGACCCCGGGTTCATCTGGACCGATGTCCGATCGCCGGGCGAGGAACCTTCGAAGTCCGATCTGCTTTCCCGCCAGATCATCCCGCCGGAGCGGCTGAACGTCGTGCTGCCTCGAGAGATGGCTCCGAACGACGCGGCGGCGATCGCCGCCTCCCGCCCCGAGGCTCGCCGGGGGGCTCCTCCGGCGACCGTCGGACGGATGGCCGATTTCCTCCGACTTCCTTTGCACACCCAGCGCCTGCTCGCGGCGGCCCCGAGGAACGGGGAGCCGATCGTGCTCGTGCTCTCCAACGCGCAGCGCATGGCGGCGCTGTACCCCACGAAGTTGGTCGCCCCGGTCGTCCGGACGGTCGTGGGTGCCGGGACGATCCTGTTCCTCACGTTCGTGGGCGACCCCCCCGAGGGACGGCTCGCCTTCGAGACCGTCCTCCATCTTTCCGGGGAGGACCCGAAGGATTGGAAGAGCGCCTCCGCCCGGGTGGAGAGGGGGCCAACAGAAGGAATGCTCCGGGCGGGCGCCCACTTCCCCCTGAAGGATTTCGAACCGGTGGCCTCGGTCCTCGCCCGAATCCTCACGTGAACGGATCGGCCGGGCCGTCGTCCGGTCGAGGGAGAACCTCGGAGCGATCGACGGTCGTCGCCGGAAGGCGGGACTGGCGCCCTTTCTCCGGTGGGAGCGCCCATTCCACCGGCGGGAGTCCCATCTCCTCGCGAAAGCGGCTCGCGGACGCGGGAGCGAAGCCCTGAAAGTGATTGTTGAAGAAGACGAACGCGGTCTGGACCTCGGCCGTCCTCGCCCGCAGGCGGTCGGCCCACTGCCGGATCTCCCGGGTCCGGTCGACCCGGACCTCCCCGTGGCGTTCGGCCGGCACGGTCGTGTGGTCCCCGATGAACCGTAGGTAGACGAAATCGGTCGTGAGCTCCGGCGGGACCTCGACGTACGTCAGGTACGACCAGACGAGGGCCACCTTTCGGCAGGCCAGCTCCCGAAGGAGCGTGTCGCGGACCTCCCCCTCGAACCAGCCGGCATCTCGGAGCTCGACCGCGTACCGCAGCGTCGGGTCGAGGGCATCGAGGAGGGAGAGAATGAACGGGCTCGCGCGTCCGGGCTTCACCCACGGAGCGAACTGGAGCAGGATCGGCCCCAGCTTCTCCCCGAGGAGCCTCGCGGTATCGGTGAACGTCGCGAGCTTCGCCGCTTCCACCGGCCGCTTCGGATCGAGATAGTCCCGGGTCAGTTTGAGCGTGAACCGGAACGCATCCGGGGTCTTCGACTTCCAGGCACGGACGACGAACGGTGCGGGCGGACGGTAGTACGTCGAGTCGACCTCGACCGAGTCGAACAGCCGGGCATAGTGCCGAAGTCGTTCGCCGTCGGGGATCCCGGTCGGGTACACCCGTCCCCACCAGGACTCCGACGTCCACGACGAGCAACCGATCCGTAGCTCGGTCGACACGCGACGAGCGAGGCGGGCGTTCCCTTTAACGCCCTTCCGGGGGAGCTCGGCCGCCCGCTGGGGGGGCGCGAGCTCGACGCGCCCGATCCCCTAGCTCGGGAGTTCTGGAGTTGCGGCGCCCCCTATGGGAGGGTCATCGGGGCGGGGGTTGGGGGGCGGACCGCCGCTCGAGAAGGGCATGGTAGGCCGCCAGGCTCCCCCGGCGATGGGGCTCATGCTGGGTCCGAAGGAAGAGGAACTCTTCCTCGAAGACGCCCGTCACCTCCTCGAGCGACGGCCGATGCGGCGGGCCCCGAGACTCGGTGGCCTCCCGGGCGATCCAGGAGAGCAGGTACCTTCCGCCGGGCCGCAGGACCCGCCCCAGCTCCTGGGCGTAGGCGTGTCGGAGCCGCACCGGGATCGTGTGGAAGCACCCCACGTCGACCAGGGCCCCGAAGGTCCCGGCCGGGTAGGGGAGGCTCAGGGCGTCCGCCACGCGGAAGTCGACGGACAGGCCCGCCCGTTCCGCCCGGGAGCGCGCGGCGGCGATCGCCCCGGGCGCGAGGTCGACCCCGCTCGTCCGGAACCCCGACCGGGCGAGGAAAAGGGAGTTCGTACCGGCCCCGCACCCGACGTCCAGCGCGCGACTTCGCGAGGGAAGCCATCGCTGGGCCACGCCGTTCCGCAGCCAGCTGTACGGCCGGGGACTGAACCACGGAAGGTCACGATAGGCCGTGTTCTCGTAGGTTCGTCGCCAGCCCTCGGCGTCGCGAACCGGAATGCGCGCGCTGCGTTCTGACATCCCCGATCTAACCTCCGCCCGTCCAGTACCGCAGGGTGCGAGGCGCGCCGTCGCTCAAGAACTCGATGGAGTGGGGCGGGGGAGGGGTCCCCCCCCGAATCGCGTCCCCTCGTCGGCGACCGATCGGTTCGTGAGACCGCGGACCCACGATGCGGGGAGGTGGGTCCGGGCGACCCGACTCGCCCTGAAATCGTGAGAGGCAGAGTCGGACGCCAGGAGCGGGCCGAGGGAGGCTCGACGGCTCATCGTCAGGTTTATCCTTTCGAGGGACCTCTAATCAGCGCTTGACCGAGCGCGAGAATCTGTTCCGTCCCGTTCATAAAGGGATCCGCTCGATGCTTTACCAGCTGGGTCGAGAGCTCCAGTCGGCCGATTTTACGGTGGCGTCCGAGTCGAACGCGATCGTGGCCCGCCTCCGCCGGGACCTCGGCGAGACGACGTCCACCTGCATCTTGTGCATGCTCCGGGCGCATTCCGCGCACGAGGAGCAGGACTTCTTCGCGCCGGTCCGCCGGCTCGATCCGGAGGTCATCGACTTCATGATGCGGGAGCACGCCGAGGTCGCCCGTCGGATCGCGGGCGTGGTCCGCACCTGCGACGAGCTCATCGGCCTCGCCGAACCCGCGCGTCGGATCGAGGTCGGGGACCGACTCAATCTGGAAACGAACGACCTTTTCGCGTTCTACCTCGCGCACCTCAACAACGAGGAGGCGACGCTCGTGCCGGTGATGTGGGAGCGGTTCACGGACGACGAGCTTCGCGCCATGCGCGCCAAGTTCTACGACGCGCTCCCGTTGCCGCGGTTCGAGGAGTGGTTGCGCTGGACCTTGCCGGCGCTGAACCTCAACGAGCTCGTGGTGTTGTACGCGGGGCTGCAGTCGCCCCCGAGGTCCGCCCGACTCGGGGAGTGGGTGCGGCTCGCTCGGGAGCACCTCGATGACGTTCGTTGGGAGACGCTCCGCGACCGAGTCCACCTTCCCGTAGCGTGAGCCCCTCGGAAGATACGGTGCTTCACGGCGGGGCCGGGTGCTCGGACCCGGCCGCACTTCGGCTGGCTGAGAGAGCTCATGGCGAAGGCACGGCGGCGGACCCAGGCTCAGACCGGTCGTGGCATCCCGAGGTCGGTGGGCTCGTTCCCCCGCTCGACCGCTCCCGCTGTGACCTCGGGATCCCCCCGGCCGAAAGGCAATGTACATCGCCAAGATGGCGGGAGCGTGAGAGTCCTGGTCGTAGGGGCGGCCGGCTTCCTCGGCCGCTCGGCGGTCCTCGCCCTGTCGGCGGCCGGAGTCGAAGTTCGGGGGATGATCCGGAGACCAGACCAGGTTCCGATCGTCACGGCGAGCGGCGGGGTCCCGTTCCTCGGGGACGTCGGGCGGCCCGAGCCGGCCCAGGAGGCCGCGGCCGGCTGTGACGCCATCCTCCACCTTGCCTCCCCGAGCGGCGCGGACCATTCGACCGCCGCGGGACGTGCGGAATGGGACCGCTCCCGCGTGGAGGGTACGAGGAACCTCGTTCGCGCCGCGCGGGAGGAAGGTGTGCCGCGGCTGGTCGTAGGGTCGGGGTACTGGCTCTTCGGGGACCATCCGGGGGTGATCACCGAGGAATCGCCCTCGCAGCCCTCGGACATCGTCTCCTACAACTGGGGGGCTGAGGAGGTCGGCCGGGCCGCCCATCAATCCGGCACCCTCGACGTCGTCATCGTTCGGCCGTCGATGGTCTACGGGAACGGGGCCTGGTTCCGGTCGATGGTCGACGGGATCCGCACCGGCACGTACCGATTCGTTGGAACTGGCTCGAACCACTGGAGCACGGTCTCCGTGGCCGACTGCGGGGAGGCGTTCCGCACCGTCATCGAACGCGGTCGGGGCGGAGATACCTATCTGGTGGCGGATGACGAACCCGTGACCGTCCGGGATCTGACGGCCTTCGTGGCGTCGGAGCTGGGCGAATCGGCGCCCGGGGGAATCCCCGTCGAGCGTGCTGTCCGCGATCTCGGCCCGTCGGTCGCCTCGGCGCTCTCCGCGAACCAAGCGGTTTCCAATGGCAGGCTCTGCTCTCTAGGTTGGAGGCCGAGGCACCCCACGTACCGGGACGGCATTCCGTCGGCTCTCCGGGAGATCCTGTCCTCCTGAACATGGCCGCGGCCTTCCGCGGATCGCCGACGGCCAGCTCGCGTCGGACTTGTGCTCCCGGAATGGTCCTCTGAGGGGGCGACCCCGGAGAGGTTATACGAGAAAGCGAGGTGAGAGTACGCCTCGGGGGGCTGAGGAACTTGAAGTCGAAAGCGCTCGTGCTGGCGGTCGTGGTGTGCGCGGTTGTCGGATGGATGGGCCTCGGTGCGGCGGGCCTCGCAGGATCATCTGCCGTGGCCTCGTCGTCCCATGGAGTGGCGAGCGTCCCGGCGGTCAGTCCCGGGGATCACCCGGGGGCGGAACCGAAGCTCGGCTCGGTGGCGAATGTCGCCAGCTCTAATTTGGCCGCCCAGATGGCCGCCCACGCCCTAGCGGCCACGCGCGCCGCGGGGCTGAAGTCGAGCGTCGTGTTCGTCCCGCGCCCATCGGCCAGCGCGGCTCAGGTCGCCCAGGCGCGCGAGGCAGGGACGGTGGCGCCCCTCTACACGGGCGACCCCGCCCCAATCGGTCTCGCCTACTACGGTCTCAGCGGTACCGGGGAGGGCGCCCCCACGGGGACGATCCTCAACACCACCGCCGTTCGAGGGATCGTCGACGCCAACTCCACCGGCATCCAGGGAATGGACCTTTTCCAGAGCTCTCCCGACAGCTACGGCATCCAGCTGAATGCCGTCATGACCAACGTTACGCTCCTCGGCACGGGACACTACTCGTTCTGGACCCAGAACGTCGTCGAGTACTATCCCGCCACGGACTTCCTGGTCCTGGTCACGAACATCTGGAACTTCTCGGGAGGTGGATACTCGGGCCACGAGTTCTACAGCCAGAGCACCTCCGGACAAAACGACTCCACGGAGTACGGGGCCCTCGGTTACTACTACTCTGAACTCGTCGTCCCTTACCCGATCACCTACCCGTTCGTGCTCACGCTGACGATGAACTCCGGCGTGACCTCCGGGCGGGACAACATGAGCTTCAGCGTGTCGCTCACCAACCCTGACGTGCCGTCGGAGGATTTCAGCGCGAGCAATTGGGACTCGGTCGTCTTCAATTCGATCGGGGGCGTTCACCCGACGCCCCTGGCCCCTTCGGGAGGGTCCAACTATACGGCGAACGGGCTCCAATACAACGCCATTGGCCTGACCAATGATTTCGAGCTCGACCTCTGCGGTCCCGGCGGCGGAAGCCAGGTCGACCTCAGCGCGGCCGATGCCACTTTCGGGCTCGCCTACCGTTTGGGAAGCAGCTTCGTCGCGGTCCCGGCGGCCTACAGCTACGGCGGCGAGACCGGGGAGACCGCGACGGGCGCCAATGTGGCTTGGAGCAATGGCGCGGGCGGGCCCGGTGGGCTCGCCGAGTTCGGCACGGTGACGACCGGCCCCTCGATCCTGAGCGGACTCTGGGGAACCGGGGCGCCCGAAGGTTCCTACGCGGTCAAGCTCGCGGTCAGCCCGGCGAACGCGTTCAACTTCTTCCAGTACAACGGCACCGGTACGTTCGCAACCCCGCTCGTGCTGGAGCCGGCGTATGCTCCGAACATGCTCACGAGCACGTTCTACCTGATGCCGGGAGCGTACTACTTGCTCACCGAGCTGGCCGACCACACCGCGAAGAGCTCGCTGGTCACGGTCGTCGCGTCCCCTCAGACGGTCACGATCTCGCTCCCGACCAATCTCGCGGCGGGGATGTACACGCCGCTCTGGGCGTTCTCCAACGCCGAGGTCGCGTCGCTCGCCCAGGCGGGGGCCGGCACGCCCTCCAACCCCTACGTTCTCTACAACAACCAGCTCGCTCCGTTCTCGCCCGCTTTCGGATTGTACAACGACTACACATTCCCCGTCTTCCCGGGAGTGTTCCTGTTCGGAACGACCACCTCGGTAGAGCTGTACCAGCCGGCGAGCTTCTCGGCCGCGACGAACGATTTCCAGTTCCCGGGCAACGAACTCCCGCAGCTCAACGACCTGCAGTACTGGTTCTGGGACGTCACCGGAGCCTCGATCGTGGGCGCCGCGAACATCAGCGGGTGGTTCGGGGCGACGGCGTGGTATCCCCTGGTGTTCGACTCGTTCAACGTCGTGCTCTACGAGTCCGATCACAACCTGATCGCCGGCAACAACTTCGACACGGAGAGCCAAGCGCTCTTGATGTTCTCGGGAGGGACGATCTTCGGCCCGCTGAACGTCGGAGGCGGGAACAACACGGTCTGGGGCAATACGTTCAATGAGGTCAACACGCCTTCGGGATGCCCCGACAGCGGACATTGCGTCTCCCTCCTTTCCGGCGTCTGGGGGATCGGCATGCAGATCGCCGAGGACCACGACGTGATCTACAACAACGCCGTGAACACCCCGACGACCGCGTGGCTTCTGCCGATGAACCTCTACTCCGGAACCCCGTTCTTCTACCTCCACACGGCCTGGAACATCACCCCGCAGCCGGCGTCGATCGTCCACTACGCCGCCGGGTTCCCCACGTTGCCCCTGACGGGAAGCATCATCGGGGGCACCACGCAGGGCGGCAACTTCTGGTGGGACTATGGCATCACCTTCAACCCCTACAACGGGGCGAACAACCCCTACGGGGTGTTGCCGTACGATGAGAACGCGATCACCCTGATCGTCTACGTCTTCGGGCCGGCGTACTACTACTTCTCGTACATCTACGCGGGCGGCGACGATGCGCCGCTCGTGCCCGTCGCCGGCCCGGCGGTCACGTTCGTCGAGCACGGCTTGCTCCCGGGCACCGCGTGGGGCGACAACGTCTCGATTGGCGGCCTCTGGTACGGGTTCAGCACCACGTCGAACTACATCACCCTCAGCGTCTTCGCCGCCCCCGGTCACTACGCCTGGGCCCCGGTGCCGCCGGTCGGGTTCACCGCCCACGGAGGCACGTTCCACCTGTCGGACCACCCGATCACGGTGGGGGTCACGTTCCACCTGGCGGCCGGCTACTCGTACCTCACGTTCCATGAGACCGGGCTCCCGTCCGGAACCGAGTGGAGCGTGACGGTCAACGGGACCACGCCGGAGACGTACGGGTTCAACGTGACGCTCGATACCACGACCCCGTCGGCCAAGATGGTCGTGCTCCACGGCACGTACACCTTCGTAGCTTCGGGAGCGCCCGGTTACTTCCCGAGCCCCTCGTCCGGGTCGCTGACAATCGGGGGCGGGACCACGGTGCACGTCCGATACCACATCGTGACCTACGCGCTGACGTTCAACGAGACCGGCATCCCGGCCGGCAAGCGCTGGGGCGTGCGGATCACGGGCCCGATCACCGGCGGACCGACGCGGTCGGCCACTCACTACTCGACGGGGGCGTCCATCGGCTTCACCGTCCCGAACGGCACCTACACGTACACCATCCTTCCGCCCGCGCACGTGACCTGCACGCCGCCCAGCGGTTCCCAGGGGATCAGCGGCGCCCCGGCCTCGGTGGGTCTCGTCTGCGTATCCACGGGCGGGCACCTCCCCGCGAACTCGAACGGGACCTCGATCGCGCTGCTTGCCGCGACGGCCCGGCTGGCCGTGACGCGAGCACCGTCGGCCTAGACGGCGAGCCAACCCTTCCGCGGGGGCCCCCCGGGTGGGAGGGGGGCCTCCGCCCCTATGCCTTCCTAGACAGATGGGAACGCGGCGGGGCTAGGAGGACCCGCGCGGGCCGGGCGGGGAGCATCGTTTCGAGGTATAGGATGAGCCGTGCCCGGGGCGACGCTGGAACCTCCGAGCCGTACACCGCCCCCCAGCGGCGGTGCTTGAACGGGTTCAACCCCCGTCCAGCCTAAGGGGAGAATCCCGCTATCCGGGCCTCGCGACACGGCGTATAACCGGTCGGGAGCGATTTGGGAAGCTTCAAGTAGTGAACCCCAGCGTACTCAAGAGTGCGCATCCGTGCGCATTGGAGCAAGCGGAATGAAAGCACACCAGTTGAGCCGGCGAACGTTCTACCTAGCGGCGGTGGTCGCCATCGTCGCGTCGACGAGCGGCTTCGCCCTGGCGTCGGTGCTGAGCCCCCCCACGGCGGTCACCCAGGGAGCGAACTTCTACGACGGTGGAAACGGCGGCGTCGCCGGCTACTCCACCCCAGCGCTCGCGGCCGCGGCCTCTCCCGGGCCCTGCACGACGGGGACGGTTACTGACAGCCTGACCGGGTCCGTAGCGACGTTGGTGCTTTCGGCGTACACGGGTGCGAACAACTGCACCGCCAACGACTTCTCCGAGGAGTTCACCATCGCGTACTTCTCGGCCTCCACGACCACGCACGTCGACAACTTCACGATCTACAGCCAGATGGGGACCAACCACCTCCAGACCAACTACGTGCACCTGCAGCTCGGAACCGCGTCGCCAGGCACCTTCGCCGCGAGCGTCCAGGTCTTCATCGACTACGGGCAAAACGGGCCCCCCATCGGCGGGATCTCGATCCTCGAGCTCGTCCTCCACCACCCGTAGGCCCACCCCCGCCTCGGGGAGTGCACCTCCCCGAGGCCCAACCCATTCCTAGCAGGTTCCACGGAAGTGAAGGCCACCGAGCCGGCCCAGGAGACATCTCCCCCGAAGCGTCCTCGGACGCTCGGGAGCGGGGGCCTGTTCGCTCGCACCATCCCGAAGGACGGCGGGACGATGCTGGCCGCCGCGACCGTCCTCGGATCCCTCTCCTTCTTCTCCCACCTCGAGCAGGTGCATATCGGATCGGGCCCGATCCCGGCGTGGATCCCGCTCGCGCTCGATGCCGCGATCGCGGGAGCGGCGGGGGCGATACTGACCCTCGGCGCCGGACTCTTCGGAGAGGACGAGCCCCGGCTCTCTTCCGAGTACGTAGTCGTGGCCAAGCCCGTCTGGGAAAGCGTGCAGCACGAGGTCGTCGCGGCTCGGGCCCAGAAGGCGGCCGCGCAACCCCCGGTGCCGGTCGTTCCGTCGGTGGCCCTCCACCCGCTTCCCCCGCCCCCACCCCCTCTCCTGAACCCGTGGGACGAGGGACCGCCGACCAGCCACGGCGGCCCCGGGTCGGCCGAGCCGGCCGCAATGACGGGTCACCCGGCCGCCACGTCCATTCCCTCCGGCACCGCTTCCCCGGCCGCCCCCGGTCCCCGACCTCCTGGCCCCTCGGATCACCCCGCGGCGATCCCCGCGCCGGGAACTGGGACGTCGGTGTCGGGGCATCTGGTGAAGGCGACCCAGGGGTCCGCAGCGACCCAGCCCCCGGCACCCCCCGCGCCGGCCGTGCTTTCCCAAGCCGAGCTCGAGGATATCGCGCGGATGGGAGGCATCCTCGGGATCGTCCCCCTGAAGGGGGAGACCGGGGCGGAGTACTCGCGTCGTCTGGCCCGGGCGCGCGATGCGATGTCGAAGCCGAGCCCGCCCGTCGAGCCCCAGCTCACCCGGGCCGATCCGCCGCGGCCGGAGATCAAGCCCGAGGGGAACATCTCCCCCGACATCGACGAGCTGATGGCTTGGCTCGAGAAGGTAGCGGCCGAGCAGGCCCACGGGTCTCCCACGGTCCCCCCGAAGAAGGACGGACCGAAGGGCGACCCCACGACGACCGAGAAGACCTCGGCGTGAGCCGGCCGATCGGGGCCCGGTCGGGTCGGGATCGTCGGATCGCTCCAGGGCGGGCCGGGTGGGGGGCCGGGCGGTCCTTCGCTGAGGGGGCGGAAGGCCTATGCCTCGCTTGAGATGGGGGGGCGATGACCGAGAGCAAACCCCCCGCCATGTTCATCGCCGACCTCCGCCCGTCCAAGGTAGCCACGATCGAGGCGACGGTGACCGCGCTCGAACCGACCCGCGAGATCGACACCCGCGACGGCGGGAAGAAGAAGGTCCGCAACGGCAAGCTGAAGGACGCGACGGGCGAGATCTCCCTCGTCCTCTGGGGCGCCGAGGTCGACCTGGTCGCGGAAGGCGACCGCGTCGCGATCATCGAGGGATGGGTCTCGGACTACCGTGGAAACCCGCAGCTCTCGCTCGGCCGGACGGGCAAGCTCGAGAAGCGGCCGAAGACCGCGTGAGCCGGACGCCCCGGCCCGAGGCGTTTCGCTCCCTGACCTAGAGCCCTATCCCGTTCCGGCGGGGTCCCGGCGGCATGCCTCAGTTCATCGTCCGGGTCTACCGCTCGGCGCACGGGTACCGCGTCGTCGTCGACGGGGTCACGCATTTCGATACGGACCGCAGGGAAGCGATAGAGGGGCTCGCGCGGGAGGCGATCCTCTCCCGGATCCGGGCGTACCTGCCTCCCCGAGCACTCCCGCGCTCCGACCCCGAGGTCGTATCGACCCTGCTGTTCGACGTCGCCCTCAGCCGGGCGGCTGGCCCCGAAAAGGAATGCGGGGAGCCTACCGGGCCTACGGACCCGACGACCCTTCCGTCCGGCCCGGCCGTCAGCGAGCCCCGACCCCCCGCACCGGCGCCCTCCGCCCGTGGCAGCGGCCGTCGGGCGACCCCGGGTTTCCGCGGGGGGGAAGGCGGACCGGCCAACAGCCTCAGCGCCGCTCGGGGAAAGTGGGCTTTCGGCGGGATCTAAGACACGAGCTGCCCCCGCCAGGTTCGTGTGGACGAAGTACATCCAGCGCCGCCGCCTTCGGTCCCCGGCCGCGACCAACCCCCAGCAGAACTCCGGGCGGCTTTGTCGACCGGGCCCGTAGAGAACCCGCGTCACAGACAAAGGTAGACCCCGTCGGCGGGTGGTCGGTCCATTACTCAAATGGCCCATTTCTCGTGCCTTCGGCTGCCCGGTCCTCAGGTCCCCGAGCTCCGAGAGCTTGAAGAAGTTCCGCGGCGTTGAAACACCGCGCCTTCCCGCAGAGCTTCCCGGTGAGGCGAGATCCTACGACGGGAGGTAGACTCCCTCCACGCTGACAGAGTTGAAGCTGGTGGTGTCGAGACCATAGGCATTGGTGAAATTCCCCACCACGTCGAACGCGTAGGTGCCCGCGACTGCGATGGGGAAGTTCTGGACCAGGGTAACGTCCTCGACGTAGCTCGTGGTCGGCGCCGTGTAATCCACATATCCGGAGACCCAGTTGTTGGCAAACACGTTGCACTTCTGCGCGGAGTTCGCGAGGCTTACGTAGTAGGTGGTGGAGTCGCCCGCGGTGTGGCTGACGAGGAGGACCACGGTCGCGACCATGGTCACTGTCCCGGCACCGCTCGCGAGGAAGCCGACGACGGAGCCGGTCGCGGCCGTGCAGGTGGCATTGGTGACGGCCTGAGTCTCCTCGTGGGTGGCTTGGTTGACCACAGCCCCGGGGCCGGCCGGTCCTCGCGCGCCGGTGTGGCCCGTGCTGGTGAGGGCTATCCCGAGGGCCGAGCCGCCTAGGAGCAGGGCGACCACACCCAGGATTAGTGCGATTTGACCGAGTCCCACGGTAGATCGGGGCCCTGGGCTCGACGGGGCCAGTCGTAAATCTTCCGGACGAGGGCTGCTTTCGGGCGATTCTGGGGACATGAAAGGCCATCGACTCCAAAGGATAATGGATTCGGCACCCCCGGTCAGTTTGGCCGCACGACCCGCGACCTATCCAACCTACGGATTTCAAGCGCCGGAAGGCATTTGCGCAACCTGCCCTCTGCATCGGGAGGGGGCCGGGTGACGACCAGCTTCAAGAGCCTCCTTGCGAAGTGGGATTCGATCTTCTTCAAAACAGTCGACCCGACCCGCGAGGAGCGGATGGAGGCGATCCTCGGCGTGGTCGGCGCCCATTTCCACGTACCCTTTCGGGTCCTCGACTTGGGGACAGGCCCCGGACCTCTTGCCGGTCGGATACTCAAACGTTTCAGGGGAAGTCGGGTGGTCGGGGTGGCTAGGACCCCGTTCTCCTCCGGGTCGGCGAGCGGGCCCTGAGTCGATACGGAACCCGGATCACGTGGTTATTGGCTGACCTGAGGGAGAAGGACTGGTCCTCCGGGCTCCCGGCGAGAGCGTCGATGCGGCTGTCTCCTCGCTGGCATTACACTGGCTGGGAGAGCGCGAAATCAGGAGCCTTTACCGCGATGTGCACCGGCCACTCCGACCGGAGGGTATCCTGGTCAACGGCGACTTCCTTCCCTCCCATCGAGCCACGGGAGCTACTCGTGATCCGGGAACTGCGAGCGAAAGGGACCGGCGAGTCGAGAAGGTGGAGGTGCGCGTACAGGCCTTCAAGTCGAAATGGAAGCGGTGGTGGAGTCAGTTAGAGAGGGAACCCTCGATGCGTCCTGCCTTCACGGAACGAGACGTTCGCATGCCGGGACCCATACCTCCCAGAAAGAGCTGGGGACCCAAAATCCCTGCGTCCCTCGAGTCCCACGAACGCGGGCTCCGAGACGCGGGATTCGGTGAAACCGTAGTAACTTGGCGAGACTACGACTTTCGCGTTGCGGTAGGAGTTAAGCGAGGCCCCCCTCGCACGAAAGCCACCCGTTGAAGGACTGCGCAAGCGTTCGGTGGACGGCCCATGGGATCGTGCTTGGGATGGGTGATTCGCGTCGTTCAGACCTTGACTCCGACCAGCAAACCCCGACCCGCCGTCAGTCCGCGGGACAGGAAGCGGGGCTTTAGCCCCGCGCTTCTCATCAGCTGGAGAAGTTCCTTTCTCGAAAGCAGCAATCCCACGTCGGTCACCTCGCGGTACCGAATCTCGTGGCCCGGTTCCCCGATGAGGAAGTGGAAGTGAATGGTCGAGCGGTTTCCCTTCCGCTGGGAGGACGAACACCGAGCTACCATGAGGTCGGGACTTTCGAACGTCTGGAGATGGATGAACCCCGATCGCCACTTCGCGGGATCGATCCAGGGCTCGACAATCGCGACTCCGCCCGGGGTCAGGTGACGCGCGAAGTTGGCGAACGTCTTTCGGACATCCTCCCTCGACGCGAGGTGCCCGATGGCGCTGAATAGACAGCTCACGACCTCGAATTGACGGTCGAGCCAGAATGTCCTCATGTCGCCAAGCGTAAGTCGAACGCCGGGCAGCCGGCGCCGTGCGATGCGCAGCATTTCCCGGCTGCCGTCAACCCCCTGCACGGAGTTGCTCCGAGCCAAGACCTCGAGGTGTCGACCCGTACCGCATGCGACATCCAGCCAGGCAGTCCTTCCGGAAGGCCCAAAGCGCCTCGCGATCTTTTCGAGCCGCTCTGACTCCCGGCGGTAATCCTTCTGTTCGTTGAGGGGGTCGTAATACTTCGCCAGCTCGTGGAACTGAGAAAGACCGGGCGCAGTCACTCGGGGACCCACCGGTCTGCCTCATCCGCGGGTCGTATTTCACATCCTACCCGTTACCGGATACGAGGAGAGACTGCTCACCGTTCGGGCCGGTCCCCGGGAGTTCCCGAGCTCCAGATCTGGGTAAGTGCAACGAGCGTAGGCGTGTTCGCGCGGCGGGGTTCGGATCGATGAGCCGCAACCTCGGCTGGCCGTGTGACGGATAACTCATAAACCCGTCCGGGGTGCCGCGGACGGCCGGGTGGGCAACATGAAGGCTCAGAACCTAAACTCTCTAGGATGTTCCCGGGGCGAACGGAACGCCACTACGAAGGGGCTCCTTTGGGCCGCCGCACTCGTCCTGGTCCTTTCGCTGACTGCCTTGGTGCCGGCCGCTCAGGGCGCCGCGGTCGCTCCGCGGGTCTCGGGGGGTGCGGTCGCGGCCGCGACCTACACCCAACCGGCGGCCGAACTGTCGGCGCCCGCGCCACTCGTATCCACCCCTTCGGCGCCGCCCCACCCGCTCCTCACTCCCCCGGACCCTGTGCCGCCCCAGGTCCTCGCCTCGGTGAACGTGGGGTCGGGACCCTCGATGGCGGTCTACGACGGGGGCAACGGGTACGTGTACGTGGTGAACTCGATCTCCAATAGCGTCAGCATCCTCAGCGGGACGTCCCTGGTCGCGACCGTTCCGGTCTCGAACGGCACGGTGATCGTGGGCGAACCGACGTACCTGGTCTACGACCCGGCCAACGGGTTCGTGTACGTGGTCGACCGCTACAACTTCGAGAGCATCGGAGGGGCCGTCAGCGTGCTGAACGGGACCTCCCTGCTCGCCGTGGTCCTCGTGGGCCTCCTTCCCTCGGCCGCCGCGTACGATGCGGCCGACGAGTTCGTCTACGTCTCGGAGGGCGGGAGCAATGAGGTGGCCGTCCTCGACGGCACGACGGTTATCGCGAACCTCAAGGTCGGCAGCGATCCCGGAGCCCTCGTCTACGACCCGGCCGACAGTTCGGTGTACGTCGCGAACCGGGCTTCGGCGAATGTCACCGTCCTCGCCGGAACGGCCGTGGCCGGATCGGTGGGCGTCGGAACCCAGCCGGACGCCCTGGCCTTCGACCCGCCGCTGAGCGCGGTCTACGTCGAGAACAATCAGTCCGGGAACGTGACCGTCCTCGTCGGGATGGCCTCGGTCGGGAACGTTCTCACCGGGACCAATCCGTCCTTCGCCCTCTTCGACCCCGTGAACGGATACATGTACGTGACGAACCGCAACTCGAGCGACGTCAGCCTGCTCAACGGGCTCGGCGTCGTCACCTCCGTGCCCACCGGAGCGGCCCCAGTGTGGGCCGCGTTCAATCCCGGGACCGGTCTCGTCTACATCGCGGACGCGGGCGCCGCGGCCGTGACGGTCGTCGACGGTACCGCGTTCCTCGGCAACGTCGCGGTCGGCAATGGTCCGACCTCGGCCGTCCCGGACCTCGCGAACTCCGATGTTTACGTCACGAACAGCAACTCCCACAACGTGAGCGTGATCGCGACCGCCTACGCGGTCACCTTCAACGAGACCGGCCTGCCCGGCGGGAGCTCCTGGTCGGTCGTGCTCGCGACGAAGTCCCTCGCCTCGACCTCCGCCTCGATCCTCTTTGGGAAGCTTCCCGGGTCGTACCCCTATTCGGTCGCGGGTCCGAGCGGCTACCGGCTCGTCTCGTCGACCCCCGCCTCCCCGGTCCTCGTGACCGACACGGCGGTTCTGGTGACCGTCACGTTCGCCGCGGTCTCCAACGCCACGTACGACCTCGTCTTCCAGGAGAGCGGCCTGAGCGGGATGTGCGGCCGTTCGTTCTCCTGGAGCGTAACGGTCGGCAACGTCACGCAGACCTCGTCGACGACCACGATCACCTTCGTCGAGCCGAACGGGACGTACAACTACTCGGTGGTCGGTCCCTCGGGGTACACCGTCACTTCGGAGACGCCGGCGTCGCCCGTCACCCTCGCCGGGGCCCCGGTCACGGTCGACGTGACGTTCGCGAAGTTCTGTGGGCACGGGGGCTACAACACGTTCAGCATCACCTTCACCGAGTTCGGGCTCCGCTGGGGGACGACCTGGTGCGTCACGGTCGGATCGACGGTCTGCTCCAGTTCCGGCTCGATCCGCTTCATGGGGCTCTCGAGCGGCACCTACTCGTTCACCGTCTCCCCGATCGCAGGATACACCGCCCAGCCGGCCTCCGGCACGGTGACGATCTACGGTCACAGCGAGTGGGTGCGCATCAACTTCTCCGGCGGGCATTCGCACCATTGCGGGGGCGACGGCGGGACGGCCGCGAGGGTGGCGGACCGCATCGCCCGCTGAACCTGCCGAGGGGGACCTGAGCTCCCCCACCGTTCGGGGCCCCCAGTACGCCTTTCTGCCCGCTCGCCTCGGGGGGGAGGGATGGACGACCTACGCTACCTCGTGGCGATCGACGTCCAGCCCGATTCCCTTCGGTACACCGGACGGGTCGAGCTCTCGGCCCGGCGCCTCCCGCCGTCACTAGAGCTCGACAGCGTCGGGCACGAGATCCGTCAGGTCATGGCCGGGGGGAGACCGCTCCCGTATCGGCACGAGCCGGCCGAGAAGCGCCTGGTCCTGCCGGAGATCCCCGAGGGAACGACCTCGCTGACGATCGAGTACTCGGGGACGATCGACGACCCCGGCCTGCGCGGCTTCTACGTTTCGCCGATGGGATCGGGCCGCATCTACACGACGTACTTCGAGCCGACGGGCGCGCGACGCTTGCTGCCGTGCCTCGACCGCCCGGACGCGAAGGCCGTCTTCGACGTCGAGATCACCGCCGCGGACGGCGTGTCGGTGATCTCCAACACGACCGCAGTCGGGACCGTGCGCCTCGGGAACGGACGGCGCACGGTGCGCTTCGGTCCGACGCCGCCGATGTCGACCTACCTGCTCTACATCGGGATCGGGCCGTTCGAGGAGCTCGAGGGAACGCGGAACGATCCCCGCGTGATCGTGGCGACCGCGCCCGGCCGCTCCAGTGTCGCCCGGTTCGCCCTCGAGCAGGGCGAGCGGGCGGTGGACTACTTCGCGGCCTACTACCGTACCCCGTACCCGCTCCCGAAGCTCCACCTGATCGCCGTGCCCCAGTTCGGTACGGGGGCGATGGAGAACTGGGGAGCGATCGCCTTCCAGGAGTACCTGCTCCTGCACGACGAGCACGCGACCGTCGCGTCGAAGATGCGGAGCCTCGAGGTGATCTGCCACGAGGTCGCCCACCAATGGTTCGGCAACCTCGTCACGATGCGCTGGTGGAACGACCTCTGGCTGAACGAGAGCTTTGCGTCGTTCGTCGCGGTGAAGGCGAGCGAGGCGCTCTTCCCCGCCTGGGGCGCGTGGGACGACTTCCTCGGGCAGCAGTTCGCCGGGGCGATGCTGTGGGACGCGCTCCCGCACACGCATCCGATCCGGGTCGACGTCACGGACCCCGACGAGATCCGCCAGATCTTCGACGCGATCAGCTACGGAAAGGGAGCGAGCGTCCTGCGGATGGCGGAGGCCTACGTCGGGGAGGAGGCGTTCCGCCGGGGGGTCTCCCGCTACCTCGCCGACCACCGGTTCGGCAACGCCGAGTCCGGGGACCTGTGGAAGGCGGTCGCCGCCGCGTCCGAGGGCGCCGTCGAGAGGGTCTTCACCGAATGGGTCGACCGGCCGGGCTTCCCCGTCGTCCGCGCCCGTCGGGAGGGGGAGACCCTCCACCTCGAGCAGCGACGCTTCACCCTGGCCGGCGACGTCCCCGCCGCCCCGTGGCCGATCCCGCTCCAGGTCCGCGTCGGCCCCGAGGTCCATCGACGCATCTTCGACACCGAGCGAACCTCCCTCGAGCATGTGCGGGGGGTTCCCGTCGTCAACCCCGGCCGCTCGGGGTTCTATCGCGTACAGTACGAGGGGAAGCTCCGCGAGGAGCTCCTCGGGGCGTTCGCGCAGCTCCCCCCGGTCGACCGGTGGGGCCTCGTGAACGACAGCCGCGCCATCTTCCTGTCCGGGGGGATCGACCTCGCCGAGTACCTCGACGTCCTTCGACTCCTCGAGGCGGAGACCGATGCGTTCGTCGTGCACGAGCTCCTCGACCTGTTCCAGATCATGTTCCCCCTCGTCCACCGGATCCCTCGCTGGGAGGCCGCGTTCCGCTCGATCGTGGCGGCGCAATCCGACCGCCTCGGCCTTGAGCCGGTCGAGCGCGAACCGGACCGGGACCGACGGCTTCGGGAGGGGTTGACGCTCATCCGGGCCCGCCTCGAACCCCCCTTTGCCGCCTCCCTCGCGAAGATGTACCCCCGTCTCGACACGCTCTCCCCGGAGCTCGCCCGGCCCGTCCTGACCGCGTACGCGATCACCGCGGGCCCGCCCGAGCACGACGCGCTCCGGGCCCGCTTGGCCGGAGCATCGTCCGTCGACGTGCAACGGAGCACCGCGAGCGCGCTCGGCGCCCTCGGACGCGACGAATGGGTGCGCGAGGGTCTCGAGATGGGCCTCACCGGGCAGCTCCTGCTCGGGGTCTGGCTGGAGCTGCTCGGGTCGGCCCTCGTCGCCAATCCCGACCGCGCGGGGGCGGTCTGGTCGTTCCTCACCGAGCGGATCGACGTGTTCCTCAAGTTCTCCGCCGGGACCGGAACGCAGGGGATCCTGCTGCAGAACGCGCTCCCCCGCCTCGGCCTCGCCCGGCCGGCGGAGGTGCGGGAGTGGGCCACCCGCGTGACGTTCCCCGAGTCGGCCCGTGGCGTGGCGAACGGCCTCGACCTGCTCGAGGTGTACCTTCGGGTGCTCGAGCGCTCGCGCTGATCGGGGGGGGTCGGGCGCCCGCGCCCTCGGCCCCCTAGGAGGGAGGCGGTCGGGGCGGATCCCCGCTGCCGGGCGCTGGCGCCGCGGGCCCGCCCGGGGTGCCCGTCGCAGGGCTCGCCCCCGTGTCCTTCTTCCGGCGCCGCGTCATCGCCCAGGCGAGGGTCGGGAAGGCGGCCAGGATTACCGCGACCAGCGGCACGACCCACTCCCACGTGGGGAGGCCCGACGCGGGCGCGCTCTTCGTAACGACCGAGACCGTCACCACGTTGGAGGCCTCCACGATCCCGGCGTGGTCGGTCACCTCAAGTTCGAAGCTCCACGCACCGGTCGCGCCCAACACTCCCGTGGAGACGGTGGGCAGGCCGATCGTCGTGCAGTCGACGGTGAACGGCTCCCCGAGGGCGACGAAGCTACCGCCCGGTTCCTGGAGGAGCCACTGGCAGGTGTAGGGCGACCCGCCCCCCCCGATCGGGGAGGTCGTGGAGAGGGTGGCGTTCTGCCCCAGATCGACGCTCGTCGGGAGGACCGAAATGACCGGTGGGGTGAACGCCGCGATGACCGTGAAGGTCGTCGACGCCGAGCGGACCTGGCCCTGGGAGTCCGTGACCTCCACGCTCGGGCCAAAGTCCCCGAGGGACGTCGGAGCGCAGGTCAGCGAGGAGGAGTTGGCGCTCTCGCATCCGGCCGGCAGGGTGTAGACGTACTCGAACGGCGTCGTGCCCCCGGTCACCGTCGTCGTGAGGGTCACCGAGTTCCCGAGGCGGATCGAGCTCGCGTTCGAGGCCAGGGCGACGGTGACGTTGGCGAAGAAATCGATCTCCTTCGCCACCGGGGCGCCTTGCACGTCCACGGACCCCGGGAGGGTCGTGGGAGTGTAGCCCGGCACCGCTCCGATGGTGAAGGTGTAGGTTCCGTTCGGCTTGCTGAAACCGATGTCGGAGGTGATCGAGGTGTTCCTGCCCGACGACTCGAGGGAGATGGACCACGACGTCCCCGGGGCGAGACCGAGTTCCGAGAACGTGACCGCGAACTGGGGAGGACCCGAACTCGCCGGGCCGATCTCGAACAGCGCCCCGCCGTACTCGTCGGAGACGAAGACGCGCTGGTCCGCCGGGTCGTAAGCGATGCCTCCGACGTTCAGGTTTCCGAGCACGAGCGGGGTCCCGAGGCTCGCGTAGGTCGTCGCGTCGTAGGCATTCACCTCGGGATGGTACGTGCCGGTCGAGTAGATCGAGTCCGTGGCGGCGTCGTAGGTGAGGGTCGTCACCCCCGGCGACGAGAGCGTCCTCACCACCCGGTTCGTAGAATCGTCGAGGACGCTGATGTTCCCGGAGCCGTCGTTGGCCACAAAGAGCGTACCGTTCGCCGGGTCCCCCAGCATCGCGGCGGGCTCGGTGCCGACCGGGATCGACGGGCCCACGGTCTTGTTCGTCAAGGGGTCGATCACCGTGAGGTTCGACGCGGCCCATCCGGCCACGTAGACCTCGTTCGAATGAGGGTCGTAGATGATCCCCTTGAGCAGGTCGAACGCCGTGACCACGATCGAAGCACGATTCGCCGGGTGGGCGAGGTCGATCACGGTCACGTTCCCCCCGTCGGTCGACGCGTAGAGCAGTCCGAGCGCGGGGTCGACCGCAACGCCCGTCACGAGGCCACCGGTCGCCAGGCTCCCGGCCACCGCCCCGCTCGAATCGAGGATGGTCACGTTCGTGCCGGCCTGGTTGACCACGTAGAGGTCCCCGTTCGCGGGGTCGTAGGCGGAGACGATCGGTTCGTCCCCGACGTGGTCGAGACGCTCGACGAGGCCTGTCGCACCGCCCAGTTGGTACGTGCTGTTGCCGTAGAGGTCGGTGACCTCCAGCGCGCTCAGCGACGGGTCGTAGGTGATCCCGCCCAAGTTCGAGCCGAGAGGAATGTTCGCGACGGAGCGGTCGGTCGTCGGATCGATTACCGTGACGTTGGCCTCGACGCTCGACGTGCCCTCGTCGATCACGAACGCCTGCCCGTTCGCCGGATCCACGGCCACCGCGCTCGGGAGGTCCGGGATCGTGAGGTTCTTCACGAACGAGTCGGTCGACGTGTCGAGGATGCTCACCGTGACCGCCTGTGGGCACGCGACGAACATCCGATCGTTCGCGGGGTCGAAGGCGACCCATTGGGGGGCGCCGGGGAGGAGGAGGTTCCCTCCGCTCTGGTACGGGCTCTGGTCGATGATCGTGACGTTGGTCGGATCGAAGTTGACGACGAACATCCGGTCGCCGGCCGAACTGTACGCGAGGTCGACCGGATAGGCCGTTCCGAGCGGAGTGGTCCAGAGAAGCGTTCCCGAGGATCCCGAGAAGATCGACACGTCGTGGCCGAGGTAATTGGCGACGTCCAGGTAATCGTCGGCCGGATCCCACGCCAAGGCCACGGGCTCGGCCCCGGTCGCCCAGTTGCCGACGACCTTCTCGGTCACCGCATCGATGACCGTCACATTGGACGACCCGTAGTTCGCGACGAAGAGGCGGGCGTCCGTCGGGTCGTACGCGATGGCGCCCGGTCTCGATCCGACCGTGATGTTCTTGATCACGCGGTCCGCGCTTCCGGAGATGACCGAGACGTTGGCGTCTGAGTAGTCGGAGACGAAGAGATCCCCCGTGGTCGGGTCGGAGACGATGCCGTACGGCTCGCGGGGGAGGGAAAGGCTGGCGACCACCTTCTCGGTGGTCCCGTTGATGACGCTCACATTCCCGGGACCATAATTGGTCACGTACACCTGCCCGTTCCGGGGATCGACCGCCACGGTAGGCACTTGGGGATTCGGTACCGGATCCGCCCCCACGGCGATAGTCGCGATCTCGAGGTCACTCGTCCCGTTCACGACGGAGAGCGTCTCGCCCGAGCTCCCGCGCACGTAGAGATCCCCGTTGCTCGCGTCAAAGACCCCCGCCGCCGGCGCTTCCTGCAAGAGTGGGAGCGAGGTTCCCGGGGTCACCTGGTCGGTGAGGACGTTGTCGACCGCCAGGACCGATCCCACTCCTCCGGTCGCCGGGGCCGGACCCGCGGGCGGGATCGAGGACGGGGCGATGGGAGCGTCGGACGCGACGGCCGCCAAGCTGCCGGAGCGGGTCGGGGGGTCGACTCCGACGCAGATGGCGGAGAGGAGGAGAGAAGTGGTCACGACGAGGAGAAGACCGCGCGCGGCTCGATTCGAACCGGGGGAGGGACAGAGCATCGAGCGGACCACTCTGCGGAACCTCGCCGAGTAGGGCAAACGACGGCGAATATAACCGAACGCTACGACGACGCTTCGGTCGGTGACGATCGGCGGGCTCAGATCTCCTCGGGATGCGGAGCGGCCGCCAAATAGTCGCGCGTCGTACGGCGGGCGATGACCCCCCCCGAGGACGTTCCGAGGCGGGCGTTGTCCCGCGCGGAAGAGCGAGTGATCGTCCACAAGGGGACCGAGGCTCCCTTCACCGGGGAGTTCGACCATCACTTCGCCGCCGGCACCTACGTCTGCAAGCGCTGCGGGGCGGCCCTCTACGAATCCGACGCCAAGTTCGATTCGGGTTGCGGCTGGCCGAGCTTCGACCGGGAGGTTCCGGGGGCCGTCGCTCGGATACCGGACGCGGACGGCGAGCGCACGGAGATCCAATGCCAGCGGTGCGGCGCCCACCTCGGCCACGTGTTCCTCGGGGAGCACCTTACCGGGCGGAACGTCCGCCACTGCGTGAACTCCATCTCGCTGCTCTTCGCCCCCGCCGCACCCGGAAGCCCCCGGGAGCGGTCGCCGTCCTCGAAGGTCCCGCCGTGACCGAGGCGCCGCGCGGACCGGAGGGCGGACAGGTCGTCGGGCTCCACCGCAAGCCCGAGGTGCCGGGCGAACGCGGCCTCCCGAAGCGGCCCGTGCCGTCGATCCGGGTCGGCCGGAACGGGGTCGAGGGCGACTTCAATCGATGGCGGCAGGAGGAGCGGAAGGGCGATCCCGACCTCGCCCTGCTGATCCTTCCGCTCGAGACCCTCGAGGAACTGAATCGGGAAGGGTGGCCGGTCCGACCCGGGGACCTGGGAGAGAACATCACCACCCGGGGGGTCCCGTACGCCGACCTCGCCCCGCCCCACCGGTTCCGCATCGGGGAAGCCGTCGCCGAGGCGTCGAAGGCCTGCGACCCGTGCGACAATCTCTACCTCCTGCCCTACGTCGGTCCCGAACGCGGGCCGAAGTTCCTCCGGACGACGCTGGGCCGGCGCGGGTGGTACGCCCGCGTGGTCGACGAGGGCGAGATCCGGGTCGGAGATCCGATCCGAAGGGTGATTTAGCGGGCGACCGGCCCTCGGGAACGCCCTGCCGGTCCTCCACAGCCCTTAAGAACCCCGGCCGAGGTCAACGCAGCCGTGTCCGCTCCAGCGTGGCCCGCGCGTGAGAAGGAGCCCGGTTCGTTCACCCTGCCCCCGCCGGACAGCCCCGGGGGATCCGCCCTCGCCGTCGGCTTCCTCTTCGGGGCGGTCTACGCCGTGCTGCTTGTCGCGGAGTACAACACCATGGTCGCGCTCGCCTGGTGGGTCACCTCGATCTCGCTGGCGGTCGGGGTCGTGGGCACGTTCGCCCTGGCCACGATGCTCGGGGGCGACATCGCCACGTACCAGCGCCTCGACCTCGACCTCGCGCGGACGGTCATCGCCCACCTGGGGACCAACACCTCCCCCCAGCCCGACGCCCCGCTCGCGGGGGTATGGCGGGCGTTCGTCACGGTCGCCGACGAGTCGCGCCGAGTCGCCCGCGTCCATGCCTACGCCTTTGGCCCGTTCCTCTGGGGTACCCTGCTCTCGCTCGGAGCGGCGCTTCTCACCGGTCTCGGGCTGATCACCTCGACCAACAACGTCGTGGGGATCGGGCTGCTGATCGAGTTCGTCGGGTTCACCCTCTTGCTGGTGGGGGGGGCCGCCCTCGTGCTGACCGTCGGGTACTCGAACCCCGTCGAGGGGTTCGACCGGATAGCGGCCCACCGGTGGCGCCGCAACTCCACCCGACTTCCCGCCGTAGAAGAGGCGCTGTCGAGCGTTCCCTGGCTCCCCGAGTTCCACCGCGGGGTCCGCGAATCGCGGACCGACCCGACCGACTCCACCCTCCGGTGGATCTCTCCCTAGTGTGCCGTCCGATGAATGGGTGAGCTTATAGCCGGGGGCTCTCTGCTTCGTATGTGCGGGTCGCCCCTGCGATCTCTCTGGCGCCGGAGGAGCGCCGTCAGCTCGAGTCGTGGGCGCGCGGCC
>JBKQPJ010000019.1:0-81917 GCA_052326305.1 Thermoplasmata archaeon | reverse complement strand
AACGAGATTCCTCGCCCGTTCCAGTGGCGAGCGACCGCTGACGAGATCCTCGTCAAGGTCACTCGGAACCGGTTAAACGTAGGTCTGGCTGGTACACCACACTAGGTCGCGACCCCGAGCGAGCTCTCGGGGAGACCAACAGTAAACAGAGAAAGCGCCCCGAGGGGACTCGTGCTGATGCGGGGGTACACGCCAGCCGGAGGTCCTTCGTGCACGTGTTTCGAGGGTGCCGGGCACTCTCTGCCACGAATCATTGCGTAAATACTGGGGGTCTTTGTGAGGGGTGTGACCGGACCCGTCGCTTCCCTCGCCCGCGCCCTCCTGGGCCGAAACTTCCGCCTCAAGCGAGGGGACTCGGTCATCATCGAGTCGTGGAACCACACCCTCCAGTACACCCGTGCCTTCGTCGAGGAAGCCCGGCGCCTCGGAGCCCAGCCCTCGGTGCTCTTCGAGGACGATGCCGCCTGGTGGAGCGCCGTCGCCTCCAAGACCACCGGCCCGTTCCGGCACCTCTCCGCGGCGGAACGAGGGGCGGTCGAGAACGCATCCGCGTACCTGTACTTCTGGGGACCGGCCGACATGCGCAAGGCGATCGACATCGGCGGGTTCGGTTCAAAGTTCATCGGTTTCAACGACGAGTGGTACGCGGCAGCGAGGAAAGGCAAGCTGAGAGGCTACCGCATGTCCCTCGGGCTCGCGAGCGATGCGACGGCCCGGCGATTCGGGCTGCGGGGGTCGGCCTGGCGCGAACGGCTTGTCGCGGCGGGGGCGGTCGACGCTCGCAAGATGCTCGCCAAGGGGTCCCGCGTGGCGGATCGGCTCTCCCGCGGCTCCGAGCTCCGGATTCGTCACCCTAACGGGACCGACCTTCGTATCTCGCTCCGAGGAGGTCCCTCGGCCATCAACTCGGGGATCCCCCGAGGAGCCACCAAGGATCGGCCCCAAGGGATGCTCGAGGGCAACCCCTCCGGCCAGCTCTTCGCCCCCCTCGACGGATGCGATGCGTCCGGTGTCCTCGTAAGCAATCGACCGGTCTACGACATGGGCCGTTACGAGCGGTTCGCGGGAAGCCGCTGGACCTTCGAGGACGGACGCCTGGTCGGGCATTCCACCGAGGTCGGGCGCGCGTCGTTCGAGACCGCGTTCCGGGCGGCACCGAAGGGCCGGGACCGGATCGGCTACCTTTCGATCGGCCTGAACCCTCTGGCGAGAGAGCTGCCTCCTTGCGAGGACTGCGAGGAGGGCGCGGTCCTGGTCGGCATCGGGGGGAATGCGGTGGCCGGGGGAAAAGCCCGGATCCCGTTCACGGGCTTCGCGATGCTCGGCGGGGGCACGATCTCCGTCGACGGGGTGCCCCTCGCGAGGCTCGGCCGCATCGCCTAGTACGGCATCGAGCCCCGAAGGACCGGACTGTTCACGGAGCGCGCTGCCTTCGGCTTACCGACGTGGGGGTCGCCTTCGGGGCTCGGGCGGCGGCCGCCTCGGACGCAAGGGCACGAAACCGCTCCGGTCGAGCAGTGCTCCCCGAGGGGAACCCGTTCGTTGGCTCGGTGAGGGAGATCGACCCGGTGAGGACGGATGTCGAGTCAACTCACCAGCCGGCATAATCGACGGTACTCCTGAAACCGGGGATCTCCCCGAAGCTTCTCGAAGAGCGGTAACGAGACGAACTCGAACGGAGAACGACCCCTTTCGTCCGCGACACGGGGCAACCACTCGAAGAACCGGTCCGCATCCCCCAGTACGCCATAGGTCCACGCGATTCCGAAAGAAGGGACGAACTGGGCCTTGGCGCTCTCCATGAGCTCATCCAGGGCTCGATAGGCCTCTTCCCGTTGTCCCAGAACTGCCTGGATCATCACCGGGGTCACGACTCCATACGGACGGTACCCCGCTGCGGTCACCTTGTCTCCGAGCTCCCGGGCCTCGGCTCGCATGGATCTCGAGGCGTAGAACACCAGCCGGTAGAATCCCAGGAAATCGAGGTCCCCGCCCACCTCCGCCGCCCGGGTGAAGGAGGCCATGGTCGCTTCGTCCGTCCCGACGATCCAGGTATGGCAGGCCCGATGGAACAGTATGACCGGGGAGAGCGGGTCCGCCTCTTCGGCCCGATCGAGCTCGCCGGCCGCCTGATCCCGTCGGCCGCGGGCCATGAGGTGCATGTAGTACCATTGATGGGCGGAGGCGTACCCCGGGTTCAACTGGATGGCTCGCTCGTACTCCCGTTCCGCCTCCGCCCACCGATATTCCCGGTCCAGAAGGAGAGCGAGCGAAGCATGGGCCTCGGCATTCGTCTCGTCGAGCTGAATGGCTCGCTCCGCCGCGGCCGTGGCCTTCGGGGCCCCTTCGCTGGAGGGGATCGACCCTCGATCGACCAGGATCGAGTAGCAGTCGGCGATCCCCGAACTGGCCTCCGCGAACTGCGGGTCGAGTCGGAGCGCTTCCTCGAACGAGGTGAGCGCGGCTCGGACCTGCTCGTCGCTGCGACGGTTCCAAAGGTACCGGCCGCGGAGATAGGCCTTGTACGCGTTGAGGTTGAGCGGGGGTCGTCGCCGGGTCGCGGGAGTGGGAGGCAGCGCGAGATGGAGCGCGGTCGAGACCTCCTTCGCGATCTCCGTTTGGATCGCGAACACGTCGACGAGCTCGCGATCGTACTTCTCGGACCAGAGGTGTTCCTCGGTCCCCACGTCGATCAGTTGCGCGGTCACCCGGATCCGGTTCCCGGCGCGTCGCACGCTCCCCTCCAGGACGGTCCCGATGCGCAGTTCCTTTCCGATCTCGGAGACGCCCTTGGTCGTCCCGCGATACCTCATGACGGAGGTTCGTGCGATGACCCGGAGCCCCGGGACCTTCGAGAGTTCCGAAATGATCTCTTCCGTGAGTCCGTCGGCAAAGAACTCGTCCTGAGGATCCGCGCTCATGTTGGCCAGGGGAAGGACCGCGAGGCGCCGGGAGGTCTCAAGTGCCGGCCGCTCGGTGGGAGGGGCCGCCCTCTCCCACGGTAGCTCCACCTTGTAGACATCCACCGGGTAGGTCACGTTCTTGAGGTCGACCGGGGCCAGCTTCGAGAACGACTGGGGCACCTTGTTCCGCACCTGAGCGTAGACCTGCTCGGAGATGCACACACCCCCGGGTTCGGCCAACGGCTCGATGCGGGAGGCGATATTGATGGCATCCCCCAGGACGTCGTCCCCCGCATGCACTACGTCCCCAAGGTGGACCCCGATCCTAAGACTAAACCGATCCAACTCCCGGGCGGAGGAGTTGTACTCCCGGATTCGTCGCTGGACGTCGATCGCGCAGTTCGTCGCATCGAGCGCGCTCTCGAACTCGATCAGGAACGAGTCGCCGATGGTCTTGATCTCCCGCCCGCGGTGTTGAGCGAAGACGGGCCTCAGGAGCCGGTAATGCGTGTCCAGCAGTTTGAGAGCCTGCTGCTCGTTCGCCTGGGTCAGGGAAGTGAACCCGACCAGGTCGGTGAACATGATGGCGGCGAGTCGTCGGTCCGAGGGCACGTCCCGCGGACCGGTACAGTTAGATTAAACCCCCGCCCCTCGGGCTCGGCCGCTGAGAGGAGGAAGGGTGACCTGGACCTTCGCGGACTGACCCCATCGAGGTCACTCAACCTCCGGGGTGGACGAACGAATCCCTACGTGCTCCCCAAGCGCCGGCGCTCGCCGAGCCGATTCAATTCTCGGTGGTATGACGCGGAATCGGGCCGGGCAGAACGGGCGTTCCACCACCCCTCAGTACGGGTCATATATTGAGGGAGGCAGTGACAACGAAGACCTACCCGCCCCTGAAGGAGAGATCCGAATCCATCCACCGCGCCGAAGCCGCCAACGTCATCCCGTGGCTCCTGGAAGGCGACCAGCCGGCCGTTCGATACTACACACTGGTCGACCTGCTCGAGCGCAAGGAAGACGATCCCGAAGTGCGGTCGGCCCGTTCGAGGATCTCCCGCGTGGGTTGGGCGAGCGACCAACTGGGGATCCAGGGGCCCAAGGGATTCTGGGAGGGGCGCGAGCCCAAGAACGTCGAGGAATGGGTCAACTTCCTCTACTTCCCCACCTTCCTCGCCACGAACTGGCGGGCCCTGGTCCTCTCGGACCTGGGACTCGACGCGACGAACCCCCGGATCAAGAAGGTCGCGGACCTCATCTTCGAGTACAAGCTCCGACGCAGTTCCCCGTTCAACTTCTTCTACGAGGAAGCGTGCATCTCGGCGAACACCGCCCGCATGCTGACCCGGTTCGGGTACGCGGACGACCTGCGGGTCCGGAAGCTCTACGACTGGTTGCTCGAGGACCAGCGGAAGGACGGCGGATGGAACTGTTCCCAGGACACGGCGGGGACCCTGGACGTCTGGGAGCCCCTGGCCGCCTTCGCGGCGCTGCCGAAGGCGAAACGCTCGCCCAAGATGGAGCAGGCCATCTCGAGGGGGGCGGAGTTCTATCTCGAGCGAAAGCTGTTCGAGGAGGGGCGGCCCTATGCCCCCTGGCTGCGGCTCCACTATCCGAACCACTACTTCTACGACATTCTGGACGGGCTCGATGTGCTCACCCAGCTCGGGTTCGGGGGCGACCGGCGGCTAAAGCCGGCCCTGAAGATCCTCATCGAGAAGCGCCGGAGCGACGGCCGCTGGCTCATGGACCGGTCCCATCCGGATCTCGGGCCGGGGCTGACCGTCCAACCGGACAAGAAGAAGATCAAACCGCTCGTGATCGAGGCGCCCGGCAAGCCCAGCAAGTGGATCACCTTGAAGGCGCTCCGGGTCCTGAAGAGAGTCGAGGACGCCGGGTAGACCCGTCCCCGCCTTCGAACCACCTTCGTCCGAATCCTCTGCCGAGCGACTCCGTTCGCCCTGAGAGGGGGGCGCCAGCCCCTTCGAAGGGGGCTTCTCATCAACGCTGAGCCCGAGCAGATGCTAGGGCCGAACCCCCGCCCGCGAGACCGCCATCCGGCTACGTCACGGAACTGTAGGGAGTTCCACGATTGGTGATCTCCCCGTAGAGGAACTCCATGACGATCAGGGAGACGACGGTCGTCACGACCGCCATCACGAAGAGGCCCAGGTATCCCGCCACGAGGATCGCCGCCGCCCCGACGAGCGGTCCGATGCTCCACAACGTGGAGTTGACCAGCGTGAAGATCCCCATATCCTCCGCTCGACGGCCGGGCGGCGAGATCCGGGCGACCCACGCCTGCATGCCGGGTCCTACGAGCGCGAGGCCGGCCATCCGCACCGACTGGGCGGGGATGATCGTCCACCAATCTCGGGCCACGACGAAGAATCCGACCGACACGAGAGAAAGGAGGGTCCCGTACCAGATGCCCCGGATCTCGCCGCGGCGGTCGATCAGTCGGCCAAGCGGAAGGGAGACGAGCGCGGCGGTGGCGAGGCCCGCGATGGCGAGGACGCTGATCTCAAGGTCGTTCGCCCCGAGGCTCGCCGCGTAGTACCCGTAGAACGTGCCGATCGCGCCGCTCCCGATCGCCCGGATCGACACCGAGACCGAGAACGCCACGACCGGCTTCGCCTCCTGGAACGACGGACGCCGCCGGACCGAAGGTTCGATCTTCACCTCGGGCACGACGAACAGCACGACGCTGAGAGTCCCGACCATGACGACGACCACGAACGGGAACAGCGCGGCCAACCCGAACGTGAACGTGACGAAACCGGCGAGGGCGAACCCGAGGATCCCCCCGGCGCTCGACGTGGCGTTCAGGAGGCCGTACCCGTACCCCCGCTCCCCGTGGGGCGTGACGTCGGCGACGTAGGCCGTGTACGCCGGTCCTCCGATCGCCAGCGCGAGCTCGGCCGCGATGAACAGCGACCCCGCGGCGAGGTAGCCGGGGGCGAAGAGAATCGCGAAGAACAACGGGAACGCCGCGGCCTCGCCCGCGATCAGGAACGGGCGACGCCGGCCGGCCCTGTCCGAGAGCCGACCGACCCATGGTCCGATCAGGCTCGCGGGCACGTAGGCGAGCGTCAGGATCGCGAGCGCGATCGGAAGGGTGGCCCCTTTCACCTCGACCAAGTAGAGGGGCAGGTACACCACGAACAGGCCGCCCCGGTTGCTCGCGAGGAGGGAGTAGAGCGAGAGCGAAAGGAGCTCGCGACGGGCCATCGGCCCACCACCGAGCCCGACTACTTACCGCCCCCGAGGTCCGACGCCCGTCCGTCGGGTTCCATTAAGTGCCGTCCGGTCGTTCCGGTGCCGGGGCGGGCCTCGATGGCGGCCGAGCAACGGGTGGTCCACAAGAGCGAGGACGATGGCGTCGAGATCCTGATCCTCAAGAACCCCCCCGTCAACGCCCTCTCCACGGGGCTCCTCGCCGAGCTCGCGGACCGGGTCGACGCGATCGCGGAGGCACCGGGGTGCCGCGCGGTCGTCCTCGCGGGCGACGGTCAGTACTTCAGCGCGGGGGCCGACCTCAAGGAGATGGCCACCCTCGACCTCTCGAAGGCCCCCGAGATCGTTCGGTCGGGGCAGGAGCTCTTCGCGCGCCTCGCCGCGCTACCGGTCCCCGTCATCGCGGCGATCAACGGCCTGGCGCTCGGAGGGGGGCTCGAGCTCGCCCTCGCCTGCGATATCCGCATCGCCGGGGAGTCGGCGAAGCTCGGCGCTCCCGAGGTGAACTACGGGCTGATGCCGGCGTACGGCGGGACGCAGCGGCTTCCCCGCCTGGTCGGCCTTGCCAAGGCGAAGGAGCTCATCTTCACCGGTGCGATGATCCCGGCCGCCGAGGCGCTGCGGATCGGGCTCGTGAACAAGGTCGTTCCTGCCGGACAGGAGCTCCGGGCCGCCCGGGACCTCGCGCACACGATCGGCCAGCGGGCCCCGAGGGCCGTACGGGCCGCGAAACGCGCGATCGTCAGCGGAGCCGAGCGGCCGCTCGCGGACGGGACCCGGCTCGAGCTCGAGCTGTTCCGGGACGAGGTCCTGTCGAGCTCGGACCTCCTCGAGGGGATCACCGCCTTCGCCGAGCGCCGACCCCCGAAGTTCCGGGGGGAATGAAGATGCCGATCGAATTCTCCTTCACCCCGGACCAGGAGGCGTTCCGGACCGCCGCGCGGGCGTTCCTCGCGAAGGAGGTCGCCCCGGTCGTGGCGGCGATGGACGAGTCGGAGGAGTTCCCCCGCGCGAGCATCCGGCGGATGCAGGAGGAGGGGTACTTCGGCATACCGGTCCCCGAGGAGTACGGCGGCCTGGGGCTCGGCAAGGTCGGCTACTGCATCTTCCTCGAAGAGCTCGGGAAGGTCGACGCCTCCCACGGCACGATCGTCGGCGCCCACACCTCGCTCGGGACGACCCCGTTCCTCTACTACGGGACGGAGGAGCAGAAGCGCCGCTGGCTCGTGCCCGCCGCGAGGGGCGAGAGGCTCCTCGCGTTCAGCCTGACCGAGCCGGGCTCGGGAAGCGACTCGGGAGCTCTGCGGACCGTCGCCGAGAGGAAGGGCGACCGTTGGACCCTCACCGGCAACAAGATCTACGTCTCGAACGGCCGCGAGGCGGACACGATCGTCGTGATGGCGGCGAACGACGTGAAGCTCGGCCCGAACGGCGGGGTGACCGCGTTCGTCGTCGACACCGACTCCGCGGGTTTCCGAGTGGGGCGGTGCGAGAAGAAGATGGGGCTCCACGGGACCTCGACGGCCGAGCTGATCCTCGACCGGGTCGAGCTCGGCCCGGAGTGCGTGCTGGGCGAGGTCGGCAAGGGGTTCCACGTCGCGATGACCGCCCTCGACGTGGGTCGCGTCTCCCTCGGCGCGGCGTCGCTCGGCGGCATCGAGGCGGCCACCACCGGGGCCCTCGAGTTCGCCAAGAACCGCACCCAGTTCGGCCTCCCGATCGTCGAGCACCAGGCGATCCAGTTCAAGCTCGCCGACATGGCGATGAAGGCGGAGGCGCTCCGCCACCTCGTCTACCACGCCGCCGCCCGCCAGGACCGGATGGGGACCGTACCCGCCCAGTGGGGCCGGCTCGAGCGCCAGGAGAAGACTCGCGAGGCCGCGATCGTGAAGTGCCTCGCCTCCGAGTGGGCGTCCGAGGTCGTCGACGAGGCGCTCCAGATCCACGGGGGCCTCGGCTACATCCGGGGGACCCCGGTCGAACGGGCATATCGCGACGCCCGGATCGGCGAGATCTTCGAGGGGACGAACGAGATCCAGCGCCTCGTGATCGCCCGCGACCTCATCGCGCGGGGGCTGTAGGGGGCGGGGCGGCGGCGGCCCCCTCGCGCAGCGCGCGACGCAGGACCTTCTGGATGCCGCTGCGCGGCAGGCTGTCGCGGAACTCGACGAACCGGGGCGCCTTGAAGTGCGCGATCCGCTCCCGCACGAACCCGATCAGCGCCGCTTCCGTGACGGTCGACCCGGACTTCGCGACGACGAACGCCTTCGCCACCTCCCCATGCGCGGCGTCCGGTACGCCGACGACCGCCGCCTCGGCGACCGCAGGGTGCTGGAGGAGTACCTCCTCGACCTCCCGCGGGTAGACCTTCAGGCCCCCGACGATGATCACGTCCTTCTTCCGGTCGACGATGTAGGCATAGCCGTCCGCGTCGAGACGGGCGATGTCGCCCGTGAGGAACCAGCCGCCCCGCAGGACCTGGGCCGTCTCCTCGGGCTGGCGGTAGTACCCCAGCATCACCTGGGGACCCCGGACGTCGAGCTCGCCGACTTCGCCGAGAGGGAGCGTGCGGGTGGGGTCGAGGGGATCGACGATCCGCTGGTCGGTGTCGGGCAGGGGAAGACCGATCGAGCCCGCCCGGCGCTCCCCCTTCACCGGGTTGGCGTGAGTGACGGGCGACGTTTCGCTGAGGCCGTACCCTTCGACGAGCTTCGCCCCGGTGAGCTCCTCGAACCGGCGCTGGACGGCGGCCGGCAAAGGGGCCGAGCCGCTCATGCAGAACTTGATCGAGCGCAGATGGTAGCCTCCCAGGTCGGGGCGCTGGACGAACGCCTGGTAGAGCGAGGGGACGCCCGAGAACTGGGTCGGGCGATATCGGTCGACGAGCTTCAGGAGCTCGGGGACGTCGGGACGCGTCTGGAGGACGATCGTCGCCCCCTCGACCAGCCCGAGCAGCAGCGCTACGGTGAGGCCGTAGATGTGGAAGAACGGGATGGAGGCGAGCACGACCTCTTTCCCCGGTTCGCGGGTGGTGTTCCAGGCGTCCAACTGGGTGGCGTTCGCGACCAGGTTCCGGTGGGTCAGCGTCGCCGCCTTCGGGACCCCGGTCGTTCCACCGGTGTACTGGAACACGGCGACCGTCGTCGCCGGGTCGCCCCGGTAGAGCGGCACCGACGCGGGGGCCCGGACCGCTCTCCGCCACGACCGGACCGAGCCGTCCTTCGGGAACGCGGTCGTCCGGCCCTGCCGGTGGAGCACGAGGTTCACGAACGGGCGCGCGAACATCGGATAGAACTCCCGCAGCCGGGCGACGAAGACCACCGGCACCGCGTGCGCAGACGCAACGCGCGCGAGGTTCGGGTACAGGATCTCGAGGGTCACGAGCGCCTTCGGCTCGGAGTCGTCGAGGAGGCGGACCAGGTCCTGGCCCAGGTAGAGGGGGCTGATCTGGACCGCGATCGCCCCGAGGCGCAGGATGCCGAACAGCGCGATCGGATAGGCGGGGCAGTTCGGAAGGTACAAGGCCACGCGGTCGCCGGGGCCGATCCCCTCCCGGGCGAGGGCGGCCGCGAACCGCTCGCTCTCCTGCCAGAACCGCGCGTAGCTCCACCGGGCGCCGTAGAAGATGAGCGCCGCACGGTCGCCCCAGCGCCGGACGCTCTCCTCCACGACCTCCGTCAGCAGTTGGGGAGGGACCTCGACGTGGGCGGGAACGCCGGCAGGGTACTTGGCGAGCCACGGTCGCTCCGGGGAGGTCGACTCGGCCGCGTCCATGCCCCGCTACCCTCCTTGGGGTTCCGCCGGCTCCCGGACGAACTGGACCCCCGGCTTGTAGCTCGGCACGAAGCGGACCCGGTCCCCGAGCGCCACGTCCGCGTCCGAGCGGACCGAGGGCATCCAGCCGGTGACCCGACCGCCCCCGTCGAGCTCGACGACGACGTAGGCGTACGGCGCCTCGTTCACGAGCTCCTCCCCGGGGACGGAGAGCACGGTGAGCGCCACGACCCTCCCCGTCGGCGCGAGCGCCGCTTCCTCGAGCCCGAAAGCGCCGCACCGGGAGCACGCGAGGCCCCACGTCGCGCTCAGATGGTGGCAGCGGGGACAGCGGAACCCGCGGAGGACGCCGCCGTCCTCGTAGCCGCGGACGAACTCCTCGATCGAGTGCGGAGCGGTGGGGACGGGGTCGGACGCGGTCGATCCCCCTTACCGCCGGGAAAAGATGTGGACGGAGCAGGAGCCCCCGGTCGCCCCGACGTTGTGGGTCAGGGCCGTCTCCGTCCGGGGGACCTCGCGGCCCTTCGCGAGGCCGTTGAACTGCTCGAACACCTCGACGACCTGCGCGGCGCCGGTCGCGCTCACGGGGTGGCCCTTGGCCTTCAAACCGCCCGATGGGTTGACGGGGAGCTTCCCGTCCCGCACGGTGACCCCGTCGGCGGCCTGCCGCGCCCCCTGGCCCTTCGGGAAGAACCCGAGGTCCTCGAGCGCCAGCGCCTCGGCGATCGTGAAGCAGTCGTGCACCTCGAGGAAGTCGATCTTCGACCGTTCGATCCCGGCCTGTCGGAACGCCTTCTGCGCGGCGGTCCGCGTCGAGGGGAGGCCGAGCAGGTCCGGGCGATCCTGCATGTCGGTCACGGCCCCCGCCCGCGCCGACGCCCGGATGACGAGCGGCTCGGTGACCGGCGACCTCACGAACTCCTTGGCGGCCACGACCAGGGCCGCCGCCCCGTCCGAGAAAGGGCAGCAGTCGTAGAGGCGCAGGGGGGAGGCGATCATCGGCGAAGCAAGGTAGGTGCTCATCGAGATCTCCTTCTGGAAGTGGGCGCGGGGGTTCCGGGCCCCGTTCGCGTGGTTCTTGATGGCGATCGCCCCGAGCATCTCGGGCGGGGTCGGGAACTCCTTCGCGTAGGCGCTCGCGAGCGTGGCGTAGAGCCCCGGGAACGTCGCGCCGTTCTTCGTCTCGAACGCATAGTCCGCGGCGATCGCGAAGTAGCTCGTCGCGGCCAGCGTGTCAAGGTGCGAGAGCCGCTCGGCCCCGACGACGAGCGCGGCGTTCGCGAAGCCGCCCGCGACGTGTACGTATGCCTCGTGGAGGGCGGCGCTGGAAGAGGAGCAGGCCGACTCGAGCGTCACCGACGGGACGTCGGGGATCCCGAGGCCGCTGTTGATGAGCGGGCCGACGAACCCCTGGTGCTCGGAGATCCCGAAACAGTTCGACACGAAGGTGTGGTCGATATCCTTCGGCGCGAGGCCGGACTGAATGATCGCTTCCATCGCGACGCGGGTAGCGGCCTCGCGGGCGCTCTCGGCCATCTTGCCGAACCGGTTCGAGCTCGCCCCGATGACCCACGCCTCGCGCACGATCCCGTCCGGCACCGGAACGGGCCCACCGCCCTTAAACTGAACGGCGTCCGGCTTCGGGGGAAGGCTCCCCCGCAGAACCGTCCGCTAACAACGAGAGCACCCGATCGAACAACTGCTCGGCGAGCGCCGCCTCGGAGGTCTTGATCAGGATCCGGCCCCCCACGGAGATCGTTACTTCCGCCTCGAAGGCGGCGATCAGCATCACGCGGGCGTCGACCGCGCCGATCCCCGCCGCCGTGAGCCGCGTCCTCAGCCGCACCAGGTCGATCCGCGCGGGCCGGCGGGGGATCGCCTCGAAGCCGCCGCCGCCCGAACAGAGCCGAAGCGTGCGATAACGCTCCTGCGGGGGGCTCGGGGTCGTTGCCACGGTCTGCAGGCCGTCCCGGGCTTTCGCCGCCGCGCAGGTGGGGCGATCGAGGAGTCGGGGGACGGTCCTAGTCCGATGCGTCCGCGAGGCCTAGGGCGGCATCGCCGCGCCGCACTTCGCGCAGAACTGCGCGCCGGGGGCGTTCGGGGAACCGCACGAGGAGCAGAACCGCTGGCCCGCGGCCGGAGGGGCACCCGCGCTAGGGGGATACGCCATGCCGGGAGCCGCCGCCATCGGCGGGACGCCATACCCCATAGCGCCTCCGGCTTGGCCCCGCTGCCAGGTGATCAGAGGGTCGAACTTGAGGTAAGCGATGAGCAGGAGGACGCCGAGAATGATGCCGAAGATGAACCCAAGAATCATCCAGATCAAGGTCTGAGACTTCGCCGCCTCGAACTGCCGGGCATTGACCTTCGCCTCGATCGACCTCATCTGCATGTAGACGAAGATCGCCACGACTCCCAGAATCACCAGATAGATCGCGGGGACGAGGGCGGCGGCGATGGCGCTGCCGCAGTAGGGATCGTAGCCTACGAACGTCGAACAGACGCTGGCGAAGTAGGCGATGGCCGCCACGTAGATCAGCCCGCCGATCAGGACCAAGATTCCGAGGATGATCGCGAGGATCCGGGCGACGTGCAGCATCGATCTGATTGTCTGCGCCTCGGGAGGTTCCATCCCTGGAGCCCCCACGTTCTGTTGATATCCCATTGGCTCGCCCGAGGTCGGATTGGGACCCCCTTGATAGACCCTTCGGTTCGAGCCCCTGGATTAGAGATAGGTCCCAACTCCCCCTCGCAGCCCGTCCCGCCGGCCACTGCGGTCCACGTCCTCCAGAGCGGGCTATGATCAGCAGGCTCCCGCGGCGGTATCTGGGATCCTCACGATGGCAGGGTCAGGGGGGTCATTCAGGTTAGAGGATGACCGCGTTCCGGACGCACTGGTCGATCATGTCCTCGACGTCGATGCGTTCCTCTTCGCGGAGGATCTGGACGAGGTTCGAGCGGGTCGCGGGCTTGTCGGGCACCGCCTGGCAGCAGACGCCGGGGCGGATGGAGATCCCATAGGTGCCGATCTCCTTCGCCACGGTCTCGATCTCCTGCTTGTCGAACCCGATGAGGGGCCGCACGATCGGAAGCTTGACCGAGGCGGTCGCGGTGCGCATGTTGGAGAGCGTCTGGGACGCCACCTGGCCCAGCGCCTCGCCCGTGGCGAGGAACGTCGCGCCCTCCCGCTCCGCGATCCGTTCGGCGGACCGCCACATGAACCGGCGGCACATGACGCAGCCGAAGTGCCGGTCGGTGTTCCGCATCAGCGAGATCTGGGTCGGGCCGTGCGGCAGGAGGTACATCGGGATCGGCTGGTGGTACCGCTCGCGCAGCAGGGTGAGGTGGTCGACGACCTTGGCGAGGGGAGAGTCGTCGGTGAACGGCCGGTTGTCCAGGTGGACGGCCAAAAGATCGTGTCCCTGCCGGAGCAGGTAGTTGAGCGCCACCGGCGAGTCGATGCCGCCGCTCATGAGCATCACGCCGCGCGCCATCGCCCGGTTCTACTCCGGGGTCCCTATTTAGGCCCTCGTAGGGCTCCCGGCAGAGGTAAAGAGGCGCCGGACACCGGCCGCTACGTGGCTGCCCCGGTCGCATCCCCAGCCCCGCTGGACGTTCACGACGAGGGGACCGGCCCGGTCGTGCTGTTGCTCCACGGCGTGGGGGGAGACCGCACGATCTGGAACGCCGTCACGCCGGTCCTCGCCCGCCAGTTCCGCGTCCTCGCCCCGGACCTGCGGGGTCACGGGCGCACCCCCGCGCCGCCGGGTTCCCGGTTCACCCTCGAGGAGCTCCTGGGGGACGTCGTGCACCTGCTCGACGTCAAAGAGATCCCCTCGGCGCACTGGGTCGGGCTCAGCGGGGGAGCGCTCCTCGCCCTGCGCGCCGGACTCGACCAGAAGGGGCGCACCCGCAGCGTGACGATGATCAGCGGGGCGGCGTACACCGACGCGCATACCCGGTCGATCACCGAACGGCTCGCCGAGACGTACGCGAAGGAGGGACCCGACGCGTACGCGCTCCGGCTGCTGAAGGACCTGTACTACCCGGATTGGATCGAGGCCCACCTCGATTTCGCCGACCGGGTCCGAGAGGGGATCGGGCAGCGGGACCTCGGACCCGTCACCGGCTGGACGCACGCGATCGACCGGTTCGACGAGCGGAACCGAGTCGGCACGCTCGGGCTGCCGGTGCTGATCGTCCAGGGGATGGACGATGCGGTGATCGATCCGGCCCACGGCCGGATCCTGCGGCAGTCGATCCCCCGGGCCCAGATCCGGATCCTTCCCCAGACCGGCCACATGGTTCCCCTGGAGCGGCCGCAGGAGACCTCCGACGCGATCCGAACGTTCGTATCGGCCGTGGAGGGTTCCCCGAGCGCCTGAACGGCTCGGGAATCCTCGAGCTTATCTTCCGGTCCGCCGATTCGAGACCGATGACCCCCTCTTTCCCTCCGGAGCTCGAGGCCGAGGTCGAGCAGCTCCGCAAGGAGATCGCCGAGCTCCGCCGCCGCCTCTCGGCTCTGGAACGGCTTGTGGGCACCGCCTCCGAGCACCCGACGGACCGCTCCGTCACCCAGGGAAAGGTCACGTACGACTGGCAGACATGAGCGGCGGGGCCCCCTCGACGTCCCCCGGCCGGCCCGCCCGATCCTCGATCGCCGACCTGCTTGGTCGGTTCCCGGTGCTTGACCCGCCCGTCGCGATCGCCGGGGCCGCCGTGACCGTCGTGCTGCGCGAGGGCGTGGCCGACGCCGAGGTCCTTCTGATCGAGCGTTCGAGGAGCCCCACCGACCCCGCGTCGGGAGAGGTCGCGCTGCCCGGCGGCCGGGTCGATGAGACAGACGGGAACCTTCGGGTGACGGCCCTCCGCGAGCTCGCCGAGGAGGTGGGCCTATCGGAGGGGGACCTGGCAGGCCCCCTGCGGTTCGTGGGGACGCGGCCGGCCCCCCGATTCGGGCTCGAGGTCGCGGTCTTCGCCGCCGAGCTGTCCCCCGCGGGTCGGGCCCCGACGGCGTTCAACGCCCGAGAGGTCGCCCACGTCTTCTGGTTCCCCCGGAACTGCCTGGACCCCCCGGAAGCGGTCCGCACGGTCACCCGCCGAGGGCCCCTCGAGGTACCGGCGAGCCGATTCGAAGGGCACCTCCTTTGGGGGTTCACCCGTCGCGTGGTGCGGGATTTCTTCGGCCTTCCCCCCGAGAACGACGTCGGCGGACCGATCTTCGCCCCGACCCCGGCCGAGGCACGCGGCTCCGCGGGGACGTCCGTTCCCGCCCCTGCGGGCGACCTCGACCGCCCATGAGCCCGCCGACCGTCGCGCTCGCCTGCCCCCACTGCCGCGGTTCCTTCGACTACGAGTTCGTCCCCGGGACGTCGCTCACAGCCGTCCGCCTGGGGCGAAGTCGGTACATGCGCTGCCCGCTCTGCCGCCAGTACGCGACCTTCCGGGTGGACGGAAAGAGCCGTCGGGAGGGACGAGAGCGCTTGGGTTCCTCCGAGGTCTTTAGCGATCGACAGCACGTCGTCCGGTGGGCCGCGTTCTTCGTGGCCCCGGTCGTCGCGGCGGTCATAGCTGCCGGCGTGCTTCTTCCCTGGCCCGAACCGGCGGGGTGGGCGAGCGCCGTGGGGATCGCCGTTCTCGCCTTCGGATCGGTGGTCTTCCTCCTCGTGGGCGCGCCCCCACGCCGGGCGCGATCCAACTGACCTTAAGGTCCCCGAGCCCGGCCTCTCCGTTCCCCTCCCGTCGGTCCGCCGGCGGGCGGGGGCTCGGGTCACCGCGGGCGGGAGGACCGGGTCGGGTCACCCTGCGGCGGGACGGAGCCCGGCGGGCGGCGCGGCTTCGGCCTTTCGGTAGTGCAGTGAAGCTCCAAGCGCTCTGTGGCCTCGACTTCGCTCAGACCGTCCGCCACGAGCACCTTGTCCCGCGAGGCGCCGGCTCGCTCCCATCGGACCCCCCCGGGGGAGGAGCCCAGCCACCCCGCCATCAGGCCCGCCACCGCCCGGTTGGCCCGTCCTCCGAGCGCGGGCTCGCGGCAGGATACCACCCAACAGGCTCGCCAGGGGTCCCAAGAGAGCTCGTCTCGGGAGGCCCCGGCTCTCACCCGGATCGAGAGACGCGCCATCGTCACTTGATCGCCCTCCCGAGGGGAAGCCGGAGGCGTCCGAACGATTAAGCCCGCCCACGCGCTCCCCGCGGGGATGGCATACGACCGACGGCGTCTCCTGGTCGGTTTCTGGCTCGCGTTCTTCGGCCTGCTCCTCGCGTTCCTGTCCGGGTTGATCCCTGGCGTCCCGCAGCCGCCCCCCTGCGGCACGGCGATCTGCAACGCGGCCGGCAGCGCGGACCTCGTCGGGGTCCTGCTGATCCTCGTCGGCATGGCCCTTCTGTCCACCGGCCTGCTCGGGAAGGGGTCGACCGCGGCGCCCCCCGACGCGGGGTACCCCCCCGGCCAGTACTCCTTCTCGCCCACCCCTCCGGGCCCCGCGACGCCGCTCCGGGCCCAGGCCCCTCCGGTCCCATCCGCGCCCTCGGTGCGGACCTGCCCCGCGTGCGGGGCGTCGATCACGCCCGAGTACGGGTTCTGCCCCCGATGCGGCCGGACCATCGCGCCCTGAGGACGAGGCGCGCGCGGGGGTCCTCGGACCGGATAGGGCAGGGTCCGAGCCCACCGAGGTCGGGAGCACGGGAGCGCCGGCGACAGCGCTTATAGGCTACAGATTCCGTCTATTCGACCTCGGCCATGAGGACAGGTCAACCGGACGTCGTCCTCGTAGTGATGGACTGCGTCCGATACGATATGTTCACCCAGCAGTTGGACGCGGGCGAGCTCCCGTTCCTCTCGTCCGTACAGGATGAGTTCCTCCGGTTCACCAAGGCGGTCGCCCCCGGAAGCTGGACGATCCCGTCCCATGCGAGCCTCTTCACGGGCCTGTACCCGTGGGACCACGGCGCCCACTACAAGACGGGGGCCATCCTGAACGGAACCCCGCCGACCCTCGCGGAGTACCTCCGAGCGCGCGGGTACCGGACCGCCTGCTATTCCGCCAACGGCTACGTGCAGCCCGACACCGGGCTCACCCGCGGATTCGAGAAGGTGCTCTGGGGCGGGGACCGCGAGTTCTTCCTGCGGGTGCTCGCCCGGAACGCGAGCTGCCCGTCCCTGAACGGCAAGGATGCCGCGATCGTGGCGATCCTCGACCAGGCCCCGACCGCCTCCAGCGCCCGGGTCGCGGGAATGCGCGCCCTCTCCCGGTTCTCGCCGCTCTGCGATGCGCTCAACCGGATCGGCGGCAAGTTGGTCGGGTCCCCCCCCTCGCACGTCGCCTCGTGGATCGAGCGGGAGTTCGACGCCGGACTGAACGAGTTCGATGGTGAGCCGATCTTCTTCTTCGTGAACCTTCTCGAGGCCCACGAACCGTACCTGGCCGACGCGGGGCTCCCCATCGGCCTCGCGGACTGGCTCTCCTACGCGGGGACGACCCAGGTCTCCGAGCAGTGGAAGCGGGGAGAGCGCGAACCCTCCGAGAAGGACCTCGCGTGGTCCCGCCGCGGGTACCGTTCGTCGATGAAGGTGATCGACGAGAGGGTCCGCACCCTCGTCGGACACCTCAAGGCCCACGGCCGCTGGGAGAACACCCTCCTGGTGCTCACCAGCGACCACGGCCAGGCGTTCGGGGAAGGGGGATCGATGTACCACCGGCTGAACCTTCAGGAGGCGATCACCCGCGTCCCGCTGTGGTTGAAGCCCGGTCCAACCGACGGCGCGCGCCCCGGCCTCAGCGACCGGGCGTGGGTCAGCCTGACCGACATCCCCACCACCGTCGCCGCCGCCCTCGATCCGAGCGCGACGTTCGGGGACCCGGGAAGCATCCGTCTCGCCGCGGCCGACCGCTCCGTGGGCCGGACCGTCTACTCCATGACCGACGGACTGTCGAGGAACGAGGCCAAGGGCCTCCCAGCCGCCCGACGGGAGCAGCTCGACCGGGTGCAGATCGCGGGATACCGCGGGGAGTTCAAGCAGATCGTCGACCAGAGCGGGGCGCACTACGACCTGCACGTGGTCGGCACCGAGGCCCGTCCGGTCGGCCCAGCGGATACCGGATTCGACCCCTCGGCGTTCGGGGAGATCCCGGCGAGGGTCCGCACGGTCCTGACGCTCCCCGAGCCGACCTCCGTTTCCCAGAGGATTGCCGGATGGGGCTACTGACGGTCACGGTCATCGTCACCGTCAAGGACGACCCCCGCCTCGCCCGGAGCCTCGACTCCCTGCGGAGCCAGAGCCGTCCGCCGGACGTCGTGCTCATCGCGGACGGAGGGGACTCCCCGGAGATCGCCGCGATCTGCGAGCGCTTCCGCGCGGCCGACCCGAGGTACGTCCACCTGCGGGCCCCCGGGACGATCACCGAGAGCCGGAACCAGGCGATCCGGACGGTCACCACCGACCTGGTCGCCTTCCTCGATACCGATGAGGTCGCCCCCGCGGGCTGGCTCGCCGCCCTCATCGCCCCCCTGCTCGCCGACGATCGCACCGGGTTCACGGGGGGACCGACACCGGCGCTCGCGGGTACTGCGCGCAACCGGTCGGCGAGGTACTACGACGCCTACCTGCGCCGGTTCTACGAGGAGGTCGTCCAGCGCCGGCAATGGGCGATCCCGATGGGGAACTCGGCGTGGAGGAAGAAGCTGTTCGACGAGCTCGGACCGCTCGTCGCCGCGCTCCCCACCAACGGGGCCGAGGACCAGGACTTCGAGAACCGGGCGATCCAGCGGGGCTGGCAGGCCGCCTACGTGCGCGAGGCGTTCGTCCACCACGACTACTCCGAGCTGGATCTGGGAACGCTCCTGAAGCGGCAGTACCGGTACGCGAGCGGCGCGTACGTCGTCTGGAGGACCCACGGCACGACCTACGAGGCCTCCCGTTCCGACGTGGTGTACCTGGCCCTGCCGTTCTGCCTGGTCCTCTCCGGAGCGCTCCTGCTCCTCCCGTGGGGGATCGCCGTCTTCGCTGGCGAGCTCCTGCTCGCGGCGACCGCCGTGGGATTCGTCGCGCTCCTCGTCAATCTCGCGGTCCAGGGATACCGGGACGGAACGAAGTACCCTGGGTACGCGTACCGGCCGCTCATCGAGCCGCTCCGAAAGTGGGCGACGATGCTCGGCGCCCTCTCCGGGATGATCGCGAAGCGAAGGCTCTCCGCCTCGGGGCGGGGCACCGCCGAGGCGTCTCCCCCGAGCTGAGCGATCTCGTCGGAGGCGCCGGGATCCGGGTCAGGGGCCCTTCGACGGCGCGACCGGTTCGGAGCGCGGGTCCCTGGGGGGAGCGGGCGTCGACGACCTGGATTCCGAGTCCGGCTGAAGGAGGGCCAGCGCGAGCACGACCAGCGCCAGCGCGCCCAGTTCCAGCGGTACGAACCGCTCCCCGAACACGACGACCCCGACTCCGACGGCCACGACCGGGTTGAGGAACGTCACCTGATTGGCCCGGACGGCCCCGACGCGCTGGATGAGGTCGAAGAACAGCGTGTAGCCGACCACGAGCGACAGGACGCCGACAAAGACCACCGATCCGACGGTCGCCGCGGTGACCGGAAACGCCGGCGCCGGGGAGAGGATCGGCAACGCGACGAGGGAGGCGGCGGCCGCGCCGACGAACTGGAAGGTGAGCCCCCACGGGTCCTCTCCCCGGGGACGCGCCCGCCCGATCAGGACGGCGCCCGTTCCCTGACAGGCCGCACCGAGCGCGAACGCGGCCAGGGCGGCCAATCCGGCCACCAGGACGGGCCCGGCGGTGGCGAATCCCAGGACGGCGACCCCTCCGAGACCGACGACCAGCGCCGCGACCTGGCGGCGGCGGAACGCGATCGAACCCCCCAGCAGCCCGAGGACGACGAGGCTGATGATCGGAGCCGTGGCGTAGACGATCGACGCGGTGCCTCCCGTTGCACCTCTCAGCCCCCAGTATAGCGGTAGGTTGATCCCGGCGATTAGCAGCGCGCCAAGGGCGGCGGATTGCGCGAGGGCCCGGACGGAGGGCCGGTGGGTCCGCGTCAGCGCCGCGACCGCCGCCATCAGCGAGGCGGCCAGGAGAAGGTCGAGCACCACGAGCAGGATCGGATCCGCTCCGGCGGCGACGCCAAGCCGGGCCACCGGGAACGTCGCTCCCCACACGAGGCCGAGCAAAAGGAGCTGGAGGAGCCCGGAGCTTGCGAGCGGTCGTGGCTGACTCAAGGCGATCCCCCACCCGGACCCGGAACTCCTCCCGAGGGGATTTGGCGGCGCGGTCGATTCCGGTTCACTCGCCGCGCGCCGTGTCGGACATGAAACCGCGGGTCACCTCGGTGGGGCGCCTGCCGGTCGATGGTCGAGAGGCCGGCGAGAATGCCCTAGGCCATCCTCGGTGCAGGCTCGCTGCCATCCCACGATCCGCCGTGGTCGGATCGGACTCCCAGAGGTCGATCGGCTCCCGATACTCCCGGATCCGGGTGCCGGGCGGGGTGGTACGCCTACTGAAGTACGGGGACCGCGTGGGGAGTGACGATGGCGAAGAAGCCGGTCAAGAGCAAGAAGAAGAGGTAGGGGGGTCGCCCGACGACCTGCGCCCTCCACCCGCGGGGATTGCTTGCGTGGACCTCTCACCCTGTTCGAATGAACCGGGGAAGTCGACGGATCCCTGTTCTACCATGTTCGTTACGATTCTTCGCCGCACCCTTCGAGCTGCCCGGCCGGGTCGCCGGACGATGATCCCGGGCCGGCGGAGGACCTTCCGACCGGTCGGCTAGCTCAAATGCTCCGGATGCGCATTGATGGGTATGAATCAGATCCACGTCTGGCCGAACCACATCCGCGTACCCCATCTCGATCTCGTCCTCTACCGACCTCAGGATCACACCCTCGCGATCAGTCTGCGCACGCTCGCTCGGCTCGGTCTCGACACCCGGCCGGACAACGTCGTCGTCCACGACGCGGTCGCGGCCGGCTAGGCTTCGAGATGATCCCGGTCCGCGCCGCCCGGCCCGTCTGCGAGGTCGACCGCGCGTACCGGGAGCTGATCGGCCGCGCTCCGGCCGACACGGTGGGCGGCTCGAACGCCTGCTCTCCGGAGGCGCCGGAGCCGCGCGAATTTCCGGCGCCGCGTGTCGGCACCAAGAACTTCGTCCTGTGCAACGGCCACCTGAGGGACCTCTTCGACGAGCAGGCTCGGCTGCGGGCTCGGCCGACCCCGGGTGCCGCCCCGTAGGCGGGGGTCAAGAGCTCGCGCGGGACGGCGTCCCGCACCGGCGCGAATCGGCCCCGGACGGAACCGGCCGCGGGGTACGGGAGTTCAGGGGTTCCGCGCGAGGAACCCGACGTCTTCTTCGTCGATCCGATTGAGGGCCGATCGGACGAGCCGGTTCTGCAGGAACCCGGGAAGCCCGACGACGGTCAGCTCCCCTTCCGACCGGACCAGGGTCCCGCCGGGCGCGTCGGAGTACTGGTTCGAGAGGTAGCTCCCTTGGGTCCAGGGTCCGTTCCCGTCGACGATCTCCCATCGGAACCGGTCCGGAACGTGGTAGGTGACCTTCCAGCTCGAGTTGGCGGTCCGTCGCAGGACCTTGACGCCCCGCTTCACGACGTACTCGCCCGGGCCTTGGCTCAGGGTTTGCTGGGAGACCACGTCGGGATGGATCCTCATGATGTGGCCATCCTGGGCATGGAGGTCGAGCAGGCGCCAGAGCCGGTCTCGGGCGATCGGGATCACCGACTCATCGGCGTACCGCACCATGAGCTCGAGAGCGAAGCCGCAGGGAATAAGTTTGGCCTCCCGCGGGCCGCCGGCACGGGTCCGCCCTCCCGCACGAAGCCGCTAAGAACCGGGGACCGTCGGGGGGGAGAACCCTTCGGGGTTCGAGAGCGCGATGAAGAAGTCCGGCTACGGTGTGAGTATCGAGCGACGCGCCCCGATCCGCCTCTATCCGTTCCGGCAGTTCTTTCGCGGGTTCGAAAGAGCGCCTCCGATCCAGGAACTGTTCGGAAAGGAGGCGGCCCAGATCCTCGGCCGACTCAAGGTCGAGTTCTTCTCCCCGCCGTTCGGCTACATGGGCACGAGCGACGTGGACGGGCACCTCATCGTCAGCAGCCATCACCTCAAGAAGAGCGATCTGCGCACGCTCTACCTCGACGTCGTCCACGAGCTGTGCCACGTCAAGCAGTTCCGCGCCGGCCGGGCGCTGTTCGATCGGAAGCGGAAGTACGTCGACACGCCGACCGAGATCGAAGCGTACACCTTCACCGTCCGGGAAGGGAGGCGGATCGGGATGACGAACGCCGAGCTCCTGGAGTATCTCGAGGTGGAGTGGGTGGACGAAAGCGACCATCGCCGCCTCGCCAAGCGCGTCGGTCTCGAGGTCCCCGGAAAGGGCCCCCGCACGAAACGCGGTGGGGCCAAGCCCCACCGGGGACGACGCGGTCGTTAGCGCCATCGGGTCGAAAGGTTTCGACCCCCCAGGACGGCGATCGCGGGTCCCCTCGGGACCTCGTGTCGACGGCCGTGGGGGCGGGTGGGTGGGCCCATCCCCCACGGTCTGAGAATAGTGATCCGCAGAACTCCCGGGTGCGTCGTCTTGATCGGGGTTCTGCGTCCGGCCGGCGGGGCTTACTCCGAGCCAGGTTAGACGTGCGACTTCGGCGCTTATAAATGTAGTGTTGGTTTGTCAGTGTTATCCGACGGTTTGCTAGGGTGAAGTGGCGATCGGATCTCCTCGGACCGTATCCTAGAGCGGACGAGAGGGCAGTGAGGGAACGCCGCTTCCGTGGGACCCTCGGGGGGGGACTTCCCCCGTTTCTCTAGCGCACGGCCCCGGAAACGACCCGGTGGTCGCGGGAGGCCCGGTTCATCCCGGATCGACACGGAGCGAGACGGACGCCCGCGTCTTTCCGGCCGCGGCGCGGACCGTGCGCACGACGAGGACCGGGCACGGTGCCTCCGTGACGAGCCGGCTCGAGACGCTTCCGAGGAGGATCCGACTCCCCCGGGAGAGGCCCCGGGTCCCGACGACGACCAGATCCGGCGGGGCGCGCTCCAGGTGCTCCAGGATGGACTCTACGACCTTTCCCCGCAGGTAGACGATCTCGGCCGCCGGGATCCCCTTCCTCAACGCCTCCGACTGGGCGTCCTCCATGATCCGAGGGATCGGGCGGTTCATCGAGTCCATCGGAACGAGCCGTTCTAGATCGGGCTGAGGGTCCTTCCCGGCCGCGGGGAGGACCGTGAGCAGGGTGAGGCGACAGCCAAATCGTGTCGCCATCTCGATGGCCGCGGCGCACGCGTGCTGTCCGGTGGGCGAAGCGTCCACGCAAGCCAGAATCCTTCCGAACATCTCCCGCCGATCCGGGGTACGACGCCCGGATTCAAAGCGGGCGCGGACCAGCGCGTGACCCCCTCCCGGCCCCTTCGGGGCCAGGGGAAGGGGGCATTCCCGGAAAATTGGCTTGTCGCTCCCAGGATGCCGCGCGCCGGCTCCCGAGGGTCGCGGCCCCTCCCGCCCAACGGTGCCCGGTCGCTCTCCTTTTTCTCCCTCCGCGGGATTCGGGTGGCGATGGTCGACTCGGGCCAATGCGAGCTCCATGAGGCCACGATCCTCATCGGGTCGGGCGAGTCCGAGGCTCTCCTGCGGCTAGGTCGTAGTCCGCTCGGGGACGAATGCCAACGATGCCACGTCTGTCTGTCGGCGAGAGAGTACGTCCAGCGGCGGTTGGACGAACTCTCCGGGCGGGTCCTTCCCCCGGAACAAAGTTCGCAGGTGGCCTGGCGCCAGCTCCAAGCGGCCGTCGCGAGCGCCAAGACCTCGATCCATCGACCGGCCTAGCCCCCCCGCCCCGTGGGACGGCGACCGAGCAGAGCGGACCTGCCGCGGGGGAGCCGTTTGGACCCGCGTTCACCCCGGAGGGGACGCCGTTCGGAGTATCCATTTCAGGCGGGGTAGCGGGCGAGACCCGATCGGCCGCGCCGGAGCGCGGAACGCCAGGAGGCCCGGCGGGGGGGGCGGTCTGGGTGAGGGTGGGTCCTTGATGAGGGCGGGGAGCGTAGAACCCCCCGAAGACCCCGATCGGGGCCGCGAGCCGCTGGGTTCTCGATCGGGGGGGTTCATCATGAAGGGAAGGAGCGACGCGGGGGAAGGCCTCCGATTGGCGCACAGCGATAGCCGCTTTGAGTTCACCATCCGCGCTCCCCTCCGCGAGGCCGCTCCGCTCTTCGGCCCGAACCGGGAGCGGGAATGGTCCCCCGGCTGGGATCCCGAGTTCCTGTACCCCTCCGTCCCGGAAGAGGTCCCCGGATCGGTGTTCACCGTCCGACACGGCGATCACACCAGTACGTGGGTCACGGTCGATCTCGACCTCGAAGCGGGACGCATCCGGTATGTCTCGTTCCTTTCCGAGGGAATGGTCACGATCGTCGACGTGAGATTGCGCGCGCTGGAGGGAGGGACCACCCGGGCCACCGTCCGATACGAACGGACGGCGTTGGTCCCCGCCATGAACGACCTTGTCGTTCGGAGGGGGAGATCGGATGCGGCGATGGGGACGGAGTGGGAGACCGCCCTCAACGGCCTTCTCGGAAGGGCCGGCAAGTCGTGATCCCGCCTCTTGACCCCCCTCCGCACGGCTCCTCCCCCGAGGAGGGCCTCCCGAACCCGGGGCCCCTCGCACAGCCCCGCGCTCAGCCGGGGACGGTTTCACCCGCCGAGCCGGCGGGTCCTACACCGAGACCTGCCGGGCCGAACCAGGTGTAGAGATCTAGGACCAGACGGCCGTTCGTGATGGCCGGGTCGTTCCTCATGAGCTCCCGTGCCCGCTCGACCGACCCGGTAGAGAAGATCAGGACCCCTCGAAGGTCGCTGTCTTCCTCGAACGGGCCGGCGGTGATGAGCTCCCCCTGCTCGGTCAGGCGTCGGAGGTTCGCCATATGGCCTTCCTGGATCCGCGCCGCCTCCTCGTCCGGTATGGAGGCGCGATCGGGGACCCTGCGAAACAAGCCGAGGATGTAATGGGTCATGGGGGGCAGTTTCTTGGCCTCGCCGCCGGGGACCGGCGCCTCACCTTGAGCCACGGTCATCCGAACTGTCGGGTCGGCTCACGAATCCGGCCCTACTAAAAGGGACCGGCGCGCCGGGAGGGGTTCGCCCTAGGAAGCGTCGCCCGCCCGTTCAACGCCGTGGAAGGACCCCACGGTCACGGACCCGCGTCCTGCGGCGGGCCGGTCGAACCCCAGGGAGGACCGGCCGTCGGATCCCCTGCGGCAGGTTCCGGCGCTCGGGCCGGGGGATAGTCCATCTTCGAAGCGGCCCGACAGAGACGGGCTCGCGCGGCCTCCGGCGGAATCGCGGGTCGGGCCTTCGGCCGGGCCTGCGCCAATCCTTTTTAGACCCTCCGCGCCTCGGTGGTCCATGCCGCCCCGCGCCTTCTTCTCCGAACAGTGGCAGCGAGAAGAAAGGGAAGAGCGGGACCGCCTCCGCCAGCTCGAGGCTCGCCTCAATTCCCTCCTCGACAAGCGCCGCGAGCTGGTCGGCCAGGTGCGGGGACTTTCGGCCAAGCAGCAGGAGCTGTACAACCGCCGACAGGCGCCGCAGGCGGAGGCGGAGCAGCTGCACGAGGAGTTCGGGCAGCTCGGCCGGCACCTCTCCGAGCTGAGGCGGGGTTGTGAAGCAGCCCGTCGGAAGCTGGAAGACGCGGTCATCCGGCGGAGAGAGCTCGTGCTGACGTTCGACCGGGGGGAGCGACTGAATCCCGAGCAGGTCCGGCGCGAGATGGCGGAGCTCGAGCTCCGGCAGCAGACCCGGGCCCTTCCGATCAAGGAGGAGGATGCCCTGATCGCGGAGCTCCGCCAGAAAGCGAAAGAGCTCAAGGAGTTCGAGGCACGGAAGGAGATCGCGGCGGAACACGAGCGCCAGCGCCACGAGGCCGATGCCGCCATCGTCGCCGCTCGGGCGGAGGTCGCCCGGTTGGTCGAGGAAATGGAGACCGCCCGTTCCGAACGCGACAAGCGCCGGGGCGAGATCCCGGCCCGGCTCGAGGCAGCGGGCGCCCTCGTCGCCGAGATGCGGGTCGCCGGTCGGGCCCGGGCCGAGCTGTTGACCCAGCTCGATGTCCTGGGGCGGGAGATCGCCGAGGTCGAACGGGAGGGCCGGGAGCTCATGGCCCGGTCCCGGCAACGACGCGCCGACGCCCGGGAGATCCTCAAGGAGTACGCGCGCCCTCTGCCGTCCCCGCGGCGCAACGACCCCTCCGCGGTCGCGGAGTCGCACCTCGAGGAACTGATGAAGCGGGGTAAGGTCACCCTGCGCGGTTAGCGGTGCGCCCGGGGGTCAGGCGTCCCCGGAGGGGGGCGGGTCCCGTGGACCCCCTTCGGGGAGGTGTGCTCCACACCCTGCCGCGACCGAAACGCTCAACCCCGCGGCGGGAGTCGTTCCGGCATGGTGAATCCGGTCGAAGGTCTCAGCGCGGTGACGGTCCACGTGCGCGACATCCAGGTAGCCCGCAAGTTCTATCGCGAGGTGCTGGGCTTGAGCGAGGCCGGATTTGCCGAGGCCTCGGGCCGGGCGGTCTTTACCTTCCCCGGGACCCCCACGATCCTCGCGATGCACGTTCAGCGACCGGGCGAGGGAGGCCGCGAACCCGGTACGGTGAGCGGGATCATACTCCAGCACCACGACCCGAGAGCCGCGGTGGAGGAGATCCGCCGGAGGGGCGGCACGATCACGATGGAGCCGGTGGAAGTGCCGGTGCCCGGCGGGACGCTCCTTCGGGCCGCCGTCGCGGACCCGGACGGCAACGAGTTCGTGATCTCCTCGGGGCACCCGCCCCCCCCGAAGCCGTAGGACGATCCGAGCCGCCCTGCCGTCGATCGGGTCGAGGGATTCTTCCCTCGGCGGGCCGGCGACCGGGACAGAGTTCACGTCCGCCACCGCCGCGGGCACGCGCTTCGCCTTGCGCCCTGGACGAGAGGCCGGAGACCCGTTAGGTACGGCGCCGACCCCCTTCCGCGCCGCCCGGCGCCACAGCCTTTATCGAAGCGGCTCCCGTGAGATTCTGGGTGAGACCCGTGTCCCGGCCGGCGAAGGCACGCAAGCGCCCGGGACCTCGACTTCGCGCGTACGTCCCGGGTGATTTCTCCTCCGTCCGTCGGCTCTGGAGAGAGTCCGGGCTCGTCCTCGGACCTTCCGACACCCGCGCCGAGCTCGAGCGAGCCCGCCGACGGAATCCCGATCTCTTCCTCGTCGCTGAGGCGGACGGTCGACTGATCGGCGTCGTGCTCGGACGCTTCGACGGACGCCGAGGATGGGTGAATCACCTCGCGGTCGCCCCGGAGCTCCGGTACCGCGGTATCGGCTCGACACTGATGCGCGAACTGGAGCGGCGGTTGCGGGCCAAGGGATGCCCGAAGGTGAACCTCCATGTCCTCCGGGCGAACCGAGGGATATGCGCCTTTTACGAGCGGATCGGCTACGAGAGGGCGACGCTCGTCTTCATGGGAAAGTGGCTGCGACCCTAGGACGGGCCCCCGCATCTCCTTGGGCGCGCCGGCTCAACGGACCCGACCTCGGCGCGATCGGGGCGATCCCCCCTTAGGCCACGATCTTGCGGATGATCTCCTCGGCGGAGTCGAAGACCACTTCCTGCTTGCAGAACCGCGGCAGGTACTTGGCCGCCTTTCCGGAGTTCGTGGCGGTCGTCGTCGGGCCCATCTCCTCGATCGGGGCGACCACCATGCAGGTGTCCGCAACGACGTGGCCGCCCGCGGATTCCACGATCTGCACGTACCCCAGCCGCCTCGACATGTCCTTGACCGCCCTCGAGGTGCACACCCAGAGCTTCACGCCGTCCCTAATCCGTCGGCCCTGGAGGAGGCCCGCGATCTCCTTCACCTCGTTCAGCGAAGCGTGCGGACAGCCGAACGTGACCAGGTCGAGCGCCTCGGCTCGCCCCGTGTTGAGCTTCTTCTTGACCGCGTCGAGCGCCGCGCGGGAGACCTCGATCCTCTCCTCGATCCGGTCGAGCGCGATGAGGTGGCGCTGGGCCTCGGGCGTCACGTCCTCGATGTGGTAGAGGTCGATCGACCCGGAGGCCGCCGCCGAGGCGCTCAGGACCTTGAACTCCTCGAGGGTGGGTCGGGTCCGGATCCCGGTGAGGTAGGGGATCCGTCCCCGGACGAGCTCACCCAGCTTGTACCCCAGGAGGCTGAAATCGACGACCCCCCTCAGTTCGCAGTCCACCGCGACCTCCACGCGGGGGTCCCGGTTCTCGGAAAGATGCAACCCGTACCTCGGCCCGTACCCCGCGATCGCGTAGAGCAGCGTGCTCAACCCCGACTCCCGGTTCGTCCGGACCCCGAGGACGGAGTTGGCGTAGGCGACGACCGACGACTCGGAGAGGAAGGCGTCGACGAACGGCGCGGGCATGCTCCCGATCAGGTACGGGGTGCAGGTGATCGTGGGGATCGCCCCCATCCGGAGGTAGATCTCGATGACCTCCTGCTGCTTCCGGGCGAACTCCTCCGGAATGCCGAGGGAGCGCCAATCCTCGAGGTCCATCCCCGCGGGGTTGATCGTCACGTTCCGGGAGCGGAACCGGTACTTGCCGGCAAAGTGCCGTCGCAGTTCGAGCCCGGTCTCGGTGATCGTCTTGTAGGAGACCCCGGCGATCTGGACATCCTCGGCCGGGATGAACTCGTCCGTCCCGAGGAGCTCTCCTGCGCGCACGAGGTAATCGACGATCTCGGGGGGGATCCCGAGCCCTTCGACCTTGCTCCGGTCGACTTCCTTCTTGACCGTGCCCCGGATCTCGATGTCGATCTTGCCGAGGATCGCGCCCCACATCGTGATCGGGTCGCTCTTCTCGAGCACGATCCGCTTCGGGGCGAAACCCCGGACCGCGAGGTTCACGATCCGGTCCGAACCGACCGTGGAGCCAGAGGCGCCAGGGAACTCCAGCTCGCGGCCGGCGAGGCTCTCCCCGTACAGCTCGTGGCCGGGATTGATGATGACCCCGCGACCATCGACGTCATCGAGCCAGGAGATCTGCTGGGTGGTTCGGAGCGCCTCCATCGGTCCTCGGTTCACCGTTCGAGCGCCAGCTCGGCCTTCGTCATCTTCAGTTCCCGTTCGGCCGGGACATGGAGGGGGCGGGTCGCGTCGACGCCCAGCTTGCTGCCGATCCCCTCCGGGGTGGCCATGGGGTCGAGGCTCGAGCCCTTGACACCCTTCATCACGACCTCCTTGCCCGCCTCCCAGTACATCGTCACCGCGTAATTGACCTCGTTCGGATCGGTGACGTCCACCTCCGCGTCGACGATCGTGATCTTCTTCAGGCTCCGATGGCCGGCGATCGCCGCGTCGATGGCGGTCCGGGGGTCCTCGTCGCGCCGCTTCTTGATCGCCACGACGGCGTCCAGCCAGCCGCTGCCCCCTTCGGTCAGGTAGACGTTCCTCACCTCGATGCCCGCCTCGGTGAGCGCCCGGTGGATCGTCGGGGTCCGCGGCGCCCCCATGAGCAGTCGGTGCTCGGTGCCTCCCGGAAGCAAGGCGTGGTAGACCGCCCCCGGGCGAAGGGCGATCCGGTCGAGGACGAACACCGGCTGCTCCCGGACCACGTCGTACGTGCGGGTCAGGTCCACGAAGGGCCCCTCCCGGGTCGTCTCGTCGTGCAGGATCCGGCCCTCGAGCACGATCTCGGAGTCGGTAGGATAGCTCGTCTCGTTGGTCCGTGCCTTCGTCACCTCGATCCCGCCTTCCAGCGCGGCGGCGATGCCCAGTTCGTAGAGTCCCCGCTCGACGCTGGTGGCCGCAGCGACCAGCACGCCGGAGGCGTTTCCGATCGCGATCGACACACCGAGATCTTCCCCGTGCTCCTTCGCGTCGAGATACATCGTGTGCAGGTCGCGCTTCTCGACCAGCCGGCCGACGAACCGGTCCTTGCCGATCCGGGAAAGACGGTGGAACGAGAGGTTGCGGAGGTTCCCGCGCTGCGAGAAGACGACGCCGGAGGTGACGTAGGCGCCCTGATCCTTCGGATAGTGCGTGAGGATCGGAAGCAGGTCGAGGTCCGGCTCGGCGTACTCGAACCGCCCGGGGCCTTCCCGGATCACCCCGGGATGTTGGATCGCGAGGTTCAGCTTCTCGATCCACTCCTCCTTCCCCATCCCGAGGCTCGCGCAAAGCAGGTCCATGCTGCTGAGGAGATTGCCGGCCACGGGGACGGAGCTGCCGTCCACGTTCTCGAACAGGACGGGACGGCCTTCGTGCTTCTGGAGAAGGGCCGCGATCTCGTATCTCGGACGGACCCGGGTCTTGATCCGGGTCAGCCGACCCTCGGAGTCGAGACGGGCCAGAGAATCTCGGAATCTCATGAGCGGGCCGGCGGCTCCCCCGAGACCCCTTCCAGCGCTATAACGAGAATTCTGAGGACCGGCCGGCCGTCCGGTTCCAGGGTCAATCCCGATTGACTGAGCCCTTTAGAGGGGCACGCTCCCTCCCGCCGAAGTTCGGGCCGTCCGGGCCCGGGTCTCGGGCGGTTCCCCTCGGCCAAACGCTCGCCTCGGGGAGAGGGTCTAATCCCCTCATCGGCCTGCGCCCGCCGTGACCTCGGGACCGGCGGCTCCGCAGGGAAACCGGCGGCTCGGCTACGGCCTCCTGTTCGCCTCCCTGATGCTCGGGGCGGCGGCCCCCCCGTTCTACCGGCTGGCGGACCACCTCCCTCCGATCCAGCTCGCGTTCCTCGTGTCGCTCTGCGGCACTGCCTGTTCCGGGATCCTCCTCGCCGTACGACCCGGGCGGGACCCGTTCAAGGTCTATCTTCGGGACCGGGGCCAGCTCGTGCTCCTCGTGTCGTGGGCGATCGGGTCGTTCACCGTCCTCGTCCTCGCGCTGTCGGCGGGAACGCACACGCTGTCGGCCTCGCTGACCGCGCTGGTCTACCGGACCTGGCCGTTGATGTTGGGATTGCTCGCTTGGCCGATCCTCGGAGAACGGCTCCGACCGCGCCAGTGGGCCGGCCTCGGGATCGGCTTCCTGGGGATCGTGGCGGCCTACGCCTGGTCCGGGAACCTGCTCTTCCCCGCCCGGGACGCGCCGCTGGTCGGCTTCCTGTTCGTGGGAGCGCTGGCGGACGCGATCGCCGCGGCGTACTCGAAGAGGTACCGACCCGCGAACATGCTATCGTTCGTCTTCCTGTGCAACCTGATCGCGCTCGGCTGCTTCACCGTCCTCGGAGGCGGGACGGGACTGCTCCACGGCGAACCTCTCTCCACGCCGGAGCTGGTGGCGGTCCTGTTCCTCGGGGGACCTCAGAACGTCGGGTTGACGATCCTCTTCGTCTATTCCTACGGGCTCGTCGAAGAGACCGCCCCGGTGGCACTCGTCTATCTCGCGAGCCCGTTCGTCACGTTCGGTCTCGACGCGATCTTCCTCCACGAGCCGATCCTACCGGAGTACTGGCTGGTCGCCGGGGGGGTCGTGGCGGGGGCGCTCGTGATGAGGTCCGCCCGGCCCTGGAAAGGAAGGTCTGCGTCGGTATCGCGGCCACCGGTCGGCCCAGGCCCCGTGGCCTAGCCACCGACAGCCGGCGCTACGCTCCCCCGTGAGTCGTCAGGCCCCGCTCCGCGGCGGTCGAGATCCCTCCCGGGGATTGAGAGAACGACCGGGTCGTGAGGGGCTCGCGGCGATCGGGACCTTCCGACCTCGTCCTCCGCCGCCCGCCTTCGTCCGGGAATCTCCGTGTGGCGCATTTCCCTGCGCTCGAGCGGCGTCCGACCCTCGGCGGGCGGGCGACCCGTCCGCGAAGCGGCCCAGCATCACGTCCATCCCCGTCGGGAAGACCTCCTCGAGGTTCCGCGGGCGCGCGTCCGCGAAGACGACCTGGGGATGGTTCTGGACCCCGAATTGGGCAAGGGTGGCGAGTATCGGCCACACCTGAAGGCCCTTTTCCGACAGCCGGTAGCTCCTCCGCCGGGTCCCGTCCGCCGGCGGGCTCTTGATCACCAGACCTTCCCCGGCGAGCTGCTTCAGCCGGAGGGAGAGCGTGCGCGGACGCAGGCCCGGATTGTTCCTCAGGATCAACGAGAACGAGGCGTCCGGAAAGAAGGCGATGTCCCGGAGGACCGTGAGCGTCCATTTCCGGCCGAGCGTCCCGAGCGTGGTGGCGATCGGGCACGCTTCCAGGGGGACCGCCGGCGGACCGGGCGCCGGGAACGAGGATGCCGGAACGGCACGACGGCCCATCGCCTTCGGGACCCGCCGACGAGGGATAATCCTTCGCGCCGGCGCGCGGTCTCACCGCGTGCCAAAGGGAATGGAGCTGGTATACTTTCGTGCTCATGGCGGTTCAAATACGTTCGGTGACGTGGCCGCACCATGGCCCACATCGCCGACCAGGGAAGCCACTTCGAAGCGCCGATCGACGTCGTATGGAAGTACCTAGAATCGGGGCAGGACCACGGTCAGGCCCACACGACGACCCGGAACCAACAGATGAAGCCCCTCTCCGAGACGTCGTTCGTCCTCTCGATGGAGCGGAACGTGAACGGACGATGGATCCACGAGTCGAACCGGATCTCGATCTTCCCGCCCCTCGGGATGGTCATCGAGGTCCTCGAGGGCCCCCTGGCGGGATCGAAGATGATCAACATCTACACGCCGAAGGGAAACCGGACCGCGATCGATGTTTACGGCGAGTTCACGTCCACCATGGTCCCGCCGAACCAGCTGGAGCACGCGGTCCTGGCGTCGCTCGAGACCGCCTTCAACGAGGACGCGCCGGCGATCAAGGCCCTCGGGGCCAAGAAGTAGGCCGCCCCACGTCCCGCGACGCCCGCGGTTACGGCTCGCGGGCGTCCAACATCTTCTGGACCGGCGTGTTGTCGGCGTAGATCTGCCAGTCGACCACCCGACCGTCCCGCACGACCGCCCGCCATCCGGCCGGGAGGGTCCAATGGTTCCGGTGCGGGAGCTCGCCCTTCTCCACGAGGGTCCCGGTGGCGGTCCCGAAAAGCGCGACCACCTGACCGACGCGCAGGTGCTCGCGGATGGTGATCTGGTAGTCGGGGAAGAGAGCGAAGTAGGCGGTCCAGGCGGTTCGCATCCGCTCGGGCCCCCGGACTTCCTGGCCCAAGCTGTCCACGAACCGGAAGTCCGGCGCCATCAGTGCCGCCAGGGCCGACACGTCGTGCCGGTTGATCTCGTTCACGAATCGGATGGCGACGCGCTCCGGATCGCTCTCCGCCATCGGTCGGTCCTACCGGGCTCGCCCCTCGACGCGAGCCGAGGGGGAGATGGCGAACTGGCATATTCATCTGGCGGAAAGCGGCCCGGGGGGACTGGAGCCGGGGGGACTCGGAGGGTCCGCGTCGGGGGCTCCCGAGGACTACACCATAACCCTACCGCGACGCAAACTCGAAAGGGACCTGAAGGTCAGCGAGGGCCTCCTGGTCTTCGGCGAGGCCATTTACATCGTGGGCCGGATCGGGACCCGCTGAGGATCCTCGGCGCGGTAGGCTGGATCTTCCTCCTGATCGGCGCGGTCTTTACCGGGGCCAACGGGTGGCTCGTACGTCGGGGTCGCCCCGCTCCGGGGCCCTAGCGTTCGTCGACCTCCCGGCGGAGGTGCCGACACCTCCCGTCGTCGGGAGAGATCGGCGACCGCTCGGGAACGCTACGAGCCCGTGGAAGGACCGGCTGACCCCTGCGGACGTTGAACCGGGTCCCGGAGGATCCAGGGGGGAGGCTCTTCGAACGGCGGACGTGGAGCTTGTCTCCACTCACCCGGGGTTGAGCCTTCGAGCGAGCTCATCCCCTTTCGAAAGGATGAGGGTCCGGTCGCCGAAGCAGGCGGCCCATCGGGCCGGATCGATTTACGACTGGCGGGCCGCGAGGTAAACGCCGATCCCGATGACGATCACACCGATCCCACCGATCACGACCCCGGCTTCCAGGGTATTGAAGAGATTCGTGTAGATCGAGGCAGTATTGTTCCCGTTGCTGTTGATCAAAGTGACCATGTAGTGCAGGCCCAGGCCGGCGATCAGGATGCCCACTCCCTCGATGATGAACCCGATCATCTTCACGAGGCCTCCCCGAGCCTTCCAGTCGGGTCCTCGGGCCGGGAGAGGGCTGTATGCGGGCGCGGGAGCTCCCAACGAGCCGCCAGGTGTCTGTGCGGGCATCATATGGCGATGCCACGGCAGGGCCGTTAAGGTCTTTTCCGCTCGAGGGGCAGGACCGATCCCGGCCCCGACCCGCGCCGAGGCCGCCCCTTCGAACTCCCTCCCGACCGCGGAGGAAGGGCGGGGAATCAGTGGGACCGCGTCGGATGGTTTCCGACCCTGAACCGAGAGCCGAACCGGGTCGGTGGGACTTCGAACCGGCTGTTCTACACCCGACGGTCGGATAGGCGATCCGTTAGAACTCCGATAGGAGGGTCGCTTTCGAGCGGAGCCGGGGCACGGTGATCGAAATCCGAGCCGGTGTGGGCGGTCGGAGTCCGTCGCACCGCCACCGGGGCGGATTCCCGCGGGGTTCCCGGGACCGGGCCCTCAGGAGCGAGAATCGCGTGGGCGACGCCTTCGGGCGCTACGGGATCGGCCCGTACCGGCGGGGGAACCTCGCGAGGCATCGGTTCGGCGATCGAGGTCCCCCGACCGGCGAGGCGGATCGGGGGCGGTTGTCCCCCTCGCCCGGTGGGTCGGAATGAGCCACGAAGGCCACTCCGTTACGGTGGGGTGCCCGATCAGAGCGGGGGGGAACAACCGGGAGAACTGTCGAACCGCAGGCCGCGCGGCGGTCAGCATGCCGTCATGCCTGGTGTCAGTCGGGGGAACGTTATTCCACTCCATAAACAATCTCCCGCACGGGTGAGGGGTCCCGGCCTCGCCCGGGCCCGACCGGACCCGTCCGCACCGGCGGTCGTGTCCTCGCCGTACCGGCGGAGCGGAGGCGGGGAACCTCCGCCTACCCCGTGGCGGCGGCGTTCCACGATCTCATTCCGGCTCACCCCGGTGGCCGCGGGCTAGTTTCACGATCCGGAATCCACCCCGCTGGGGGTGGTGGATCGGGAGAACTGCACCGGGTCCGAAGGACCGACGACGGCAACCCCCAGCGTACCGGGGAACCCCCGGGTCGCGTAACCGTCGGCGGTCCCGCCTCGCAAGTAAATAGTCGGACCACCCACGCACTCCAGCGGGAACGATGTCGGGCGCAGCCGGATCCGGTCGGCCGTTCGTCGGCCGCGTGGAGACCGTCGAGGCGCTCAACCGAAGGTTCGCCGACGCTCGGGCCGGCACCGGCGGCGTGACCCTCCTCCTGGGCGACACCGGGGTCGGGAAGTCGACCCTAGTCGCGAGCCTCGTCCGGGACGCCCGGGCACGCGGGATCCGGGTGCTGACCGGCCGGGCCGCGGCCGTCGACGCTCCCCCTCCGTTCTCGCTCGTCCAATCCGCCATCGAGAGCGCGCGCGACGACCCGGTCCTTCGTTCGGACGAGAATCCCGCGCTCGGCGGCGACCAGTATCTCATCGGCTTCGCCCTTCGCCTGGGGGAGACCGACCTTCCTGTCCCGGTCGGCCTCGAGGAGCGCCTCCTCGAGGTACTCGGCGGAACCGGCGACCGAGGCCGGATGTCCCCGGACCGGGTCCTGACCGGGATCTCCGAGCGATTCCTCGAGTTCACCCGGCACGGTCCCACGGTCATCGTCCTGGACGACCTCGACCGCGCCGACGATTCGTCGCTCGCCGCCGTCGAGTTCTTCGCGAACGAGCTCAAGGACCGGCCCCTCTGGATCCTCGCGACCGGTCGGCCGTACGCCACGCTCTCTGAGTTGAGGCGGGTGCGGCTCGAGAAGTTCGAGGCCGCGACCCGCGCGCAGCGGATCGCCCTCCGCACGATGTCCTCGGGGGAGGTCGCCGACTATCTGCGAATGGACGACCCGTCCCGGGAATTCTCTCCCGGCGAGGTCGCCCGGCGCCATTCCGAAACGGGAGGGAACCCGCTCCTCCTTCGCCAGCTCGACCGGCGGATCTCCTCGGGTGGGGAGGGCCGGATCCGCTCGGGGTCGAATCTCCCCCGTCTCGACGAGGAGGCCCAGCGTACGCTCGACGTCGCCTCGGTGCTCGGGCCCGAGTTCCCCTTCGACCTCCTCCTGCGCGCGACGGGGGACGACGAGGAGCGCCTGACGGAGGTCGTCGGCTACCTGGTCGGCCGAGGGCTCCTCTACGAGCGCCCGGGGGAGATCTACGAGTTCCCCGAGGACCGGCTCCGGGAGGAGGCCTACGGCCAGATCACCGAGCTGCGTCGGCGCCTCCTCCACCGGCGTGCGGGAGAGGCGCTGGAGGCGATGGGGAGCCCGAACCGCACCCGGATCTATGCGCTCGGTCGCCACTTCTACCTTGGCCGGGTGGGCGGAAAGTCGGTCCAGTACAACCGCGTGGCCGCCGAGATCGCCGAACGGGCGCTGGCACCAGAGGTCGCCCGGGAGCACCTCTCCCGCGCCCTCGAGAGCCAGCGGGACCTGCGACGGGACGACCACGACGCCGAATCGGAGCTCGTACTCGATCTCGCGCGCGTGAACGAGGAGCTCGGTCGGCTCGAGGAGGCGGAGGAGATCCTTCGCCAGTTCCTAGACCGGGAGAAGAACGACCCCCACCTCTCCCCGCACCGCCGGGCGACGCTCGAGATATTCCTCGGCCGGGTCCTGGTCGACCGGGGCGATCTGCCGGCCGCGTCGGAGCTCGCGCAGAAGATCCTGGGCGCCTCGGGGCTCGAGGACCAGCTTCTCGTCCGGGTCGGCGCCCATCATCTGCTCGGGCAGTCGCTCTACTATGACGGCCGCTACCCGGAGGCGCTGGCCCATCACGGCGAGGAGGTCCGGCTCGCGCAGGAGGTCGGGGACCCGCACGTCCTCGCGCGGGGCCGAGTGTGGCGGGTCGCCTCCCTCGCGATGATGGGCCAGACGGAAGAAGCCATCGCCGAGGCACGCGAGGTCACCGCCGCTCGGGATGAGTGGGGATCGGCCCGGGAGTCCGCCCAAGCGCACCTGTTCTTCGGGGACATCCTGGCCGATGCCCGGTCCCCTCCGGCCGAGCGGGAGGAGGCGATCGGAGAGTACGCGAAGGCGATCCAGTTCGCGGAGAAGGTGCAAGACCCTCGGCGGGTCGGCTGGGCGCTCTACAAGACCAGCGAGCTCCTGCGGGAGAAGGGGCGGCTCGAGGAAGCGAGCGAGAGGGTCCGGCAGGCGTGCGACATCTTCGGTCGGATCGGGGACAAGGTCGGCCTGAGCGTGTCGATCAAGGTCCGGGGCCAGATCGAGATGGACCGGGGTTCCTTCGACCTCGCCGAGGCCGACCTTCTCGAGGCGCAGCGGCTCCTTCGGGGGTTGAACCACACGCTGGAGGAGATCGACGTGCTTCTCCGGCTCGCCCAGCTTTCGCGGGCCCGCGGAGACCGCGCGGGCGCCGAGCGGCTCGTGGCCGAGCTCGAGCGCCAGAATCTGCGCAAGGCGCGCCCCGACCTGGAAAAGGAGCTCGATCAGCTCCAGCGGGCGCTCGGGGTCACCGGGGGCGACGCGACAGTTCCATGATCCCCCCTACCCCGACCTCGGGCGAGTGGTCCTCCGCGCCGGACCGAGGGGTCGAGCGCTCTCGGAACCGCGCCGCGGCCCTTCCGATCCCGGCCGCGCCGGGCGAAGTCGGTGGCCCGCTGGGACATCCTCGCAGATCGAACCGATCGCTGGCGGGAAGTTCCCCCCCGGGCGGAGGGGGCACCCTTAAGAAAATGCGATGAGCTGGAGTCGGCGGAGGCGGACCGGTGGTCGCGGCGGGTTCTCTCAGATGGTTCGATCAGCTGCCCTGTGCCGTGACGGTGTGCGACCGGAACTACACGATCCTCTACCTGAACGATCGGGCCGCCGAGGTGAATGCCAAGGACGGAGGCAAGGAGCTCATCGGAAAGAACATGATAGACTGTCATCCCCCCGAGGCCCAGGAGAAGCTCCGGCGGGTCATGGCCTCCGGCCAGCCCAACGTGTATACGATCGAGAAGAACGGAGTCCGGAAGATGATCTACCAGTGTCACTGGAAGGAGGGAGGGCACCTCGCCGGCCTGCTCGAGGTCACCTTCGAACTTCCCCCGAATGTCCCCCACTTCGTGCGGACCTGAACCCTTTCGTCGAGCGTCGCGTCGACCCACCCTTTGACGATCGGGTAGAACCCGCGGCATCGATTGGCCGGAAAGGCTGGGCGTCCCGCCCGTAGACTCCCGTCGTAAACGCGCCCATCCTCCGTCCCCCGGCCCCGAGGGTCAGGTCGACCGTGCGTTCTCAGCGCCCGCCTTCCCGGTCCGGTCGCGCCGGGATTCCGCACCGACGGAGCGGGCCGCGGAAGGACTCATTTCTCCGTGCGGCCGTAGGACGTCGTAATGCCGCGACCCGTGGGCGCCGGAGTGCTGACGGTCATCGGCGGATTCTTCATCCTCGTCGGGGGGCTCTTCGTCGCGGCTCTCGGCGTAGTGTTCGCGATCTTCGGCCTCGTGAGTGGGTTCTTTCTGATCGGCCTGCTGGTGGGCGCCCTCACCCTCATCGTGGGACTACTGATGCTCGCGGTCCCCTCGGGCCACGTCGTGTGGGGAGTCCTGGCGATCGGTCTGGCCGTCGCGAGCGTCCCCTTCGCGCTGGGCGGCTTGATCCTGGGATTCCTCCTCACCCTGATCGGTGGCATTCTCGCCCTGGTCTGGAAGCGTCCGATCGAACGGGTGATCACCGTAGAAGGGCGATCCGTCCCTCCCGCGGGGCCTCCCCCGGGGTAGCGTACAACCCCCCCGCGAGGGAGCCCTCGGTTCCGGCGGGTCGGGGAAGTTCCACGAAAGTGTCCGAGCGCTCCCTCCCCTCGGGGACGGGAGCCGCTCCGGGGAAGGTCCCCCGTCTTGGAGCCCTCACCCAACGGGCCACCGTGCGCCCCTCGCGACCGGTCGGGTTCCCCGGAGCGGACGTTCCCGGGCGCACGGAAGCAAAGCTTGATTCCCCGCGTACCCTCCGACCCCGAAGTGCACTCTCGTGGACCCGTTCAGTCACATCTTACTCGCGTATCTGTTCGGCTTCGGCCTTTTCGGTCCCCAGGGTCTACAGTACGTTGTCGCCTCGGCGTTCGCCGGGGCGCTCCCCGATGCGGACGTTCTGTTCTATCCCTTGTCGACCCGGTTCCCCCTGCTCCGCCATCGCGGGATCTCCCACTCGATCGTAGGGGTCACGGGGATCGCCGTCGTCGGCACGTTCCTCGTACCTCACGCGCTCGCGTGGGCGTTCGGCCCCGGTTTCGGCCGCGGCTCCGGGGCGTACTTCTTCGTCGCGATGGAGGTCGGCGGTCTATCGCACGTGCTGCTCGATGCGATGGACCACTGGTCGGTGCCCATCTTCGCTCCGCTGTCGAAGCAGGAGTACCACTTCGACGCCGACCGGATCATGAACTTCGGGGCGATGTCGTTCACGGTGTTCTCGTACGCGATCATGCTCTACGAGCGGGGACGGGTCCCGCTCGGGATCTGGGAGCTCACCACTTACCTGCTCCTGCTCGCCACGGGGTTCTACTTCGGGGTGCGCCTCGTCGCTCGATGGCGGGGGGGCCGGGCCGGGAAGCGACTGGGCTACGCGCACGTGATCCCCCAAGCCAACCCCCTTACCTTCGTCCTTTACGGTAGCTCGGAATCCACCGGCGAGCGCTCTTTCCGTTACGTTCGGTACCACCTGTTCCGTGGGGTTCGGGGAAGCCCCGAGGCCGTGACGCTGGTCCCCTCCCCCACCCCATCCTCGAGGGTGCTCACTCCCGGCGAGGCGCTCGTCCGGAGCTACGAACCCGCTCGGCGCGCCAGTTGGATCCTGGGGGAGACGCACCACTTCGGCGAGGCGAGGGCCGTGGAGGGGGGATTCGAGGTGTTCTGGTACTCCCTCGAGATGGCCTTCGGGGGGCGGGCTGCTGGAGTCCTGGCGCGGGTCGATGCCGCGACCGGCGAAGTGACCGCTCGCACCGCGTGGCGAAATCCGGCGCGAGTCTTCGATGCGCCCGCGTAGCTCGGAACCCCGGGGGCGTGGGCGGCCCCGGCTCTGTCGCGCGATTGACGGGGAGTGCTAGGCCGGGGGAGGATCCGCCCCGGGCGGCTTCGGAGCGGATCCATCGGTGGGCGAGGCCGGCTCCGGGATCATGAACGAATAGAGGACCGTGCCAAAGAACGCGAGGCCGACAAAGAAGACGATCGTGATCCCCTCGCCCGTCAGCGGGGAGGGAGCGGGCGCGATCACCTCCCAGAAGGCGATGCCGACGGTGAGCACCACCCCCAGCACGAGTCCTACTATCCGGCAAATGTCTCCGAGCACCCCCCGGAGACGCTGCACCAGGCCCACGAACCCGAGCGAGAGCAGGATCGCGCCCATCCCCGAGAGCTCGATCGCGGCGAGCGGGAGGGAAGTGAGGATCGGGCGCGGGAGGCGGTTGACGATCGAGATCGCCAGGCCGCCAACGCCCAGGAGGATCGCGCCCAGGACCGCGGTACCGAGCGCGACCAGCGGCGTGGAATCCGGCTCCCCGGAGGGGCTCGGCCCGCGGCCTTCCATCGATCGGCTCGCGGAGGGTGAAAAGACGGGGTTATTTGAGAGGGGTTAGGAGAAACGCCGGTCCGACCCAAGTAACGCAGAGCGAGATCATCGGGAGTCGAGCGATCCGTTCGCCCGGGCGCCGCGCCAACAACGACGATCGGGGGTCCCGCGGCGGAGATCCGCCCCGGTCGAACGCCGGCGTCCGGTGGGTTTCGGGCCGGGATCGGATCCCGACCGCGGCCGGACCGGCGAGCGGGGGAGCCCGACCGTCAGTTCGAGGCCTTTCGCGACGCGCGCGAGGGCGAACCGCTCCCGTGGGGAGAGGCGGCCTTTCGGACCACACGTATGTTGACGTCCGTCTTGAATTTCCGGACCTCGAGCCGGGACCCCTGGGCGCGCAACGCCACCAAGAACTCTTCCGCGTCGACCCCGGGTCCATCCCGCCACTTGGCCACGAACAACGAGCTGCCCTGTTGGCCGGGGATCGCCAGCCCGCCGGAAACCAGTTTCCGGAACTCGCCGTCGGACAACGGCTCGAACGGGGTGGCCAGCATCTCGCGCCGGCGGGGATAGCTCTGCTTGAACTTCTTCACGATCTCACTCCGGCCCGAAGGACTCCACTCGGCACTTCATGATCGGCCCCCGAGCGAGACATGCGGGCAGATAAGGGTCGGTAGGGGCCGAGGGTCCTCGGCCGTGGTCGTCGGGGCGCACTCGCGGAGCCCCGTTTGGCCGGCGCCTTGGCTTCGACCTCACGATACTCCGCCTGCCGCCCCGCTCGGGCGGTCGAAACGTTCCCCGAGGGTCGGGCGGAAGCACAACGAACGATTACGCGGCGAGCGGGGCCGGGGTGGCCCCCGGGGGGACCCGGGTAGAGGGCCGTGAACTGCGAGAGGATCCCGGCGGCGTCGACCGGCTCCGCTCCCGACGCAGGAGCCCCGAGGCCTGCAGTTCTTCGGTGATCCTCTGGACGGCGAGCAGGACGTCCGAAGGCCGCCGGGCTCCGGTGCAGACGAGCCTTCCGCTACCGAACAGGAGCACGACGACGCGCGGTTCCTTGATGCGGCAGACCAGTCCGGGGAACTGCTCGGGCTCGTACTCCACCCGCTCGAGACCGAGGGTGATCGCCACCGAGTTCAGGTTGATCTCATTCTGAAGGTCGGAGGTCGCGACGATGTTCTGAACCTGGATCTTCGGGTTCATCAGGATCTTCTGGCCCCCCCGCCGAATCAGCTCCGAGACCGTCCGGATCGTGGTGTCCACCTCCCTCCAGCTCTTCCCGCCCGTGCAGACGGCCTTGCCGGAGTGAAAGAGGAGGATCGCGGCCTTGGGCTTCTTCAATCGATAGATGAGGCCCGGGAATCGGTCGGGCTCGTACTCCGCGCCGTCGAGGGCGAGGGCGATCGACTGCAGGTCGAGTTCAGCGCCCAGCGAGGTCGAGGCGACCACGTTCTCGATTCGAATTCGCGTCATGGCCCGGCTTATATAGTATATAAATAGGTATATAAATCCCCGGTTTCGAGCTCGCCGCCCGTGCTTCGCGAGTTCCGGCGCGACCGCGGGGTTCCGGGCGTGGGGATCGAGGTCCCCGGCCGGCGCGGGCAGGCCCTATGAGGGCGCGCGGACGACCGCCAGCTCACGCCGGGGCCACTGCCGCTTCTCGAACGTGCGGGCGAACCCGAGCTCCTCGAGCGTCCGACGCAGATCCTCCATGTGGGAGAAGTCCGAGTACACCAGGCTGCCCCCGGGAGCCAGTACGCGCCGTATCTCCCGCAGCGCGACGGGGCGCTCGCGGTACTCCGAATGATGCTTCTCCACGTGGTGGAGCATCAGGATCGCGAACACGCAATCGAAGGAGCGGTCCTCGAACGGCAGCGCCTTCGCGTCGACCTGACGCAGTTCGATCGTCGACGGGAGGGACCGGAATCGTTGGGTGAGGAACGCGCGGGCCGCCTCGACCTGGTGCGGATCGAAGTCCGTGACGACCAGCCGGCCGGGGCGATACCGTTCCTGAAGCAGAGCCGACAAACCGCCTCGGCCGGCCCCGAGCTCGAGGATCCGACCGGTGGGCGGGGGACGGAACCCGCGCTCCAGTGCTCGGAGGACACGAGCCGACCTTCGCGCATTCCCGAAGTTGACGAAGAATCGACTGATCGGATTCATTTCGCTCATGGTCCGATCCGGTGCCTCCTCATTCGTACCGCCCAGGGACGAGGTTCCTGAATACCCTGGCTACGGGGTCGCCACGGCCCGCGGAGCACGGCGATCTCGGCCACCCCCGCACCCCACGGGTCAACGCAGAAGGGGCCGAGGTCGAGATAGGACGAGTTCTCCGGACCGGTCGGAGGCCAGCGTCCCAATGCTCGTGGGGGCGATCGACGCGAAGTCTTGACGGAAACGGCGAATCTCGAAGCGTCACGGGAAGTCCCGTGTTCTCCCGGCGATGGCGCGAGGCCCCGGAGGCGGGCCTCCGACCGCTGCTTCCCCACCCGCTCCAGGCGACTGGGGAGGCGGGCCGCACTCCCGACAGGGAAGATTGTCGGGTCCCGGTCGCCCGCCGGCCAGGCGCGTCCGGCACTCTACCGAAGGTTCCAGGGGTACCGGGATGCCTGTAGGCGGTCCCGAAGTTCCCCCTCGAGACGAACGGCCTCCGGGACCTCGTCGAGCCGGAGCTGGATGAATCGGGCGACGAACACGAAGTGGTTCAGGAGCGCCTCGACGATCCGGTCGTAGAGCGGGTCGTCGATCGTGTAGTGGTCCAGCAGTCGGGTCCGGATCCCCTGAGAGCGGCCGGTCGTCTTGCCCACGTACAGGACCTCCCGATCGCCACGGCTCCCCTTCTCTCGAGCGAGCTCGTAGACCGCCGGACGGGCGCTCCCGCGCGGTTCGTACGGGAAGCCCCCGGTAGGAGGGTTGCTCCGTGGGAACAGGCCTTTCTGGTCCAGATAGGGCAGCCACTCGGACCAATCCCTACGGACGATGGCGGCCGTAGGATCGACGCCGGACGTCGGCTCCCGCGAGCTCGGCGCCATATCGGGATTCCAGGACGCGGGTTCTATTGGAGCCTTTCCATCGGGGGCTGAGAGCGTCGGCCGGAACGCTCTGTCCTCTGAACCGGACGTACCGCGAGGCGCCGTTCCGGTGCGCGCTCCTCTGGGGTTCCGGGACGACCAACCTGGATCCGCCCCCGAAGGCGGGCCGGCCCCGATCCGGCGATCCCCGGATCCGAGCGGCGAGGTTATTCCCCGCTCAACGATCGCTGTCCGCGAGCGGGCCGCGCCATGGTCTTCTACGTCGTCGTCCGAGGGCCGTTGGGGGTCGGGAAGTCCACGGTCAGCGCTCGCTTGGCCCGAGAGCTCGGGGCCGAACACGTCCCCATCGATCGGATCCTCGACGAGCGGGGCCTCGAAGAGTGGGAAGGCGGCTACATCTCGCAAAAGAGCTTCCTGCGGGCCACGGCGATCGCGGTCGATCAGGCGCGGGGCTTTCTCGAGAGGGGCACGCCGGTGGTCTTCGATGGGAACTTCTACTGGAAGTCCCAGATCGAGAGTCTGATCATCCAGCTCGATTATCGCCACTACGTCTTCACCTTGAAAGCGCCGCTGCGAGTGTGCATCGAGCGCGACAGCCAACGATCTCCCCCCCACGGGAAGAAGGCGGCCCGAGATGTCTACGCGAAATCGACCGAGTTCGATTACGGCATCGGCGTGGACGCGACCCGGGCCGTCGAGGACGTGGTCGGCGAGATACTCTCGCACATCTCCTAGCACGAACGACGTGGGGCGCGCGAGACGCGCTGCCCGTTCCGGAACCGTGGAAGGTCGCGACGGCGGATCGTTCGGAACTCGATCGCGGGGGGAGCGAAAGTCCTCTCGGTGCCGCCCTATCCGGTCGGGTCGGGGACGTCACCCGGAGCGGACGCCGACGGGGCGAGCTCGAACGCCAGGAACTCGTTGCCGTCGGGATCGGTGAACCGGAGCACGTTCCGGCCCCACGGTTCGTGCGAGGAGGTCTGGGTGACGTGCGCGCCGGCGTGTTCGAGACGGAGTTCGAGGGCGCGCACGCTGTCGGTACGGAAGGTGATCCCCGTGGCGCCGCCCGCACGACGCGCGGTCTCCGAGTACAACGGTTCGCCCCATTCCGGTCGGGGGGTGACCAGCGAGAGGGCCGTCGATCCCTTCCCCAGACCCAGTTGTACGAACCCGCTTTCGGGGTCGTCCTCGAGGACCAGGAACCCGAGGACGTCACGGTACCATTCGATCGCCTTCGCCCGGTCTCGGACCACGACCGCCACGCTGTGGAGTTGGGTGATGCGTCCCGAACCTCGCGAGGGAGGGGGTTCGATGTTGACCCCGGAACCGACCTTGTCGGGCCGCCAGTCCAGGACCAGATACTGCACGTCGGTGACCTTGCGCAGAGGATCCGCCCGGAGCAGGAACTCGGCCTTGCCCCGGTCCTCCGCCCGGAAGATCAGTAGATCGCCCCGTGGTCCGGTGAGCTCCCCTCCGGCGACCAGGCGCCCGGCGGCCTCCAGCGCCTCGGCCTGCTTCTCCCGGGTCTTCCGCCCGGGGATCTCCTGGGCGAGGGGCTCCGCGTAGATCGCCACGCGGACGTAGAGCCGTTTCTGCTTTCGGCCAAGTCGGGGGATTGCCGTCGGCATCGGTTCGCTGGGTGGGGAGAACGCGCGGCCCTTTAGGCGCTCCGACGACCCAAAGAAGGAGACCTAGCGGCTTCTCGGAGGACCGCCGACGGATGGACCTGGCCGGCCCTCCGTTCCGAGATCCCTGCGCAATGCGCTCAGCCGTTGGGCCCCTACCAGCGTCCGACGGGCTTCTCGGGGCCCCTCGGCCGACATGCCCGGAGAACGCGCTCGGCCGGACTTTCGCGGGCGAGTTCCGGTCCCCGCAGTCCCTATAGACCGGCCCGGGGTCCCACGTCCATCGACCCATGTCCGATGACGAGTTGGAGAAGGCCCTCGGCGAGACCAAGCGCGCAGCCAAGGATCTCGCCCGGGCGGCGACCCGGCTGACGAAACGCCTTCTGACGAAGGCGGAAGCTGCGGCGAAGGACCCACCGCACTCGGCGGCCCGAGTCTCCCGCCGGGTAGCGAAGGAGCTGGACGCTGCGTCCCGGGAGATCGACCGCATCCTGAGGGACCTGTAGGCACGCCCGTCCCCGACCGGTGTGCGGGATCCCTGCGTCGGCCGAGGACCTCGCCGCGGGCGAGCCCTCCCCCTCGAGCGCCTCGACGACCCCACGTCGCACGATCCTCGGTGACCCACCGGATCCGACGATCCGTCCCGGCGGGCCTGGCTCCGTTGCCCCCCCGAGCCCCGATCCACGCTCCTCCCGGGTGGGCACCTCGAGTGAGCTACGTTCTTAAGCCGGAATCGGAGTTCCCCTCCGATGTCAGAGAATCCTTCTCCCGGAACGTCTTGGTCTCGCTCGCCGGCGTCCGATCTCATTGGAAGCGTACGGCGCCGGATCCTGGTGTCGATCGCCGCGTCCGTCGGATGGATCTGCTTTACACTGCTCTATGTGGCGTTCTGGGCGCACGGCTTCAGCATCTTCCAGAGCATCGTCGTCGTCATCGTTTCGCTGCTGATACTCTTCGCGATCCTCGCCGGAGCCTGGGTGTCGTTCGGGATGCGGTTCGCGGAACGCTGGTCCCAGTAGAAAGGGGCGGCGCGGCAGGGTCCGGCCCCGGGCGGAACCCGGGTCATATCGTCAGAGCATTGATCGAGGCCGCGAGCTCGCTCGGGGTCGACGGACCCCGGGGTGCTGGACGACGGCTCGGATGGCCCAGATCGACCCCCGATCACGCCACTGGATCGGCGGAGCCTCCTCGGGGATTCGCCGAAACCACGGCGGCCCTCGGCGGGCGCCGGGCCGGGCTACGAGCAGGACGTCGGAGACGTTCCGCCTCCGGGAAGCGCCGTGCCGTTCGTGTCATAGATCCCGAACTCGAACTCCGTCCCCGTGCCTCCGGAGCCGTAGTACCCGCACGTACTGTAGAGGATCACCCAGTACTCCCCGATCATCTCCATGTCCACGGTCGAGCCGGGATAATCCGAGAGGAAGGCCGAGCCTCCCGCGGTATTCGCCGTGGAGGCCGCGGTCGTAGAATCGATGACCGAGGCGGGAATGGGGCCGAACTTCGTGAAGACGCTGGTGCAGGATCCGGAGAGGATGACCAGGTTCGAGACCTGAACCGTGCCCGAAAGGTTCGTAGCCAGGCTCAGGAGGAGGTCGCCCGCCGCGTTGTCGTAGCCCAGGACCCACCACGCCACCTGACCCGCCGGGGCGCCGGAAGCGGTGGCCGGGACGACGGAACTTGTCGACGTGGCCCATACCGTCGTGCAGCCCTGCTCCCCCAGGGACTGCGCCGTCGAGCCGCTCGACGAGCTACGGTCGGTACCCACGCCGATGATCGAATACAGTGTCCATGGCCCGTCCTCCGCGAACGCCTTGGCGGTGTTTCCGGCGCTGATGGCCTGACTGGAGCGCAGAGGACTCCCAAACGTGACCCCCGGCGACGAACCGGGCGGGGAAATCACTCCGCTCGCCAGGACGAGAATGACGGCTACCGCCACCACCGCGAGGACGGACACCACCACGTAGAGGAGTCTTCTGCTCTTTTGCGGTGGCGAGAACCCGAGATCGTAGATCGGCGGCGCGGCGGGCGGCGTCATACCAACGGGCGGCGGGGCGGCGGGCGGTGGGACGCCGTAGGGCGGTGGCGCGGACGGCGGACGGAGGAAGAGCGACGGCGGCACGACCGGTGTCGTGGCGGCGGGCGCGGGACCGGCAAGGGCTTGCGACAAGGAAGGCCACGTGCGGACGGGTGGGCCGGTAGGGGGCGCCGGAGCACCGACAGGCGAGAGAGGCGAGGCCGCGGGGGCCACCGAGGGAAGGGGGCGACCACACTTCCAGCATTGGAGCGGCCCTACGGGGTTCGGGAGCTGGCAGGCGGGGCAAACGACGAACGCAGGTCGCCGCGCGTTCATCGAGAGGACCTCGGGGATCGGTCAGCGAACCCGGCCGCAGTTCTGAGGAGCCGGGCGGGAGCGAGGGCATCCTCGCCTCCGGGAAGAAGGGCCGCCTCGGGAAGGGCGGACGTCATACCCGGAGCGGATGGCTTAGTGTCGTTTGAGACTATGCTTGCGGGGGGACACCGCGGAAGGCGCGGGGTCCAGCCCGGCGCTGGGCGAAGGGCGGGTCGACGGGTTCCACTTCGGAACCGGGTCGGGGCGGAAAGTTACCGCCAGATCTCCGAGCCACTCGGGTCCCGGTCCCCCTCGAGGGAGTGAGCAGCGTGGCCGGCGGACCTTACTCCCAGGAGGTGCGGCTCGCCGCAGGGCTCCGGGCCGGCGTACGGGGCCTATGTGGCGCGGACGGGGAGGTCCCTTCCTCGGTTCCGCCCACCCCCTGAGCGGGCAGAGCCGGCGACCGGCGTAGAACGGAGCCGGTCCTTCCGGCGGGATCGGGACTCCGCCTTCGAGGTGCGTTCCGGTCCGGAGGGTCGGGGCCGAGGTCGATCGAGGCGGAGCCGAAGGAACCGGCTCCCGGGAATCGGATTCGGTCGGTACGGCCCGATCCGGCGGAACCCCAGGTCGGCGTATAGGCCGAGGGCCGGGGTCATCGTGGCGAGGGTGTCGAGGTAGACCCATCGGTAGCCTCGGCGGGCCGCCGAGCGCACGACGATTCGGGCGAGCCGACGACCCAGCCCCCGACCCCGTTCGCTGGGGAGAACGTACAGACGCTTCATCTCCCCGCGCCGTCGGTCGAGCGATCGAAGGGCCACGCACCCGACGGCACGATCCCCCCTCCAGGCGAGCCATAGTTCGCCGCTCGGAGGTCGGTACTCCCCCGGGAGATCTCGGAGCTCGCGGTCAAACTGTTGGAACCCGAGATCGACCCCGAGGGATCGGCCGTAGGTACGGATCAACCGACGCGCGACCGTGACCTCACCGGCGGACCGAACGACCTTGACCCGAACGGAACGGTTGCGTCCGCGCACGCGTACGTAGGCCCGAGTCCGCCTAAGGCCCCTCGGGGCCCCGACGGGTCCCACGGCCCCGGAGACGGCGGGTCGTCAGCGCCGGGCCCGGTTCCCGCCGAAGGGTACCTGGCGACGACGGGCCGCGATCCTTCGCTGCCGATTCTTCTTGTGCTGCTTCTTGCCGGCGGCCGACGGGCGTTTCCGTGGGGTCGGTGTCATGATCGTACCCTCTCGTCTCGGGCGGAAGCCCACCCCGGGGGGTATCATAAGGGCGAGGGCGACGGCCGGGAGCGTCCCGAGCCGTAGGACGGTCGGGGGGGCGACCTCCGTAGGAATCGTTCCGTTCCTGGGGCCTTCGAGTGGTCCGCCGACGCGCCGTCCCGAACCGAGCGAGGGCGCATCGCCCGGCGTCCTCGGCGATGCCGAGAGCGGGGGATCTCCCTTGCTTCGGGGGTCGAGCTCGGCAGCTCCGAGGTCGGAGGGGAGGCTGCTCGCCCTCCTGGAGGAAGAGGTTAGACCGGAACCACGCGGCGTCGCGGCTGTCGCAACAGCCCCCCGTTGATCCCAGTGAAGATCGCGCCGGCCGAGATCGGCCCCCCTCCGGGAGCGACTGGATCTTCTGCGATCCCCCAGGCATCGGGCACCCCGGGAAGGCTCGAGGTATCCGTGGCGGTCCCCCAGCCGGTACCGACGGGGGACCCGTTATCTACTCGGGGCCCCGCAACGCCCCGGGCAGCCTCTACGCGAGGGATCGGTCGATGGGAGAAAGCCCGCACGAGTCCGGAGCGCCCAGCCCCGGAAGGGGCCTGCTGCTGCTCGTCATCCTCGGGCTCATCTGGGGATCGGCCTACCCCGTCATTCGGTACGGCATCGTCGCGGGCGCGTCCCCGATCGCGTACGCAGCGGCCCGGTACGGGCTCACCGCGTTGGCGATCGCGGGCGTCGCGGCCGCCACCTCGGTGCCGAGGCCCGACGCCCGGCAGCTCGGCATCTCCGCGGTCCTCGGCCTACCGATCGTCGGAGTGTACGGGCTGCTGCTGTACCTGGGAGAGGCGATCACCACCGGGGGTCTCGCGTCGATCCTGATCGGCGCGACCCCCTTGCTTACGGCGCTGATCGCGCTCCCCCTCCTGCCGCAGGAGTCGCTCCACCGGGCCGGGATCATCGGTCTCCTCGTCGGCTTCGTGGGCGTGGCCGTGCTCGTCGCGCCTCCCCCCGGCGTGATGCTCGCCAGCAGCGTCTGGGGGCCGATCGCCGTTCTGGGAGCGGCAGCGAGCTTCGCCGCCGGCTCCGTCCTCTTGCGGAAGCGGCGCCCGGAAGGGGAGACGCTCTGGGGCGTGTCGGTCCAGTTCGCGACGGCGACCGTCCTCCTCGCCGTCCTGATGCCGCTCCTCGAGCCGCGCGCCGCCCTTCCGCTCTCGCCCGGCGTGCTCCTCGCGCTCGCGTACCTCGTCGCGCTGCCCTCGGTCGCGGGGTACGCCCTCTACTTCTACCTCCACCACCACGTCGGCCCCGGCCGGGCCAACGTCGTCGCCTACGTCAATCCGGTCGCTGCGCTGGCGATCGGCTCGCTGATCTTCGCCGAACCGTTCCACTGGTGGGAGCTCGCGGGGTTCGCCCTGATCGTCGTGGGACTGACCTTGCTCACGCCGCGTCGTCGACCCAACCGTTCCTAGGAAGGGACGTCCCCGTTCTCCGGGGGTTCCCCGCGACGCCCCCGGGTCGCACCTCGGCCCGGTCGGTCCCCGCCTTCCGTCCCACGGGGGAGTGGAGCGGCCGGCGGCCGCGACCTACGCTCGGGAGGTGCCGAGAGGAGCTCCCGGCCGGCGACGGGCGGTGACGGACCACATCAGCGGCACGAGGCCCTCCTCCGCCGCGAGGTGCCAGTACCCTTGACGGTCCCGGGTCATGAACGGATACCGGCGCCAGTAGCTGTACGGATACTCCCGGACCGACTCGATGTCGAGCCCGGCCGAGATGAGGGACGAGAGCATCTCCCCCACCGGGTGAATCCAGGAATAGGTCACCCGGTGCTTCATCTTCACGTCGGTCGCATAGGTCCCGTCGTACTCTTCCCGGAGCGCGCGGGGATCGAGGTAGCGGACCTTCGGCTCGAGGCGGGTCACCCCGGTGTCGTTCGGGAAGATCTCGGCGACCGGATGGTCCTCGAGCAGGTAGAACCTTCCTCCCGGTCGGAGGTATCGGGCGACGACCTCCGCCCAACGGCCGAGGTCGGGGAGCCAGCAGGTCGCCCCCTTCGCCGTGTAGACGATGTCGAAGGTTCCCTCGAGGACCTCGGGCAGGTCGTAGACGTTCGAACGGACGAACCGGGCCGCGAGGCCGGCCTGCCGCGCGAGCCGACGCGCCGCCCGGATCGCGGGGAGGGAGAAATCGACGCCCGTGACCGTCGCCCCGCGCCGCGCCCAGGAGAGCGTGTCGAGGCCGAAATGGCACTGGAGGTGGAGGAGCGTCTTGCCGCGCACCGGCCCCATCTCCCGGACCTCGAGGGGCTCGAGGGTCGATCGGCCGCGGAGGAAGGAGGGGACGTCGTACGAGGGCGCCGCGAAATGGAGGGGGACGCTCTCGTCCCACTTCCGGCGATTGACGTTCATGCGCCGTTGGTCGACGGCCTTCATTCGGTCGGCACCGTCCTTGGAGATGATAATGCGAACGGAGCGGCCCGCGGCACCTTACGGCCCCAGGGCCGCGTCGGGCGTCCCGGTCGCCTAGGATTCGGTTCGTTCGAGGCTCGATCCGGGCGTCGCGGGCCGCATGAGAAGATCCCGCCGGACCCACTCCGCCCGGCCCGCGACCGGGAAGTACCCGGGCTGGGCGCCGGCGGGCAGGCCCCGGAGGCAGCGCATCCCCCTCGGGAAGAACAGATCGTAGGCAAGTCGGCACGGCGGATGTCTCCAGGCGACGTACTGGGTGGCGGGGCTGAACGTCGGCTCCTCCCGCCGCCGGTCGAACGGTGGGGTGGAGGAGCCCGAGTCGGCATGGCCCGGGAGGGAGAGCGTGAGCGAGGGAACCGCCGCCAGCGGCAGGGAGGGGTCGTCGGGGTGATGGTACGCCGGCCAGCTGGCGAAGGGCGCGGGGGGAACCTCCTGGCGCTCGGGGATCGAGAGGTCGGGCCCGAGGTTCGGGCGGCCGGGCGGGACCGGCTCAGGACGGGAGATGTACGACCCGCTCGTCGACTGCTTCGCGGCGGGAACCGACCAGATCCGTGCCAGCAGGGCGGGGAGGTCGTAGAGCCCCTGGGGCGGGGTCGGGGGAAGGGGCGCGGGGGCACGAGCGTCGGACGGGCCGGACGCCGTGGCCTCGAAGAATACGCGGGGCGGCCCCGGACGGGCGGCCTCGGCGAGCGGAAAGCGGCCGATCGGGCCGATGGGGAGGAGGCGATCGGGAGTATCGTCGATCGGAGGGGGGTCCGGGTACTGCGCCCCGTTCCACGCGGGAGAGTAGCGCGGTTTCCGGGGGTCGGACCGCTCGGCCATCAATTCTATCCCGCGCCCCGGGAGCTTCCCGCCGCGCCTTTAAGTGATGGGGTTCGAGGGGAACGCGGGCGGACCGAGGCGCCTCGCTCCCCGCGCCAGCGTCCCCCGGGCTCCGTCGCGAACCCGTCCGGGCCCCTCCGCCGCCGATCGGGCCGCGACCTTCCCTGGGGGGAAGGCACCGATCTCGGAAGGAGGAGGCCCGGCGTCGTCACGGATCTCGCCCCGCTACAGATGCGCAGCGCCCGAGACCGGGTTCGCCCCGGTCGGGAACGCGGCCAGGGTCTCGCCATTCCCCGCAATCTGCGTGTTCGAGACGATGACGAGCGTGTCCGCGCGGGTGAGCGCGAGGCTGACCGTCGTCGGGGCGAGATCGCCCCATCCGGGCGTGCCATTCCCGTACGTCGCCCGCACGGTCCCGGAGAAGCCGACCACGACCGCGTACCCTCCGGTCCCCGCGACGCAGTCGGAGGCGAGGGCGCCGTACGCGCAGGCCGTGGGCACGGTCGCCGGCGTCTGCGTCACATCATCGACCGCGTTCACCAGCCGGAACCCGAACATCCCCGAAGTGAGGCCGCTGGTGGGGAAGAGGGTGAGGTCGGTGTTCCAGTTGGCGCCGGAACCGGAGGCTTCGAACTCCGGCATGCCGAGAGCGTACGACGGGGGTCCGACGTGGACGGAGCCCGCCAGCGCGGTGCGCTTGGCGTCGCCGGCGAGGTCCTCGGAAGAGATCACGGTGCCGCTGAGCCCGTTCAGCTCGGCCAGGTAGACGTCCCCCTTCGTGCCGCCGCGGGTGGTGTTGGTCGCGGGGTTGTACGAGCAGTTCGAGTAGACCCCGCCCCACTCCGGGCCGATCGTGGTGTGGTCGATCAGGAAGTAGACCGCGTTGGCCGGCGCGTGGGCGTGCAGGAAGGATCCGGCATCGCGATCCGCGTCGGCGGCCGCCGTGGTGCTATCGATGAAGCCGCTCGGGATCCTCGGGAGCGCAAGAGTTCCCATGCACGAGGCCCCCGACTCCGTTCCGAGGAAGTACGCCGTCGATCCGAGGGCCGCGATCACGCTCTCGGTGACCGCCGAGCTGTTGTAGTAGAGGAATACCCAGAGCGTCGCCTCGCCCCTCGAGTAGTTGCCGGTCCGGGCGGGCGCGGTGAAGTTCTTCCCGTAGGCGTCGGTGACCGGGCAACTGACGTTGCCGGTGACCTTCCCGAACTGGAAGGAGTAGGTGGGAGAGATCCCGGCGGCGAGGATCACGACGATCACGACCTTCGCGCCGGAGGAAAGCCCGCTCGGGGGGGCGCCGGGGCCAGGGGTAGTCGAGCGGTTCGGGGGTAGCCCGGGCCGCTCTGTGGCGTCGCCAGGGGATTCGGCATACCGTTCCTTGCCCTTCGAAGGGGTCCCCTCCTGCTTACGTGTTTGGGTCGCCCGCCGCCGACCGAGGGATGCTCGATCCTATCGGTTCGTCCCCCCCGACCACCAGGGAAACATCCGTTCGCTCGGGCCGCCGAGGGATTCCGTCGCCCGAGGCGGCCCCTACGAGACCACGGCCGAGATCGAACTCCGCGGCGGAGGATCCGGACTCGAAGCGCCGACGCTCGTATCCTATCTCCGGGGGTGACCCGGGAACCTCACTAATGCTCCGGAGGAGGGAACGAGGCCGGCGAGCGTCGGGTCTCCGAGCGATCGCCGGAACGGACCCGGAGCCGATCCGGTAGGGGGCCGAGGCCCGGCGATCCGGCGCGTCCCTACTTGGAGGCGGGGTCCGAGGTCTCGGAGGTGCCGGGGGGGGCCCCTTGGGGCGCGGTCCCACCGACCGTTGCCTTCGACCGCGCGGACCTGCGTTGCCAGATGAGGAGGATGCCGCCGAGGAGGATCGCAAGCAGGGCCACCCCGGCTCCGATCATGGCGCTCGAGCCCAGCGTCGGGACGGTCGCGCCCGCCCGGGGGCCCTGGTCGGCCGGGTGGCCCCCCGCCGGCGGGTCGCCGCCCGCGGCGAAGGAGACGCTCACGGTCACGTTCGCACCGCTGACCGTGACGGTGCCCGAGGAGGGGGTGGGCACGTAGACCGTGCCGTTCGCCGTCACATTGTCGACCGTGAAGTTGTAGGTACCGTTCGGGAGGCGGAACTCGAGGGTGGTGAGGTTCCAGGTCCAGCCGGTCGCGCCGTTCCCCGAGCCCCCCCAGAGCGCGGAGACCCCGGTGTGGGCCCACCCGTAGCCGGAGTCGAGGTTGACCCACCAGAAGCTGTGGCTCGGAAGGCCGGACTCCTCGAAGGTCACCGTGTAGAAGGTGACCGGGGCGAAGGTGATGTCGACCGTGACGCTCGCCCCGTTCACGGTCACGGCACCGGCAGCGGGCGTGGCCGCGTAGCCCCCGCCGTACGTCGACCCGTTCCCGCAGAGGGGGGCCGCCGTCGCCGGGAACGGATAGAACTGGGGGGTGCCGACGGTGAAACTGTACGTCCCGTTCGGAACCTCGAAGGAGACGGTCGAGCTGCCCGAGCCGTTGAAGAACCCGCCCGCGGTGGCGTTCCAGATCTGCACGTACCAGAAGGTCCCGTTGGGAAGGCCGGTCTCCACGAAGCTCAGGTTGAAGAGAGCGACGTGCGAGAACGTCACGTCCACCGTCACGTTCGATCCGTTCAGCGTGACGTTGCCGGCGGCCGGGGTCGGCACGAAGAGGCTGCCGTTGCCCGTCACGTTCCCGATCGAGAAGTCGTAGGTTCCCGAGGGCACCGTGAACCCGATCGTGGAGTTCGAAGAGCCGTTCCAGTTGCCGGTTCCGAGGCACAGGGGCGATGAGTTCCCGCCTCCGTGACCGCCCCAGCCCCACCCGTCCGGGAATCCCCAGAGCTGGACTGACCAGAAGGTGCCGTTCGGAAGACCGGTTTCGACGAAGTTCACGGTCTGGTAGGCGATGGGGGCGAACGTAATGTCGACCGTCACTCCGGCTCCGTCCACCGTAACGACCCCGGAGGCCGGGGTGGCCACGTACTGCCCGCCGTCGTTCGACCCGTTCCCCGAGCCGTTCGGGCAGAACGGTGTCGGGAAGGAGCCGAAGAAGGTGGACCCAACGCTGAAGTTGTACGTCCCGTTCGGTACGGTGAAGCCGATCGTCGAGTTCTCCGAGCTGTTGAAGAACCAGCCGGCCGTATCGTTCGAGATATCGGCGAACCAGAACGTTCCGTTCGGAAGGCCGGTCTCAACGAACGTCAGCGCGAAGAGCGAGACCGTTGCGAAGGAGATCTCCACTGTGACGGCGGAACCCGGGACCGTGACGTTGCCGGACGAAGGCGTCGGCACGTAGAGCGCGCTCCCTTGGGTCACGTTCCCGATCGCGAAACTGTAGCTCCCGTTCGGGACCACGAACGAGACGGTGCTGGTGAACGAGCCGTTCCAGTACGTCTGGCCGAAGCAGAGCGGGCTGAAGGTGTCGTTCCAGAACGGTGGGGTCGTGTTGGACTCGAGGTCGACCGACCAGAACGCTCCGCTGGGCAAGCCGGTCTCGCTGAAGGTCAGGGTTTCCAGAGGAAGGGCCGTGAAGACCACGCCCACGGTGGCCGAAGCTCCGTTGACCGTGACGTTACCCGAGGCCGGGCTCGCGACGTACGGGCGGCCGAGGCTCGCGACCGCGAAGTCGTACGTTCCGTTCGGAAGCGCGAATCCGATCGAGGTGTTCGCGGAGTCATTGTAGAAGAAGCCCCACTCGGCCGACGGCCCGACGAGCTGAACGGACCAGTTCGTCCCGTCGGGCAGCCCCGATTCCTGGAATGTGACGGAATACGTGGGACCCTTCGGGCCCCAGTTCGGTCCGTGCGCGCCCGCCGCCGTCGCGGCGTGGGGGTGGGACATCAGGGGGCTCGCCGCCACGAGGCTCGAGGAGACCACAAGGACGAGGGAGAGGATCACCGAGGCGAGAACGACTTTCCGACCGGCAGTCAGGGCGGCCATATCGCCTTCGAAAGGGGCCCCTCGAGATATACTTAACAGGCCTCCTTCCGATCCTCTTCCGCGCGAGAATCCTGACGAGGACGGATGTGGTCCCTCCGGGACGCCCCGGAGGGTCGCCCGCCGGGAAGGGGACCCGCGATTCTTTAAATACGACCTTAAATAGTCCCGCGCCCGGGGGAGCACCTTGGTCAAGATTCGCATCGAGAACGTCGTTGCCTCGACATCGCTCGGGGACGTACTCGACCTCCAGTCGATCGCGCTCGGCCTCGATGGCGCGGAGTACGAGCCCGAGCAGTTCCCGGGCCTGATCTACCGGCTGAAGCAGCCGAAGACCGCGATCCTGCTCTTCCGCTCGGGCAAGGTCGTCTGCACCGGCGCGAAGAGCATGCACGAGGTCGAGGAATCGATCCGTACGGTCGCCGCGCAGATCCGCAAGGGCGGCCAGAAGATCACGATGAAGCCGAAGATCGAGGTCCAGAACATCGTGGCGAGCTCGGACCTCGAGAGCGAGATCAATCTCAACGCGATCGCGGTCACGCTGGGCCTGGACCGCGTCGAGTACGAGCCGGAGCAGTTCCCCGGGCTCGTCTGCCGCATCGAAGAGCCCCGCGTGGTCGTCCTCCTGTTCGGCAGCGGCAAGCTCGTCTGCACCGGCGCGCGCAAGCCGTCGGACGTCGAGGTCGCTGTCAAGAAGATCACGAAGGAGCTCCAGGGCGCCGGCCTGCTGCGGTAGGCGACCGCCGAGCCGAGCGTGGCGCTCCCGCGCGGCCTTCCGGTCGTCGACCATCACTGTCACCTCTCGCCGGATGGCGAGGGGGTCCGGGCGGCCGCCCGGTTCCGTACGGCGGGTGGCACGCATCTGTTCCTCGCGACCCAGAACTACGCCCGACGACCGCTGACGACGCTTGAGGACTACGAGCGGCAGTTCGAGATGACCGAGAGCCTCGCCCGCAAGGTGAAAGAAGAGGTGGGAGTCGTGGTGTATCCGGTCGTCGCCCCGTATCCGATCGACCTCCTCGAGGCCGCCCCCCTCCTCGGGGTCCCCGGCGCCCTCGCCCTGCACCGGGCGGCCCTCGACCTCGCGGGCCGATGGGTGCGCGAGAAGCGGGCCGTGGCCCTGGGGGAGGTCGGCCGCCCGCACTTCGCCGTCGCGCCGGCGCTCGAGGAGGCCGGTAGCGAGGCGTTCGGCCACGCCCTCGAGGTCGCCCGCGACGTGGACTGCCCCGTCGTGGTCCACTCGGCCGACCTCGATCCCCCCGCGTACCGTCGGATCGCGGGCGAGGCGGAGCGGGCGGGCGTTCCGGTCGGCAAGGTCGTCAAGCATTACGCCCGGCACCGGATCGCGCCGGCCGACGCGAGCGGGATCGTACCCTCCTACCTCGCGCGCCGGGAGCTGGTCCGTGCCGTGGCCGGCGACCCCGCGCCGTGGTTCCTCGAGACGGATTTCCTTGATGACCCGTCCCGCCCCGGGGCCGTTCTCGACCTCGAGACCGTCCCCCGCCGCGCGCGGATGATCGCCGAGGAAACGGACGGGGGAGGCGAGCGCCTCTGGGGGCCGTTCGTCGAGTCGGTCGAGCGGGTCTACGGATGGCGGCCCGAGATCCCCGACCGGGAGCCGTCATGACGGATCGCCACGGACGACGCGGGTCCCTGATCGCGCTCGAAGGCATCGACGGGACGGGCAAGTCGACCCTTCTCCGAGCCCTCGCGTCGGCCCTGCGCCGCCGGGGGTTCTCGGTCGCCGTGCGCCGAGAGCCGGCCGACCCCTATCTCGGGCACCTCGCCCAGGAGGCGAGCGTCCGGGACCCCTGGACGGGCGCCGTGTACTTCACCGTCGACCGGCACCTCGCCCAGAGCGGGGTCCGGCGCGACCTCGCCCGTCGGGAGATCGTGCTCTCGGACCGCTCGTTCTACTCGACGCTCGCCTACCAGGGGAGCGCCTTGCCCCTCCGCGACCGGAGGCGGCTCGAGCGCCTGCAGCGCGACGCGACGGTCGTCCCCGACCGGGTCCTCCTGCTCGACCTTCCGCTGGCGGAAGCGCTGCGGCGGCTCGAGCTCCGCGCGAAGCACCGGGCGCCGCTCGAACGCCGGCGGACGCTCGAGCGGGTCGCCCGGGCCTACCGGCAGCTCTCGCGGCGGCCGGGGTGGATCGTGCTCGACGCGCGGCGCTCCTCCCGCGAGCTCGTGCGCGACGCGCTCGACGCCCTCGACCTCCCCGAGCGCGGCCGAGGGGTCGGCACCGGGTCGAGGCGCAGATGATATCCGCGTCCCTCGCCCCCGCGGGGGCCGAATGACCCCCGCGACCCGCATCCTCCTGAAGGAGGAGACGCTCGAACCCTCGTACGTCCCTCCCCGCCTCGTGCACCGGGAGGAGGAGCTTGCGCTCCTCGGGCGGCGCTACCGCGATGCCCTCCCGAAGGGACTCGCCTTCCACCTGCTCCTCACCGGCGGCATCGGGAGCGGAAAGACCGCGATCGCGCGACGCTTCTCCGCCGATCTCGAACGGGCGGGCCGGCTCGGCGACTTCCCGGTGCGGGCGACCTACATCAACTGCTGGCGTCGGGCGAGCGACCGGACGGTCATGCTCGATCTTCTGCGGAGCGTCGACGTCTCCCTCCCCGACCGCGGCTACAGCCTCTCGGAGATGCTCGACGTCTACGAACAGGGGCTGCGCCGCACCCCGGCGCACCGGCTCGTCCTCCTCGACGAGGCCTCCGCGCTCGTCCGCCAGGGAACGAAGCTCGTCTACCTGCTCACCCGCTCGCGCGAGGTCGAGCTCGGGGCGATCTCGCTCGTGCTGATCGCCTCCGAGGACCTCCTCCCGTACCTCGACGCCGCGAGCCGTTCGAGCTTCGGCGTCACCCACCGGCTCTCCCTGGCGCCATACGGCCGGGAGGCGCTCGTCGACATCCTCGAGTCGCGCGCCGCGCTCGCGTTGCGCCCGGGGAGCTTCGACCGCGACATCCTCGGCCAGATCGCCCGGATCGCGGCCTCGAACGGGGACGCAAGGTTCGCCCTCGAGGTCCTCGCGAACGCGGCCCGCGCCGCGGACGACGCGGGGGCGCCGACGATCTCGGCCGATCACGTGCGTCGCGCGAAAGGCTCGCTCCTCCCGACGGTGACGGAGACCCAGCTCGAGGAGCTCTCGACGAACGAGCTCGGGGTCCTCCTCGCGCTCGCGCGCACCCTCAAGGGGAAGGGGAGCCAGGTGACGAGCCAGAAGCTGCGCTCGACGCACTCGGCGCTCCTGGAGGAGCTGGGGGCGCCGAAGATGAGCCGAACGACGTTCTGGCGGACGCTCAAGGAGCTCGAGCGGGACGGCCTCGTCACGCTCGAAGCGGGATCGACCGGCGAGTCGAGCCACGTCGGGACCGACGAGATGCCGGCGACGTTCCTCGCGACGCTCCTCGAGGAGCGGATCGGCCGGGACCGGGGCGGCAAAACCTAATGCGGGTCGGCCCGTCCTCGCCCCTCGTGGCCGGGTCCGACAGCGTCGGGGCATCGTCCGGGAGCGATCGGGCGCTCCCTCCGTGGATCCGGATCCGCCCCCCGCAGGGGCCGGTGTACCCCGAGGTTAAGGGGATGCTCGGCGAGCTCGGTCTCGGGACGGTCTGCCGCGAGGCCCATTGCCCGAACCTTTCGGAGTGCTGGTCGGCGGGAGCGGCGACGCTGATGCTCCTCGGTACGGAGTGCACCCGGCGGTGCGGCTTCTGCGCCGTCACGACGCACTGGCCCCGGGGCGTAGTCGACCGGACGGAGCCGGCGCGCGTCGCGGAGGCGGTCCGCCGATGGGGGCTGCGGTACGTCGTGCTCACCCAGGTGTGCCGGGACGACCTTCCCGACGGGGGCGCGGGACCCTTGGCGGAAACGGTCGCCTCGATCCGGAAGGAGAGTCCCGGGACCCTGGTCGAGCTTCTCGTCGGGGATCTCGGGGCGAGCGAGGGGGCGTTGCGCACCGTGGTCGACGCGGCCCCGGACGTGCTCGCGCACAATCTCGAGACGGTGCGCTCGCTCTCGCCCCGGGTCCGGGACCCTCGCGCCGGCTACGACCGGTCGCTCGAGCTGCTCGCGCGCTCCCGCCGTCTCGGCGGACCGGGCCTCGTGCTGAAGAGCTCGGTCATGCTCGGCCTCGGGGAGGAGGACGGCGAGCTCGGAAAGGCGTTCGGCGACCTTCGCCGCGCGGGGGTCGACCTGCTGACGCTCGGACAATACCTCCGGCCCAGCCCGGGCCACGTTCCCGTCGCCCGGTTCGTCCCCCCCGAGGAGTTCGGGCGGCTCCGCCGTACGGCGCTCGGCCTCGGTTTCTCCGGCGTGGAGGCGGGCCCCCTCGTTCGCAGCTCTTACCGGGCCGAGGAGCTCTACCGCCGCGCGCGCGAGGCCCGGGGAAGCTAGGCGATGGCGAAGAAGAAGCGGCAGAAGCTCGAGGAAGAGGAGGCCGCGGCGTTCGACTTTCCCGTGTTCGACGAGGTCGCGTTCGTCACGAAGGAGTTCGAGCTCGCCTCCGCGGTCGCGATCGCGACGGTGCTCACCCTCCTCCTCGGGCTCGTCTGCTGGGCCCTGACGCGCTCGGGGCTCGCCTGGTACATCGCGTTCCCTGTCGGGATCCTCGGCGTCGCCCTCAGCCCATTCGTGATCCAGCGCGTGCGCGCCCGCTCCGACCTCTACACCAAGAGCGACTGGGCGGGGCTGATCGCTCTCGTGTTCTTCGGCTGGCTCGCGCTCTGGCTCGTGCTCGTCAACGTGACGGGGGCGTAGGCGCTCGTCCCTCCGGGCGGAGCCACGGCAGGCGCTTCCCGAGCAGGTCGCGCAGGGCGATCCCCAGCGCCTCGGAGTCGACCGACTCGCCGAGGGTCCGCACGCTCGCCGTCGCGGGGTCGCTCGGCGCGAGGTCCCGGCCGAGCGAGAGCCTCGGTAGGCGTTCCCGGAGCAGCGGCTCGACCTCGCGGAGCTCTTCCCGGGTCTCCACGGCGAGGCTCCCGTCGGGCCGGACGAAGGGGCCCTGGAGGACACCCATCCCGGGGCGCGCCCACTTGTCGAGGAACTCGCCGACCCGGTCGATGCCGGCCGGGGGACCGTCCCGCGGCCGGACCGCCCCCCGGCGCACGTGCGCGACCTCGACCAGGACGAGCACTCGGGAGCGGTCCGCCGCGCTCGCGCTGCCGAGAAGCTCGAAGCCGGAGCGGCCGACCTCGTCGGCCACCGCCCGCTCCGCCTTGCGGATCTGCGGGTACAGGGTGTCGTCGACGAGGTCCGGGCGGGGGAGGTCGAGGACCGTCACGTGGCTCGCCCGCTCGTGGAGGAGCGCCTTCGCCTCCTCGAGGGAGAGCGGGGCCACGGAGGTGGGCTCGAACCACGCCTCGTCGGGGTGCGCCAGGTACTCGCGGGCCGCGACGATGAGCACCCCCAGGTTCCGGCGGGAGAGCGCGCTCGAGACGTTCCGATGGGGATCGACCGGATCAGCGAGGACGAGGGCGACGTCCTCGGGAAGCCGCGGCGGCTCCGCTCCGGCAGCGCTGAGCCGGACCGGGATCCGCCAGCCCTGCGCCGCTTCGACGAACCGGTGGAACGAGCCGAACCGCAGCGTGAGCAGCTCGACGAGGTACCCCGAGAGCCCCTCGGTCCGCGCCTCGGAGCCGTAGATCCCGAGGGCCCGCAGGAACTGCTTGGTCAGACGGACCTCGGAGACGAGCTCGGGGGTCTCCCGCGCGGCGAGGTACTCCTGGTGGAACGGGGTGCGGTCGACCGGGGAGATCGGGCGCGACGGGTCGGTGATGGCGAAACCGGGGACGGCGTCGACCCGGAACCCTTGGAAGGCTCCGCGCAGGTACGGGTGTTCGGCGTACCGGGTCTCGGTGTCGGTGAGGATCGCCCGACCGAGGGCCAGCCCCTCCTCCCGGAGCTTCTCCTTCGGGAGGTCGGGGGGGAACAACAGGAAGAGGTCGATATCGAGCCGGTCGAAGAGGAACGTGCCCCGGGCCGCGCTCCCGGCGACGAGGGCCCGGACGAGGGGGCTCGACCGGGCGCGCGCCGCCGCTTCCGCCCGTCCGACGATCTCCGTGCGGACCCGCGCGACCTCGGCCAGGAACTCCGCGCTCGGAGCGATACGGGACGCAACCTGGGCCTCGACCCGGGACGCCTCCGGACCGGGCGCCCGGGCGGACGCTTCTCCCATCGGTTCCCCGGACGTTCCGCGGAAGATGAACCTTCGGCTGGACGCCCGCCCGGGAGCCCGGCGGGCCTTATGGTGACGAACACCCATCCCGAAGAGGGGGAGAGGATGGCCGTCGCTTCGCACCACCCCGCCGCGCTCTCCGAGCCGCTCGAGGGCGGCAAGGTCCGCTGCACCGCCTGCGCCCGGTACTGCACCATCCCTGACGGCTCGCACGGCTTCTGCTTCGTGCGCAAGAACGAGGGGGGCCGGCTCGTCCTGCTGACGTACGGCCTCGCCTCGGCCGTCCAGGTCGATCCGGTCGAGAAGAAGCCCCTCTCGCACTACCGTCCCGGGACCCGCGTCCTGTCGATCGGGACCGTCGGGTGCAACTGGCGCTGCCTGTACTGCCAGAACGCGGAGATCTCCCAGGAGCGCGAGATCGTCGGGCGCCCGTTCTCTCCCGCGACCGCCGTGGCCCGGGCGAAGCGGTTCGGGTGCGCGGGGATCACGTTCACGTACAACGAGCCGTCGATCTTCGCGGAGTACGCGCTCGACGTGATGGAGGCGGGCCGCCGGGAAGGCCTGTTCGCGAACTTCGTCACGAATGGCTACCTGACGCCCGAGGCCGTCGGGTACCTCGGCGGGCACCTCGATGCCGTCTCGGTCGACTTCAAGGGAAGCGGCGAGCCCGGGTTCATGCGCAAGTACATCAGCGCGAAGGGGCCCGAGCCGATCTTCGAGTCGGTGGTCGGGCTGAAGGAGAAGGGCACCCACGTCGAGATCACCGACCTCATCGTGCCGACCGTCGGCGAGTCCGTCGCGGCGACGCGGCGCCTCGCGCGGTTCGTCGTGGACCGCCTCGGCCCCTCGACGCCGTTCCACCTGCTCCGGTTCCATCCGGACTACCGGATGATGGAGTTCCCCGAGACCCCGGTCGCGACGCTCGAGAAGCTCCACGACGTCGCCGCGGCCGAGGGGCTCGAGTACGTCTACCTCGGGAACGTCTGGGGCCATCCGTACGAGCACACGTACTGTCCCGCCTGCCGGGCGGTCGCGGTCCGCCGCTACGGGTTCACGATCCAGGAGTGGAACCTCGACGAGCAGAACCGTTGCCGCTCCTGCGGCCACGCGATCCCGATCGTCGGGAGGCCGCCCGAGGGCTACCTTCCGACGTTCCCGACGCCGGTGGCGTGATCGATCCCCGGATCGCCTCGATGACGAGGTGGAGGGGGATCTCGGCGATGTATCGGCCCTGGGGGCTGCCTTCGAGCATCTCGGGGAGCGGCGTCGGCTCCTCGAGCCGCGAGATCACGAGGCCCGCCCTGCGCAGGTAGCGCGAGTAGGTCGACAGCGTCCGGTGGAACGCCTCGGTATGGAACGTTCGGGTCGGGGAGACGGCCCACGGGACCGAGCGCTTCCCTTCGTCGCGATAGCCGCGGACCTTCCGCCACACGAGGTCGCTGTAGGTGCCGTCGGGCGCGATCCCCCGCTCCACGACCCACATCGAGCGATCGTCGGTGTCGAAGCACGGGTGCGATAGGGAGAAGACGAAGCGACCCCCGGAGGCGAGCAGCCGCCCGACCTCCCGGACCGTTCCCGCGCCGTCCTCGATGTCCATCAGGGCCATGTTCGCCACGACGAGGTCGAACGAACCGGCCTCGAACTGCGCGAGGTGGCTCGCGTCCCCGACCACGAACCGGGCCCCGGTCGGGTCGGCCCGCTCCCGCGCGATCGCCCGAGCGAGGGTGGGGCGGGAGAGGTCGATCCCGACGACCGAGCTCGCCCCGGCGCGGGCGAACCGTCGGGCGAGGTAGCCGTTCCCGCACGCGAGCTCGAGGACCCGAAGCCCCTCCACGCCGCCGACGACCTCGAGAAGCGTCGGGTCAATCAGGGCGCGGTGCCACAGATCTCCCGCCTCCCCCGAACGTTCGTCCCTCCAGGCGGCCATCTCGTCCCACCCCCCGGGCGACATCAGCTCCCCCCGAGGCGGAGCCGCGTCGGCGCATAACGGGTGCCGGGCGGTTCTCCTTCGACGGAGGTTCTATGAGCGGTCCCCAAGGTCGTGCTGTCCGAGGAAGCGACCGATGACGACCAACCTGCGCGTGAGCCTGACGATCCTTTCGATCGGTTTCGCGATCGAAGGGGCCGGCGACGTCTACTCCTTCGTCTCCGGGGGAAAGTTCCATCCGGGCGTCAATCTCCTGTTCTTCCTGCCCGTCGCGATGACGCTGGCCGGGCTCTTGTTCGTCTGGATCGGCCGGCACGAGTGGAGCGAGCTCCACCGCACCCGGGTGCGCCAGGCGCACCTCGTCTTCGGCCTCAGCGTGCTCGGGGGCGTTGTGGCGGGGGCCGTCGTGGGACTCCTCTACCTGGAGCCGGGGCTGGGCGTTCCGCTGTGGGCGAAGGGCCTGTTCGGCGCCGCCGTCGGATCCCTGGTGCTCGGAACCTTCGTCACCTACGTCTACCTCGTCTTCCACCTGGTCGGCCGGCCGAGCCAGGCGGTCCTCGCCGCCTCGATCGCCTGGTCCCTGGTCGTCGCCGGCCTCATCAGCGCGGCCCTCGCGGCCAACCTCTCCACGATCCTCACGCTGGTCCACGACCGCAAGCCGTCCGTCCCGGGGTTCATCACCCCGGTCGACTCGCTCGCGTCGTATCTGTTCCTCTCCTACTTCCTCCTCCTCGCCGCCTATCTCGACGCGCACCGGAAGGTAGCGGCCGGCCCCCCCGGCCGATCGGCGGAGCGAAGTGCGCCCGCGAAGACGGTCTGACCCACCCCTGCCGGATCTAGGGATTCGAGGGGGCAGAGCCCGGCCCGGGTCCACCCAAGTCGCGCGTCGCCCCGACCTGGGAGAGGAACTCGGCGGCCTGGTCGCTCAGCATTCGGGCCCGATCCGGGTTCCCGGACCCCCGATGGACCTCGGCAAGGCTCAGAACGGTCTGGGCCCACTCGTACCGCCAGCCGATCCGCTTCCAGAGCGCGGCCGATTCCTCGAGCGCCCCGATCGCGGCGGAGGTCTCGTTCCGGTGCGCTTGCAGCCACCCCTGCGCGCGAGCGCGGTAGGCGTGCCCCACGTCCTCCCCGAACGCGTGGTCGAGTTCCGTCAGCTCCCGTAGGCACGCCTCGGCCTCGTCGGGCGCGCCGGCGTCCAAGAGCGCCCGAACGTTCAGGGCGAGCGCCTCGAGAAGGAAAAGGGCGTCCATAGCGGGCGGCCCGGCCTTCCGGCACAGGGCATGCACCGCCCGGAGGTGCTCCAGGGCCGAGGCCGGTCTCCGGCGGAACAGGGCGCACCGCGCGAGCGCGATCTGGGTCTGCGCGTTCTCGGTCCAGTCGCCTCCTTCGACGAGGAGCCGTTCCCCCTCCCAGAGCAGCTTCTCGGCCCGGTCGATGGCGCCCCGGGCGAGGGCGATCTCGGCGAGGACCGCGATTGCGGTCGGCCGCTCGCGGTGGGGGTCCCCGGCGGCGAACGCCCGGTGCTCGAGCGCGGTCCGCTCCGCCCGCTCGAGGTCTCCCAGGCGCCATTCAATGTAGGTGACCATCCCCCCCTTGGTCGCCATCTCGGTGAGAACGTCCCGTCCCCGACGGGCGTAGGCCATCGCGTCCTCCGCGGCGCGCAGGGCCGCGCGGCCATCCCCGCGGATCTGGAGGAGGGCGAGGGACTGAAGGAGCATCACATTCGGGACGACCGGCCGGGCCTCCGCTTTCGTGGCCAGGATCAGCGCGGTGTCGAGGTACTCGAAGACCTTCCGGTTCTCCCCCGGCGGCAGGATCGAGGCGAGGCTCATCCGCGCGGACGCCTCGACCCGGAGCGCCCCGACCTTCGAGGCGATGTCCATCGCCCGGAGCCAGTTCTCCGCCGCCTCCCGCATCCGGACCTCCTGGAACATGACCAGCCCCATCGCATCGTACAGGCGCGCCAGTTCGACGCTCGCGGCACCGGTCTCGAGGAGGCGGCGGGCCTTCTCGAGATGCTCCAGGGCGCGTACCGGCTCGTTGTGGCCGGTGATGCGGCGGGCGATGCCCGTATGCACCGCCCCCGCTTCTACCGAAAGGCCCAGCCGCTCGTAGATCTCGGCCGCCTCGTACATCGAGCGATACCCCTCGGTGTGCCGTCCGAGAAGGTCGAGCTGGTCCCCGGCGTTGAACAGTACGACCGCCCGCCGCTTCTCGTCGGGTCGCGCCTCGAGCAGCTCCTGGGCGACGGCGAAGTGGCGGAGCGCCTCTTCGCGGGCGTACAGCCCGATAGCTTCCTCGGCCGCGCGCACGGTGTATTCGAGCGCCTTCTCATACTCGCTCGCGCGGAGGAAGTGGTTGGCGAGCTCCGCGGCGGGGATGCGGGTCCCCTCGGCGGCCAGCGACTCGAGGACGCGGGCCGCGTTCGAATGATATCGGGCCCGACGGACAAGACTGATCTCGTCGTAAAGGGTCTCCAGGACCGGCCGGTCCACGAACGCGTAGGTCGAGCGGCCGGAGCCGGCCGGACGCTCCTCGAGAAGGCGAGCGCGGAGCGCCTCCTCGAGCCGGGCCAAGAGATCCTCCGGGCGGACCCCGGTCACCCGCTGGAGGGCGTCGAACGAGAACTGGGATCCGAGCACGGAGGCCTGCCGAAGGATCTCCACGGTCGGGGGGTCCAGCAGGGCGAGCCGTCGCCGGACGACCGACTGCACTCCGGGCGGGAGGCGGACGTCGAGACCCGCCTTGGGAGCCCACCCCGCTTCGGTCCAGACCAGGGAGCCGTCTCCTACGAGCGACCGGACGATCGCCTCGAGGATCATCGGATTCCCTTCGGACTTCTCGTAGAGGAGCGGGGCGAGCTCTCCGCCCGAGGCGGGGAGTCGCCCCCGGAGCATCTGGTGGAGCATCTGGACGGACGTCGCGGGATCGAACCGCTTCAGCGGGATCAGATCCATCTTGTGCTCCCGAACGAGACTCGCGACGAGCGCCTCCAGGCCCGCAGCTTCGAGGGTCCCCTCGTCCCGGTACACCAGGAGCACGAGCACCCGACGGCCCGCGAGGCGTCGCACGACGTGCTCGAGCAGATGGAGGGAGGCGCTGTCCGCCCACTGGAGGTCGTCCAGTACCAAGATGACAGGCGACTCGCGGCCTAGATTCTCGAGGAACCGGAGGATCCCCTCGAAGAGGCGGATCTGGGACGCCTCCGACGCCGGAGGGGGCTCCGCCCCGGGCCCGAGGCGAGACTTCAATTCCGGGACCAGCTGGGCGACCTCGACCGCGCAATCGGCGAAGACCTTGTACAGCAAGGGATTTGGCGCCTCTCGGGCGAAGTCCCGCACGGTCTCGGACCACGGGGCGAACGGCCCCGAGATGCCCCCGCGGTCTCCGCGACCGCGCAGGACCCGCGTTCCCTCCCGCTCCGAGCGGGTGATGAACTCCTCGACCAGGCGGGTCTTCCCCACCCCCGCCTCTCCCCGGATCGCGATCGCCGTCCCTTCGGCCCTGTCCAGCCCGGCGCGCCCCCGGCGCAGCCGGTCGAGTTCCGCCTTGCGGTCGGTGAACGGGGTCGCCTCGGAGAGGCTCGGCGGGGTCCACGGCAGCTCGACGCGGTAGACGCTGACCGGGGTTTCGATGTTCTTCAGGAACGTTCGTTCGATGATCCGCATCGGGTACCGGATCTTGTTCTGGACCTGCTCGAAGACCGGCCCGGTGACGCAGACCCCCCCGGTCTCGGCGAGCGGCTCGATCCGGGAAGCGATGTTCACCGCGTCCCCGTAAACGTCGTCCTCCGAGTGCACGACGTCGCCGACGTGGATCCCGATCCGGAGCTCGATCCGCTCCCCGGCGGTGTCCCGGTTCCGCTCGAAGAGCCGGCGCTGCATCTCCACGGCGCACTCGGTCGCCTCGAGCGCGCTCTCGAACTCGACGAGCAGGCCGTCCCCCATCGTCTTCACCTCCCGCCCGCCGAACCGGCCGAACACGGGACGGAGCAGCCCGCGCTGCTCGTCGACCAGCCTCAGGGCGAGCGGTTCGTCGCGCTGCGCCAGGGAGGAGAACCCCACCATGTCCGTGAACATGATGGCGGCCAGTCGACGTCGTCCTTCCGGCACGAGCCCCGATGGGACCCCCGGACCATAATGATGGGGGTACTCAGATCCCGGTCCACGGGGTCGTGGCGGTCCGACGGGGCGATCCCGCCGCGGCGCGTCCTGGGGCGCTACCCCGTGGTTTCGCGCGCCGCCGCGCCGACCGGATCCCGCAGCGAGGGAAGCGGCGGGAACGGACCGTCTTGCCTGACGGCAAGGCGATCGGGCGCGGGTCCCTCGGCCAAGGCGTGGGGGGCCAGGGGGTCACTGAACGTCAGGGAAATGTTTTGGGAGCTTCCGGCCACCGAGACGACACTGGCGAAGCAATGGGCCGGGACCGATGCCGAGGGGAACGGCAGCACGCCCAAGCAGTTCCAACCGGCCGGAGGCAGGACCCAGTAGTGGTAGGTACCGTTGGGGAGGTAGAACTGCACGGTCGCGGTCTCCGTGGAGCGCCGCTCGCTCTCGTTACCAGAGCCGCGGATGGGTCCCGCGATCAGGACCGACCATCGCTTTCCGCTCGCCAGTCCGCTCTCGATGAACGACACGGGGTAGCTGGTCACGTGGAACTTGAAGAGGAGCGAGGCCGGCCCGGTCAGGGCGAGCGAACCGAATGAAGGAACGGGCGTGTAGCCGGGCGTCGGCCGGACCGAGTATGTGTAGGTCCCGTCGAGGAGGAGGACCTTGCCCGACGGGGTGGTCAGCACGAGCGTAGTGTTGAACGCGTCCGTCGCCGTCGTGGTGCCCCCGAGGCGCACCCCCCACGAGGTCCCCTTCGGAAGCCCGGTTTCGTGGAGCTTCAGGATCGCGTATCCCGCGGCGACATGGAACGAAACCGTGGTCGAGATGGTATGGTTCGCGACCACCTTGAAGGTGCCCCCGGAGCTGCTCGTGAATCCTCGGGGGACGACGGGACCCCAACTGAAATCGCCGGCCGGAAGGATCGCGTGGAGAGTGGGGGTCGCCGCAACCACGGAGACCTGATGGATCCCGTAGGTTGCGCCCGTCGCGGGCGCGACCAGGTCGGGCTCAGCCCCGCTGCAGCCGCGAGTGCCGCCCCCGCCGGGGAAATGGATGGGGCCGCAATACTGGGTGCCCCACGAGGTACCGAGCGGCAGGTTCGTCTCGTGGGACGACACCGTTTCGTACACCGTCTTGAGGGGCCGAAAGTCGCCGCCCGGGTTGATGTAGGTCGCGCAGTAGTAAGGTCCCGGAGGGATCAGCGTGCAGCCGTAGCCGGGAAGCGGAGTCCCGTACCCCGGCAAGGGGTCGAGGAGGGTCCGGGCATTCTCGTCGTACGGCAAGGCGCCCATAGGATTGTCCGCCCCGTTCGCCCAATTCAGATTGACACCATAGTCCCACCAGGAGTTGCCCCCTTGGGTGAGGCCCCCGACGATGCTGCCGCTCAGGGGATACTCCGGGAATCCCGCCGCGAAGTGAACGTCCGACGCCGCCTGGGGGGTGATGTTCCAGAGAACCTGGGTGAACGTCTCCGGCAGGCCCGAGTAGAGGTTGAGCGGCAGGAGCCACGCGGTCGTCGGCGTGGCGAAGATGTTGTTGTAGATGGTGTCGTGCGGCTCCGCGATCTCGACCCCGAGGCCCGAGGCGTACGGGAGCAGGGGTAGGCACACGGAGGCATTGAGGCAGGTCGTCGGGGGGCCCACCTCGACGAACTCGTTCCCCCAGACGGTGTTGGATCCGCCTACCCCGCCCGCGGGGCCGAACGGCGAACCGCTGGTGTACATCACCAGGCCCTGACCCTCGGTGGCGAAGTAGTCGTCGCCGATCAGGACGTCCACCGATTCGTAGGCGACGACATTGAACGAGTTGTACGCGATAGGTAGGTAGGCCGACAGCGCGAACCAGCCGCTGATGTCCGTCGCATTCACGACCCCGACGGCTTGATCCCCCCAGAACCAGTACTGAAGATCGTTCAGCTGGGGAAGGAGGGGGCCCGGCGACTGGGAGTCGTTCGTGGCGGCCGAAAAGTTCGGAGGGTCGACCAGCAGCACCGAGGCATTGGCCTCCCAGAGGAAGACCCCGGGGAAGACCGGGAAGGCGTAGTCGTTGTACAGCCCGAACAGGGGCGAGAGCGGCCCGAGCTGGTGATTGTACAGCACGTAGGGGTTGGAGAGAACCCCTGTACCGGACTGAGCGAGGTCCGCGACCTCGGGGGCGGAGAACGCCCAGAGCGGCGTGTAGACCCCGAGGGTCGTCGAGAGCCCGAGGGAGATCCCGATCGTCTCGGGGGAGCTGATCACCGTGGTCACCGTGTTCTGGACGGTGTGGTCGGCGAGCTCGGTGCGGAGGCGGTAGGTCCCGGGCATGAGGTAGAATGTGTGCGTTCTCATGTTCGGGGCGTACTCGTATCCGGGAGCGATCGGCGCCGAGAAGACCGCCGTGCCGCTGTAGAGGAAGAAGTTGAACGCGTTCGCTGGGTTCACATTGAGCGTGATGGCGTACGACCCCCCGGGGGCGTTGAACCCCCACAGACCGGTCAGTATCGACGGGCCGGTCGTCATGGTGCCGTAATCGAGCACCCCGGCCGGTCCGCCGCCCGACTGGTTGCTCCAGGCGACGTTGGCGCCGGTCGCCGTCTCGCCCGAGTCCTCCCCGTAGCTGAGGGCGGCGGGGACGCTGTGGAAGAGACCCCCCGCTAGGTAACCCAGTCCCAGCGTGGCATCGGCCGTGCTGAGATCGACCTGGCTGCCTCCCCCGGGTCCGCAGACCAGGAGCTCGAAGTCGTCGACGAGGCCGGCGGCGTTGTATCCGGGCTCCACCGAGCTCGCGGTGAAAGTGGCCGCCGAGGAGACCGGTACCGGATCCGCCGCGGATTCCGAGTTGAACACTACATAGTCCCAAGGACTGTGCGTGAAATCTTCGCTCGGATGCGCGGTGCTCGTGAGGTCGGTGTAGAAGAACACGCTGTCCCGCCCGTCCGTGATGTTGGACGTCATGAACAGGGACAGGTCGAACGGATACGCCACCGGGAAGCCGATCGACTCGTTGGCATAGTAGTACCCGAGCTGGTCGACCTTCGTGGTGCCCTGGGGCCCGTGGTCAAGGATCGAGTTGGCCTTCACGGGCACGTCGGGGGCCGAGAAGTTCCAGACGTTCGTCACCATGATCATGTACTCGGTCGCCGGGAAGTACGTCACGACGTCCTGGGCCCAGAACGTGAAGGAGGTCCCGTCCCCGCGGAGCGTCACGTCGGTGAGCACTGCGTTCAACTGGATGCTGAAGCTGTCGGGAACGCTTTGGTACAGGTCGGCCCCCCGGATGCCGGTCGCATTGGCGTCGACGAGCCCCTCGACCCCGGTGGTGTCGAGGGCCGTGCTGGTGTAGGACCCATGGCCGTCGCCGGTAGCCCCGTTGTAGGAGAGACCCATCGGGGCGGGATCGGTCGCGTACAGGGGCACGATCGTGCCCGACTCGGCAACCGCCGAGAGCTGAGCCGGGGTCGCGGACGGTCGGGGAACGTAGGCGACATCCGGCTTGAGACCGGCCGCGCTCGTGGCGGCTAAAGCTCGAGAGACCAGGGAAGCTTCAGGGTTCGAGGTCCCCGGGGAAGAAAGGGACGGGACCCCCGGCCCGCCGGAGGAGGAGCTCGCGGCGGCGGACCCAGCATTAGGGGGCGAGGTCGCCACGTGCGTAGCGGGACCTACGAGACTCGTGACCCCGGGGCCTGTCCAGCCGAGCACCGCCAGCGTGAGGACGGCCACCACGACCCATGACCTTGGTTCCAAGACCCTCGTAGCCCCCCGGGATGGGGGGGAACAGTGCCATACCATATCATGGTTCTGAGTATGTTCTTTATACCCCTACGTCGGGGAGATCGCGGATCCCAAGGTTCGCCCCTGACTGTGCCTTCGGGCCGAAAACGTCCGCCCGTCGAGCGGTCCGGAGCTCGCCGACGAATCGCGGGGACCGCCCGGCGACGGCCGACTCGGTCGTCGAAACGGCTCCTCAGCTCATTCCCTACATCGGCGGCGAGGGGCCTTCGCCCCTCGGCATCCGGCCGACCAGGAGGGCCGCGAACCCGAAGGCGATCGCAAGGAAGACCAGCATGACCATGAACGTCTCGTCGAACGCCGTGATCTGGGAGCCCCGGAACGCCCCAAGGAACGGTCCGCAGATCGGCAACGGGGTCATCGTCTGGCAGGTCGGGCTCGGCGAGGGGTCGAGCGTCTGGAACCGGCTGGCCTGGAACGTCGCGAGGACCGAGAGGCTGATCGATCCCCCGAGCGACTGGAGGAACTGGATCAGGCTGCTCGCCTCCCCGACGTCCTTCTTCGGGACCTGGTTCTGTGTGGCCAGCAAGAAGACCGGGAAAGTGAGCCCGACGCCGAAGCCGAGCGGCATCAACGGCAGGATGAGGCCCCCGACGGGCAGGAACCCGTACGCGAACCTCCACGTCGGGGTCGACGCGGTGAGGCCGAGGAGGAAGTACAGGCCGATCAGCGAGATCGCCAGACCGGCGAGGACCACCGCCCGGAACGAGAGCCGCGTCAGGAGCTGACCCCCGAGCGCCGCGCCCACGACGAGGGGGAGGACGAGCGCGTACAGCACATCCCGCACGATGGAGGAGGGGTCGTTCGACCCGAGGGCGAAGACGTACCCCACCGCGAGCGTGATCAGGGTGGCGAGCGGGAAGAACACCATCCCGATCATGAACGAGCTTCCGCCGCTCGCGGCGACGACCCGGTGGCTCAGCAGCCGAAGAGGGACCAGGGGCTCGGGGACCTTCAGCTCCCAGACGACGAAGATCGCGGCCAGCGCCCCCGCCGTCGCGAGGAGGCCGACGACGTGAGGGTCACCCCAGCCCCAGACGTTGTACTCTACCTCGATCAGCGGGTACATCAGCGCCGCGACCCAGCCGAAGAGGAGCGCAGCCCCCGGAACGTCGAACGGCCGCTTCACCTCCGGCCGGAGGGGGCCGAGGACGAGGGCGATCACAGCCAAGCCGGCCAGGCCGATCGGGAGGTTGACGTAGAACAGCCAACGCCAGGTGTGCGTGTAGGTGATGATGGCGTTCCCGAGCAACGGCCCCGCGACGGTCGCGATCCCGAAGACCCCGGAGAGCAGCCCGGTCACTCGCGCCCGGGCCTCCGGAGGGAAGGTGACCGCGACGATCGCGACGCCGACCGGGAAGAAGTCGCCGGCGCCGAACCCCTGGACGGCGCGGAACGCGATCAGCTCCGAAAGGTTCTGGCTGACCCCGGAGAGGATCGACCCCGCGATGAAAAGCACGAGGCCTCCGAGGAAGACGTTGCGCCGGCTCCACAGGTCGGAGAGCTTGCCGAAGATCGGGACGCCGACGGTGGAGGCGATGATGTACCCGCTGATGACGAACGTCCCGCCGTTCGGGGCCCCGAACTCGGTGAGGATCGTGGGGAGGGCGGTGAGGACCACGAAGTTGTCGAGGGCCCCCATGAGGAGGGCGAGGAGGACCCCCGTGACCACGAGGATCTCGAACCGTCGGGAAGGTCTGGGGACGGGGGCGAGCTCGATCGGAACGTCTTCCGTCGGGCCCGTGGGGAGCGCCGGCTCCCGCGCGGGGTGGATCGTATCGGTCGCATCCGGGTCCCCTCCGGGAAGCGCTCTCTCGGACGTGCTACTCACCCCCGGGGGCTCGCGGGATGACCGAGGGAGATCGAAGGCTCGTCCCCGGGCTCGACCCGTTTCACTTCAGCTCCGAAGAGACGGGGCATATCAGCCCTGCGATTCAGGGGAGCCGAAGGGACCCGACGGACGACCGGATCCCCGATGCGCGCGGGGTCTTCGTCGTGGGGTCGCGCGGCGCAGGGCCCCAGAACGCGGACGCTCGAGACCGGGACCACGGCGCCCCCCCCGACTCTCCCGCTCGCTCGAATCCCCTCGGTGCGGCCCTGCGGTGCCCCGACCGCCGCTCAAACGAAGACGCGCACGCTGCCGCCCGAGGATTCGACCGGCAGCGGGGTGAGCGGGCGGCATTCCGTCCGCGCGAAGATGGGGGCCATCCTCGACATCGCCTCGAGCAGCTCGGGCGGAAGCTTGTCCATTCCGGGCATGGCCATGACCGGTGGCCCTCGGACCTCCCCGGTTCGAGCGTCGAACACGGCGTTGTGCTGCGGGCACTTCAGCGTACCGCTCTTGAACGTCCCGAGGTCCAAGGGCGCGTTCATGTGACCGCAGCGGTTGATGAAGGAGCGGATCTCGCCGCCCTGGTTGACCACGAGCACCTCCTCGCCTCCCGCGCGGGAATGGATCATTTCGCCGGGCTTGAGATGCTTCGCTTCCGGGATGTCGTGCCAGGTCTGCATCGAGGGTACCTGGCGGGCGATTTCCAGAACCTACTTAAGCTTTATAAGTTAAAGTGCAGGAACCTTATTGCGGCCCGGCGGCGTGGAGCCCCGCAGATGACGCGAGCGAGCCCGGGGCCATTGTCCCCGCACTGTGATTTCGAGGGGACGTTCCGGGTCCTCGGGCAAAAGCACGTCCTCCAGATCCTACGGGCGCTGCTCGCAGGGAATCCGCGGCGATTCAACGAGCTGCGGGAGGCCGTCGGGGCCAACACGGCGACCCTGACCGATCGCCTTCGGCGGATGCAGGAGCTGGGGCTCGTTCGCCGCGAGGTGATCCGTGTGATCCCGCGACGGGTGGAGTACCAGCTGACCCCCATGGGTCGCGACCTGGTCAAGATCTTCCGGCCGATGATGGAGTGGCGAGAGAAGTATTCCCGGTAGCCGGGCCAGCGAGGGGCCGGTCGGGTTATGCGCGACGCGGCCCCTGGACCCGGACACGGAGGGGAGGGACCTGGCGGTAGGATCGAGAACGGCGCCGGGAGTTCCCGTGGTCGATGGCGTGGGTCGGGTTCCCGGATTCGTGAACAGCTACACGTTCGCGGAGGGGGAGGAGACGTACCTCATCGACACCGGCTTCTCCCGACGGGCGAGGCCGATCGTCCGCGCGTTCGAGGACGCCGAGGTGCCCCTCTCCCGGGTGGGGAAGGTCCTCCTGACCCATCACCACGTGGACCACATGGGCGGGGCGGCGTACCTCCTCGGAAAGACGCCGGCGCCGCTCGCCTGCCACGGCGACGATGCCCCGTTCGTGGACGGTCGTACGAAGGCTCCGATGTCCTGGCTGATGCGCCTCTTCGTCCGTGTCCATCCGGCCGCGGTAGCGACCGTGCTCAAGGACGGGGACCGCGTCGGACCCCTGCTCGTCGTCCACGCTCCGGGCCATACTCCCGGTGAGGTCGTTTTCTTCCACCCGGGCCGTCGGATCCTATTCTCGGGAGACGCCGTCGTCGAGCATCACGGGCGGCTCACCCTGCCCGCGGCGAAGTTCGCCTCGAGCCTCGAACAGGCGGTCCGGTCGCTCGACCGGATCCGGGGGCTCGGCGCCGAGCTACTGCTGCCCGGCCACGGCGTTCCGGTCCGGAAGGACCTGGACGCGCTGTTCGATGCGCTCATCCGCCGTGCGCCCCGCGACTATCTCGGACGATAGTCGGGCGATTCGACCGCCCGTCGGCGGCCCGGTGCCACCCCGGGCTCAGTCGGCCAGAGGGGGGAGGGGGTTCGGTTCCGCCGGGGGCGGAGCGGCGGGAGCCGCCCGGATCCTGCGCGGGAGCGTGGGGAGGTGGGCGAATTTCGAATGCCGGCGCGGGCCCAGCACCTCTTGCGCGATCACGACGGCCGCCACCCCGGCCACCGTGATGGCCGCGGCGATGAAGTACGTGTACTCGAAGGCCCGATGGGCGGGAAAGCCGAGGGCGAGTCCGCTCGTCAGGAGATAGGTGGCGAGGAGCGACCCCGCGATGGGAGCGCCGAGGCTGCCCCCTACGTTCCGGAACACATTGTTCATGGCCGTGGCCTGGCCCATATCCTTGGGGTCGACCGTGAGGACGAGGAGATTGATGATCGAAGAGTTGAGCAGGCCCATGCCGGCTCCGATGACGACCTCGACCTCCAGCGCCATGGTCAGGTTGTGGGCGAACGCCTCGAGCGTGAATCCGAGGGCCGAGACGAGGCCGCCGGCGAGGGCGAGCGGTTTCACTCCCACCCTCGAGACGACGACGCTCGCGGCCAGGGCCACGCAGGTCATCCCGAGCGCGAGCGGGAGGATGTCCAGGCCGGCGGTGAGGATCCGGAAGTTGCAGTTGAAGACGGAGAGGCAGGCCGCATTGTAGCCGCCCGAGGCCAGCGGGTACTCGAACTGGAAGATCAGGCTGAACAGTGCGAGGTACATCCCGAGGCCCGCCACGGTCAGAACGATGTTCGTGACGGCCACGTTTCGCTCCGTGAGCATCTTCACGTCGACGATGGGCTCGCGCTTTCGAGCGGTCAACCCCCTCTCGACCAGCGCGAACGGGACGAACATCGCGAGCCCAAAGGCCGCGAAGCCGACCGTTAGGGCCGAGGTCCATCCCCACGATTCGCCCTGGGAGAGGGCGGCCACGATCCCCGCCAGGCCGAGGCCTAGGAACGTCGCCCCGAGATAGTCGACGCGCGTCTCGGGTCGGCGGTACGGCGACTCTTTGACGAGGAGGAAGACCAGGACCGCCATGAGGATCACGAACGGGACCGCCGTGTGGTACGTCGTCCGCCAGCCGTAATCCTGGGAGACCAGGGAGCCGAGCGGAAGGCTGATCGCGAATCCGATCCCGAACATGGCGCTCACGATCCCCTGGGCCCGGGGCACCATCTCCCGGGGGAACTCCTCCCGCATGAGCGACATCCCGAGCGGCATGATCGTCAGGCCGATCCCCTGAACGGTACGGGCCCCCACCATGAAGGCGAAGGTGGGGGAGAAGCCGGTGACGGAGACCGCCGCGGCGTAGGTGAACATGACGGCGATCATGACCTTCCGTTTCCCGTGGATGTCCCCGAGCTTGCCGATCACGGGACTGAGCGCGACGCCCGAAACGGCGTAGGTCGAGATGATGAGCGAGACCTGGCCGGAGTCGACGTGGAAATCCGACGCGATCGTGGGGAGGGACGGTGTGAGCATCCCCTCGATGTAGAGGACCACGAGCACGATCCCGGCCAGGAGGAGCATGATGCGGTTCGCGTACCGCTGGTCGAACGTCTCTGCCGTCTTGTGGGGAGGATTAGGGCGGGGACCGGAGCCCTCCGGGAGAGAGGCGCTCACGGCGACGGGTCCCCGGCTCCGCGTCCCGAGGCTCCGGGAGAGATCCCGGTCCCGGCGGACCTCAGATGGGCGGCGAAGAACCGTAGGACCCGAAGCCAGGCATCCTCGGCGCTCTCCCGGTGGTAGTTTCCCGGACGAGTGTCGTTGAAGAACGCGTGCTTGGCCCCCGGGTAGACGTGGGACTCGAACGATTTCCCCGCCCTCGCCATCGCCTCGGCGAGGAGCGGAACGGTCCCGGTAATCCCGGGATCCTCGGCTCCGTACAATCCCAGGACGGGGGCGTGGATCCGGGGCACGAGGTCGAGCGGGGGGTTCTGGCCGTAGAAGATCACGTCCGCCGCCAGCTCCGGGTCGACGGTCGCGAGGCGGGCCGACATCGCCCCCCCGAAGCAGAAGCCGACCGAGCCCACCGCCCCTCCGTCGACCTCGGGAAGGCTCCGGAGGTACCGCGTCACGGCGAGGAGGTCGTTCGCGAACTTCTCCTGCTGGGACGGGCTCGTCACGCGGCCGAACGCCTCCAGGACCGGACGACGCTCAGGGGGCTGCGAGGCCGCGAACGCGGCCAGCTTGGAGGGGTCGCGGCGGAGGTCCGGCGGCGCCTGGGCGAACGCCTGCATTGCGAGGGCGATGTTCGCGGGGGTCAGGGCCGCGGAAAGCTCTCCCGTGAACAGGTTCGGGGTGACGGCCACGTAGCCTTGGCGGGCGAACCGACGGGCCACCTCCCGGATGTGCGCGTCCGGTCCGAAGATCTCGTGAATGACCACGACGGCCGGCCCGGGCTTTCCCGTGTTCCCCGGTCGGACGAGGGTGCCCTCGAGCTCGCGGGAGGGGGAGAGAATGCGGACCGAGCGCTCGTTCAACTCCATACGTCGCCCCCCCGCGCCGCGTCGCGACCGGCCCCTAGCTGAACTCCTCTCGCTCGAACAGGAAAAGGCCAACGATCGTGGTCAGCACGAAGTAGGCGAGCATGATCCCGACTCCGAGCGGGATCGTCGCGTTCGTTACCGTCTGAGTAATCGTCGTCCCCCCGGGACCGGGGGACATGCAAGTGTGGGTCCCGGGGGCGCTCATGCACGACGTGTTGAAGACGCCCCCGATGATCGTGTCCGCATAGGTCAGGATGAACCAGGGCGTGATGTGGGCGAGCCCCGCGATCAGGTCCTGCAGCAGCGTGAACCCGAAGAGGAAGAGCACCGCCGTGATCAGCGTCGCGTAGGTGCTCGTCTTGAACATCGAGCTGAACAGGAACACGGCGCCGAGCAACGCCAGCAGATAGACGATCGCCAGGACGAACGACTCGCCGAACGCGAGGGTGATCGCGGCGCCGTGGAAGTAGTACGCTCCGTTCGCGAGGAGGAGGAGGGCATAGAACGCCAGCGCCGCAAGCGAGGCCAGGAACGCGGCGATGTACTTCCCGAGGTAGACGGTCGCCCGGCGGATGGGAAGTCCCATGAGGAAATAGCCGGTCTTGTTCTGGAACTCTCCCGCGATCGCGTCCCCGCCGAAGATGACCCCCGCGAAGATGATGACCACCGTGGCGCCGCCTCCCCAGAGGGTGGCGTAGAAGGCGGCGGAGCTCGCGAGGAACAGCACCGGCCGGTAGTACCCGACCACCCCGGTCACGATGGCGCCGATCGCGACGACCAGCCCGAGCATCAGCAGGAACCGGCGGGAGAGGAGGTAGTCGCGGAACTGGTAGCGCGTCAGCTTGAGGACCTGTTGCCAACTCCGAAGCAGGGGGCGCGAGGCGCCGTGAGCCCCCGGGGGGGGTGCCGCCGCCAGCACAGGTTCCGCCGCCACGGGGATCAGTCCCCCTTCTCGATCTGGCTCAGGTAGATCTCCTCGAGCGCGCTCTTCGACTCCTGGAAGCTCACGAGGTCGAAGCCGAGGCCGGAAAGCTCCCGAAGCAGCCGCGCCTGTCCGGAAAGGTCCCCCTTGAAGGTCAAGCGAAGGCGGCGGGCGTCGAGCCGCTCGCACGCCACGACGTCCGGGTTCGTCACGATCTGCTCGTTCAGGACGGTATCGGGGAGGGGCCGGGCGAAGGCCGCGTCGACCGAGGACTGGCCGTGGGAGAAGCGGGTCGTGATATTGTCGAGGGTGTCGTAGAAGAGCAGCTTCCCGTGGTTGATCAGCGCGACCTCGTCGCAGACGTCGGTGACCTCGGCGAGGATGTGGCTGCTCATGAAGATCAGCCGGTCGTGCTTCTTCAGGTCCCGGACGATGGACCGGACCTCGGCCATCCCGCGGGGATCGAGCCCGGTCGCCGGCTCGTCGAGCATGAGGATCTGCGGGTCATGGACGAGCGCGGCAGCGATGTTGATGCGCTGCTTCATTCCCTTCGAGAACTTGCCGAACCGCCGGTCGGCCCACTCCGACATCTTGACCTCGGCGAGCACCGCGGGGATCCGTTCCTTGCGTTCCGCCTGGGAGAGGTTCCGAAGGTCCGCGACCATGTCGAGGGCCTGGTTCGGCGTGAGCGAGGGGTAGATCTCGGGCGACTCGATGAGGACGCCGGTCGACTCCAGGGCCTGCTTGCGCTCCCGCTGGACCGAGATCCCGTTGACGAAGCACTCGCCGGCGGAGGGGAAGATCATGTCCGTCAGCAGTTTCAGGGTCGTGGTCTTCCCCGCCCCGTTGGGGCCGAGGAATCCGACACACTTCCCGCCCTCGATCCGGAGGTCCAGCGTGTCGAGCGCCGTGAAGTCTCCGAACCGCTTGCTCAGACCCTGCGTTTCGATAGAGGGGAGGGTCATGTGCGCCTAACCTGATAGTCAGTTGTCCCGAAGCAGATATTTAGCGTACGCCGTCGGGCCCGGTCCGACCGCGTCCCCGCGATCTCGATGGCGCGCCGGGGCTCCGGGGGCGGTCCCGACCGAGGCTGGCCGTGGCGATCCTCAGGGCGGCGGAGGCGGTCCGGAGCGAGGTGGCGGGGGCCGCGTCGAGGGCGTGGCCCAGCTTCTCGACGAACGAGGCGCGAATGGACCGGAGGAGGCGGGAGCCCTTCGGGGTCAATCGGAGGAGCGCCTCGCGGCGGTCCTCCCGGGAGCGGACGCGACGCACCCAGCCCCCCTTCTCGAGCGAGTCCACGATCGGCGTCACGGTCTGAGGACGGACCCCAAGCATCCACGCCAGGGTCGACATGTTGGCGTCCTGGTCCTTCGAGAGCCACCGAAGGACGAAGAACTGAACCGGGGTCAACCTCCAGTCGCGAAACAGCCCGCGCTGCTCCTGCTGGAAGCACTCCATGAGGCCCTCCAGCGCCACCACGAACTCCCGACCTTCCTCGGACATGATTCGGGACGACCTAAACTTCGCCTGCCCTGACCATCCGGAGTTACCGGGGTCCCATAACGGCGTTGGTGGCCGCTCGGGGACCGACGGAGCCAAGGGATCCCTGGTCCAATGCGGAACGCCCGCGCGCCCTCCCGAGAGCGGCGAGAGATCTCGGCGACCGTCCCCCCGAACCCGCCGACCTCCGCAGTCCGAGAAAGTGTCGGGTCGGACCCGCCGGTTGGGCAGGTTCTGATGCCGGGGCCAAGACCTTCCGGATAGTTCGAATCGGTTCCAACGTGCAGAGCCTCCGAGCGACCGCAGGTCAGCGGTCCTGCCGGTCGCCGGGTGCCCGCCGCGCCACCACACGACGGAGCCGCTCAAGCTTGGCATAGAAATCCGGGAGACGGAATCCGAAAGCGATGAAGACCAAGGACCTCCCGCTGCGGAAGAACACGCCCCGCCAGAGCTCCCCGGCATGGAGGGAAAACAGCCCCTCGGGCGCGATCCGCTGATTTTGCCGAAGCTCCTCCGTAAACCACCCTGGACCGGAGGCTACAGCCGAATCGGACACCGCAAGCTCGCGGAACGCCGCGATAAAGACCTCACGGACCGGGGGAGGTAGACCCAAGAACTCGGTGTCGGCCTCCTCGATACTGTCGAGTCGAAATGGCACAGTTTCCTCAGAAGGGCTGTTGACGGCTCCGAGCGATGAGATCCTCGATGGGGTGAGGCCTTCCATCCCGAATTCGGCGCGCGAGCTCTGCCATCGTGAGCTGGGTCGGGTGAGCGATCATCAACCCCCGGATCACATCGTCATAGGTTGCCCCACCGGTCTTCAGACCCTCGAGCAGCTTGCGGGTCTCCTGGGAAACTGTAATGGTCGTGGCCGCCATGGGAAACACCAGTGCTAGCAACGGGGCGTGTCCATTTAAGCCATTGCTAAGAGCAATCGTCCTCGTCGGTAGAACGACCCCCCACGGGCCTTGAGGGGTCCGATCCCGTCTGCTCGGAACAGGTTCAGGTGTCGGGGCCACGCATATCCGAAAAGTTCAGATTCCGGCTTAGAGCCGGCTATTGAACCTTTCGCCGTACAGGGAGGGGAGCATTGTCAATCGGTTCGTATCCCCTGCCGCGAGGTTGTCGGTCGATCTGGCCTGATCGGGCAGGACACTCACCCTTACACAAACCCCAGCGTAGAAAAGGGTCGAACGTTCGAAGCAGGGGTCCCTCGTCACATAACGAGCCCCTTTTCGCCAGGCTTGAATACGGCTACTCGATGCGTTCCCCATGGTAGGAATCGGGAACGACGTGCAACCGAAGTGTCCGTACTGCCAGAACGTCGTTGTCCCCGCCAAGGACCTACTCTACA
>JBKQPJ010000018.1:0-6048 GCA_052326305.1 Thermoplasmata archaeon | reverse complement strand
AGAATCCGTCCGGGCCCACCGGGGTCTAAACCCTTTCCGGTTCCAATCCGTCCGAGCATGCATTTCGCAATATTCGAATTGCCCGGGGATTCAAATCCCCCCTCCGACTCTCATGTTTGCAGCACCGTCGACCTCCAAATCATCGAACCCGCGTGGCACGGGATGTAAGAGGGCTCCCACGCATACTGTTCTTCCAGCCCGTCGGGCCGGAGCGCGGAACGAGAAGTATTATCCCACACCGCCTGATGGCAAGCGCCGAGTCCCGCCCTTGACCGAAATCGACCTGAGCTCGCGCCCTTGGGTTGCTAGTTCTAGGGATTCCAGCGATTTTCGGAATCAGGGGGATCGGTAGTGAGCCCGGTACCGGCGTCGAGGGGCTCTGCACCCACCGTCGCCGGATGGGAAGCAGACTACCTCTCGCGTCGGGCCTCGCTTTACGGTGGGGACGACCTTTCTCGGTCGCACACCCGGAGTGGCCTTGGATTCATGGCCCTCGCGTTGATCCTCCTCTGGATTCCGTGGCTGAGTTGGTTCGGCATCTTTTTCGCATTTCTGGGGGTTGCCTTCCTCTGGTTCGGCCGACGGGCGTTCAACGAGTCGCATCGCCGCTTCGTGAAATGGGGCTGCGCCCTGATCGGCGCAGGCCTCGCTATCCTGCTTGGTTTCTCGATTCTCTTGTTCGTTTGGTTGGACCTCGCCGTCGGCGTCCCCGGGCAAACCGAGTCGGCGCTGTGGGGGGCCTTCCGGGCCGACCTGACGACGTATGTCGTCGCGACATTCGTGGCTTCGGTCGTACTCGCCTTGGGAGTCGTGATCCTCCCATACGCTCGAGCGGACTTGGCCTCGAAGGGACTGCTGTGGGCAGGAGTCGGCGCGACCATCGTGCTTTCTGGGATTGCGCTCAGCCTTGCATACAGCGACGTGCTCACCGCTGTCTCTTCGTCGTCGTCGTCCTATCCGGTGAATCTGGATCCGATTCAAACGCTCAATTTCCAGTTACTTTACCTCGGTTTGTACTCGGCGATACCGGATCTGTTGCTCGCGTGGGCCTACTTGCGAATTCGATCACGGCTATTCCCGAAGGTCACGCGCTCATCGAGCTATTGACCCCACTGAGGATCTGAGAACAAGGACCGGACTCGATCCACGACCATCCCTGCCTTCCTCTGATGGAAGTCAAAGATAGGGAGATTTGTTCTTCGGCAGCGACCGAGGCGGGTTCGGACCGGGCAGGGGCCGGCCCGCGGGCCCTCCGATGGCGAACGACCCCCTCGCACCCTGGTCGCCGCTCCCGGGTTCTCCGACACGGCCGGAGGCGTTCGGGGCGTCCGCCCGACTACCGAAATGAAAAACCACCGACTGGCGATCTGAGCCCCGAAGGGCGGGGACAAGGGAGAAGAGGTTGGACCGGGGGCGGTTACCCGCCACCGCAGCCGCCGGACCCGCAACCGCACCCTCCGCCCGACTCCCCGCCGTGGCCGTGCTCGGCGGCCGGGGCGTTCGGAGAGGTGATCTTGAAGCCGGAGACGTTCAGGTCCTGGACGAAGTCGATCGTGGCCCCGTTGAGGAGCCCCGCCGAGAGGTCATCGACCACGATGGAGAACCCGTCGATCGAGATGACCTGGTCCCCGTTGCGGGGCTTGTCGAACGCCATCCCGAACGAGGTTCCCCCGCCACCGCCGCCTCCGCACCCGCATCCGCCGCCGCCGGAGCCGCAGCCTCCCGAGCTGCAACCGCCGCCTCCGCCGCCGGACTGGAGGTAGACGCGGACCGCGGTACCGGGCTTCTGGCTCTTCATCAGGTCCCGAACCTGGTCCTGCGCTTCCTTGGTGACACTCAATTTGACTTCACTATCGCTCATGTGTGGGCCCTCCTTGCCTGCCCGGAGGTCTTTACGCGGGCGGGGGTATAAAGCTCCGGTTGCCGAACTGGCGCGCGGGTTACGCGGAGAACGACTTCCCGCAGGAGCAGGTCTCCTTCGCGTTCGGGTTGTAGATCTTGAAGCCGGACTGCTCGAGGCCGAGGAGGAAGTCGACCTTGACCCCCTCGAGGAGGGGAGCGCTGGCGTGGTCGACGACCACCGTCAGCTCCGGGTCGCGGAACGCGACGTCGTCGCCGGTCTCGAGCTTGTCGAACGACATCCCGTAGGTGAGGCCCGAGCAGCCCCCGCCCTGCACGTAGAGACGTAGCGCGGCACCGGGCTTGCCCTGTCGCTCCATGATCTTCAGGACCTGGTCCCGGGCCGCCGGCGTAACCTCGACCGCTACCATCGAACTCGTCGCTCCCACCGCAACAGCTCCCCCGGCCGTAAAAGGGGTTGCGGTTCGCTGCGTTCGCGGTCGAGGGGGCCGAGGAGGCTTAATTACGGCCCCGCCGTCGTCCGGGGGATGTGCCGCCTCTTCGGTATGCTCTCATCGCGCGCTGACCCGGCCGAGGCGTGGCTGGTCCGCTCGGACCGCTCGCTGCTCGCCCAATCGAACGCCTCCCCCGCGACCGCCCAGACGGACGGCTGGGGGATCGGCTGGTTCACGGACGGGGGCCGGACCCGGGTGGAGAAGGGGACCGGGGGCGCGTTCCAACCCGAGGAGCGCGACCGGTTCGCGCGGGCCGCGGCGGACTCGTCGGGCGGGCTCGTCGTCGGCCACCTGCGCCACGCGAGCAACCCGCTCAATCTCGCTCGGGAGCGCCTGATCGCCCTGGAGAACTCGCAGCCGTTCGCCACCCACTCGGTCCTCTTCGCGCACAATGGGTCGATCCCGTTCCCGAACGAGACGCGGCCGTTCCTCGGCGTGCACGAGCCGAAGGTGCGCGGGGTCAACGACAGCGAGGTGCTGTTCTGGTTGCTGGTGCGCCACGCCGAGGAGACCGGGGACGTCCTCGGGGCGTACGTCCGGACCGTCGAGGACCTGGTGCGCGTCTGGCAGGGGCTCGGACGTCCCGCCGTTGCTCCGTTCTCCGGACTGAACGTCATCTTCACGCGGGGGCCGAACGAGCTCTGGGCCTTTTGCCGGTGGACCGGAGACCACGGGAGCGGCCTCCTCGACCCCTCCCGCCGGTACTACGAGATGGCCTACCAGGCGCATCCCCACCGCGTGATCGTCGGCAGCGAGCCGTTCGACGGCGACCGGCCGGCCTGGACCGCGTTGCCCGGAGGATCGTACCTCGTCGCCCGCCGGGACGCCCAGCGGGTCTCGTTGACCGTCGGTCGGATACCGCTCCCGGCGGGGCTCGAGATCGCCCCGCCCGCGACGTAGCCGGCGAGGCGACGACCTCGGGCGGGGATCCCGTGTCGAGCGAGCTCGTCTCCGGGCCCGACCTGGGGGCCGGCTTCCTGCACCAATTGTCGCGCGACCGGGACGGCACGACGACGACGTTCACCTACCATGCTCAGGCGGGGGGGCAGGATGCGAACGGGCCCCCCCGCGGGCCGCTCGACGTCTTCGGCTTTGTCCACCCCGAGACGCCCTGCATGTTCGGCGGCCCGCGCTGCTGGCACCGCCGGTTCCTCCTGCCGTTCGACGAAACGTCCCGGGTTCGCCCTACGTACAACCGGAACCGGTTCGTCCTCGAGACGATGATCGGCCAGGCGCACGACGGGGCGCCCGCGGCCGTCGAGGCGGGGATCGCGGAGCTCCTGGCGCGGGTTGCGGGCCCGCTCGAGCGCGAAGGGATCGAGTGGTACGTCGGCGGCTCGGCGGCCGCCTGGCTGCTCGGCAGCGGGATCCGTCCGCGGGACCTCGACGTCGGGACGACCCGCGACGGCGTCGACCGGGTCGCCGAGCTGCTGCGGGAGTATCTCATCGAGCCGATCGCCCCGACCGACTGGCCGGGAGCGGGGATCGTCCGCGGGGCGCGGGCGTTCCTCGGCACGTTCCAGGACGGGATCCGGGTCGAGTGGGCGGTGCCGATCGAACCGGACGACCCGGCACCTCTCGGAGAGTGGACCGGACGCCCGAAGGTCGCTCGTCTGGAGACCGCGACGTTCCAGGGCACGGGGGTCCGGGTCACCCGCCCGGAGTACGCCCTCGTGCGCGCCGCCGAGGCAGGCCCCTCCGAGCGGGTCGCCCGGTTGGCACCTTGGATCCTGGAGCGGGGGGCCGACCGCGAGCTGCTCGACACGCTCCTTCAGCGGACCCGCCTCTCGGCCCCGCAGCGCGCCGAGCTGCGTCGCTCCGTGGGACTGACGTGAGCGCGCTCCCGGATCCCCTGGTTCCCTTCCAACCGTAGGTTCATAGACCCCCCGCGGGGACCGTGGGGGGATGCTCGCCCCGATCCCGGCTCCGGCGCTCGAACACCTGACCCCGCACGACCTCGTCACGTACTTCCGATGCCCGCACGAGATGGAGCTCGGTCGGGCCCACCGGTTCCGTACGGTCGGGGGCCCCCTCGGTCCGGTCCGGACGCCGCTCGACGTGGTGCCGCTGCGGCACTCGCCGATGTTCGCCCCCCCGAACGGTCACCTGACCGTGAACGAGGGCCGCCTCGACATCGCCGGGCGCGACCGCCTCGTCTACGAGGACCCCGGGGAGGACGACCTGCCCGTGCTGTTCCCCCCGGACCAGGTCCACCTGGACGTCCGGTTCTCGAACGGGCACTCGACGTTCACCGATCTCGAGTGGGGGCTCGCCGGCCGTCCGGACCTCGTGATCCAGCGGGAGGACGGCAGCTTCGTGCCGGTCGAGTACAAGGAGACGCACCTCTTCGTCGGATACCACGAGGCCCACGGTCGGCTGTTCGACACCGTCCAGGCGGTCGCGGAATGCCGCCTGGTCGAGGTCGCCTTCGGCCGCCGTCCGCCGTTCGGCATCGTCCTCTACGGCGACGCGGCCGGGGACGGCCTGCGCGAGGGGTGGGTGCAGATCCCGTACGGCGACGCCGAGGAGCGCTGGCTCAAGGTCGCCCTCGCGCAGGTCCGGTCCGACCCGACCCGCGCCCCGGTCCCCGCCGAGCGGAACTGCGCCGCCTGCGAACCGAACTCCGCCGGTCTCTGCCGGTTCGCCGCCGCCCGCCCCGGAGACGGCTCTCGCACGCCTCCCGTCTTCGCCCGCCCCTGAGGCACGGGCCCAGGGGCCGGCGCGGGCGGGGGCGGCCCGCGGGCTGGACTGGCCGCAGGCTCAAGCCCCGAGCGTCCTCCGGGGTCCCAGTGACCGTTCGTTCGAGCGCTGCCCCGGTCCGCGTGCGGCCGGCGACCCTGCACGACGTGCCAGGAATCGCCCGGATCTACAACGAGGCGATCCGGACGACGACCGCGACGTTCGACACCCGACCCCGGTCGCTCTCCGAGCGCCGCCGCTGGTTCCGGTCGCACGACGATCGGCACCCGATCTTCGTCGCCGTCCGAGGTGCCCGGGTGGTTGGCTGGGCGTCGCTCGGCCCGTGGTCGGACCGGCCCGCCTACGACGCTACCGCCGAGGTGTCGACGTACGTGGCCGAGGCGGACCGGGGGCGGGGGATCGGGACCCGGCTCCTCGCCACGCTCGTGCGGAGCGGCCGAAGGACCGGCCTCCACACCCTCGTCGCCCGGGTCGCGGACGGCAACGCCGCGAGCCTTCGGGTGCACGCCGCCCACGGATTCGCCCCCGTGGGCATCATGCGAGAGGTGGGGTCGAAGTTCGGTCGGCTCCTCGATGTTCACCTGCTCCAGCTCGTCTACCCCTCGGCGCCGCAGCCCCGGTCGGGTCGGAAACGGTCCCCGGGGCGGCCAGGCAGGGATTAAATACGAGCCCCCGCTGACAAGCGAGCCGCGCCACGGCGATGCTGTTCGGTCGGCACATGCACCCGCTGAGGCCGGGGCCTCACCGGGGAAGGGCGAGGACCCCTCGCCGTGCCGGCGAGAGGGTCGATGACGCCGATCACACGCGTTCTGGACGCTTGTCAAGTGTAATCAGTGTAGCTGACTCCTGTCAGTTGGGGAATGGCTGGGCTCGGGCGCCGATGAAGGTCGTGCCAAGCTGCGATAAGCGGTGGGTAGGCGCAAGGAACCTGTGATCCACCGATCACCGAATCGGAACTCCGGTCCCGCAAGGGACATTCCGAAAGGAAGGGGAA
>JBKQPJ010000017.1:0-107916 GCA_052326305.1 Thermoplasmata archaeon | reverse complement strand
GCCCCGGGCCCACGAGGCGAGCTGGGAGCGTTCCTCGTCAGAGAGAACGATCCGCGGGGCCACGCGCACAGCGGAGGATGGACGTTCCCGGTTATAAACGTAGCCAATTCTGGCGCGTCACACTAGTGCGATTGCCGCTTGCACCGCGTTTGTCGTAACTCCATCTGAGTTTCCTTCCGTTTGCGCTAGTTCCATAATCTTGAGCAGATTCTCTGCCCGATTGAGGTATACGAGAGCCTTGGCAGTTGGCAAGACTTGAACTCGAGGTTGTTTCAATGCTCACCTCCCCAACTCGATACCCTCACGGAATACCCGCTCGATAAGGGCTGGATTGGTAGGGTGACGAACTTGGGAACTGTCCATGACCAGTGAAGACAATGGGTTACCGAACTGGAGCGCAAATCTTGCACTCGCCGCGCTCAGTGCATTCTCGACCGACTCCTTCTGTGTCTTCGACTGCACTTGAACAAAGAGATCAACGTCGCTGGTTGGCCGGTCTTCTCCCCGGGCTACAGACCCGAATAGGAAAGCTCGCTGGACTGGCAGCGCTCGAAGCAATTTCTCAATCTCAAGTTTGAGCACTCTTGAGGTATCTGCCTCACCACGAAACATTTGGACCAGCACATTGCGAAGAACGTGCTCCGGAGCAAGTCGCCAGACATGTGAGCGGCCTGCAATCTCGCGAAACGCCACTCCCGAATCCCTAAGAGACTCCAGCGCCGCATTGGTCTGGGATGGAGACGCGCCGCAGAGCCGCGCAAGTTCGCGTCCAGTGAATCCCTTTTGGGGGAACCGAGTGAGCAACCTGAGCGCTCGAACGCGGATCGGGCTCCCGAGGAGGTCATCTAGTTCATCGCGAAATCTCATGGTCGACGAGTAGTACATATGTTCGATTATTAGAACATTATGGATCTACCAACTGAACTGGATCGAGCCCATGGTCGGGGGGTCAAACGGGCGTTACTCTCTGGCAGCGTTCTGCATGGAATGTGGGTGCAATACGCGTTGCACACACATCTACAGGACCTCTGGGACGAGTTTGGCCGATTCCTACCGGTTAGGCACGGCCGGAGGCAATACTGAATGTCGCTCTCGTGATTAAAGTGCGACCGCTACTTCGAGCCGACGCGCTTAATCATCGAGTTGGCAATGGCGAGCGCGCCCGATCCAGATCTGTACCGATTGCGAGGTCCGGCGAGATGCCCGCGCGAGTCCTCCTTAACCAGCCAAGGCAGCAGTTTTGCGGTCATACGCTTTGGCATCTCTGGAACGGCACCTACACTGGCGTTTTGCTTAAACGAGTACCAGTAGAATGTCTTCCAAAGACCGACGAACACATTGTTGTTCTTTGAAACTAGACTTCGCAAAAGCTCCTCGGCCGCGGGCCTAGAAGATCCATAGCTCGATGTCGTGGCCGCCAAGAATCCGTCGAATGAGTCGATCAAGGCTTCCGAGAGCCTAGAAAACGACTGTGGCGGCGGGTACGGAACAATCCAGATTCCACCGGCGCCCTTAACAGTACCATAGCGCGCCGCGAAAGGCTCGTTCGGATCCGACGGGTCATGAATCTCGAAATCGCCGGCGAGATAGGTTGAAATTGACTGAATAGAGGTTTTCTTCTTGTCTCGGGTTCCCTTAAACTTGAAAAACCCGCGAAAAACTGTGTCCCCCGCACTCAAATCGAGCAAGAATCGGGAAGCAAGGACTCTTGCAGAATAGAGCTTAGAATCTCCCTTCTGGTTTCGCCCCCTCCTCCGTGGAACCCAGTTTCCCTCGGGCCACTGAGTCACATACGCATAGTGTGCAAGTGCGAGATCGATTGGGGGCTTGATAGCTTTGAAATTCACATTTAGGAACAAGGATGATGCGACTGGTCCCCGATCGTCCGGCGAGGATAGTTGGTAGCAGTTGATGTCTAGGTCCTGGACCTTTACTCCAGGAGGCACCAGATAATAGCAAAATGCTCGGTGCTGACCGTCTATAATGTGCCACTGATATGGAGAAACCACGGCACCACCTTTGTGTGCGACTAGGCTCTGTTTGACGTTGACAAAATTCTCAGAGGCGGGAATGACGAGGACAGGAGTTGGGAATCTACCACCAGCCTCAATGTCAAATGCCATTTCGGACAGGTGGGGCCCTTCGGGTAACCTCTGAAGGAAGCCGTAATCACTTACGAGCCGGAGGACAGTGCTCATTCTCAAAAAGAGGAAAGGATCGATCGAGAACCTGTGGAAAGTTGCGGGCTTCCCATCAATACTTATGGTGGTTGGAGCAGAAACACCAGAAATCTCAACGGACCGGGGCATCGGTTTCAACAGAACCGGTCTGGCCGCAAGTTGTGTGAGTTCGTGAAGAAATCGCTCATTCACCTCATCTTGACGTTCAGCGTGTGTAAGCGCCTGAGCGGTGTAGATGAGCTCGAGCAACTTCTCTCGATTCACCAACCCTACGAAGAGCTTCGTCCCACTGCCCAGGGTAATCACTATCGACTTCCCGTCCGGGCCGACGGCGCCCTCGATACTCGGGTCACTCCCTATCAATCCGCCCTTTGTTCCCCGCAACAACGGCCTTAGTGAAGTCATCGCAGGGAGGCGGCTCGCATAGTTTCCGACAAAGATGAGATACGGAATCGGTTGATCCCCCAGCTCCTCGAAGCTTGCAAACTTTGGATTTCCTCTGAGTCTCTGAATGGCCCCAACTATTCCACCAGGGGCTTCGATTAGCCGCCTCAACTGGAGGATCTTAGTTGCTACATACTCGGGCTCATCCTCCAACGTGTGAACCGTTGCTTCTATGTCGAGAAACGCACCAGCTGCTGCGTCATTGTAGTCGTAAGTCCGACCCAACCATAGAGCCCAATCCATCTCGACCGTACTCCCTCCCGCCCGTGGGCCCACGGGAAGCATTTCCCACGAGATCTTCCCCGCCGGAATTCCGTGAAGGAGGCCAGTCATTAGCTGGGCAACCTGCCTCTCAAAGGCCGCACCCTCGTTCACACCCTGAATCGCTACCGGGTCTAGACGATGACGAGGATCGCTTTCGTGCGGAATTCGTCCTGAGGAGTGCGGAGTCACGCTTTGACCCCATTCTGCGGGCGGCTTAAGCTTCATTCATTTGCTCTGTAAGCCTGCGATCCGCCGAATCAGATGAATCTACCAAGCGACCGAAGTTAGGTCGAGAACGACGTGACTATTCTCAGCGTATACGAAGCGATGACTGTCTGCCGCCGCGTCGGCCGGTTCCGGCATATTCCGCGATTATGGTTCTCACAAGATCGGACTGAATCCCCTTCTTGCTGTCCAATGCTCTCTGTATTCGCTCTACCACTTCCGGCCCCAGGTTAAGTCGGGCACATACGACTGCAAGACCAATCGCAGAGGCGAGAAGCCGAGCTGACATCGCAACAGGTTGACCCGGAGTTGAGTCGTCTCCTCGAGCTGTCAGACAGGGCTCTAAGACTCTGGCCGTAATCGACGGAGCAACAGAGAGCCTCTTCACGTTAGAAGGGGGAAATCCTTCCCTAGTAGCATTCGCAACCGAAGACAGTACTTGTTGAGGTCCGTGTTCATGAGATATCCAACCAGCCCACACCTTCTGAAGTGTTACTCCGTCGGTCAGCCCCCCCAGGGAAAAATTGACTGTCGACTTGAGAGTAAGTGACAATTCGTGCTTACCCACCCCTGAAAGTGGATCCTCAAGTACGGCGCGCGCAAGAGTCAGCGCCGTAGAGAGGTCGAGGTCGTAGCGTTTGTACAACTTGGCGTATCCAAGATAGACTCGCGTTCGCCAGAGTATCGGCGGAAGGACTCCGTATGGCAGAGCTGCATGTGCCGTAGACACCTCATTGTCTAACTCGACGCGATGGTCGTGTCGCCATTCGATGGGGACAGTGCCCCTAAACCTTCGGCGGAGCGAAAAGCGGCGGGGGCCTGTTCTTCGAATCTGAATCGGCGGAGGCAAGTCTACCGGGGAGCGGATCAATGGTGACGGTGGCACCGGGAGATCTTCCTTTCGGCGAATTTCGTTGGCGAGGGCCATCGAAACGTGCGGTGAAACCGCGTTGCCAACGAGGAAGTCCTTATCGCTGACCGATTGCCCCCAAAACTGATAGGAGATGGGAAATCCCTGCGCGGAGGCGCATTCTCTAAGCGTAAGCGTTCGCAGTATCTTCCGCCCCGCTCGCCCTTCGCAGGGGATTACAATCGTGGAGCGCGACCCCCTCGTCCTAGTGGCTGTAATGGTTCTGCAGGGACGATCTATCGAATCGGGGAAGGCCATCTTCCCGTAGACCGGGTTGTTTTGTTTCCAGTATCTCGAGCTCTCCAGCTCCGCTTTCGAAAGCTGCCATCGGGTGTCATCGAAATGATCTCGAAGGTTCTGCGCCGCGACCTTCACAGATGAGTAGTTTGGGTCCGCGATTCTTCCTGGTAACTGACGGACGGGCTCCCAAGGCTGCGGGAGGCCGCGAATCACTCGCGAGAGTGGTACAACTGTACCATCCTCATAGCTGTGATTCGGCCCCGGAACCGGAAAGTTTCCAGAGAAAAGTCGCTTGCGCGTCTGCGGAGCGCCAAACTCGGCGGAATCCAAGATTTTCCGAACCGGGATGGGAAGGAATTTGGAGTTCCCAAGATCAAAGGTCCCCTCTTGCATCTCTGCTTCAAGGTCCGAGAGCATCGCGGGAACGTTCTCAATCAACCAATACTTCGGGTTGAGAATCCGAACTATCTCCAATGCCCTTCGAACTAGCTCCATTCCCTTTTCGCGATCGCCGCTGCCTCCTCGATTCGCAGCGGAAAAGTGGACACAAGGCGGGGATCCAAGTAGGATATCAACCCGGGGGAGAACCTTTGGGTCCATGCTTAGAATGTCCGCTTGAATCCCAAGGGCGCCCGGATGATTTCTTTCGAATGTTTCGACCGCGGGCCGCCAGTTATCCACCCCCCATGCCACCCTGAATCCTGACTGCGCGAAGCCCTGACTAAAGCCGCCGCCTCCGCAAAACAAGTCCCCCACAGTAGGCGGGTCCAGGAGGCTGGAGCGACGAGCCATAGGTGGTTTCAGCGGGCGGAGCAAATTAGGCTGTCAGTCAGTCGACCCAACCGCTTGTCGGACAATCAATCTGACTTGTTGCGCGATCCTTACGGGATTCGAAGCTATCTCACACTCCCAATATGTTACCGGGGTCCAGCCGAGAGCCTGCAACGCGGCGCTCTTCTTTCGATCGCGCGCTCTGTTTGCTTTGAATTTTTGCCGCCAGTATAGTCTGTTAGTGGTGGGAAGCCTAGTGGTAGAGGGACTGCACCCGTGGTGATGCCAAAAGCAGCCGTTTACAAAAATCGCCACCCTTTCGCGAGGGAATGCTAGATCCGGACGCCCCTGTAATCCCTTAACGTTCAATCGATAACCAACGACGCCTTCGGCCCTCAATGCTCGACGTAGGAGAATTTCAGGGCCGGTCTGGACTGAGCGATTTGCCCTCATCACAATCGTCGTTCTAATCGAACTCGAAGGAGGGGGACGAGGCTCGACTGTCCGTCTATGACTCACTGAGAATGGCATGGCGATTCTACGCCACGTTTCTAGATAGCCTTTGAATTTTGATGTGGTCAGAAGCAACACCTGCCAACCCAGCCAGGACTTAATGAGAGGATGGGCCAAGAGATTGTGGGTGTGATAGGTTCAATTCCTATTGAACCCATGGTCGAGTTCAGCTAGCCCCCACTCCGAGGCTAGTTCACCTATCTCATAGGCGGGTTTGGTCTCTGGACGTCTGCCTGCGGTGTCTATGAGACCTGGGGTCGACCAATTCACGCTTCGGCCCGGGCAGGCGGATGCTGTTCGCAAGATCAAGGAATCTTTCGAGCGAGGCGTGAAGACTGTCTTCTTGGACGCCCCTGTGGGCTCAGGAAAATCACTGATCAACCTCCTGGTCGCCCGCGAAATGCTCGGGGCTTACATCTCGACTCCCCAAGTTATCCTGGTCAACCAATACGGTGCCGACACCGATCAGGGTGCAAAGTTTTCAGGTCTCGCCGAAACGCTCTACGGAAGGCGCAATTACGCTTGCGAGTACCTCCAGGCCCTTCCGCTGGAGGAGGGTGGCAGACCTTACGCAACCGCATCGGGCGCGCCGTGCACGTATCTCGCGGGCTGGCCGAGAGAATGCCCGGAGTTCACAGTCTGCCCGTATTACTTAGCCAAAGGTTTCGCACAAGCTCACCACCAAACAGTCACTACGATGGCATACCTGCTGCTCGGAATCAGATTTGGATTGGACAATCCGAGTTCAGGTTGGCGAGAGCGCCCGCTCCTGGTGATTGATGAGGCGCATGGTCTCGCAGAAGACCTGGTTCGCTTCTTCAAGGCAGAGATCGGTCCGCGAACGCTTCCGGGATTCCGAAAGAAGTGGCTGAAGTCCCCTGCAGATCCACGATATCGGCTACTGGAAAGCTTGCCACCCTACATCGAGAGGCTGCAAGAGGTCCTGGTATCACTCCAAAGCTCTGGAGAGTTGACCAGGAAGATTCGGGACCGCATTGAGAGAGTTCACTCTGCCGTCAACCAGGCTGAAGATATTCTGGGCAAACTAAAATCCGGCACCGTTGAATGGGTCCACACGTACGATTCCAGAAGCGACAAACACACATGGCGGCCTCTGGCGGTCAGAAGCCTACTAGACTCGTTCTGGGACCATTTCAATCACATCCTTCTCAGCTCTGCGACTTTCTTCGGAATAGATGCCTTAGTGCGCGACTCGGGGTTGCCCACCCCGTACGAGCGCGTGGTCGTCCCGGACACATTCTCTCCCGAGCGAGCTCCCATAAGGTTGCTCGCAGCCGCGCGCCTCGGATACCGAGTGGAATCTCTCGAGATTGAGAGAGCCGCAGACGCCGTAGCTGCGGTCGCGACGGCCCACTCCAAGGAGAGGGGAGTGATCCACGCGAACAGCTACTACCTAGCAAATGCGATTCGAAAGTTCCTACCGGCCGAGGTCAAGGAGCGGCTAACGTCGCATGACCCGCTCAATCGCGTAAGGCGCTACGACCGCTGGAGGGCGGATCCCTCACCGAATGCCATTTTCCTCGCCGTCGCGATGAATCAGGGAATTGACCTTCTTGGAGACCTCGCCCGCTGGCAAGTCCTGGTTAAAGTGCCTTTCCCGAACTTAGGGGATGTATGGGTCCGCCGTCGAAGAGAACAGGAGGATGGTGACCGGTGGTACGCCAGTCGCACCGTCACAGAAGTGCTGCAAGCTTCTGGACGGATTGTGCGCTCGAGCGAGGACCACGGGGTCACGTATGTTGTAGACTCCCAGTTGAATGCTCTCGTCAATCAAGGCTGGCCAGATCTCCCCGATTGGTTCCGTCGTCGAGTCGAGGTGGGTCGCCGCCTTCGGAGCAGCTTTCCCGGAAAGTTCGGCCGATATGGTGAGGTGTAACTCTACCAGCGCTGTGCCCAATCTTGCGCGTAACCGTATCAGGTGCATTTCCTGTTGAACCCATCGCGGCAGGTTCCATGACTTTGCACTCGATTCAATCAACTGCAAGCGGGCGAGAACCCACACTCTGATGAGAAAAGTCTACGACTATTCAGACATGAACGCTACTTGAAGCGAGTTCCGCGCCGGAAACACACCTGGCACATTCGCATTCCCCCCTTTTCCAGTCCATGGTCGTTTTCATGACCACAAAACGAACAACGCCCCACCTCCCCTGCCCAAAGTGAGATTCCGTTCTTCTCGGCGTAATCCCGCATCTGAACATTTGTCGTACCTCGTCCCTGAATCCGACGCGGAAGAATGGTGGCAGGAATAGACGGCGGCGGGAACAGCTCCCGAGCCTCTATCGCACCGGCCTGAGTGAACCGAAAACTACCACTAGGACCACGTCGAATTCGCGGCGCACTTCCTGAGAGCAATTCCAAGATCGCAACATGACTAAGTGGGCGGAGTTCGCGGAGCATTTGCTTTACGATCTCGTCATGCTCGCGGAACAGTTCGGTCGACACGCCGCAAATCATGGCGGCCCGAAGAAAGTCCCTAGCCGCTTCGCTGAGCACTCCCCCTCCTCACAGAACTCGGCAGGCAGACCTAAACTCCCACGCCCTCGCCTCCGTCCCTCGGATTCTCGGTAGGCACGAAGACTATATATCAAATATCAGTATTGAGTATACACTGTAACCATGAGCGACTCTCAACTCAGAACACTCTCAAACGCACTCGGCGGGTCGAGGGAGTTGGCAGTCTTTGAAGCCTTCGCACTTCGGGAGGACGCGGCGCTGTCCATTCCAGACATTTCGGATTACTCCGATGTGGCCTGGGCAACGGTCCATCGTATGATTCGGGACTGGGTCGCAAAGGGGATCCTGACTCCCGTCGGAAAGCGGAGGAAGGCGACCCTGTACCGGCTAAACCTCCAGAGCCCCACCATTCAACTTCTTGCAAGGACTTCACAGCTGGCGGTCCGGGAGATGTTGGACTCGGATTTGCTGGACGAGGGATTCCCGGAGTATGCACTCTCTCCTACAGCTCTGAGTGGGCTGCGCGTGCATGAGGGGACGCACGCTGAAATCCGCTACCCAACCGAAGACTTGGTAATGTCGAACATCACCCCCGCAATCACTCGGCAGGGCATCGCCGTGACTAGTGTTCAGTTACCAATCGGAGGGATGACAACTTGACGACACGGTTTGAGATAGAACCCTACAAACGTGTTTCAATCAGGACGATTCAGAATCTCGGATCGGCCGAGAAGTTCTTTGAGGGGCTCGCGGGCCCGGTACCCCCCGGCGCCAAAGCTCGCATCGGTCCGGTCTTCTGGGCTAACGGGTTGATTTTCGGATTTTCTCCCTACGCCCCGTCTGAAGCAGTCTCGAGAGAGTATCTGTCCGGCCACCTCCCCTGGGACAATCTTGACTTCGCCTCGCTGCCAACGTTTGAACCCGAGGTCAAACTCGATGGCAGGGACATTACCTTCGTTCTAAAGGACGTGTCCAAGCATTCCCTGTTCGGACCCCTTACCGAATGGATTGGATCTGAGTTTCTATCGACGTCGCATAAGAAGGCAAAGCGTCGATAAGCCCTTGCACGTCCATAGTCGCCGCAAGATGGCGACATCTCGTTCCCACGCTCTCTACTTGAGATCCCTAAGCTCTACAATGTCCGCTGTTTCTTTTTGAAATTCGTGTAATGCGGAGTGAGACTAGAGCCGGCGCCCTGGGTGCAATTCTTGTTGAACCTACCCGGCAGTCCTCGCCCCGATCCGCTTGGGAAGGAATTAATATGAAACCCCCGTTCGTTCCGGCGCGGACGACCCGGATTACCAATGGAGCGGTGGGAACGGCTCACGGTCCTTGCGGCCGCCGCAATGTTGTCGGCATTCCTGTTTGCCGGGGCGTCCCTCGGGGGACATGGACCTCTGGCTAGCTTCGGCGGATCAACCCCGGTAGCGTTCCAAGTCGCGGACTGGGCCGGCTCTGTGGTTTCGGCCCCCAACAACACATGCCCTACGTCCGGGCCCCTGGGCGGCCTTAGCACGACAGAATCCGCCTTGGTGTTCGTGGTCACCGGTGCAGCAGGTATCGGGGTGGGGATTGCGATAGGTCGGTTCTCGGGCGCGATGCGCAAGGCGGGCGGCGGAAACACTCCTGATTCCGCTTCGCCCAAATTGTCCTGGTCAGGGGGCGTTGGAGACCCTATGGCGCGGGCCGGCGGCGCCTCGTCGACCTCCGGCGGCGGGTCCGGTAAGGTGGCCGAGCCCCCCGACCCTGCGCTGAATCCGCAACCGCTGCCTCCGGGATTCAAACCTCCCGAACCACCGCCCGGGGGACAACCGCCCACCGAGACCTAACCCTCGATTGCCGTGCTGCATTGGCACGGGGGTACTGGGCAAATCGGCACTAGAATCTGCACTGGGTCCATGGTTGAACCCGGCACCAGCCTCACTTGGGGAGGTGCGGGGCAGACCGGTGGGTTCAATTCTCATTGCACACAGAACCCCGGCGCTCCAGAAAGCACTTGTTTCGCTGTCGCCTGAGCTCGTTGATGGTGGATGTGGAAGTAGGGCGCTTATCGCCCGACTTCTTTCGCGGCGTCGGCGTGGCGGTAGCAACTCTGGCGGTCGGTCTCTTGGTTATTGGAATCCAACTTCTCGTCACTTGTGAATCGGGCGGGGGCTTTGATTCCGGGGTCGTGGGATGCACGTATCCGTTTCAGGCCTGGGGGGTGGGATTCCTCTACGCCTCCGCGGTCGTGGCCATTATCTCTGCGAACTTGTTTGCCGTCTCAATTCAAATTCCCGCATCGAGAAAGGCGGATGTTAAGCGACGGTACGTACGTTCGCTTCTGGTTTGCGGCGTTCTGGGGGCATCCCTCATGGTGCTCCTGATCGTGGTCCACCTAGGATAAGCGGGCTTCTCCGTGTATGTCCCAGAGCGTCCGTTTAAGTGACCGTTAAACGGCGGGTCGTTGACGTGTTCAATGTTTGTTGAACACGGGGTCGCGCGATGGACCTGCTCGCCGCTACGCAGGTGGGTCCTTAATCCGGCCCACCGTGTGGGCCCACTTGACCCAGCTCACGACTGGCGCGTTAATGTCGATCTGCCAGAGTAGTGCATTGAGTTCACCCCGATGCTGGAGTTCCTCTTCGACCAGGTGCCAAAGCGCCTCTCTTACCGGAACTTGACAGTCATGGTCCGACCCCCTCCCCTTCACTCGGGTGATCGTACGTGAGAGTTTGGCTTCGGTCAGTTCCGTCATAACCCGCTGGATCTGGGTCTGGATGTACGTCTCGTCCTTCCTCAGAACGTCGATGGTGGGCGGACCGTCAGATTCACCCTCCTGCGTTGGGAATGGAAACGTCGCGCAGTCCTTCATCCAGAAGTAGAGGGCGCCTTGAGAGTGCGCAAAGATATCGAGCAAGGAAGGGAACGACGCGCCCCGGTCGCGAGTTAGCTCTGGGGGAGGCAGTTTCGCGAGCGTCTCGAGGTAACCCCGGCGCGAGTCGGCGATGTAGGCGAACCACGCACGAATCAACTCTATTTCGGAATCCATGTCGAGTCCCTGCGATCCCTATTGCTTTCGGTTCTCTTATGGCTGCCCATCATGGCCCGGTTCGATGGGCCAGGACACCCGCTTCGAAGGTCCAACGCGTGCCGCGCCTTCCGCGCTAGTTCGGAAGAGTCCGGTAGGTGCAACTGTTGTTGAACACACGGAAGACGGCCAGATCCCGAGATGACCTTCTCACGGGCGGGACCGGAGAGTAACCCGTACTGATGACCGCGTGGAGCTTGGTCTGCCGGGCCCCGGCTTGAGGTGTCGAGTGTGTTCGTCTAGGTATCTCTTGATGAACCAGCGCACGAACACAAACTCGTCCTCAGCCGTTTGCGATCGCTCGAGTGCGCGATAGTACCCAGCCCGTCGAGAGTACGGGATATCGAACATTGGGTAGCCCTTCCGGTGCAGTACGTAATTCATCGCGATTCTCGTAACCCGCCCGTTACCGTCTCCAAAGGGGTGGATAGATACCAGTCTCGACTGCACCAGGGCAGCGAGAACCACTGGGTGCAAGGACTTCCACGTCGTCCGAAGCCAGTCGAAGAACTCGATCAGGAGCCGATCGAGCTCGAACGCGGCCGGGGGGACGAATCTGCTGCCCGAGATTCTTACTCCGTGCCTTCGCACCAATCCTGCATACTCTGGCTTCGTCCCCCTGAAGAGAGCCCGATGCCACGCGAGAAAGGTCTGCAGATCAAGCGACTCCGACTTCGAAATCGCCTCGAGGAAGACCTGGCGGTGAGCCAAGGACTCGCGAACGTCGGATAGCGGTCGATTGCTTGGAGTGATGCCATCCTCGAGCAGCAAGGCAGTTTCTCGGAGGGTCAGACTGGAACCTTCGATGCGGTTGCTGTCGTAAGTGAAGTGAATCGCAAAGGTCTCCAGCTCCTTATCTCGAATGCTCGGAGGCATTCGATCGAGTTCGGACTTGTGTTGGCCTCGAACCCGTTCCAGATCAGACCCCCACCTTTGAATTACAAGCTCCTCGCCAAACTTCGCCTTGAATGACGGCAGCTCGGGCGGAAGCTTTCGGCCGATGTACCGTTCCGCCTTGCGGACGGTTGAGCCCTCCCGGTATGAATGGACCAGGTAATAGTACGTCTCACGCCCCCTCCGCCTGGCCTGTATCTCCATGATGATTGCCCCTACATTTGTCCCATTATATCACATTTCTGTCACATGTAGGGGCAAGGTCTGTCGACCCTGACTGGATACATCCCGGCCCCGGGCAGGGGGGCGATCACGAAGGGGAAGCCGAGCGAGGCCAGTGGCAATGGATGCACGCGATTGGAGGAGTCTCCTCTCATGTGCTCAACTACTGTTGAACCCATATGGAGGCGCACCGCCGCCCAGCAGGGGCTCACTATCTTTCGGACCAGATACGGACTGGTCACTCGATAGAAGGGTTACTTTCCGCCAGATCTAGGCGCGCGTGCCCGAGATAGCGACTCGCGAAGCCGCTTCGCGATGCGAGGGATGTCCTTGGTCCCGAACCGCCAAAGCTGGTCTATCTCAACTGGCTGGGAGTCAAGATCGTAGGGGTGAGCCACCAATCGGCGTAGAGGTCGGAGGTGGTCCCAAGGGACCTCTGAGTTCGCGCTTTTGTAAGTGTTGCTCACCTTCTCAGCGGCTTCGGCAAGCAGCTCCGTGGCGTGCTCCGCAGCGTAGCGGAGTGTGGCATCGGTTTGGAGGGCGGGCTTGCCTTTCTGCGCGATGGCAGCGAGGACGGCAGCATGGCGGAGCATCTCCTCTACCAGGAAGCGATCTCGTTTTGCACTGTCCTTCAAAGGGGCACCGCTTCGGCTACCACCTGCGGTGCAATTGCCCAGTGGAGCCCTCCTTCGTTGGCGAGGTCGACCGTCCGACCGAGGAGCTTCTCGAGGTCGGCACAGAGCCCCGCGCGGACGAGTAGCGAGACAGGCCTCTTCCACTTGACGAGGAGATCAATGTCGCTCCGCTCTGTCGCTTGTCCCCGTCGTACCGACCCGAACACCATGATGCGACTCGCTCCGTGTCTTCGTGCGAGTCGCCGGATCTCCTTTAGGTGAGGCTTTAGAATCTCCTCGATTCCCAGTTGATTGCCCTGCGCTAAGGGGGTAATCTTTGGAGTGTCCCAGAGTTTAGATTTGCATCTCGGACACATGCGAATTGGCGACTTGACCGGAGTCCAGCTGTGAAGGCAGCGATAACAGGAGAGCTTCGGGATTGGCACTTCCTGCATTCAAGCCCTGCCCATGGGCTACGTGTTTTGAGGTCTTAAAGACTTACTCCGGAGTAAGTTCTGAACAACGTCGCCACCCGAAACTCGGTCCACGAGTGAAGCTCCGAGGCTCAACTCTTGTTGAATATTCGACGCACGACTGCTCAAGTCTCAATCGCACGGCGAGTATGAATTATAGGATGTGGGTCGGCCATCGGTTCGGGCGTGGACTGGGTCGTGTCTAGGTCATTCGGAAGTTTCAGGTGATCCGAATCCAGCAATGGGGACTGCGCCCGCCGCTTGCCCTTGCGCCTTGGATGAGGCTTGCAGGTTGTAGTCGGCACCGGACGGTAACCTTCCCCCTTCCAAGGAGCCGGAAGGGTTCCTGGCGGCACAACCCCGGTACGGCCAGTGTCGGTCTGTGCTCTTAGGTAAAGCCACTGGAGGGACTTGAACCCCCGACCTGCTGATTACGAATCAGCCGCTCTGCCAGCTGAGCTACAGTGGCGCCGACGGTCCGGCCACCGGAATTGACCTATAATGCTGGCGGGGAGGCCGCGCCGGCGGCATCGAGCGCCTGCGTTAGGTCCCGCACGAGGTCGGACGCCTCTTCGATGCCGAGGGAGAGTCGCACGAGGCCCGGGTCGATCCCTCGCTCCGCCCACTGCGCCGGCGAGAGGTGGCGGTGCGAAGTGCGCACAGGGACGCTCGCGAGGCTCTCGACCCCCCCGAGGCTCGCCGCGACGTGCACGATCTCGAGATGGGAAAGGAACCGATCGACCGCCGGCGCGCCCCCCCGCAGGGACACCGAGACCATCCCGCCGCGGCCCCGCATCTGATGGGCCGCGATCGCCTCCTCCTCCGGACTCCCCCGACCAGGATAATGGACGCGCGCGACGGCGGGATGCGCTCCGAGCGCGTTCGCGACGGTGCGGCCGGTCTCGTTCTGGCGCTCGACGCGCAACGCGAGCGTCTTCAGGCTCCGGTGCAGCAGGAACGCCGCGAACGGGTCGATCGACGAGCCGAACGTCCGCGCGGCGTCGATCCGCTCGAGGAGACGGGAGGGGCCGATCGCCGCCCCTGCGAGAAGGTCCGAGTGCCCCCCCAGGTACTTGGTCGCGCTGTGGAGGACGAGGTCCGCGCCGAGCGCGAGGGGATTCTGGTTGATCGGGGTCGCGAACGTGCTGTCGACGGCGAGCACCGCCCCGACCCGGTCGGCGGCCGCGGCCCACCGCGCGATGTCGTGGACGCGGAGCAGGGGGTTCGTCGGGCTTTCGAGGAGGATGAGTCGGGTCGTCGAGGAGACCGCCGACTCGGGCGCCCGGGCCTCGGCGTCGGGGAGCTCGCGCAGCCGGACGCCGTAGCGGTCCCGCAGATCGTGCAGGAGGTCGGTCGTGCCCCCATACAAGTCGGTGAGGGCGACGATCTCATCGCCGGGGCGCACGAGCGACAGGACCGTCGCGCTGATCGCCCCCATCCCGGAGGCGAATAGATGGGCGGCCTCCCCACCCTCCAGCTGGCGCAGGAGCTCCTCGGGCCCCTCGACGGTCGGGTTCGCGTTGCGCGTGTAGAGGTACGTCGCGCCCGCCGACTCCGAGTGTTCCGACGGGTAGTGGAACGTCGAGGTTTGATAGATCGGGAAGACGACCGCGCCCGCGTTGAGGTCGGGTTTCCAGCCTCCGTGGACGAGGCGGGTCGTGGGCCCGGCCCATGCCGGCAGGGGACGGCGGGAACGGCCGCGGCCCGGGGAAGGGTCCGGCGGGTCGGCCGTCGGGCCGCTCACGGCCGCCGGACCCCCCGCCGCCCCCGATCGTCGCGCAGGAGCCGGAGGCGGTCGACCGCGTCGAGGCTCGCGAGGTACTCGCCGACCGCCGGCGGGACGCGACGGCCGAGCGGCCGGCCGCCGGCGAGGAGCTCGCGGATCTTCCGGCCTTCGAGCCGGCCCCGGTCGACGAGCGGAGGGCTCTCGACCGGATAGCCGGCCTTCTCGAAGAGGAGCCGGGTGAGCGGATTGTGGGTGTAGACGCGGTCGAACGACGGGAGCAGGCCTTCCAGATAGCGGACCCACTGCGAGTGGCGGTGGATGTCGGGCACGGGGACGGTGATCACCCGGTCGAGGCGGGCCTCGGCAAGCGCCCGAACGACCATCTCGAACCGCTCGGAGGCGGTGAACGGGTTCTCCCAGGTGTACGACTCTTCCGCGCTCCCGATGGCGAGCACGAGGTCCGCCTCCGGGGCCTTGGCGCGGATACGGCGGACGGTCGCCAGGTGGCCGGCGTGGAACGGCTGGAAGCGGCCGACGATCAACCCCCGCACGGGCGGAGGATATCACTCGGGGCTCAAATCCTCCACGTCGTCCAAGAACTCGTCGATGTGCGGGCAGCGCGCCGTGAGGTAGTGGCGGCAGTGCTCGCAGTACTTGTCGTTCCACGCCTGGGCCAGCAGGCGGTTGAACTCGTAGCACGGGCGGTCGAAGAACTTCGCCTCGTCCTCCGCCGGAGCGACCGCCGTCGGCCGGAGAAGGTCCGGCGGGTGGAACGACGGACGGGGGGCGCCCTTCACGATCCCGCCGGGCGCGATGGCACCGGCGGCGGCGCGCCGGCCGCCCGGATCTCCTCGCCCGAGCGGCTCGTCGCGTAGACCATCGCGGCAAGGCGCTCGAGGAGCGATTCCTTCTTCGTCCCCTGCCCGACGAGGGCGTACTTCAGCACGTCCCGCAGGGTCCCCACCGGGATCACCTCGACCATCCCGCGGTAACGCGTCTCGAGCACGAGGTCCTCCATGTTGTCGGACGGGATCAGGACCCGCTTGATCCCCGAGTCCGCGGCCGCCTCGACCTTCGCGGTCACGCCGCCGACCGGGAGTACCTGGCCCCGCACCGACAACGAGCCGGTCATCGCGACCGACTGGTCGACGGGGACCCCCTCGAGCGCGCTGATCACCGCCGTCGCGATCGAGACGGACGCACTGTCCCCCTCGACCCCGTCGGAGGTGCCCACGAACTGGATGTGGATGTCGTAGCGGGAGATGTCCTCGCCCGTGTACTTCTTGATCAGGGCGCTGACGTTCTGGACCGCTTCCTTGGCGATCTCGCCGAGCTTGCCGGTCGCGACCACCACGCCGCCGTCCCGCGTCTGGGCCGGGGTGACCTCCGCGACGATCGGCAGGACGATCCCCGAGAACTCCGACATCCCGGTCTGGGCGTTGATCGCGGCGAGCCCGTTGACGACCCCGACCGCCGCGCCCTCGGTCGCGAACATGCGGTACTCCTTGCGCCGCTCGATGTACCGGTCGGCGATCTGCTGCTCGAGCGATCGGCTCGCGCGCTTCGCGCGGACGACCTGCTCGGGGTGGACGATCGGCACCCCCTCGGAGAGGGCGATGTCGCCCGCGACGCGCACGAGGCCCCCGAGCTCGCGCAGGCGGAGCGTGAGCTGGCCCGAGCGGCCCGAGCGGCGCTGGGCCTCCCGGATCACCTCGACGATCGCGCCCCGGTCGAAGTGGGGGATCTTCTTGTCCTTGACGACCTCCTGCGCGATGAAGCGGACGAGCTTCATCCGGTTCTCCGCCGTGTCCGGCATCGTCGTCTTGACGAACAGCTCGTAGCCGTACCCCCGGATCCGCGAGCGGAGCGCCGGGTGCATCGTCTGGACGCTGTCGACGTTCCCGGCGGCGACCAGGACGAAGTCGGCCGGGACCGGCTCGGTCTTCACCATCGCGCCCGCCGAGCGCTCCGACTGGCCGACGATCGGGAACTTGCGCTCCTGGAGGGCGGTGAGGAGGGAGTGCTGGCTCTCGATCTTGAGCATGTTGATCTCGTCGAGGAACAGGACCCCGCCGTTCGCCCTGTGGATCGCGCCGACCTCGACCCGCTCGTGGGGAGGCGTCTCGAGGCCGCCCGACTGGAACGGGTCGTGCTTCACGTCCCCGAGGAGGGCTCCCGCGTGGGCGCCGGTCGCGTCGATGAACGGAGGCTTGTCGTCGGGCGTGTGGGAGACGAGCAGCTTCGCGACGCCCGGCCCCGACTCGCTCCTTCCCCCCGACAGACGGACGAGGACGTAGAGGACCACGACGATGAGGATGCCGAGCAGGAGGGCGGTGAGGTCCTTCCAGACGACCGTGATGTACACCGAGAGCCCGAGTACGAGGAGGGCGAGCAGGACGAAGAGGATCGTCCGCTGCTCCTTCTTCTGGGCCGCCTCGAGCTTCTGGGCCGTGACGATCTCCTTCCCCTTCCCCGCCGGCACGACACGGATCTTCGGCTCGTTCGAATCGTCGCTGTTCGGGTAGGCGAGGATGTCCTGCAGCTGCTCCTTCGGCAGGAAGTCGACCATCGCCCGGGCGAGCATGCTCTTGCCCGTGCCGGGCTCGCCGATGAGCATCATGTGGCGCTTCTGGGTCGCCGCCTTGCGGGCGACCTCGACGGCGTCGTCCTGCCCGATGACCTGGTCGAGCAGACGGGCCGGCACCTCGACCTGGGCCGTCGACTGGTAGGCCAGCCCCTCCGCCCAGCTGTCGAGCTCGCTCTGGGCGGGGGAGTCACCGGTGGACCCGGACGGTGTTTCCGCTCCCTCGACCATGTAGGCGTGTGGGTCCCGGCGCACCAGGGCCGCTTCGCCGACAATCTAAGGGGCGCTCCATATAAATGGTCTAGCTGGCCGAAACGCCCCTTTTCGGAGGCACCAGGGCACTTTGCGGCGCGGACCGCCGGAGTCGTGGCGTTCCCCGCTCTCCGGGGCCGGTCGTTATCTATCGTGCCCGGCTCTATCGGCCCCGGGGAGGGGCGATGACCGTACGTCTTGAAGGCAAGCCGGTGGCGGAAGCGCTCGACCGGGCGACGAAGCAGGCGGTCGAGGGCCGAGGGGGCCGCCCGGTCCCCTCGCTGGTGAGCGTACACCGGGGGGTGGAGAGCCCGTTCCGGTTCTACCTGAAGCGTCAGGCGAAGGCGGCCTCCGCGCTCGGGATCGCGTTCCGCGACGAGGCGCTCGGGCCGGGAGAGGGACCGACCCAGCTCGAGGAACGGATCCGGGCGCTCGACCGGGCGCCCGATGTGCACGGGGTCCTCGTGGAGCACCCGCTCCCGGCCCCGTTCGACTTCCTCCGCGCGATCGAGGAGCTCCGGCCCGAGAAGGACGTAGACGGGGTCGGGCCCCGGAACCTCGGCCGGCTCGCCGCCCAGCGGCCGCTCCACGTCCCCGCCGTGGCGATGGCGGCGTTCGACATCGCTCGTCATTACCGGCTTCCGCTCGACGGCGAGCGGGTAGCGGTCGTGGGTCGGTCCGAGACCGTCGGCCGCCCGCTCGCCCTCCTCCTCTCGGGACGCCCCCCGGGAGGGAACGCGACGGTGACCCTCGTCCACTCCAAAAGCCCCGACCTCAAGGGCTGCCTTTCCCCGGCCCGGACGATCTTCTCGTGCGTGGGCCACCCCGGTCTCCTCGACCGGGCGGTCGTCCCCCAGGGGGCGCACGTCATCGACGTGGGCGTGTCGAGCGTGCCCGACCCGGCTCGGCCCGGCGCGGTGCGCGCCGTCGGGGACGCGGACGCCGAGTCGCTCGAAGGATGGGCGGCGTCGCTGACCCCCGTCCCGGGCGGGGTCGGCCCGGTGACCGTGGCCGAACTGATGACGAGCACGGTCCGCGCCTGGCGTCTCGAGACCGGGACGCTCGGAGAGGGATGACCGCCCGCGCGACGAAAGCCCCCACCCCGGGAGAGGCGCCCCCGACCCTCCACTGCCGGGACTGCCCGATGTGGTACGGGGCGGAGGACGGCGGCTGGGGACCTTGCTCGATCAAGAACCGACGGGGAGATCCCCGCTATCTGACGTGGGGAGGCCACGCCTGCGACGAAGGTTACGTGCCCGAGACGCCGACCGCGAGGCGGGCCCGGGCCGGCCCGTTGAGCGGCTCCCGCTCGACCTCGAGGGCGTCGGAGGTCGGGTACACCTCGACCTCGAACGCCGGCCAGGGGAGGCGCTCGGCCACCCGACGCAGGTCGTCGGCCGACATCTCGACCCGCCGCCGGCCCGGGTCGAAGCGATAGCGACCCCGCGGGGCCCCGACGCGGCGGGCGACCCGCTCCGCCCAACGGACCAGGTCCGTTCCCCGGCCGGGCTCGACGATCCCGAGGACGACCGTCCCGTCCGCCGTCGGGTCGGCGAACGCGGGCGCGGTGCGTTCCGCGCGTCGCAACAGGCGCTGCCGGAGCTGTACGCCGTCCTTGAACCGGGAGGAGCAGTAGTGGACCGGCACGGAGAGGTGCATCTCGCGGACGAGCCGCTCGGCAGCGGCCCGGCTGCCGCGGACCCCCCAACCGTTCTGCTCGTCGGTCCGGTAGCCCCGATCGAGGAGCTGCGCTTCGTTCGTCTCCGAGAACTCGAGCTCGTTCAGGTTCACGAAGTCGACGCCGATCCCGTCGAGGGCGCGGAGGAGCCGGCGCAGCTCGGCCTCCTTCTCGGGGAGCACGGGGATCTCCACCCCGCGGCGGATCCCCCAGGACGGGGCCTGTTCGAGGACGGCGCGGTACGCCGCGCCCGCCCCCGAAAGGGACCCCCAGAGGTAGTGCGGGATGTGCAGGCGGAACTCGTCGAGGCCCGCCGCGGCGAGCCGCCGGAGCTTCTCGGGGTTCGGCTCGTGCGTGTAGAGGTGGATGTGGTGGGACGGGCCGAACTCCCCCTTCAAGAGCCGTACGTAGTGCTCGACGCGCTCGACGACCCCGAGCGGGTCGCCGCCGGTGATCCCCGTGCCCGCCGCCCCGATCGCGCGCGCTTCCTCCAGGACCTCCTCGTCCCGCTCGACCCGCCGCTCGTTGGCGTAGACCACGTCGATCTGGTTGCGGTTCGGTGAGACGGGACAGTAGAAGCAGCGGAAGCGGCAGACGCCGGTGACGAAGAGCACCATCTTGCGGCCTTCGCTGCATTGCTCGCAGGCGAGCGACAGGTCCCCCCGGTGGGAGGAGGCCATCGGAAGCTGGTGCAGGGTACCGGTCTCCATCCTGCCTCGGGAGCCGCGGGACCGGCTAATAGGGTTTCCTCCGGGGCCCGTGGGTTGACGGACCCGGAGGTTCCATGGTGGTCCGGCGCCACCAAGTGGGACCGAGGTACGGGCGGGGCGCAGGCTCAAATCCCCCGCCCGGCTGGCCGCCCGCAGTTCCGGAGAGGTACAGCGGATGGAGATGCAGCCGGGCCAGATGGCGTACGACCGAGCGAGCACCGTCTTTTCGCCCGACGGACGACTTTTCCAGGTGGAGTACGCGCTCCAAGCGATCCAGATGGGGGGCACGGCGGTCGCCGTCGCCTACGACACGGGGATCGTCTTCGTCGCGTTCCGCAACCTGCCCGTGAGCACCCTCGCGGAGGCGGGCTCGATCGAGAAGAGCTTCGCGGTCGACGCGGGCCTCGGATGCGTCACCGCGGGCCTGATCGCCGACTCGCGCGTCCTCGTTGAGTTCCTCCGGGTCGAGGCGCAGCGCCACCGCCTCTCCTACGGCGAATCGATCCCGTACTCCGTCCTTGGGCACGCGCTCGGGACGCTCCTGCAGCAGTACACCCAGTTCGGCGGCACCCGGCCGTTCGCGGTCTCGCTCTTGCTCGGCGGGTTCCAGGGCCGGGCCCCCGGCCTGATCGAGCTCGACCCGAGCGGTGCGACGATCGGATGGAAGGCGTACGCGATCGGCCGCAACCGGCGCGCGGTCGCCGACTTCCTCGAAGAGAAGATCACCGACCGCCTGAACGAGGAGAGCGCGTTCAAGCTCGCCGTCCAAGCCGTGGCGGAGGGCTCGCCGACGCCGTTCCTCCCCGAGGCGCTCGACGTCGCGATCCTCGAGCCCGAGGCGGAGCTGCGCCGGCTGGCGACCGCCGACGTCGCCAAGCGGGTCCAGGGGATGCCGTTCGTCGGATCCCCCGACAAGAAGAACCCCTCGCGCTGAGCGCGCGGACCGGCCCGGCCCGGGCGCGAAGGCCCTAGTCGGGCGCCGGACCGTCGGGCGGCGGGGCGGCCTCGAACTCCTCGCGCAGCCGGATCCGCCGGCGCGTCCGGTGGTACGTGACGGCGAACCGGTGGGCCTCGTCACGTACCGCGCGCAGCAGGAGCATCGCGGGCGTGTTCGGGTTCGGCCGCATCGGCTCGGAGCGGTCGGCCCGGTAGACCTCCTCCTCCCGCTTCGCGAGGCCGATCGCCGGGATGCGGTCGGCGAGCCCGAGGGCGGCGAGGGAGGAGACCGCCGCCGAGAGCTGGCCGGCGCCGCCGTCGACGACGAGGAGATCCGGCAGCGGCTCGGCCTCGCGCTGCTGGCGCAGGTAGCGGCGGCGGACGACCTCGGCGATCATGGCGAAGTCGTTCGTGCCGGGGACCGTGCGGATCCGGAACCGGCGGTACTCGGAGCGGCGGGGCGCCCCCCGCTCGAAGACGACGAGCGAGCCGACGGCCTCGTACCCCTGGAAGAGCGAGATGTCCGTCCCCTCGATCCGGTTCGGGATCGTCGGGAGCTCGAGGAGCGACTGGACCGCGCTCAGCACCTCGCGGGGAGCGGAGCGGGGCACGACCTGGTCGACGGTCGCGCGGGCGAGCCGCTCCGCGAGGCGCCCCAGCGCCGCGTAGCGTCCCGTCGGCCGGAACTGCACGTCGATCCCGCGCTCGCCGAACAGCTCGTCAAGCGTCCCGTCGATCCCCGCCGGGCGCGCGCCGGCGATGTAGAGGCGGGCCGGCAGGTCGATCCGGCCGCCGTAGTACTGCAGGAGGAACTGGCGGAGAAGCTCCGACGGCTCGGGGAGGTCGTCCGCGGGAAAGGTGACGAGGTGCGGCTCGGTCCGGCGGACCTCCCCGTCCTCCACCCCGAGGAGCCCGACGGCGATGCGGAGCGTCGAGGGATCGTTGGGGTAGGCAACGGCGAGTACGTCGGCCCGGCCGCTCCCCCGGCCGATGACGGCCTGGCGCTCGCCGAGGGCATCGAGTCCCGCGAGGGCGTCGCGCAGGAGCCCCGCCCGCTCGTACTCCTGCCGGCCGGACGCCCGCCGCATCTCCTCCTCGACCGACGGGCGCACGGTCGCGACCCGCCCGCGCAGCACGTTCGCGGCCCGGTCGAGGTCCTGGTGGTAGGCCGTCCGGTCGATCGCCCCAATGCACGGGGCGCTGCAGACGCCGAGGTGGTAGTACAGGCAGGCGGCCTTCGGCAGGCGGACGCACCGCCGCAGGCGGAACAGGTCGGCGAGCAGGCGCTCCACGCTCCGGGCCTCCCGGGCGCTCGTGTACGGCCCGAAGAGGAGGAGGCCGGGCCGCCGCCGCGGCCGGCGGACGAAGAGGAGCCGGGGGAACTCCTCCTCCGTGTCGATCGCGAGGTACGGGTAGCTGCGGTCGTCCTTGAGGAGCACGTTGAGCGGGGGCTGGTACTGCTTCACCAGGCTCGCCTCGAGGAGCAGCGCCTCGCGCTCGGTGGACGTCGGCACGAACTCCACGCTCGCGCTCTGGGCGACGATCGAGCCGTCCTTCTCGATCCGCGCCCGCAGGTGGTCGAGGACCCGGCGGCGCAGGCTGCGGGCCTTGCCGACGTACACCACGCCGCCCCCCGCGGAGCGGAAGAGGTAGACGCCCGGCGCGTCCGGCCCGGTCCGGAACCCGTCCGCCGCGGTCGCCGCGAGCCGGCTCGCGGGGACGAACGAGAGGAAGTCGGGCGGCCGCTCGCCGCTCATCGCCGCGCCAGCGGGACCGGGGCGGGGAACCGGAGGAGCGGGGCGAGGAAGCGGGCCGTGTGCGAGCCGGGCGCCCGGGCGACCTGCTCGGGGGTCCCCGCCGCGACGACGTGGCCGCCGGCGTTCCCGCCCTCCGGCCCGAGGTCGATCAGCCAGTCCGCCGACTTGAGCACGTCGAGGTTGTGCTCGATCGCGACGATCGTGTTCCCGCCCGAACGCAGGCGCAGCAGCACCTCGAGCAGCTTCTCGACGTCCGCGAAGTGGAGCCCGGTCGTGGGCTCGTCGAGCAGGTAGAGCGTCCGGCCGGTCGGGGGCTTGGCGAGCTCGAAGGCGATCTTGATCCGCTGCGCCTCGCCCCCCGAGAGGGTCGTGGCGCTCTGGCCGAGGCGGACGTACCCGAGCCCGACGTCGTTCAGGAGCGAGAGCCGGCTCGCGATCCGGCGGTGGTTCGCGAAGAAGGCGTGCGCCTCCTCGACCGTCAGGTCGAGCACGTCGGCGATCGTCTTCTCCTTGAACTTCACCTCGAGCGTCTCGGAGTTGAACCGGCGCCCGCCGCACTCCTCGCACGCCACGTAGACGTCGGGCAGGAAGTGCATCTCGTAGCGGATGACCCCGTCCCCCTCGCACGCCTCGCACCGCCCGCCGGCGACGTTGAAGCTGAACCGCCCCGGAGCGAACCCCCGGGCCTTCGCCTCCGGGAGCCCGGCGAACAGCTCGCGGATCGGGGTCATCAGCCCCGTGTACGTCGCGGGGTTCGACCTCGGCGTCCGCCCGATCGGCGACTGGTCGATGAGAAGGACCCGGTCGATCGCGTCGATCCCCTCGATGAACTCGTGGCGCCCGGGCGTCTCCCGGCCGAGGCCGAGATGCCGACGGACCGCCTTGTAGAGGATCTCGTCGAGGATCGTCGACTTGCCGCTGCCCGACACCCCCGAGAGCGCGACGAACAGGCCGAGGGGGATCCGGACGGCGTCCCCCTTCAGATTGTGTTCGCGGGGACCGTGGATCGTGAGCCAGCGTCCGGCCGGCGCCGCCCGGCGGGTCGGGATGGCGATCGACCGTTCGCCCGAGAGGAACTGGGCGGTCAGGGACCGCGGCGCCCCGGCGATCTGGTCCGCGGGACCGTTGTACAGCACCTCGCCTCCGTGAAGGCCCGCCCCGGGACCGATGTCGACGAGCCAGTCCGCCTCCCGCATCGTCATCTCGTCGTGCTCGACCACGAGGAGGGTGTTGCCGAGGTCCCGCAGCGTCTTCAGCGTCGCCAGGAGGCGGGCGTGGTCGCGCGGATGCAGGCCGATGGACGGCTCGTCGAGGATGTAGAGCACCCCGACGAGGCCGGAGCCGATCTGGGTGGCGAGCGCGATCCGCTCGGCCTCGCCGCCCGAGAGCGACCCCGAGGCCCGGTCGAGCGTCAGGTACGACAGGCCGACGTTCTCGAGGAACCCGAGCCGGGCGCGGATCTCCTTGACGACCTGGCCGACGATCTGGAGGTCCCGTTCCCCGAGCGCGAGGTCGCGGAACATCGCGGAGGCGACGTCGACCGTCAGGGCGACGACGTCCGAGATCGACCGGCCCTCGACCTTGACCGCGAGGCTCCCCGGCTTCAACCGCCGGCCGAGGCAGCTGCGGCACGGCACGAACGACATGAACCCGAGGTAGTACTCCTTCGCTCCCTCGCTCTTGGTCGACTTCCACCGCCGCTCCACGGCGGCGACGAGACCCTCGCGGAGCCACCCCGTGGCCCACCAGTGCCCCGGACCGCGGACGCCGGGGCCGATCCCGCGATCGGAACCGTACATCAGCGCCTTCCAGCCCTTCTCCGAGAGCTGCCGGACCGGACGTCGGGGGTCGTAGTCGAACGCCGCCCCGAACCGCTGGATGGCGGTCGCCTCGGGCGTCAGCCCCCAGACGCTGATCGCCCGGCCGAGCGTCTTGTCCTTGTCGGGGATGATCCGGTCGGGGTCGGCATGGAGCGTCGCGCCGATCCCCGAGCACTCGGGGCACGCTCCGATCGGGTTGTTGAACGAGAACATCCGGGGGGTCAGCTCCTCGATCGAGAAGCCGCAGCGCGGGCACGCGCGGCGGCTCGAGAACATCGTCCGCTCCCCCCGCGGCCGGCGCAGGATCACGAGGCCGTCGCCGAGCTGCCGGGCGAGGGAGACCGCCTCGGCGAGCCGGCTCTCCTCCTCGGGCAGTACCTCGAACGTGTCGACGACGACCTCGATCGAGTGCTTCTGGTTCTTTCCGAGCCGGATCTCGGGGCCGGGCAGGCGGACCTCGACGCCGTCGATGACGAACCGCCGGTACCCGGCCTTCCTCAGGCGGTCGAGGACGTCCCGATGCTCCCCCTTCTTCCCGCGCACGACGGGGGCGAGCAGGTCCACCTTCTCGCCCGGGGCGCTCCGCCGTACCGACTCGACGATCCGGTCGACCGACTGCGGGGCGATCGGTTCGCCGTCGTTCGGACAGTGCGGGATGCCGATCCTCGCATAGAGGAGCCGGAGGTAGTCGTAGATCTCGGTGACGGTGCCGACGGTCGAGCGGGGGTTGCGGCTCCCCGCCCGCTGCTCGATCGCGATGGCCGGCGAAAGCCCCTCGATCGCATCGACGTCCGGCTTGTCCATCTGGCCGAGGAACTGGCGGGCGTAGGAGGAGAGGCTCTCGATGTAGCGGCGCTGGCCCTCCGCGTAGAGGGTGTCGAAGGCCAGCGACGACTTTCCCGATCCGCTCACCCCCGTGAGGACGATGAACTTCCCGCGCGGGAGGTCGACCGAGATGTTCTTCAGATTGTGCTGCCGCGCCCCGCGGACGCGAATGAGGTCGGAAGGGTCGGCCATCGATCGTTCCGCTACGACGGGAGGAGCGCGAGGACCGTCTCGACGAGCCGTTCGATCACGTGGGCCTGGACGCGCCCGCCGAGCCCGGCTGTCGCCTCCCGGGTGTCGCCGATGACGCTCTCGGGCCAGTCGGCGTCGGACGGGCTCCCGGGAACGAACGGGCTGTGGCGGTAGGCGACGACCGGCCGCTCCGTCCCGACGGTGTTCGGGGCGAGCGCCAGGACGCGAGAGGTCTCGAGCAACCCGGCGTGTCCGTCGGTCGCGGGCGCCTCCTTGCCCCGGAGCTCGTAGACGAAGTCGTAATCGCAGAGGACGACGGCCCGCATCCCGGGCCGGCGCTGCACGGCGTGGTCGGCGGCTTCGCGCAGGGCCGCCATGTGCCCGCGCTCGCCGTGGCCCGAGAGGACCAGCACGCGACGCACGCCCATGCGCCCGAGCTCGGACAGGATCCCTTCGACGTGCGTCTCGAGCTCCGCGATCGAGAGCGAGACCGTGCCGGGGAACCGGCGGGCACCGGGCGCGGAGCCGTACGCCACGGTCGGCGCGACGAGCCCGTCGACGCGCTCCGCCAGCTCGAGGGCGGTCACCTCGGCCTGGATCTGGTCGGCCCCGAGCGGGAGGTGGGGCCCGTGGGCCTCGAGGGCCCCGACCGGTAGGATCACGAGAGGATTCGCCTTCAGGCGTCGCTCGAACGACCGCGAATCGAGGTCGATGAGACGACGGGAACTCGTCATCGTCCGAACGACGGGGGGGGCGTATTTAACCCGGGCCGGGAGGTCGGGAAACGGGTCGGGACTCGCGAGGGAGGCACCAGCGTCTTGGCCCCGCGTCGCCTGCGGTCGGGATTCGCCCGGGCTACGGAGAGGTCGGCACGGTCCCGGCCGCCGCGGAGGGCTCTGCCGCGGCGGTGGACTTTCGCCCGCGAGAAGCGCGTTTCGGCCGAACCGGGGGGCTCGCCGCCGGCGCCGGGCCGGCCTTGGCCTTGGCCTTGGCCTTCGGGGACGCCGCGGCCTTCTTTCGGGAAGCCACGGTCGGGGCGGCCTTCGGCTTGGGCTTCTCGGGCGCGGCCGCCTTCTGGCGCGTCGGGCACGCCGGATTGATGCACTGCGTCCACGGCGGGCGACCGGCCTCGACGGCCGTGACCACCGGCGATCGGCAGACCGGGCACGGCGGCTGGTCCTTCTCGAGCTTGCCGCGCTGCGGGAGGGGGTAGGAGACGCGGCAGGTCGGGTACCCGGAGCAGCCGACGAACCGGTTACCGGCGAAGGAGTAGCGGATGTTGAGCGGGCTGCCGCACGACGGGCAGACACCGATCCGGAACGCCCGGTGGTGTTCGGTGCACTCCGGGTTGATGCAGTAAAGGTCCGGCCGCTGGCCGCGGAACACGATCTTGACGCGCGGTACCTTGCACACGCCGCAGAGGAACTCGGGCGCGGGCTCGATGAACCCCGCCGACGGGAGGGCGTACGTCGCCGTGCACGAGCCCGGATTGTTGACGCACTGGACCCAGCGGGAGCCGCGGGGGCTCCGGCAAAGCCGCAGCGCCCCGCCGCACTTCGCGCACGGTCCGACGAAATGTTGCCGGTCGAGGGCGGTGGTGAGGGTCTCCTTGACCCCGCGCTCGTTCGCCGCGAGCAGGGCATACGCCTCGCGGAGCATGGTGCGGGACTCATCGAGGACCTCGCTCTTCGGCTTCTTGGACTGGGCGACGAGCTCCATATCCTCCTCGAGACGATGGGTCATCTCGGGGCGGGTGATCACCGGGGCGTGGGCCCGCAGCGCCTCCGTGACGGCGATCCCCGTCGACGTCGGTTCGAGCTGGCGCTGGTTCACGTAGTGGCGATCGAACAGCTTCTGCACGACGTCGTGGCGCGTGCTCTTCGTGCCGAGCCCGAGCCGCTCCATCTCCTGGATCAACGAACCCTGCGTGAACCGGCGGGGCGGCTTGGTCTGCTCCTGGGCGAGCTCGATCGACGCGATCCGGACCTTCTCGTCGACGGCGAGCGGCGGCATCGGGGACTCCTCGGGATGGCTGTACGGATAGATCCGGTACCACCCCGGATCGAGGAGGCGCTGGCCCTTTCCGTGGAACGTCTCCCCGCGGATATCGACGGTCGCGGTGCGGCTCTGGCCGACCGCGTCCGGAGCGACGGTCGCGAGGAATCGGCGGACGACGAGCTCGTACAGTTTCGCGTGATCGACGCGCAGCTTCTTCGGGTCGATGGCGCTCGTCGGGTAGATCGGCGGGTGGTCGGTCGTCTCCGTCCTCCCGCGGGTCGCCCGGAACGAGGGCTGGGCGAGGACGAAGTCGGCCGCCTCGCCGAACGGACCGTCCTTGAACTTCTCGACCAGCGCCCGGAGACCGAGCCCCCGTGGGTACACCGTGTTGTCCGTTCGCGGGTAGCTGATCAGCCCCTGGGTGTACAGGTCCTCGGCGATCCGCATCGCCATCGCCGCCCCAAGGCCGAGCCGGGTCGCCTCGGTGACGAAGAGGGTCGTCGAGAACGGGACCGGCGGGCGTCGACGGGTCTCCTCCTCTGCGAACTCCTTGACGACCCCCGTCTCGGCACCCTCGACCTTCCCGTGGACCCGGTCGGCCTCCTCCTTCGACTCCCAGACGCCGTGGGCGTGGCGGAGCAGGAACGCCTCGCCGGCCTTCTCGCCGTGGGCCAGCAGCTCCCAGAACGGGGTCGGCCGGAACTCCTTGATCTCCTGGTCGCGCTCGACGAGCAGCGCGAGGGTGGGCGTCTGGACCCGGCCCACCGAGAGGAACTGGCGCCCCCGCTGGCCCGAGGTGATCGACATGTATCGGGTGAGGAGCGCGCCCCAGACGAGGTCGATCTCCTGCCGTGCCTCCGCCGCCTCCGCGAGCGCCCGGTCGAGCTCCTGGAGGTGCTCGAAGCTCTGCTCGATCACCTCGCGGGTCAGCGCGCTGTAGCGCGCCCGCTTCACCTCGATCTTGGGGTGCACCTTGAGGAGGAGCTCGAGGCACTCGAGACCGATCAGCTCCCCTTCGCGGTCGAAGTCGGTCGCGATCACGACGCGGTCGAACCGCTTCACGATCGATTGGAGGGCGGCGACGATCCCGGCCTCGGTGACCCGCTTGTCCGGGACGGTCTCGAGGAGCTTCGGCAGGCCCGCGAGGGTCCACTCCCGCATCTCCGCGGGGTAATCGAGCTCGACGATATGGCCGCGCAGCCCCGCGACCACGTACACCCCTTCGGGGCGCTCGAACTCGAAGACGTTCGTCCCCTCGATCCGCGAGCGCTTCATCCGCCCGTCGGAGAGGACGACAGCGATCCGGAGCGCGGTGTTGAACTTCTCGGCTACGACCAGGGTACGGGTCACGGAGTCCGCATCAGGCGGCGCGCCGTAAATAAAGGGAGAGGGCGGCCGCCGCCGGCGGGGGACCGAGAACGTGGGCGCGCGCGTTCGGCCGGAGCGTTCGCGGCCGCCCACTCTTTATAGGCCCCGGACGGTCGGGACCCCCGACGCCGCGGTAACTCAGTTTGGGAGAGTGCAAGACTGAAGATCTTGAAGCCGCCGGTTCAAGCCCGGCCCGCGGCATCCCCTCCGCAATCTCCCGCGGACCCCTGATGGAGCGACGGTTCGCCCGGCTGCGCCGGGCGCCGCTGACCGACCACCCCGGCGCCGCCGAAGTCCCGGACAACGGCATGTGCCTTTCGGTCTTCGTGGTCCTCGAACCGCCGGGTCGGGACGGCGCGGTCCTCATGGGCAGGCTCGATCCGGCCGCGCCCTGGTGGGATCTCGGCGGCATCGACCCGGGCCGGCTCGCTCGGATCGGCGACCGATGGATGCTCCCGTCCCGTCAGCTTCTCCTGTTCGAGTCGCCCGCGGACGCCGCGCGAGGGATCTTGAAGGACCAGCTCGGTACGGCGCCGCTCCCGCTGCACGGGCCGCTCGTCTTCTCCGACCCTTCGGAGCGGTCGGGCTCCGACGGGAAGGATCCGCACTGGGACCTGCACTTTGTGTTCCGGGGTCGGTCGAGCTCGGACGCCCCGCCGCGCGCCGCGCCGTGGCGCGAGCTCCGGTTCGTTGACATCGCCCGGACGCGTCGGGCCGAAATCGCCCGGGGCCAAGCCGACGTGCTCGAGCTCGCCGGCCTGTCCCCCCAGGACTGACCGGCGAGGGGCGGCCCCGCCGCCGGCGGGTTCACCGGGCCGGAACGAACCAGACGTCCGTGATCGAGTACTTCGGGTTCGGGTCGAACCGCGCCTCGACCGGCATCCCGACGTAGAGGTCGGACTCGACGGCTTCCTTGAGGCGCACGAGGAGCAGGCTCCCGACGCCCTCGAACTCGACCAGCGCGAGGTTGTACGGGGTCTCTTTCAGGAACGCCTCGCTGCCGAAGTGGCACGTCGTCCAGGAGTGGACGCGGCCGCGCGTCGGCAGGTCGATCCACTCGGTGGGCGACCCGCAGACCATGCAGTGGCCCCGCGGCGTCCCGTACACGAAGCCGCACTTCTTCTTCGTGCACCGCGACCCCCGGAGCCGACCCTCCGCCAGCCCGAGGAAGAACGCCGAGTCCTCGGCGTAGCTGTGGATGTAGTTGACCGCGTACGGGAATCGGATGACGAGGCTCTCCTCGCCGTCCGCGGACCGGTAGACCGCAGCCCCGGACTTCTCCAGCTCCGCCTGCACGTCCCGGAACTTGGCGTACGTCGGGGGACGCGCCTTCATCGGAACCCCCGCTCAAGGATCGAGACGGTGACCGACGAGCCGGTCCCCGCGTGGCTATGGATCGCACCGCGCCGCGCCTTCGGCAGCTGGAGCGTGGCGTCCCCGAAGTGCTTGCCGATCGTCCCCTGCAACTGCCAGAAGGCGAAGACGGCCTGCATCAGGCCGGTGGCGCCGACCGGGTGGCCGCAGGCGATCAGCCCGCCCGAGGGGTTCACGGGGCTCGCGCCCGCGCGGGGGGTCGGGAACCCGTAGTCGATCCCCTTGAGGAACGGGTCGCCCTTCTCGACGAACGAGTATCCCTCCCCGTACCGGCAGAGGCCGAGGTCCTCGTAGGTCTGGATCTCGCTCGACGCGTAGGCATCGTGAAGCTCGACGAAGTCGAGCTCTCGGACAGGGTCGGTGATGCCGGCCATGCGGTACGCCTCTTGGCCGGCGGCCCGCCCGGCCCGGAACGAGTGGACGCCCGGGTACGGCAGGTCGGCGTAGTCGGAGGCCCGCTCGTGGGCGAGGAGCGGGACCTTCCCGAACGGACGGTCGGCGAGCCGCATCGTGTCGGTGCCGCATCCGACGCCCGTCACGAGGACCGGTTTGTCGGTGAACTCCCGGGCGCGGGCCTCGTCGCACAGCACCGCGACCGCGGCTCCGTCCGACATCGTGCAGATCTGCTCGCGCGTGAGCGGGTAGCTGATCATCTCCGAGCGGAGCACCTCGTCGACGGTGAGCCGCTTCGGGTACTGGGCGTACGGGTTGTGGAGCGCGTTGAGATGGTTCTTCACCGAGACCATGCTCATGATCCGGCTCCCCTCGGCGACGGCGAGGCGCTGGGCCTCGCGCTCGTCCTTGACATGGGCGAACCGACGCAGCCGCAGGTACTCGTAGATGTGGCGCATGACCATCAGGGCGTAGTACCCCGTGTAGAAGCCGCCGAGCGGGAAGTCGAAGTTCGTGTCGGAGGCGAGGGCGATGAACTCGTTCCCCTTCCACGTCGCGACCCGGCTCATCGTCTCGAAGCCCGCGGAGAGACAGACGTCCATCCGGCCGCTCGCCACGGCCTCGTACGCCGCCTGGAAGCACTCCCCGCCGGTCGCCCCGCCCCATTCGATCCGGACCGACCCCTTGGGGTTCATCCCGAGGTAATCCTGGACCATGCTCGCCGCCTTCAGCTGGCGCGCGAAGTGGTCGGAGAAGTAGGCGATCCGGGTCCCGTCGATCCGGTCCGCCGTCAGGTTCGGGATCCCGCGGAGCGCGTAGTCGTACGCCCGCTTGACCATCAGCCGGAAGTCCATCGACGGATGGGCCTTCGCGAACTTCGTCACCCCGCCGGTGACCATGTAGACCTTCCGTCCCTTCGCCACGGGTTTCGGCTCCCGGGTCGCCGCCGTCGGGCGGCGCCGGGCGGACGACTTTGCACGTGCCGGCATCGCGTTCCCCGGCGGGCGCAATCGGGTCCACTTCATAACCTTCGCACGGCCCTCCGGAGCCGGACCCGACGAAACCGCTTTCCTCCCGCGGCCCCTCCCCGCGCCATGCCCCGGACCCCGGCCAAGCGCGACCTCCTCTCGATCTCCGACGTCGCCGCCGAGCTCGGCGCGCTCCTGCGGCGCGCGCAGCGCCTGAAGGACGACCGCCGACGGGGGATCCTCCGTCCCACGCTGCGGGGCCGGAACGTCGCGATGATCTTCGAGAAGCCGTCGACGCGCACCCGGACGTCGTTCGAGGTCGCGACGAACGACCTCGGGGGCCATCCGCTGTACCTCTCGAGCCGGGACCTGCAGCTCGGCCGCGGCGAGACGATCGCCGACACCGCCCGCGTGCTGTCCCGTTACGTCGACCTGATCGTCTACCGGGCGTTCCGGCACACCGACATGACCGAGCTCGCCCGCTGGGCGAGCGTTCCGGTCGTCAACGCGCTCGACGACCTCGAGCACCCGTGCCAGATCGTCGCGGACCTGTTGACGATGCAGGAGCGCTGGCGCGGGCGGTTCCGCGGCCGCCGGCTCGCCTGGATCGGCGACGGGAACAACGTCCTCCACTCGCTCCTGCTTGGCGCTGCCGCCCTCGGGCTCGACGTCGTGGCGGCGACCCCCGAGGCGTACCGACCGAACCCCGGGATCGTCGCCGCCGCCCGGACGCTGGCGCAGGCCTCGAAGGCGTCGATCTCGTTCACCTCCGACCCGCGCGCCGCGGCCCGGGGCGCCGACGCCCTCTACACCGACGTCTGGGTCTCGATGGGGGACGAGGCCGAGGAGACGGCCCGGGAGAAGGCGTTCGCGGAGTACCGGATCGACGCCCCCCTCGTCGATCTGGCGAAACCGGACGCCTTCGTCCTCCACGACCTGCCGGCCCACCGGGGCAAGGAGATCACCGACGAGGTAATGGACGGCCCCCGCGCCGCGATCTGGGACCAGGCTGAGAACCGGCTCCACGCCCAGAAAGCGATCCTTGAGCTCCTCCTGACCCGACCGCGTCGGGCCACTACCGTCCGTCGGTAGGCTCGGATCGCCGGAACGGACCACGCGGCGCCGGATCAGCCGGCCGAGGCCGATTCCGCCTCGGCCCGCAGCCGCACCTTGAGAAGGTGTTCGAGCTTGCGGACGAGGGCATCGGGCGGATGCAAGTTGCCCGATTCGATCTTGAGGACGACCGACTTCTTCTCGTTGAGCTTCTTCCCGAGCACCTCGGGGGTCCAGCCGAGGGATTCCCGGGCCGTCCGGACCCGTTTCGGCCAGTCGGAAGCGAGCTCGAGCTCCCCGATCTCCCCGTACAGGTCGCGCTCCTCCATGCGGCGCGCGCCCCCGATCGGGCGCGACGCAGGGGTCATCGGTCGGCCGCGGATCGGGGCCGCGACGGGGGGCGGAGCGGCGGGAACCGGGTCGATCGGTTCCCCGAACCGCGCGCACGCCGGACACAGCCGCAGAACGGAGCCCTCGATCTTCACTCGGGCGACCGACTCGACGTCGTTACCGCACATTTCGCAGAGCATACTTGACTACCTACGGGCGCCGACCCGGGCGACGCTCCCGTTCCTCTCTCCGGCGGCCCGGCATGAACCGGGGGAGCTCGGCCGGGACCGACGGGGGCAACGTCCCCCGGGACCGTCGGCGCCCGTCGGGGTCGTCGGTCGGGCGACCGTCGCACGGCGACGCTCCACGCTCGAGCAGTAAACGTCGGACACCAAGGCCGCCCTAAGGAGGGACGGACGTGGGATGACCGTGCCATCTAAATGGATTTCGGCGGAGCGTCGGTCCTGCCGTCCCCGTGGGCAGGAACGGGCCACCGCGGAGGTGTTTCGTCCCCTTCGGCCCCCCCTCATGAACCTCCCCACGCTGAGGAGCTCGAGGATCCTCATGCCACCGAAGAGAAGCCGTCCGTCGTCCCCCGCCCCAGCGCCCGCCCCGTACTTTGCGAGCATCGCGGTCGTCGTTTCCGACCGACGCAGGGCCCAGGAGTGGTACACGAAGAAACTGGGGCTCGACCTGATCGACAGCGAGGACCACTGGGTGACGGTCGGGCGGACGGGGAAGGACGGGGTCCTTCACCTCTGCCAGACCACGGAGTTCGATGCGAGCGGTACGCTCGAACCCGGCAACTCCGGGATCCAGCTGCGGCTCCCCGGAAAGGATTTCGAGGAGAGCTGCCAGGCGCTCAAGGGGCGCGGCGTGGAGTTCGCGCGCGAGCCCGAGAAGGCCGAGTGGGGCTGGTGGGCGGTCGTCCGCGACCCGGACGGCAACGAGCACATGCTCGCCCCCTAGAGCTGAGCCGCCCGCCGGCGCGGCGGCCGAGGGCGGTCGCGACCGGGCCCGGGCGGGCGCCGCCGGCTCCCGCGCTTCGGTCTCCCGTCAGTCGTCCTCTCGGCCGGAAGGGCGTTGCTCTCGGCCTCGGCGCGCGACAACGCCTATATAGGGGTACCTTTTCGGCGCGCCCGGAGTCCCTCAATGGCGCAGAAGCCCCACCTCAACATCGTCTTCATCGGCCACGTAGATCATGGGAAGTCGACCACCGTCGGTCGCCTCCTGCTCGACACCGGTTACATTCGCCAGGAGGAGATCGACAAGTTCCGGGCCGAGGCGGAGTCGAAGGGCAAGGCGACCTTCGAGTTCGCGTGGGTCATGGACGAGCTCAAGGAGGAGCGCGAACGCGGCGTCACGATCGACATCGCCCACCGCCGGTTTGACACGCAGAAGTACTACTTCACCATCATCGACGCGCCCGGCCACCGGGACTTCGTCAAGAACATGATCACGGGAACGAGCCAGGCCGACGCGGCCGTGCTCGTCTGTTCGGCCGCGGAAGGGATCCAGGAGCAGACCCGGGAGCACATCTTCCTGTCCCGGACGCTCGGCGTGAGCCAGCTGATCTGCGCGATCAACAAGATGGACCGCCAAGAGGTCGCGTACTCCGAGAAGAAGTACGAGGAGCTCAAGGAAGAGCTCACGAAGCTCCTCAAGAACGTCGGTTTCAAGGTCGCGGACCAGGTCGTCTTCGTCCCGATCTCGGCGTTCAAGGACGACAACATCAACAAGGGCAGCCCGAACATGACCTGGTTCAAGGGCCCGACCCTTCTCCAGGCGCTCGACGGCCTGAAGGTCCCCGAGAAGCCGACGGGAAAGCCGCTCCGCCTGCCCGTCCAGGACGTCTACACGATCACGGGGATCGGAACGGTCCCGGTCGGACGCATCGAGACGGGGACGCTCAAGGTCGGCGACAAGATCACCTTCATGCCCAGCGGCAAGACCGGCGAAGTGAAGTCGGTCGAGATGCACCACGAGAGCGTCACCGAGGCGATCCCGGGCGACAACGTCGGCTTCAACGTCCGCGGGATCGACAAGAACGACATCCGGCGCGGCGATGTCGCGGGTCCCTCCTCGGCGCCGCCGACCGTCGTGGAGAGCTTCATCGCGAACATCCAGGTGCTCAACCACCCGAGCGTGATCACCGTCGGCTACACGCCGGTGTTCCACTGCCACACGGCCCAGGTCGCCTGTGAGTTCACCGAGCTCCAGAAGCGCCTCGACCCGAAGACGGGCCAGGTCGCGGAAGAGAACCCCCAGACGCTCAAGACCGGCGACGCCGCGGTCGTGAAGATCACGCCGAAGCGCCCGCTGGTCATCGAGAAGTACAAGGAGTTCCCGCAGCTCGGTCGGTTCGCGATCCGGGACATGGGCCAGACCGTCGCCGCCGGCGTCGTCGTCGACGTCAAGAAGCGCGAGTAAGCGCGGCGCCGCGCGGAAGTTCGACCGAGGGGGAGGGGCTATCGATGCCGCAAAAAGCCCGAATCTCCCTCAGCGGTACCGACTCCGGCAAGGTCGACTCGATCTGCCGGCAGATCCGGGAGATCTCGACCAAGACCGGGGTCGCGATCGCCGGGCCGATCCCGCTTCCGACGAAGAAGCTCAAGGTGCCGGTCCGCAAGGGCCCCGACGGTGGCGGCACGAGCACGATCGACCATTGGGAGATGCGGATCCACAAGCGCCTGATCGACATCGACGCCGACGAGCGGGCGCTCCGCCAGGTGATGCGCATCCAGGTCCCCGACGGCGTCAATATCGAGATCGTGCTGACCGGGTAGGCGCGTGTTCGCCCCCGGGGCCGTCCGGTGGATCGGACCGGTCGCCGCCGTCGCGATCGTCGGGGGGACGCTGGTCGGTATCGGGATCCTTCCGGCCCATCTCCTCGAAGGGACCCTCCTCGCGGCCGTCATCGCACTCGCGGCGTTCCTCGCGGTCTTCTTCCGCGATCCCGAGCGATCTCCCGGCCCCGGGATCGTCTCGCCGGCCGACGGCCGGGTCCGGGCGGTCGAGAGCGTCGGGGGCCGGCTCCGCATCTCCGTATTCATGAACGTCACCGACGTCCACGTCAACCGGGCCCCGATGGACGCCCGGGTGGAAGCGATCGAGGCCGCGGGCGCCGGCTACCGCGCGGCGTTCCGGCCCGACGCGGACCGTAACGTGCGCCGCCACTACCGGCTCTCGACGGCCCTCGGCCCGGCCGAGCTGGTGCAGATCACCGGGCTCGTGGCCCGCCGGATCGTCCCCTACGTCCGGGCCGGGGCGACCCTGCGCAAAGGCGATCGGTTCGGGATGATCGTGCTCGGTTCCCGCGTCGACCTGCTCCTCCCGGCCGACCGGGCGCGGCCGGTGGTCGGGGTCGGCGACCGGGTGCGGGCGGGGATCACGACGGTCGCGGTGAGCGCGCCGTGACCGACCGCTGGCGGCTTGGCGCCAACCTCGCGACCCTCGCGAACGCGCTCCTCGGCGTGGGCGCGATCCTCTACACGCTCGCCGGCAACAAGCTCTGGGCGATGTTCCTGATCGTCGCGGCCATCGGGTTCGACGGGCTCGACGGGCTCCTCTCCCGAAAGAGCCCGCTCCCGTCCGGCCGGTTCGGCCGGATCGCGGATTCGCTGGCCGACGCCATCACGTTCGGCCTCGCCCCGGCGTTCCTGATCGCGGTGCACACGTCGGACGTCGGCGTCTGGCGGCCCTACGTGCCCGTAGCGACCGCGCTCGCGGCGGCGTACGCGGCGGCGGCCGTCGCGCGGCTCGTCTACTTCACGGCCCGGGGCCATGGGCTGCCCCACTTCCTCGGCGTGCCGACGCCCGAGAGCGCGCTCGCCCTCGTCGTCGCCCTGCTCTTTCACGACACGCCGGCGTTCCAAGGGGTCCAGCCGGTCGGCGTGCTGGTCGGGGTGGCGATCCTGGCGACGATGATGGTCGTCCCGGTGCCGTACCCGAAGATCCGGCGGGGCTCCGCGCTCCGCGCTCCGGCCGCGGCAACCGCCGTCTTCGCGGCCGTCGCCCTGGTCGTCCTCCAGTTCCACCCCTCCCCGGGCAGTCCGGGATACTGGACCACGGACATCGCGGCGTTCGGCATGCTCGTGGGCGTGGCGAGCTACTATCTCCTCGGCCCGTTCACGACACGGGCGAAGAGGCCCGCCCCGGCGTGATCCATGGCCCGCCCCTCGGTACGACTCACCGCCCGCGAGACCCTCCTCTTCGAGGCCGGCATCAAGCTCGGCGGGATCTTCCACCAGTACCTCGGCATCCCGGTCGATCCGCGCACCGCCCCGGCGCTCTCCCGGGCGATCGCGGCCGCCGTGCGATTGCAACCGTACGTGCGCGAGGTGCGGGTCCGCGTGACCCCCGGCCGGGGCCCGCCGGTCGGCCGGGGCCGTTTCGCGTACCGCTACCTGACCCCCGAGATGCTCGACGTGGTGGTCTCCCTCGAGCACCGCGGGCATCGGGTGGAGGCGCGCCTGCGCCACCGGCCCGACCTGCGGTATCCGCTGATGGACGTCGTCCGCGCCGGCCCGCGCCGCTCGCCCGGCCGCCGGCCGGGGCCGCGCCGCTAGGCCCGTCGCTGCGCGATGGGAACGTACGGCAGGTCGGTCGCGCCGATATACTTCGCCGTCGGCCGGATCAGCCGGAGGTCCTGGTACTCCTCGAGCACGTGGGCGGTCCACCCGGCGACCCGGCTCGCGGCGAAGATCGGGGTGAACAGGTCCGGGGGGATCCCCATCAGCGTGAGGATCGATCCGGAATAGAGGTCGACGTTCGGGTAGAGCCCCTTCTCGCGGAACACGACCTCCTCGACCTTGCGCAAGAGATCGTAGTAGTGGAGGTTCCCGTGCGCCTCGCCGACCTTGTGCGACCACTCGCGCAGGATCGTCGCGCGCGGGTCCTCGACCTTGTAGACGCGGTGCCCGAACCCCATGATCCGCTCGTGGCGGGCAAGGCGTCCCTTCACGGCCGCCTCGACCCGGTCGACGGTCCGGATCTCGTCCAGGAACTCCATCACCCGTTCGTTCGCCCCCCCGTGGAGCGGTCCCTTGAGCGTGCCGATGGCGCTCGTGACCGAGCTGTAGAGGTCGCTCAGGGTCGACGCGGTGACCCGGGCCGCGAACGTCGAGGCGTTCAGCTCGTGGTCGGCGTGCAGGATCAGCGCCACGTCCATCACCCGGGTCTCGAGCTCCGTGGGTTCGCGGTCGAGCAGGCAGTAGAGGAGGTAGGCGGCCTGCGAGAGGTCCGGGCGCGGCGCGGGAGGCGACCGACCGGTCCTCCGCCGATGGAACTGGCCGATGATCGTCGGGATGACCGCCGTGAGCCGCTGGGCCCCGCCGATCGAGCTCGCCCCGGGTCGGGTCTCGGCCGGCTCGAACAGCGCGAGCGCGCTGACGGCCGTGCGCAGGATGTCCATCGGGTTGGCGGAGACGGGAAAGACGTCGATCTCGTCGGCGAGCGCGGCCGGGAGCACGCGAAGGTGGACGAAGTGGGCCTTCAGCTCGGCGAGCTGCGCCTCGGTCGGGAGGCGGCCGTACCACAGGAGATGCGCGACCTCCTCGAACGTCGAGCGGGCCGCCAGGTCGCGAATGTCGTACCCCTCGTAGATCAGGCGACCCTGCTTCCCGTCGATGAAGCAGATCTTCGAGGAGAGCGCGACGATGTCCTCGAGTCCCGCGTGGACCTCCGGGGGTGTCGACATCCTTCCGAGACCGGGCCGGCGCACCGGGCGATGGTTAATGGGCTTTCGTGGAGACGACGGGTTCGACGCCGGACGCGGGCGGACCGCTCCGCGCCGGGTCCGGGGCGGGTGCGGCCTCAGGGCTCCGGCGCCGGTACGCGATCGTCGCGGCCGTCCAGAGGGGCAGGGACGCGAGCAGGATCCCGCCCGAGACGAGGAAGACGAGACGGTAGCTCCCGACGACGGCGATGAGGCCCGAGAGCCCGGCGCCGATGATCGCCGCGACGCCGCCGAGGGCGCTGTTCACACCGAGAAGGCTTCCCGCCTCGCGGCCGACGACCCCGCGGAAGAGGATCAGCGTGCTCGACGTGGTGTACACGGCCACCGCCCCGCCGAGCAGCGCGTAGATCGCGACGTTCGCCCCGAAGGCGGAAGAATGGGTGAGGGCGACGAACGTGAGGCCGGCCGTCGCGAGGTACCCGATCCCCCGCAGGTACGTCGCGTGGTGGACGATCCGGTCCGCGCCGAGGCGGTTCGATAGGCCCCCCGTGAGGGGGAAGACGAGCGTCTGCGTGAAGTTGTTGGAGAGGTTGACGAGGAAGATCGCCGCCGCCGTGAATCCGATCGAGTAGAGGTACGGCGTGTAGGAGATGTTGAACAGGTTCGCCGAGAGGCTGAACAGGAACGACGCGAGCATGATGAGCGGGAGCTCGTGGTGCAGCTCCGTCCGGGCCCAGCGACGGAACCGGCCGATCGGGTCGGGGCGCATCGGCGGGCGGAGGGGGAAGAAAGGGACCGGAGTGTGGGCCGGCCCGGCCGGGTGCAGGCGCGAGGCGAGGCTCTCGGGATGGCCGACCACGTGCGAGATCGTCAGCCGCCGGCCCGCCTCGGAGACCCCCACGGCGACCGCGATCGCGCTCGCGAGCGCGAGGACCGCGAAGATCCCGAGCAGGGAGAGCAGCCCGTCGCTCCCCTCCGTCCAGAAGTAGCCGGCCAGGAGGCCGACGAGGCTGCCGATCATGCTCACCTCCTGGAACGACGCGAACGCGGTCGCTCGCTCGGTCGGCGTGAACTTCTCCAGGATGAGCAGGTTGGAGGCGCTCGCGCCCGCCGGGGCGATCGCGCCGATCGCCCCGTAGAGCACGTAGAGCGTCGGCAGCGAGTTCACGTGGATCAGGAGCGCGTAGAGGGCGGCGAAGCCGACGTAGTTCAGGATCAGGAAGACCCGGCGGAGTGGGTAGCGGTCGGAGAGATGCCCCCAGACGACCGACGAAAGGATCAGCGTCGAGTTATACAGCGTGGCCGCGACGGCGACGTCCGCCCAGGTCCCGTGCAGGGTGATGAGGATCAAGAGGGGGAGGACGACCCCGAACCCCGACGTGGCGGCATTGATGGGCACGAAGGCGAGAAGCCACGGCCGGGCGACCAGACGGGCCGGCCAGGTGCGGGACGACAGTGCCATGGAGAGCACCCGCGGCTACGAACTCTAGACTTAAGGGACGTCGATTCGAGTCGCTGCGGCGCCCGCCCGGGACGCCCACCGGGCCCCGAGGTGCCCCTCGTCACGACACGCTTATTAGGGAAGGCACATCTCGCGCCCCTTCGAGGTTGCGCGTGGCCATTGGATTCGTCCTCATCAGCACGGCCCCGGCCAAGGAGCACGAAGTCTACACCGAGCTCCTCCGCGTCAAAGGGATCGTCGAGCTCCACCCGTTGTTCGGGGAGTACGACCTCATCGCCAAGGTCGAGGCCGAGGACTTCAACGCGCTCGGCCAACTGGTCGTCGACAAGATCCGGTCGGTCGCCGGCGTGATCGACACGAAGACCCTCACGGGTATCAAATTCTGAGGAACGACTATGTTCGATCTAATGGGAACGACCGCGGTGTACGTCGGTGGGTGGCAATTCCTCACGATCCTGCTCCTCGTCTTCGCCCTGTTCCTGATCCTCGCCGGTATCTTCACCGCGTACTTCGGGAGCGGGAAGAGCCGCACGGTCGGGGTCGGCCTCCTTGCCGCGGGCCTCGTCGTCGGGCTCCTGACAGGATACTTCTACCACACCGGCAGCCTCAACGCGAACCACTCCGGCCACCTCGAGACGCTGATCTGGGAGGCGTTCTTGGTGATCGTGGCGGCCGTGATCGGCGCCCTCGTCGCGGTCGGGATCTTCCTGGTCGCGATCATGAAGTCGTAGATCGCCGGCCCCGGTACCGCGGCGCTGACGCCCCGGTTCCCCCGCCGTTCGCGCCTCGTGACCTTGTCTAGCGACCTCGGCGCTGCCTACTCCGCTCAGGTCAAGGCCGTCCTCGCCCGGTCGATCGGTCCCGGACGCCTCGTCGAGCTGACGCACGAGCTTCCCGCCCACCGGGTCCCCGAGGCCGCGTTCCTCCTCCGCGCGATGGCCCAGGGGTTCCCGGCCGGCACCGTCCACCTCGCGATCGTTGACCCCGGAGTGGGCGGTCGACGCGCCCCGCTCGCGATCTCCTGCGCCGACGGCTCGCGGCTCGTCGGGCCGGACAATGGGGTGCTCTTCCCGCTCGCGGAGTCGCTCGGGCGTCCGCAGGCGTTCCGGCTCGACCCCGGACGCGTCGGAGGGCCGGCTCGCCTCGGCACGACGTTCGACGGGCGGGACCTCTTCGCTCCCGCCGCCGCCCGTCTCGCGGAAGGGGACCGGCCCGACGCGATCGGGTCCCGGGTTCGACCTACCGAGTATCGGGTCCCGGAAGCCGTCCGACGCGGTACGGCGGTGCTCGGGCAGACCCTGCACGTCGATCACTTTGGGAACCTGATCACCAACATCCCCACGGGATGGGTCCACCCCCGGGGGACCCGCCTGACCGTCACCGTCGGTCGACGGACGCTCCGGACGCGGTGGACCACGAGCTACGAGGAGATCGGCCGCGGCCGGCTCGGCGCCCTCGGCTCGAGCTTCGGGACCCTCGAGCTCGCCGTCAGCGAGGGAAATGCCGCCCGGAGACTGCGGGCGCACGTCGGCACGCGGGTCGCGGTACGCGCGGCAGCGGGTCGTTCCGCCGCCTCTCAATCGGTAAATAGCGAACGACCTAGACTACGGTGAGGGATCGACTCCGCCGATCGACCGATGGCGAAACGCGACTACTACGAGGTCCTCGGGATCCCCCGGACCTCGACGAACGACGAGATCAAGACCGCCTATCGGCGGCTCGCCCGGCAGTACCATCCCGACGTCGCGAAGGAGGACCCGAAGGCCGCCGAGGAGAAGTTCAAGGAGCTCTCGGAGGCGTACGAGGTCCTGGCGAACGACGAGAAGCGGCGGCGCTACGACCAACTCGGGTTCTCGGGCGTCGAGTCCGATTTCGGGCCGACCGGATTCACGTGGCAGAACTTCACCCACGCCCAGGACCTCGAGGACCTTCTCGGATCCAACCCGCTGTTCCGCCAGTTCTTTGGGAACTTCGGAGGCGCGTTCGGGGGATCCGGCGGTCGGGGTCGGCAGCGGGGCGGCGACCTCGAGATGGCGGTCCGTCTCCCCCTCCTCGCCGCGGTCGAGGGAGCCCGCCCGACCCTCGAGATCCCCCAGGTGGCCGACTGTGCGTCCTGCCGCGGCACGGGCGCCAAGGGGGGGACGGCGCTCGAGGTCTGCCCGGAGTGCCAGGGCCAGGGACAGGTGCGCCGGGTGCAGAACCGAGGGTACACGCAGATGATCTCGATCGGCGTCTGTCCGCGCTGTCGCGGCGTCGGCAAGCGGGTCCTCGAGCGCTGCCCGGTCTGCAGCGGCAGCGGCCAGAAGGAGAGCGTGGAACGCATCCAGGTGAGCGTCCCTCCCGGGGTCGAGGACGGCGCCGTGCTTCGGGTCCCCGGACACGGTCTCCCCGGGCGCTCCGGCGCCCGGGCCGGCGATCTGTTCGTGCAGGTCGTCTTCGAGCCGTCGCCCCATCTACGTCGCGAGGGCGAGGACGCCTACGTCGAAACGACCGTCCCGCTCGCCACCGCGCTCTTCGGGGGCGAAGTGACCGTTCCGACCGTCGACGGGCAGGCGATCCTCAAGGTCCCGGCCGGAACCCAGCCGGAGACCCAGTTCCGCATGCGCGGACGCGGATTCCCTCCTCCCGGCGGCTCCTCGCGCGGCGACGAGATCGTCACCGTCCACGTCGAGATACCCCGTTCTCTCTCCTCCCGAGAACGCGACCTCCTCAAGGAGGCGCTCGGCCCGTCCGCGCCGGGCGCCGGGCCGCGGAAGGAGTCGTTCTTCCGCCGGAAGTCCCCGTGAACGACGAGGAGGCGGGGGCCCCGGCCTCGGAGCAGTACTTCGCGGAACGGCCGCGCTCCCGCTCGGCCCGGCGCGAACTGCGGTTCCTCTACCGGGGCGAGCTCCTCTCCTTCGCGGTCGACGCCGGCGTCTTCGCCTCCCACGGGCTCGACCCGGGAACGGGCCTGCTCATCGAGCATCTGGGCGTCGTCGACGGCGCCCGCATCCTCGACCTCGGATGCGGCTGGGGCGCGGTCGGCGTCGCCGCCGCGAAGTCGTCGCCCCGGGGCACGGTCGTCCTCACCGACGTGAACCGGAGGGCGGCCCGTCTCGCGTCGGAGAACCTCGGGCGCAACCGCATCGCGAACGCGGAGGTGCGGGTCGGGCGCTTGTTCGAACCCGTCGCGGACGAGCGGTTCGACCTCATCGCCACGAACCCTCCGTTCCGCGCCGGTCGCGAGCTCGTCATGGAGTTGCTCGCCGCGGCCCCGCGCCATCTGGCCCCCCAAGGGCGCCTCCTGATCGTCGGGAAGGGAAGCCAGGGGATCCGATTCTACCAGGAATGGATCCGGACCCATTGGGGGCCCGGGGTCCAGGTCGTCGGGCGCGGCTCGGGCTACCGGGTCCTTGACGTGACGGCTCCCCCGGAGCCGGTCGTTCCGGCGTCCGAAGCCGTTAAGAAGCCCACACCTCTCCACGGCCTCCCTCCGAAGGGTCGGGCCAGGCCGCGGGCGGTCGCTCGCGCTCGGTCCCGCGATCCGGAGGCACCTCGAACAGGGGAGTGAGCGTCGCGCCCAAGGAAGCGAAGGAGCCCAAGGCCGCTCCGGAAGAGAAGGCCGCGCCGGCGAGCGGAAGCGCGACGGAACCGCCGGCCGAGAAGGGCGCGAAGCGGGAGAAGGGCGGAAAGCCGAAGGAAGCCAAGGAGCCCAAGGAAGGAAAGGGCAAGGGCAAGTCCGCGGCGTCCACCAAGACCGCGAAGATCATCGCCGAGAACCCCAACTTCCGCTACATCGTGCGGGTCGCCAACTCCGACCTCGACGGGACGCGGCCCGCGGGCCTCGCCCTGACCGGGGTCCGGGGCGTCGGGCTGAGGATCGCGGAAGCGACCTGCCGGCTCGCGCACGTGAACCCGGCCACCCTGATCGGCAACCTGCCCGAGGCGACCGTTGAGACGATCGAGACGACCCTCGGCACCCTGCCAACGAAGCTTCCCCCCTGGATGACCAACCACCCCAACGAGCCGTTCCTTGGGGAATCGCCTCACCTGTTCGGCCCGGACCTCGAGACCCGGCGCCGCGACGATATCAACGTGATGAAGATGGTCCGCAGCTACCGGGGCGTCCGGCACGAGCGCGGACAGAAGGTCCGCGGCCAGCGCACCCGGTCGAACGGCCGGACGGGAATGGCCGCCGGCGTGATCAAGAAGACGGCCCGGGAAGCGGCGGCCGCGGCGGGCAAGGAATCCTCGGGCCGAGAAGGGGCGGCCCCGGCCGCGGCGCCCGCCGCCACCCCCGCGGCGGCACCGGCCGCCAAGAAGGCGTGATCCTCCGATGGGCGATCCTAAGTTCCTGCGACGGACCTACGACACCCCGAAGCATCCGTGGGAAGCGACCCGGATGGAGGAGGAGCGCAAGCTCCTCGACCGCTACGGCCTCAAGAACAAGCGCGAGCTGTGGAAGGCGCAGTCGATCCTGCGGGGCTTCCGGGGTCAGGCGCGCGATCTCCAGGCGCGGTTACGGGCCGGAGAGGAGCAGGCCCGGCGCGAGACCGAGGGCCTCCTCGGACGCCTCGTTCGGCTCGGCCTCCTACCGGTCGGGTCGCCGACGCTCGACGATGTGCTCGCGCTCTCGACCGAGGACCTCCTGAAGCGACGTCTCGAGTGGATCGTCTTCTCCCGGGGGCTCGCGCCGACCGCGTACGGCGCCCGCCAGTGGATCGTGCACGGGCACTTCTCGATCGGTGACCACCGCGTCACCCGTCCCGGCTACCTCGTGCCGCCGGCCGAGGAGACGCGGCTCACGTACACCCCGACGAGCCCCCTCGCCAGCGACGACCACGCGATGCGCCTCGCGCTGCGGGAGCGGCTCGAGCACCGCGCGGCGCCGGCCGAGCCGGCGGCGGCCGCTCCCGCCGCCCCGGGGGGCTAGGCGATGGCGCGGATCGGCATCGCCCACATCTACGCGAGCTACAACAACATCCACATCACCGTCACCGACATCACCGGCGCGGAGACGCTTGCGAAGGCGACCGGTGGGATGGTCGTGAAGGCGGCGCGGGACGAATCGAGCCCGTACGCCGCGATGAAGGCCGCCGACCAGGTCGCCGCCGCGATCAAGGAGAAGGGCTACGACACGCTCCACGTGCGGGTCCGCGCTCCGGGCGGCAACCGTTCGAGGTCGCCGGGTCCCGGCGCCCAGGCCGCGATCCGTGCCCTCGCGCGCGCGGGCGTGAAGATCCAGCGCATCGAGGACGTCACGCCGGTCCCCCACGACGGCACGAAGCCGAAGGGCGGCCGACGCGGCCGGCGGGTGTAGCGATGCCGGTCACGATCGCCGAGCTCAAGACGCGGAGCACGACGCTCGAGCTCGTCGGCACCAGCGCCTCGCAGGTGAACGCGATCCGGCGCACCCTGCTCGCGGATGTGCCGAAGCTCGCCATCGAGGACGTCGAGTTCCACCTCGGCCCGATCCGCGACGAGACGTCGGGCAAGGATTACGATTCGTCGACCAGCATGTTTGACGAGGGCGTGGCGCTCCGGCTCGGCCTCCTTCCGATCCCGAGCGACCCGGGACAGTTCTGGCGCAAGTCCGAGTGCGACTGCGGCGGGACCGGCTGCCCGCACTGCCAGGTGATGTTCTCGATCGACAAGAAGGGCCCGTGCACCGTCTACGCCCGGAACGTCGTGCCGCTCGGCGACCCCACGCTCGCGATCCTCGAACCCGACATCCCCATCGTCCGGCTGGGGGCCCGCCAGGCGCTGCTCGCCTACGCGACCGCGGTCGTCGGGAGCTCCCGCGACCACGCGAAGTGGCAGGTCGCGCACGGGGTCGGGATCACGCCCCGCCCGCACGTGAAGATCGCGCGCAAGGAAGGCTGCTCCGACGCCTGCCTCAAGCGGACGGGAGCGTCGTGCCCCGTCAACATCCTCGAGTTCGAGAACGGCAAGCTCTCCGTCACCGACGAGGCGAAGTGCATCCTCTGCGGGGCCTGCGAGGACGCCTGCGAGCACGGCTCGGTGCGCGTGACCCCCGATACGGAACGGTTCTTCCTGCGGTTCGAGACCGACGGCTCCCTCTCCGCGCGCGAGGCGCTGCGCTACGCGCTCAAGGACCTAAAGCGCCGCTTCGAGGAGCTGCGCGAGGCGCTCCAGTCGATCCCCTAGGGCGCCGGCCGCTCGTCCAGTCGTAGCGCAGGATCGCCCCGATGCCGCCCAGGGCGGCGAGCCGGGCGCCCGCCTCTCCTTCCGACCGAACGACGAAGATCCGGCTCTTCGACCCGCGGGAGCGGTCGAGGATCGGGATCACGGCGGGGTCGGGCAGCAGCTCCTCCGAGACGAGGATCGTCTCCGTCGCGCCCGCGTCCACCGCCTCCTCTACCTCCTCGCGGCCGACGGCGGCCCGGGTCCCCCCGGCGAGCGCGCGGACGAGCCGCTCGACGTACTCCGCCTCCTCGGCGGCCACGGTGCCGCGCAGGACCTCGCTCGCCCGTCCCGACTTGAGCAGCTCGTCGACCCCCACCCGGCCCGACTCGGCGGTCGGGTAGACGCGCAAGCGGCGGGCCACCTCGGGCGCGTGCTCCTGGATCCGGCGGGAGAGCTCCTCCTTGAGGAACCCGGGCCCGACGACGAGGACCGCGTGGGCGTCGGCGCTCTCCTTGAGCACGAGCGCCTCGAGCTCCGCGACGTACGTCGCGCGGTCCTTCTCGGCCTGACCGCCCGCGTACCGCTTTCCCGCGATCGAGCGGCGCAGGTCGGCGATCGGCTCGACGGACCGCCCCCGGAGCCGGACGAGGGAGGAGTCCCCCCAGTCGACCGCCGCCACCACGATCGTCGGATCGCCCTTGCCGGCGAGGCCTTCTTCGAAAATCGCCCGTTCGCCCGGCGTGAGCTCCCCCCGGGCGAGGGTGACGTCGTCCCCCTCGGTCAGGTCGAGGGTGTGGTGCCGACCGATGTCGAACGGGCCCTCGACGATCGGGCCGGTGATCCGCACGTGCTTCGAGAACCCATGGAACTCGACCTGGGTCGTCCGCACGGTGAGGAAGACGCGCCGGCGGGCCCGCTCCGCCCCGGCGACGTCCATCGGCGCCTCGGGGTCGCGACGGGTGGTCGACGCCCCGACGAGGTCGCCGGAACGGACGAGGCGGGCGATCCGCCAGAGGTCGCTCGGCGTCTCGAGGCGCACGCGGCGCACGCCGGTCACCGGATCCTGGAAGAGGAGACGCACGGGGGCTCTCCGGGTCGACGGACGGGCGGCCGGTACAAGCCCGTTTCGCCCGCGCCGAACCGCGGTCCCCCCGCGTTCGATACCCTTAATGCGGTAGGGGAGGGTCGGGCCGACGCATGGCGGAGCCCGCCACCGGTCGGTACGCCGACCTGTTCCGGGAACGTTCGTTTCGTCCGTTCCTCATGGCCGGGGCGTTCCAGCTCGCCGCGCCGTCCGCCGTCCAGGTGATCCTCCTGTTCAGCGTGGCGCTCGCCTACCCGAAGGCGGAGCGGGAGACGTACGGCGCGCTCGCCCTCGCGTTCCTCGGGCTCTCCTCGACCGTCCCCACCCTGCTCACCGCGGTCTTCTCCGGGGCGTTCGCCGACCGCTACGACCGCGGAGCGCTGATGCGGGGGGCGAACCTCTGCGCGCTCCTCGCCACGGCCGGGCTCGCCGCCGACCTCATCCTCCGCCCCGGGGCCCGCATCCCCTTCCCCGGGCCGCGCGGCTTCTACCTTCCCGAGTGGCTCGTCCTGAGCTACCCGGTCTGGGCGGCGGTCGCCGCCACCTCCACGCTGTTCCGGCCCGCGTACAACACCCTCGTGCCCCGCCTCGTGGAACAGCGCGCCCTCGGCCGGGCGAACGGCCTCATCTACGCGGTCGCGGCGATCTCGAGCGCCCTGGCGACCGTCGCCGTCGGCGTGCTGCTGACGGTCGGCCCGAGCGAGTACGCGCTCGCGATCCCGTTCGGGCTGTTCTTCGCGACCCAGGTCACGCTGCTGCTCATCGGCATCGACCTGTCCGTCGAGCGACCGGCGGTCCGACGGCCGATCTGGATCGACGCCTGGGAGGGGTTCGCCTACCTCTGGAAGCGGGTCGACCTCCTCGAGATCACGGTGGCCGCGCTGTTCGTCAACTTCCTCACGGCCCTCGCCCTGGTCGAGCTCGCGCTCTACGTCGTGAGCTGGCTCGGGCTCGTCCAGGGGATCTACTACGGCGCGATGGTCGCGGCGGCGACGCTCGGCACGGCGTGCGGCTTCCTCCTGATCGGCCACCTCCGGTTCGAGGAGCGGGCCGGCCGCGTGATGATCGCCCTCGTCTTCGCGATGGGTCTCGCCCTGGTCGCCCTCGCCCTCGTGCGCACGATCTGGCTCGCCCTCCCGATCCTGTTCCTCTACGGGCTGGCTCCCGGGATGATCACGACCGTCTTCCTTTCGACGATCCAGGCGACGGTGCCCGACGAGCGGATGGGCCGCGTCTTCGCCGCGGACGAGCTGGGGAGCATCTCGTTCGTCCCGCTCGGCCAGTTCTTCGGCGGGCTCCTCGCGATCACCATCGGCATCCGGGGGACGTACCTGTTCGCCGGGGCGGCGATCGGCGTCCTCGGCCTCGTCATGCTGCTGACGTTCGGACAGCTCCGCCGACTGGGCTACCACCCCGACCGGCCCGCGGCGACGGCCGAGCCGGGCGCGTCCTAGCCTAGGGCGGCACCGGGATCCGGGCCGGGTCGTACCAGTCCCGGCTCGGTCCGAGCGAGCGGACGAACCCGAGCTTCTCGTACAGGCGGATCGCCCGGGTGTTGCCTTCCGTCACGTTGAGGACGACGGATCCCGCGCCGGCCTCCGCGAGCGCGCGCATCGTGGCGAGCAGCACCGCCCGCCCGATCCCGCGGCCCTGGAGGGACGGGTCGACCATGACGTCGGCGATGAGGGTCCCCTGGGGTCGACGGACGCTGAGCACCGCGCCGACGAGCCGACCGTCGATCTCGAGCCCCCACGACCCGTCGGCGGCGAACTCGCCCCACCGCGCGCCGAAGAGGTCCTTCACCATTCGCTCGGCGTCGCGTTCCTCGTCCTCGTCCTCGAGGAAGAGGAACCGGTCGAACCGCTCGTGGTAGGCGATCCGGTGCAGACGGGCGAGCTCGGAGAAGTCCGGGGGACCGATCCGGCGAAGCGAGCCCCCGACCGGAAGATCCGGTGCCGGTAGGGTGGCCCCGTCGCGCAGCTCCATCTCGCTCCGGCCGAAACGCGCGAGCCCGAGGCCGGCCATCAGGCGCTCCTCCTCGGGTTCGGCGAGCCCGGGAAGCTCGCCGGGGGCCATGGCGATCGGGCCGGCGAGCTCCCGTAGCCCGGTCCAGAACCGCGCATACGCGCCGACGGAGACGATCGATCGCTCGAGGTAGAGGAGGTCGACGGAGGCGCCGAGCGGGCCGTGGACCTCCCAGACCGCGATCCCGGCGGAGCGGCCCCCCGGGCGGAACAGGGCTCCTCGCCGGGTCCCAGCTCGCAGAGCGGACTCGAACCGGTCGGCGATCTCGGGCCCGTGCGTGCCGATCCAGGGACGGCCGAGGACCGCCGCGCGCCCGAGCCGGACGGCCGCCTCGAGGTCGACGGAAACCGGAACGACCTCCTCGGTCACTCCCGAAGCGAGCGGCCTCGGTCCATAAGTTCGCGGGGCCGGGTCCCGCCGTCACGAACGGCCCGGAACGCGGCGGGTCGGAGGACCGCGGCGACCCGTCCGCAGGACCCGCCCACGGCGCGCCGCCGAGGCGCCTCGACCCGCCGGAGGTAGATCGCGAGCGCTTCGGTCCGCGAGCGGAGCTGCCGGCCGTCGGGGGGCGCCGGGCCCGAGCGTCCGGGTCCGGGGCCGGCGGGCCCGAAGCTGGGTTCATATACACGAAGGCTGATATGTCAATCGTCAGACAAAGCTAGGGGTATTGTCTGACGGACATGGTCGACACATCGGAGCGGGTGACGGTGCGGATCCCGCAGGACCTCCTCGAGGGGCTGAAGAACATCCAGCAGCACAAGGGGACGTCCACGATCTCCGACACGATCCGGGAGGCGCTCGAGCAGTACATCGAGCTCAACCTGCCGCCCCAGCACATTCGCAAGGTCGTCGTCGAGCTCTCCCGGCAGGACAACAGCCGCCTGGAGGAGTTCGTCCGCGAGGGTAATTCGGTGAGCGTCGACGACGCCGTGCGCTCTGCCGTCCGGGAGTACATCCGCAGCCGCATCGACCAGCTCTCTCCGCCCGCACGAGCCCACCGGCGCGAAGGCGAGGCCGTCACTGCGGAGGGCTCCCCACCGCCCTGAGGGGCCGGGGGGCCGATGAACGACAGTTACCTGCTTCCGGAGGCCTGGAAGCCGTCCTCCACCGGCCCGCCGATCGCCATCGTCGGGCTCGGCGGCGCCGGCAGCGAAGCGGCCCAGGACATCGCGAGCCTCGGGATCCCCGGCGTGCGCTCGATCGCGGTCAACACGGACGAGGCCCACCTCTCGAAGATCCGGGTCACCGAGCGGATCCTCCTCGGACACCGGGAGCTTCGAGGCCGGGGGAGCGGCGGCGATCGGGCCGCGGTCCTCCGCGCGATCGAGGAGAGCCGGGACGAGGTCCTCGGCCGCCTCGCCCCGTTCGAGATGGTCTTCCTGCTCGCCGGGCTCGGGGGCGGTACGGGGAGCGCGCTCCTCCCGTACCTCTCCCGACACCTCCGCGGCACCTCGACGCTCCCGGTCCCCGTCATCTTCCTTCCGTTCCGCGTCGAGCTCGAGTCGAACCCGGGACGGCGCAAGAACGTGGAGGAGACGGTCGAGGAGCTCGAGCGGATGGGGGGCCTCCTGCTCGCGCTGGCGAACGAGAAGCTCCGCCGGTTCGAGACGCTCCCGATCCACCGCGTCTTCCAGGTCCGGAACGCCTACCTGCACTCCCTCGTCGCGAGCCTGGTCGACATGGTCGAGAACCCCTCGCAGCTGAACGTCGACCTCGCGAGCCTCAAGAACCACCTGCGGGACTCCGGCCTCTCCACGCTCACGATCGGCGAGCAGCACATCTCCGAGCCCGAACGGCTCGTCCACGAGGCGCTCTCCGGGACGATGCTCGACTACCGGCTCTCGGACCGGACGTCGGTCCTCGTCCACCTCGACGGCGGCGCCAACCTCACCCTGCAGACCCTCGACCGGGTGCTCGAGGCGGTCCGCGCCGACCTCCACGAGCCCGAACGGCTCGTCTTCGGCACCCGGCTCGGTCCCGAGCCCCGCGACGCGGTCCGGCTGACGGCGATCGTCGGCGGCCTGCGGACGCGGACGGTCCGCGAGGCGATCGGTCCGCGCGCTCGGGGATCCTACGAGATCCCGCTCGTCCGCTAGCCCGGGCGAGCCGCCGTCGGGCCGAGCGCGCGCAGGTCGAGCTCCCGGTGGACGGCATCGATCACCTGGCTCGTCCGGAGCACGAGGGGCCCCACCGAGACGCGCGGCACCCCGCTCGACACGAGGCGCTCCGTCTCCTCGGGGGTCGGGTCGTACGGGTCCGAGACGACGGCGGCGACCTCGTCGGGGGGCCCTCGCCACCCGGCGATCGGCGTTCCGGTCTCCGTCAGCCAGAGCGCTCCCGGCCGCCGGAGGAACTCGGCGAGGGCCTCCAGCGGCTCCGTCGGCCCGACCCGGAGCCCGGGGGACGACTCGAACTCGTGCGGGTAGGTCGCGGCGCGGGCGAGGGCGTTCTTCAGCAGGGCGGCCGTCGACCGCTCGTCGGGGTTGAGGTAGCGAAGGCGAGCGCCGACCAGGTCGACCCGGCGCGGCGGGGCGGCGGGGCCTCCCGCGAAGAGGATCGTCATCTCCGTGTCCCGGCGCAGGTCGTTCGAGAGCGTGAACGCGGTCGAGACCGCCCGGGCGACCTCGTCCATCCGCCCGCCTCCGCCCGCGAGGTCGTTCAGGGTGAACTCCCCCCGGGCCGGGACCCGGTGGGCGAGGAGCAGGAAGCGACGCATCCCCGGCGCGGAGCCGGTGCGGGGGATTAACGGTTCGCCGCCGGCGCGCCTACGGGCCGAGCGGGGAGCGTCGGGCCCGGGGCCCCGGGGGCGCCGGGATAGGGTTCTGGCGGCGTTCCAGCCAGATCTCGTCCCCGAGCTCGTGGTAGACGGCATGGGCCGGGAGCCCGGTGCCGACCTCGCCGTGGGGCAGGCGGAACGCTCCCGAGCGGTTCGCGTTGGAGGAGTAGACGACGTCGAGCTCGCCGGCGGCGGCCATCGCCGCGCTCTCCTCGTGCGCCAGCTCGAAGATCCGGTCCTTGCGGAACATCCAGTAGTGGATCCTCCACTCGCGGCCGTCGTAGAGGGTCGTCTCGTCCCGCTCGGTCTCGAGGATCCCCGTGTCCTCGAGCATGTAGAACGTGTCGCGGTCGTCCGGCTCGAGGACGTTGTCGATGATCCGCTCGTTGAAGCCGAAGAAGTTCAGCACGTGGGCGGCGATCGATCGGGCGTCCTCGGGACGCATCCCGTCGTGGCCGACGGAGCGTCGGATCGCCTTCGCCAGGGAGTCGAAATCGACCGGACCGCTGAGGTTCGCGAGCACCGCATCGTCGGGGATCCCGACCCGCGTCCGCGCGGTGTCGGAAGCGCTCCGGAGGGGGACCGGATTACGCAGGGTGTAGCCGCTCGAAGAAGCACTCTTTGTGGGCCGCCGTCCCGACGCCGGCATGCCAAATTCTATTCCACGGGTCACTATATATACGTTCGTAAAACGACCTACCGGTTTGCGAGACCGGCCCGGTCCGGGATGTTATAACACCGTCCGCCGGCCCCGTCCGATCCGATGGAGCGCCTCCACCCCGGGGCGCCATTCGTCCTGCTCGATCCGGTACTCCTGCTCGGCGAGCGCGCCGAGCTCCTTCGGGAACGGGACGAGGGACTTCGCGAGATATACGTGGGCGAACGGGCCTCCGGACGGGCCGTTCCACGCCTTTCCGGCCGAAATGAGCGAGCGGTACTCGTAGTACTCCGGCGCGGGCACGAACCAGACGAGGGAGTCGTCGGTCCCGCGCACCCGCGGGCCCCGGGAGTACACCTTGAGCCCGAGGTGCTCGCCCACGGACGCCGGAAGCGTGAACAGGAGACGCTCCCCCGGCCGGGCGGTGGCGAGCAGGCGGCTGCGGACCGTCTCGATCGCCAGCGCCTCGCGCGCCGGATGGGTCGCGATCACGCGGACGAGCCCGGTGCCCCGGGCCAGGAACGAGATCGACCGGCCGCCATCCCGCGCCTCCCCGGCGGCCGGAGGCTCGAACCGTATCAACGTCGCCACCTCGGTCGGAAGCTGCAGGGTCAGCCAGGACGGGTGGGTCGCCCGGACGACGACGTACTCCATCGGTCGCGGGACGGACCGTCGTTATAAGAAACCTGTTGGCAGGGAGCGGCACATTCCAGTCGACGCCGCCGCGATTCCCAAGCCCGCCGCGTTCCGCCGGGGTCCTAGGACCGGCTGCCGATCCCCATCAGGATGCCCCCCACCCAGAGGCCCACGACCCCGGCGGCCAGGACCGGGAGGGCGTGCTCGAGCGGTCCGGGAGCGACCGGCAGTTCGTCCGCGAGCAGGAAGAGCCCGAGGAGGGTGAATAGGAGGCCGAGGCCGATCTTGGAACGCTTGGAGAGCGACGGCCGCCGAGCGCGGGGGAGGGGTTCCGGGGCGGTGCCGGCCGGGGCGGACACGGCCGGCGGTGGCCGAGTGAGGAGATAACCGCGCGGGAGTCGCCCTGAACGGGCGGATCGCCCGCCGCCGGAACGGACCCGACGGGTCGGCCGCGCCGCTCCGGTGCGGGAGGGGTCGGGTCCGGCGTCTCCCGACCCAACTCGCTCCAGGGGGTCGGTCGGACCGCCCCTCGCGACCGACGACCGGGGCCCGGGAGGGTCCTCCGTTCGCCTAATGACGCCCGGCCGTTCCGGGATACGTGCGGCGACCCCTCCGCGTTCCGGGCGCTGACCGGGTACCCGCCGAGGCGAGGGCGGAACGGAGGGCCCGGGCGCTCGAGGAGCCGCTGGACGTCCGCGTGAAGGCCCGGGACCCCTACGCGCTGCTCGAGGTCCGTAACCCGATCCACCGCACCGCCTACCTCGTCATGTTCCCCGAATTCCCTTCCCCGATCCCGGCGCTGTGCACCTGCACGGACTTCGCCCGCCGCGACCTGGGGACCTGCAAGCACATCGAGGCCGGGATCCGCTGGCTGACGGTCCACGCGGACGCGGGCCCACCGACCTCGACCCAAGCGCCGCCCCGGCCCCCGACCGTCTGGCCCGAGATCGACCGGCGGACCAAGGACCTCCCGGCGGCGTCCCGCGTCACCGGACGGGAGCTCTCCCGCCCGGGAGCCGCCCTGTTCGAGTAGGCACACCCGCCCGGCGGTAAAGGAAGAAGAAGAAAGGGTTGGGCGCGGCGGGAACGGTCTCCCTACGCCGACATCCCCGGGGCGCCCTTGAGCGCCCGGATCTTGTAGTACTCGGGGTCGACGATCACTTCGCCGTTGACGCCCATCGTCTCGAGCGTCTTCAGCGGAACGCCGGCCTGCTGCTTCGCCCGCTGCCAGTCCTTGATCGGGATCGAGAACTTCTGCTCGACCTCCGTCCGGTAGATCGGGCCCGAGTTGTACGAGCAGAACGGGATGACGCGCCCGTCCGGCACCGCGTAGTGGATGTCGCAGCGCATCAGGCGCTGGATATCGTAGTCGTAGGCGTCCTGGAAGTGCATGTTGCCGATGTACATCGTCCGCCAGGTGAACTGCGCGAGCGCCTCCTTGTTGCCCTCGGTGAAGATCCCGGCGATCACCTTGACGCAGTTCTTCTCGTTCAGGCCCTCCGGGGCCTTCGAGAAGTCGAAGTACTTCGACACGTCGTGGAGCAGCCGGGCCCCGGCCACCGCCGTGCGGACCCGCGAGAACCGCGCGTCCCGGTACTTCTCGATCATCGACTCGACGTTCTCGAAGAAGCCGTCGACGTCCATGAACCGCGGCAGGGGAGTGATCTTCTGGCCGTCCTCCGAGACGAAGGCGAACGTGGCGCAGCCGCAGCCCGGGTGCGTCGTCAGGGTCATCTTCTCCTCGCCGTGGATGATCGAGACGAGCTCCGAGATCGGGGCGACCGATGGGACGGGGAAGAAGTCGGACTTCTCGAACGGTCCCTCGGTGCAGAGGATGCGGACCAGGTCGGACTGAGTGAACCGCATCTGGAAGCGGTCCTTGTCGGGGATCCGGGCGGTCAGGGCGACCGGCTGGAAGTTGACGCCGCGGACGACGTCGATGTTGTCGATCGCGAACTTCACGGTCGGCCAGATCTCCTTCTCGTTGAACCCGCCGACGAGGGTCGGGACGAGCACCACGGAGATCGGCTTGTCGGGCTTGCCCGCGGCGAGCTCGGCGGGGGAGGAGTGGGTCTCCCGCGCGGCCTGGATCGCCTTCTGCTTCACCTTGAACAGCGGGACCCCTCGGACCTTCCGGTAGATCTCGTCGTCCAGCCCGTCAAACTGCAGGTACAGAGTGTGGAGGCCCGCGTTCCGGCACGCCTGGGCGAAGCCGGGCTCGTTCGCGACGCGGATCCCGTTCGTGGCGACCTGGATCTGCTTGAACGCCAGGTCCCGGGCCATCGACACGGCGTCGAGGAACAGCGGCGACAGCGTCGGCTCCCCGCCCGAGAACTGGACGGCGACCGTGCCCACCGGCTTCTGCTCCCGGAGCGTCTTCAGCATGAAGTGGATCTGCTCGCGGGTCGGCTCGAAGACGTAGCCGGCGGCGTTGGCGTTCGCGAAGCAGACCGGGCACTTCAGGTTGCAGCGGTTCGTCAGGTCCACCAACGCCAGTCCCGTGTGGGACTTGTGGTGGCTGCACATTCCGCAGGTCGTCGGGCAGCCGATGAACTTCTCGTAGTACGGGTTCTCGTAGCCGACGCCGTCGTGCGCGTAGACCTCCATCCGGAGGTAGAAGTCGACGTCGTTAGAGATGATGTCCCAGAAATAGCCGTGCGCGCGGCACGTCTTTTCCATGATCACGCGGCCGTCCTTCTCCCGGACGATCGCCGGAATCACCTTGATGCACTCAGGGCAGACGGACGCCGTCTTCCGCGGAAGGCCCCGGGGGGCCTGGAACTCCTTCATCACTCGCGCCGGCATTGGTCGTTTCCTCTCCGTTCCGCCCTCCTCCTTCGAGTCGGGCTTGCTGAGCCAGCAATCCCATGCTACATAACCCATCTGTCGTCGGGAAGGCGACAAAACGAGCTTCCCGTGAGGTGGGCTCGCACGGTGGCACTCGCTACAACTTGCCCTCGACGGCCGTTCCGAGAGCCCCTCGAGCTCGGACCTGCCCGCGCCCTCCCCGTCTCCCTCCAATACCTTATGCGCGGTCCTCGCCTCGGTCCTCCGATCGATGCCCCGACGTCCCGCACCGGCCCGGAAAGCGAAGCGACGCCCCAAGCCCCGGGCCCCCGTCGCCCGCGCTCCCGCGCCCCGGTTCGTGGGCCGCGACCCGTCGCCGGTGCTCGAGCGCTACCCCCCCCGGGTCCAGAGCCTGCCTCCGCCCCCTCCCATCGTCATCGACTCTCGGGCGAGCCCGCCGTTGCGGGGTGCCTCCGCCCCCCCCGGCGGAGACCCCCTCATCACGCTCGACCGCGGGTTCGACATCGACCAGTTCTCGAGCATGTTGGGGGAGACGTCGATCCGCGTCATCGTACCCCGTGAGGACCTCCCGGAGGTCCTGCGTCGGGTGCTCGATTTCATGGGCTTCGGGGTCTACGTCTACACGATCGCGCTTCGCCCCGGTCCCTCGAACCTCCTGAAGGAGTTCGTCCTCGACCTGCGTCGGATCGACTTCTCGGCCGAGAAGCAGGACTGGACGCCGTTCGTGGAGAAGGACCCCCCGACCGGGCCTCCGACCTAGCCCTCCGACCGCCGGGAAGCTAATCAGGCATCTTCGCCTTCTGGCCCTCGGGAGATCAAGTGACCGCGTCGTCGACCGAGGAACACTGGGAGGCCGAACTGCGAATGCTCCGCCAAGAGCTCGCGGAGCTCCGCGCCGAACAGCAGGAGCTCGTCCGGGCGGTCAACCAGCTGGCGACGACCTTCCGTACGCTCGCGACGCACCTCGGCATCGCGGCCGAGCCGTACGAACGGAAAGAGGCCCGGGACTCCCGTCAGAGCCTCCCCGGCTTCGGCTAGAAGGGATCGGCGGTTCACGCCACGGGAGGGGGGGCCGTCTCCCGCATCGGGACCGCCTTGCGCCCGTACCGCCACTCCCCTTCGAGCGCGTAGATCCTGCGAAGGCGGCTCCCTACCGGGTCCCCGATCCGAACTTCCCCTGGGTCGCAGTCGGTCAACTGCAGCGTGGCGCGGATCCCCTCGGCGAGCTCGACCAGGACGACCCCGTACGGTCCTGTCGCCTCGACCTGAGGGTCGAACTCGGTCGGCTGGCCCCCCCGCCCGATCCAGGTCAGCGCGACGACCTTCCCGCCGTCCCGCGGCAGGTGGAGGAGCTCCAGCGAATCGGCTCTTCCGCACCCCCGGCACCGGCGACGGACCGGGAAGCCGATACGGCCACAGGTCCCACAGCGCTCGGCCGCGAACCTCCACCGGCTCGGCAGCCCCTCCACATATCGCGGTCGCGGCAGGTAGGCTCCCTCGGAGACCGCGGGGCTCGGAGGAGCCGGCGCCGCCCCCGGGACGAGCGGAGAGGGCCGGAGCGGCCGGTGGTTCGGCCGCCAGTCCCCGATCCAGGAGGCTCGGGCCGCCTCCGATCGGTCACGGAACCACCGTCTCGCGAGGTCGACGGCCGTCTCGGAAGGACCGAGCGGTGCCGGCGGCGACCCGAACTCGGCGTCCTCCCGCGCCTCGGCCGCGAGGAAGAACGCGACCGCGCCGGCCCCGCGAGAGTCGTGATCGGGCCCTCCACTGCTCCCCAGGTCCACGGCCACGACTAGCCCTGAACCCGGGCCAGCTCGGGCGGAGGAGAGCGCGCTCCCGAGGGCCGCCGGGCCCCCGGGGTGGGAGCGGACCCGCGCCTCTACCCCGAGGAGCGGGCCGAAACCCCACGACGCCGCCTCGCCCGCCTCGCCGATGACGTCCACCGTCACGGGCGAAGAGGGGAGGATCGAAGGACCGACCGCCCGTTCGACGGCGGTCGCCGCGAGGGTGAAGGCGTCCTCGTCGGGGCCGGGGACGCGACGCCCGCCCGAGCCCCAGGCCGGAGCGTACGCCCCCGCCCGAACGATCCCGTTCACGGGTTCACCCCGCGGAGAAGACGGTGACCGCGGCCGTCGCCCCCGCTCCTCCGACGTTGTGCGTCAGCGCGCGATCCCGTCGGGAGACCTGGCGGGCGCCGGCCTGGCCGCGGAGCTGAACGAACACCTCGTACGCCTGCGACACTCCCGTGGCGCCGATCGGATGGCCCTTCGCCTTCAGCCCTCCGTCCGGGTTCACCGGGAGCGGACCGTCCCGCCGGGTCGCGCCCGAGAGCGTCAGCGCCCCGGCGCTCCCCCGCTCGGCGAACCCGAGGTCCTCGAGCGCCAGCAGCTCGGCGATCGTGAAGCAGTCGTGAAGTTCGAGGAACGAGAGCTCCTTTCGCTCGCAGCCGGCGGTCCGGAGGGCCGCCTCCCCGGCGCGGCGCGTCGCTTCGAAGCGCGTCGGTTCGGGCCGTTCCTGAACGGCGAGGAAGTCGGAGGCCGCCCCCACCCCGTCGACGTACACCGGGGTGTCGGTGTACCGGCGCGCCACCTCGGGAGCGGCCAGCAGGACCGCCGCCGCCCCGTCGCTCACGGGACAGCAGTCGTAGAGGCCGAGCGGGTCGGCGACCCGCGGGGACGCGAGGGCCGCCTCCCGCGTGATCTCCTTCTGGAAGTGCGCGTTCGGGTTGCGCGCGCCGTTCGCGTGGTTCTTGACGGCGACCTCGGCGAGCGCCTCCGGCCCGACGGCGTGGAGGGCGAGGTACCGGGAGGCGATCAGGCCGTAGACCCCGGCGAACGTCAGACCGGCCTGGCGCTCCCACTCGGTCTCCCCCGAGACCCCCAGCCAGTACCGGCGTCTCGCGTTCGAGACGTCCGTCATCTTCTCGAGGCCCACGACGAGCGCGAGCTCCACTGCCCCGGAGGCGACGGCATGGACGGCGGCGTGCAGGGCGAAGCCGCCCGAGGCGCAGGCGTTCTCGACCCGCACCGAGGGGATCCCCGGGAGGCCGGCCTCCTCGGCCAGGAGCGCGGAGGCGTTCCCGATCTGCCAGCCGCCGAACCCGAGGGTGGCGAGGTAGGCCGCCCCGATCGACGTCGTCTCGAGACCGCGGTCCACGCTCTCCACGGCCCGCTCGATGGCCGAACGGAGGAGCGCCCGGGGACCGTCGGGGAGCGGGCCGAACCGGGTATGCCCCGCGCCGATGACGGCCGCCCGATGCCCTCCCACCGCTCGCCCCGCGAATCGTCATAACGGTCGAGTCGTTCGAGCCCTTAAGCCCGGGGGACCAAAATGGCAGAAACTCCTCCGATCGTCGTGGCGGTCTCGGGCGCGAGCGGCGCCCCGATCGCGGTCCGCCTGCTCGAGTGGCTCCACGGGGCCCGGGTGCCCGTCGCGCTCGTCGTCTCGGCCGGGGGTCGGAAGGTCCTGAAGGAAGAGGCGGGGATCGACGAGGGGGAGCTCGCGAAGCTCGCCCGCCATGTCTACCCGGACGACGAGCTCGCGGCCCCGATCGCGAGCGGCACCCAGCCGACCCGCGGGATGGTCGTCGTCCCGTGCTCCTCCAACACCGTCGCCCGGATCGCCCTCGGGCTCGGGGACACCCTGATCTCGCGGGCCGCGCACGTCCACTTGAAGGAGCGGCGCCCCCTCGTGGTCGTGCCGCGGGAAACGCCGCTCCCGACGCTGATGCTCCGCCACCTGACGACCCTCAGCGAGCTCGGCGTCGTCGTCCTCGCCGCCGCCCCGGCGTACTACCTCCACCCCCGGTCGATCGACGACGTCACCGACTACCTCGTCGGCAAGGTCCTCGACCGGTTCGGCCTCCGCCACCGGCTCTACCGGCCCTGGGGGTCCGAGAAGCGGTGAGCGCGGCCCCTCCGCCCCCGCTTCCCACCCCCCGCGGGGAGCTGTTCCCGATCCCGCTCGTCGGGGCGACCGCGATCCTGCTGGTGCTGATCGTGTTCACTCCGATCCTGTTCGCCTCCGGCCCTCCCGCCGCCGGCTCGTTCGAAACGCAGGCGGAGCTGATCGTCGACCAGCTCCCGAGCAGCAACAACACGACCTTCTACGTGCATGCCGTCGGGCCGACCGTGCGGTACGCCGAGATCTCGATCATGCTCGCCTCGAACTTCGCCTGGAGCGGCGTCTGTCCCGGCTCGGGGCTCACCTTCGGCGCCCCGGTGGACCAGAAGAACGTCCTCGAGGTGAGCGCGGAGACCGAACAGAACCCGGTGGCGATCGTCGCCACGGCCACGTACATCGAGGGCGGCTCGACGGCGAACTACTCCGCCGAGCTCGCCTTCGACACCTCGGGCGGGTACCTGTCGAGCGCGGCGTGCTACGGGGCCACGCCGCCGTCCTCCCCCCTATCGATCGGCAGCCTGCCGCTCGTACTGCTGCTCCAGGACTGGGGCTCCGGGAGCCCGCCGTGAGGCGGTCCTGGACGATCTTTGCCGTCTGGGGAGGGCTGATCGTGATCCTCCTCGGGGTCGAGGTCGCCGAGCTGACCCACCTGTTCACCCTGCCGATCCAACTCGCCCTAGGGGACCCGATCGCCCTGGTGACCGCGCTCGTCTTCACCACGCTGCTCGCCGTGGTCGGCGCGATCTTCATCGGCCTCTACATCTCCCACCGGCTGCTGACGCCGCTCGGGTTCACGCCGTACGAGCAGGAGATGCTCCGGATGCGCTCCGAGGTCCGGGATATGCGCTCGGCGGTCGAGGAGATCCGCCGCGCCGTCCGACCCGACGCTCGGGATCCCCCGCCGCCTCCGCGTCGTCCCCCGGAGCGGTCGTGAAGATCCCGGTGATCGACAACGGGGGCCAGTGGACCCACCGCGAGTGGCGGGTGCTGCGGGACCTCGGCGCGGAGAGCCGGATCGTCGCGAACACCACCCCCCTTGCCGAGCTCGACGCCGACGGGATCGTGCTGTCGGGCGGGGCCCTCAGCCTCGAGGGCTCCGCGGCCCCGCTCGGACGGGTGGACGACTGGATCGATTCGGTCCCGGTCCCGGTGCTCGCGATCTGCGTCGGCCACCAGTTCGTCGGCCGCCGATTCGGCGGGACCGTCGCGCGGGGGGGACCCGAGTTCGGCTCGGTCGACCTCACCGTGGACCGCCCCGACCACCCGATGTTCGCCGGGCTGCCGCACCGGTTCAAGGTCTGGGCGAGCCACAACGACCAGGTCGTGACGCCGCCGCCGGGGTGGCCGGTGCTCGCCCACTCGGCATCCTGCCCGGTGGAGGCGATGGCGCACCCCGTCCGGCCGATCTGGAGCGTGCAGTTCCACCCCGAGGTCGAGCACACCGAGGGCGGGCGGGAGATCTTCCGCCATTTCCTCGACGTCTGCCGTCGGTGACGGCCGCGCCGGCCCCCCCATCGGAATATGTACCCGTCGCCTCTGCGCGACGCAAGGGACCGTGGCGAGAATCCGTCGGGGCTCGGGAGTACGGGAACAGGATCTCGTCGCCCGCGCGAAGTCGCTCTCGGAGCGGGTCGATGGCCTCTTGCCCCGACTGACCCCGGACTGCCCCACGGAGCGGTTCGACCGGTTGCGCGAGGAGCTCGAGGAGGTCCGCGCCGCGGCCGACGACGAGCGCCGCATCGAGCGGTTCTCGCGGCACGGGGACCCGATCGCCCGGGCGTACGCCGGGCTCCTCAAGTTCGCGCTCGAACCGACGACCCCCGTGGTCGTCAGCTTCTCGGTCCCGGACGGAGAGGTCTCGTACGTCGCCCTGGCCCGCACCACGCGCGAGGCGGAGGTCGCGGTCCAGCAGTCGGACGACCCGACCCGCCTGCTGCTCGGCTACGTCGACTGGGCCCGCAAAGGCTTCCATTTCTTTGCCACGCGGCGCACGCTCTGGTGCACCGGCCGCTCGCCGCGGCCTCCGCCCGACTTCCTCTCCGAGCGGGTCGGCGAGCTCCCGTACCGGCTGATCGAGGACCCCACCCACCACCGGCTCGACTGCTCGCACCTCGCGGCCGGCGAGGCCCGGCCGTTCCTCGAGGTCGGATGGCCGGGGGCGGAACGGTCGTTCCGGGTCTGCCGTCGCTGCGCGAAGGCGGACCGGCATCTCCTGTCGAGCCTCTCGGACGGCGCGATCGTGCCGGACCCTTCGAGCGAGTTCGTCGTCTCGGCGTTCCTCAACGTCCGTTGCCAGGGCGGCGAGGAGTGCGTCCACGCCCGGCTGCCCGACCTTCCCCGCAGCCTGCTGAAGCGCTACGAGCTCGGACGGCTCTCGGACGGCCAGCTCCTCGACGAGTACGTCGCCGAGCTCAAGCCGCGGATCGAGCGGGCGGACCGACCGACGTTCGTGGCCGGCGGCATCTGCTATGGGAACCGACGGTCCGAGTTCCTGGACGCCCTCGGAGCGACCCCGGTCGAGCGGCGCGCGCTCGAGGAGGTCCTCGCCGGCGAGCGGGGGTACTTCGAGGTCGACGAGCCCTCGGCGAGCCGGGCGCTCGAGCGGCTCTGGACCGAGCACGCCGAGGAGATCGTCGGCGCGATCGTCCCGGATCCGGAGGAGGCCCGCCGCCTGGTCGAGGAAGCGCGGAACGCTCCGGGCCGGGTCGCCGAGATCCTGAAGCGGGCGCAGCGCCGGAACGAGGAGCGCGAGGTGCTCGAGGCCCTTCCCCGCTACCAGCGCCTCGCCCGGGAGGCCGGGTGGGTCGACCGGATCGCCCGGGAGCACCGCACCCGGGGCGACGCCGGGGCGGAGCGGGCGATCCTCCAGTCGCTTCCCCGGGAGGGCAAGGAGCGGGGGCTCGCCTACGGGCTCCTCCTCGCGCTCGGCCGCGGAAGCGCCCACGCCTGGCAGTTCTCTCCGACCGAACGGGAGTTCGGTCAATCCCTCGAGCCGCAAGCGCGCGCGCTCTTGCGCGCCCCGGCCGATGGGTACCACGCCGCGCTCGCCCGTCTGCTCGAGACCGCCGGGGTCGTCGATTGGGGGATCCTCGACGCCCCGGAGCCGCCTCCGACGGTCCCCGGTACGGGAGCAGTTGAAAAATACAAGGGATGAGGTACTGACATCCATCCACCAGGGCGGCCGGGTACCCGCCCTGCAAGGATGGTGACGTACGTCTAGCGCGCCCCAGGGGCCGGAGCATACCGCCGTCGTGGCGGCGGGCGACGAGGAGACTCGGGTCCTTCTTCGGGGTCTATTGCGCCTGCACCACTTCCGGGTCGACGGCGAAGCGGAAGGGGCGAGCCAGGCCCTGGCCCTCCTTCGCACGCACCGGCCGGAGCTCCTCCTCGCGGACGTCAACCTCGCCGAAGGAAGCCCCGCGGCCCTCGTCGCCGACGCCCGGGCGATCGACGCCAAGCTCCGCGTGATCGTGGTCGCCCCGGCCTCCCGTCCCCCGCCCGTGATGGGCGTCGCGGGACAGGGACCCGACGTCGTGCTGCTGCGGCCGTTCCGCATCCGGCAGTTCGCGGAAGCCGTCCACCCGCCCGGCGCCTCGCCCCCCGCCCTGAGCGGCTAGTCGACCCGGAACCGGGCGAGCGCCGCCGCTTCCTCGAAGTGGAGCTGGGGCGCCGGCACGACGAGCGCGTGCATCGGCGGGCCGAAGTCGACGGAGCGCAGGCGGCCGAACGCTCCGAAGAAGCCGGCGGCGTCGTCCCGGCCGACGCGGGCGGCGACCGCGACCGGGTCCCGGTCCGAGAGCAGCTTTGCGTCGGGGTCGCGCTCGCGGAGGAGACCGAGCCCCTCGCTCGCGGTAAGGAACCGGCCCTCGTCGGGCCGGAGGTCGAGCAGCACGAGGGTGTGGAGGTCCCGGGAGCGGTTCGAGCCGATCTGTTCGAGCGGGGAGCGGGGGGCGAAGCCGGGCTCGGGGAACGGCAGGGAGACGATCCGCCCGAACCGGTACGGCATGAACCCGAGGAATCCCGGGGCGGCGGTGACGATGCTCGCGTTGGGCAGGTAGCGCCACCGGTGGCCGGAGCGCTCCGCCGCGAGGCGCAGCGCGACGTGCGTCGTCCCGGCGAACGGGTCCCCGACGACGAGCAGGGCGACCGTTCCCGATCGAGCGAGCGCGTCGACGAGCGGCGCCTCCGACTCGACGAGCGGCCGCTCGAGGCGTCGGACCGGTCGACCGATCAGCGCCGCGATCCGGTCGAGCGTCCCCGGGGGCGCGACGGCGGTGTACTCCTCGGCGAACACCTCCGCCGCGCCGCGAAGCGTCTCGAGCGCCCGCGCGGAGAGGCCCCGCTCGTCGTCGAGGCCGAGGCCGACGAACGCGAGCTCCCCCATGTCGACCCTAGCTGCGCAGGGCGATCACCGGGCACGGGGCGGCGCGGAACAGCTCCTCGAGGAATCGTCGGGTGAGCAGGGGCCCCCCGGCGTCGGGGTCCTCCTCGCCGACGACGAGGAGGCCGAACCGCTCCTTGGCCGCGGCCTGGAGGATCAGCTCGGGGAGTCGGCGGCGGCGGCCGAGGAGCGCTTCCGAGAAGATCGAGCGCTTGCGGGTGAACGGCACGCCCCGCTCGCTGCGCTCCTCCCGGACCGACACCCCCTCGCCGGGTCCGCGGGGACCGAGCGCGAGGAGGACCACCGGGGCCCCCCCGTTGCGGACCGAGAGGACCTCGGCGAGCTGGACGACACGGCGCGTCGGTTCCGGCCGGAACGTCGTGACGAGGATGCGCGGGAACTTGTCGGAAGTGAGCGCGAGGCGGTTGACGACGAGGACGTCCATCTGGGCGTGCTGGAGGATGCCGGTGGCCGTGTGGCCGACGAGCGGGTTGCGGCTCCGCCGGTCCCCCCGGAGCGTGAGGAGGATCGCGTCGACCTCGTGGGCATCCGCGCTCTCGAGGATCTCTGTGGGGACGTCGTTCGCGGAGCGGACCTCGGGCTCGACGCGGATGTCGAGCGCCGCCCCGGCCTCGTGGGCCGGGACGACGAGGTTCACGGACGCCCGCCACTCGCGCGTCACCTCGGGGAGCGTCGACGCCGGGATCAGGTGGAGCATCCGGACCTCCCCGTCCGAATCGAGGAGCATCGCGGCGAACCGGATCATCGGCTCGACCTCGGAGGGGGTGGCGACCGGGAGGAGGATCTTGCGGTACATCGGTCACCTTCCGATCAAGGGAAGAAGGGCGAGGTCGAGCTTCAGGACGTTGATGTACGGGACCCCGACGAACGGCAGGGGCGGCTGGGTGATATGCTCGTTGACGAAGCCGGTGAGGAACTGGATCCGCTCGTTGAGCGTGGTGTACCCGAGCTCCGAAAGGTTGGTGTTGTTGGCGATCCGGGGTACCTGGACGAGGACGGCCTCGGGGACGAGGTCCGGATCGATCGACGAGCCGGAGGGGGCGACCAGCCAGATCGGAAGGGTCGCATTGACCGTGAAGTTCCCGTAGAGCCGCATGTAGCTCAGCGTCTCATTGAACAGCGCGAGCAGGGCCGGGTCGCTCGGCCCCGGCGGCGTATCGGCGCCGAGCGTCGTGTTATAATCGGTGAGGGACGGCCGCGCCCAGAACAGCCAGGGCTGGCTATGGTTCGTCAGGTTCTGCGCGACGTACTCCGAGCCCGCGACCACCCCGTTCGGGTACCGTACGAGCGAGCCCCCCGCGGCGTACGGGTCGAGTACGTGCGCGACCTCCGTGACGACGATCGGGTAGGCGAACCCCGAGACGAGGATCGACAGTACGAGGAGGATCGCGGTGGCGCGCAGATGGCCCCCGAGCGAATGCGACGGGCCCGCGGAGGAGGGCGCCGAGGGGTTCTCGGCGGACCGAGGAGCGGAACCGGCGCTCATCTCCCTCCGAGCGGCAAAAAGTGGGCGACGGTCGCCCCGATCGCGTGGACGAACGGCATCCCGGTGAGCCAGAGGAGGAGGTAGTAGCACAACCAGATCCCGACGAACGCGCTCACGAGCCCTCCCAGCCCGTAGGTCAGCATGTTCCTCCGCAGGAGGTCGATCGCGGTGCGGGGACGGAACGGCACCCCGGCGAGGGCGAGCGGGATCAGGAGGGGGATGATCAGGGCATTGAACAGGAGCGCGGCGAGGACGGCGAGGTAGGGGTTGGAGAGTCCGAGGATGTTGAGGACCGCGACCCCGGGGAGGCCGGCCGCGCCCGCGGTCACGAAGATCGCCGGGATGATCGCGAAGTACTTCGCCACGTCGTTCGTGATCGAGAAGGTCGTCAGCGCCCCGCGGGTGATCAGGAGCTGCTTGCCGATCGAGACGACCTGGATCAGCTTCGTCGGGTCGTTGTCGAGGTCCACCATGTTGCCGGCCTCCTTCGCGGCGCTCGTCCCGCTGTTCATGGCGAGCCCCACGTCCGCGCGGGCGAGGGCGGGCGCGTCGTTCGTCCCGTCGCCGGTCATCGCGACCAGACGGCCCTGCGCCTTCTCGCGCTGGATCAGCTCGAGCTTCGACTCCGGCTTGGCTTCCGCGACGAACTCGTCCACCCCGCTCTCCTGGGCGATCGCCGCCGCGGTGAGGCGGTTATCGCCCGTGCACATGATCGTGTGAATCCCCATCAGCCGCAGCTCCTGGATCCGGTCGCGGATCCCCGGTTTCACCACGTCCTTCAGGATGACGAGACCGAGGACCCGCTTGTTCCGAGAGATGGCGAGAGGGGTCATCCCCCTCCCGGCGGCCTCCGCGGCCGCCCTCCGGAGCTCGGGGGCGAGGGTGGCGCCGTAGGACTCCATCGCCTGGAGGGCGCCCTTGAACAGCTCGGTGCCATCGCCCAGCACGAGCCCGCTCATCTTTCGCTCGGCGGTGAACGGCATCACCTTGAACGTCCCCGGCTCGAGGCGTCGCACCGGGACGTTGCGGCGGGCCGCGAGCCGTACGATCGAGCGGCCCTCCGGCGTTTCGTCGAGAGTGGAGGAGAGCATCGCGCCTTCCACCAGCTCGTCGGCGGACACGCCGGGCCCGAGGATGAACTGGACGGCGAGGCGGTTGCCCACCGTGATCGTTCCGGTCTTGTCGAGGATGAGGACATCGAGGTCTCCGGACGCTTCCACCGCCTTGCCCGATTTCGCGATCACGTTCGCCCGGGCGACCCGGTTCACGCCCGATATCCCGATGGCCGGCAGGAGGGCGCCGATCGTGGTCGGCATGAGGCAGACGAACAGGGCCACGATCGTCGCGATGTCGATCGTCACGATCCCCGAACTGTCCGCGAGGAAGACGAACGAGACGCAGACGGTGAACAGGGTGATCGTGAACGCCGCAAGCAGGACGCTGAGGGCGATCTCGTTCGGCGTCGGCTCGCGACCCAACCCCTCGACCAGCCGGATCAATCGATCGAGGAACGACTCGCCCCGAGCGGCGCTGACCCGCACGCGGACGGTTCCCTGCAGGACCCGGGTACCCCCGAGGACGCTCGTCTTGTCGCCGCCGCTCTCGCGGGTGACCGCGTCCGACTCCCCGGTCATCATCGACTCGTCGATCAGGGCGGCCCCGTGGATCACGTCGCCGTCGAGCGGGATCGGCTCCCCGGGGCGGACCTCCACCGTATCGCCGACATGGAGGATGTCGGAGGCGACCCAGCGGACCGCCCCGTCCGGAAGGACCTGGCGCGCGCGGATCCCGCTGCGGATCTCCCGCAGGCTGTCGGCCTGGGCGCGGCCCTGCGCCTCGGCGATCGAGTCGGACAGGTTCGCGAACCAGAGCGTCAGGAACAGGATGATCGTCGTGGCGAGGTAGTAGCCCGATTGGTACGTACGGGCGATGTCGGGGAACGCCCGCGGGTAGACCGTCACGGCTGCCACGAAGAACAGCAGGGCATAGACGCAGAACATCAGCGGATGGCGGATCTGCCGCCGGGGGTCGAAGTGCAGGAACGAGTCCGCGATCACCCGCCGCCAGGAGGTGTGCGGGGTGCGCCGGACCGAGACCTGGGCACCCGGCTCGATGAGGAACGGCTCCTCGGCGGCCAATCTAGCCACCCCCGAGGATCTGGGAGAGCGGCCCGAGCGTCATGACGGGCAGGAAGATGAGAGCGGTCGTGATGACCAGGAAGAGCGTGAGGTACAGCGAGAACGTCCCGCTCGCGGTGCGCAACGTGCCCGGTCCCGGCGGAAGGGTTGGCTGCTCCGAGAAGAGCCCACCGATCTTGATCATCACCCAGATCGGAACGAAGCGCCCGGCGAGCATCACCAAGGCTCCGGCGAGGTTGAAGTAGAGCGTGGTGTCGTTGAACGCCCCGGTCGAGAGCGCGCTCCCGTTGTTCGCCGACTCCGAGGTGAACTCGTAGAGCACGGACGTGAAATTGTGGGTGGTCGCACCGACCGTAGGTCCGCTGAGGTCGACGTACCCCCCGAGCAGCGCCACGACGAAGGGAAGCAGGATGAAGGCGGGGTGCGTCAAGATCGCGAGCGCGGCCCAGCGGACGTGGCTCGTGCCGATCTTCTTGCCCAGGTACTCGGGGGTCCGTCCGACCATCAGTCCGCCGACGAAGATCCCCATCAGCGAGAAGAGCAGCAGCGTCCCGAATCCCGTCCCCACGCCCCCGGGCGTGCTCTGGGTGAACATCCCGAACAGGAGGACGAGCTGGGCGACCGGCGAGATCGCGCCGATCGCCATGTTGTTCGCCCCGACGTTCGAATAGACGCTGACGACCTGGAACAGCGACCCTTCCGAAAGGCTCCACCGCGTCTCCTGCCCGACGGGGTAGCCGTTGACCTGGGGACCGAGGCCGTGAACTCCCAAGAGGAGCGGGTTGGTGGCCGCCTGGTAGGCGATGAAAAGGCCCAAGGCAATCGCGAAGACGATGATGATGACCCCCATGTACGGCCACGCCTCGCCGCGCCGCCGTACGATCGCTCCGAAAGCGAACGGGGTGGAGAATGGGATCAACATCATGACGAACGTACCGAAGAGGTTCGATACGGCGGAGGGGTTTGCGAGGGGGCTCGCCATGTTGGCGGCATAGAACCCTCCTCCGTTCGACCCGAGCAGCGAGATCGACTGGAACGAGGCCACCGGGCCGAGGTAGATCGCCTGCGTCCCGCCGGTGATCGGGTGGGCCATCACGACGCCGGTGTACGTTTCGGGGACGCCCAGGAGCACCATCACGATCGCCCCCAGGATCGCGAGGGGGAGCAGGAGCCGGGAGATGGATCGGACCATGTCGACGTAGAAGTTCCCGACCGTCCCGTCCTTGCGCACGAACCCGCGGACCATCGCGACGACCGCGGCGAGTCCGGTGGCGGGAGAGAGGAAGAGGGCGAGGGGCCACGCGACGGTGAGCGAGGCGAGAGAGACCTGGGACTCGTTGGTGAAGTGGGTGAAGTTGGTATTGGTCGTGAAGCTCGCCGCGGAATGGACGGCGAGGGACCAGGGCATCCCCGGGACGCCGGAGGGGTTCCCGGGCAGGCCGCCCTGGAGATAGAAGAAGACGAACAGGAAGGCCGCGACCCCGGCATTGACGAGGAGGAGGGCGACCATGTACTCCCCCGCGCGCATCGACTTGCGGGGGGAGGTCCCCAGCAGCCGGTAGATCCCCGACTCGATTGGGGTCAGGATCCGGTCGCCGAAGAGCGGCAGGTCCATGTAGACGCGGCCGAGGTAGCTTCCGAACCAAGGGGCGAGCGCGATCGCGATCGCTACGAGGACGATGACGTCCCAGAGCGACTGGAGCTCGAACGCCATGGACCCCGCTCAGAACCTCTCGGGGCGGAGCATTACGTAAATGAGGTAGACCGTAAGCACGGCCGAAACGACCGTGAGCACCATCAGGCCGAGATGCTGGAGAATCCAATCCACGGGACCCTTCCGAATCGCCGGGGCGTTCGACCCGGAAAGCCGTATTTAGCCTCGTCACCCGGGGCCTGGGGCGGCGGGCGCAACCGAGGGTTTATAGACTCCCCTTTGTCGCGGCGCCCTCGGCGGGCGGGGGCCCCTCCCGGCCCCGGCGACGGGCCTCGGCCGAGAGCTTGCGCACGATCCGGCGCATCGATTTTTCCCGCCGGACCTCGGCGACCTGGTACTGGACATCCCGCGTCGCGCGGGTGAGCAGGACCGTCACCCGTCCGAGCGAGGTGCGGCCGGTGCGCCCGCGCCGCTGGATCGCCCGGATCTCGCTCGGGATCGACTCGAAGAAGACGACGAGATCGACATCCGGCACGTCGAGCCCCTCCTCCGCGACGCTGCTCGCCACGAGCAGGGGGAACTGGCCGGCCCGGAACCCCGCGAGCACCCGGGCCTGCTCCTTCTGGTTCATCCCCTTGTCCTCCGCGTCGCGCGTCGCCTGGCCGACGAACCGTCCCACGGACCATCCCTGGAGCTCGAGCATCGTCTGGATCGTCTGGATCGTGTCGCGGTACTGGGCGAAGACGAGGATCCGAGGGGGGTGGCCGGTCGGTCGGGCCAGGGTCTCCCGGACGAGGTCGACCAGGGCGTCCAGCTTCGGGTGCGACGATTCCTTCGTCGTCCGGAGGAGCTCCTCGGCGATCCGGCGCGACTCGACGACCTCGGGAAGCTTGAGGAAGGCGGCGTCCCCGCGGCTGACCTTCTCCTTAGCCCCGACCCGCTCGGTGTACTGGAGGAACGGCGAGATCCCCTGCGTCTCGAGTCGCTCGAGGGAGTGGTGGAGGTGGAGAAGGAGGAGCTGGTGGAACAGGGGTCCGAAGCGTCGGACCATGGGGCCGGGCCGGGCGAAGATCTCGGCCCGCAGGGCGATGAGGTCCTTGACCGAGAGCGAGGTGATCGGCTTCTTCCTCAGGAATCCCATCTTCTGGAGCTTGCGGGCCGTCGTGTGGGTGGCGGCCTGCAGGAGTTCCCGGATCCGCTCGGCGGTCGGGGAGAGATCGACCCAACGGTAGTCGATGTCGACCTGCTGAACGTACTCTTTCACCCCCTCGTCCTCCCGGCTCCGCGCCTCGATCCGGTCGACGCCGAGCACGCGAACCACCTCTTCGATCCGCTCGTCCCGGCCGCCGGGGGACGCCGTGAGCGCCAGCACGCGCCCGTCCTTCGGCCGGTCCGCCCGGTAGCGGGCGGCGATCTCGACGTAGGCGTACTTGCCGACCGCGTGGTGGCCCTCGTCGAAGACGATCAGCCCGACCTCGTCGAGCCGGTAGCGGCCGGCCTCGAGGTCGTTCTGGACGAGCTCGGGGGTCGCGAAGACGAGCTCCGCGGTCTCCCACTTCCCTTCTCGCAGGGGCTTCTTCACCGTCCCCGTGAACCGCGCCGTCGCCCGCGGGGTGAGCCAGCGGGCGAACGACTCGGCATGCTGCGCCACCAGCGGACGGGTCGGCGCGAGGACGAGCACCTTTTCGTCCGAGCGGCGGAGGACCTCGGCGGCGACGAGCGCCGCGATCACCGTCTTTCCCAGCCCGGTCGGCAGTACGACGAGGAGGTCGGAGGAGAGCCCGATGCGGGCCATGTCGATCTGGAACGGGAGCGCCCGGACCACCGCGGGGCGGAGGAACGGGTGGAGGACCCACCCGTCGGCGACCTGCCATACTCCGGGCAGGGGAGCCGGGTGCGAACGTCCGCTCCGCGCAGGGAACGGGGTCGTCTCCTCGCCCTTCGTCGCGAACTCGTCGAGGCTTCGCTGCGGGCTCACGGGTCCTCGGCCGGAGAGAGGGCTCCGCGCTTAGGGGCTTCCCCTCGGGGGACGGCGCCGGTGGTCCGGGGCGGGTTCCGTCACCCTTTCGACGGACCGGGGCCGATCGACGAGCGGCCGCCGAGGTACGGGCGCAGAACGGAGGGGATGGTCACGGAACCGTCGGGCTGCTGGTACTGCTCGAGGAGTACGGCGAGGCCCCGGGAGGTCGCGATCGCGGTCGAGTTGAGGGTGTGGGGCACCGCCTTGCCGGGTCGTCCGGCCTTCCCGACCCGGATCCCGAGGCGTCGGGCCTGGTAGTCGGTGCAGTTGGAACAGCTCACGACCTCGCGGTATGCCTGCTGCCGCGGGAACCACGCTTCGATGTCGTACTTCTTCGCGGCGACCGAGCCGACGTCCCCCGTGCAGACGTTCACCACCCGGTACGGCACCTCGAGGCGTCGGAAGACCTCCTCCGCGTTCGCGCGCAGCTCCTCGTGGATCGCGGCCGACTCCTCGGGGCGGCAGAAGACGAACTGCTCGACCTTCTGGAACTGGTGGACCCGAAACACGCCCTTCTGGTCGACCCCGTGCCCTCCGATCTCCTTGCGGAAGCAGGGGCTGATCCCCGCGAGCCGGAGCGGCAATCGGTCCTCCTCGAGCAGCTCCCCGAGGTACATCGCCCCGAGCGGGTGCTCGCTCGTCGCGATCAGGTAGAGGTCCTCGCCGTCGACCTTGTACATCACGTTCTCGAAGTCCGCGAGGTCGGTGACCCCCTCGTACGGTTCCCGTCGCAGCATGTACGGCGGGACGACCGGCGTGAACCCGCGTTCGACCAGGAGGTCGAGCGCGAATCGCTGGAGGGCAAGGTCGAGAAGGACGACCGGACCGAGCAGGTAGTAGAAGCCCGCCCCGCTGGCCCGCCGGGCCCGGTCGAAGTCCGCCATTCCGAGTCCCTCGAGCAGGTCGACGTGGGATCGCAGCTGCGGCCCCCCGGGGGAGGGGGTCCCCCACGTCGCGACGACGACGTTCTCGGTGTCGTCCTTGCCGAACGGCACCGACTCGTCGAGCAGGTTCGGCAGCCGGCGGAGCAGCGCGTCGCGGGCCGCCAAGAGCTCGGCCTCGCGCACCTCGATCCGCCGGAGCTCGTCGGGCAGCGACTTCGCCTCGGCCTCGATCTCGGCGGTCGGTGCACCGGCGGCCTTCGACTCCGCGATCCGTCGGCCGACCTCGTTGCGACGGCGACGGAGCCGGTCGGCCTCCTGGAGCGACGCCCGCCACTCGGCATCCTTCGCGATCGTCTCCGCGAGCCGTCGAAGCTGTTCCGGATCCCGCCGCCGGGCGAGGTTGGCCTCGACCCGCGCCGGCTCTCTCCGAAGGAGGTCGATGTCGATCAACGTCCCCCCCAGCCGGTCCGTCCGAAAGAGCTTGCCGTGCGGGAATAGCGGCGGGGGGGTGGCCGCCGGGGCCCGCAAACGCCTATGTACCCTCGGGGGGGATTCGGCCGGCCGGCATCCCCCGGAGTCTCCATGACGCAGGAATACGGGCTCTTCATCAATGGCCAGTGGGAGTCGCCGCCGAAGGCAAAACGATTCGAGACGATCAACCCCGCGACCCGCGAGCCGGTCGGCTCGTTCGTCTCCGGGACGGTGGCCGACGTCGACCGCGCCGTCGCCTCCGCCGCCAAGGCATTCCCGGGCTGGAAGGAGACCCCCGCGCCGAAGCGCGGAGAGATCCTGCTGCGGGCCGCGCGCCGGATGGGCGAGCGGAAGGCCGAGCTCGGCCGGATCGTGACCACCGAGATGGGCAAGGTGATCGGGGAAGGCCTCGGCGACGTGCAGGAGTCGATCGACTTCGTGGAGTACATGGCCGGCGAAGGTCGCCGTCTCGCCGGCGAGACGGTCCCGTCGGAACTGCGCTCGAAGTTCTGCATGACCATCCGCCAGCCCAAGGGGGTCGTCGCCTGCATCACTCCGTGGAACTTCCCAACGGCGATCCCGAACTGGAAGATCGCCGCGGCGCTCGTCACGGGCAACACGATCGTCTTCAAGCCGGCGTCGGCCACCGCGCGGTGCGCCGCCGAGGTCGTCCGGGTCTACGAGGAGGCCGGGGTCCCCCCGGGGGTCCTCAACTACGTGACCGGCGCGGGCTCGGTCGTCGGGAACGCGCTCGTCGGCGACCCGCGCGTCCGGACGGTCTCGTTCACGGGGGGAGTCGACGCGGGCCGGGACGTCTACGTGCGCGGCGCGCAGGGCCTCAAGATGGTCCACCTCGAGCTCGGGGGCAAGAACCCGCAGATCGTGATGGACGACGCCGACCTGCCCCTGGCCCTCGAGGGGATCCTCTTCGGCGCCTTCGGGACGTCGGGCCAGCGGTGCACCGCGACGAGCCGCCTCATCCTCCACGATAAGGTGTACGACGAGTTCCTCGGGATGCTCGACGCCCGCCTCGACCGGTTCTCGGTCGGCGACCCCCTCGACCCGAAGACGGGGATGGGCCCGGTCGCCTCCGCGGACCAGGAGCGCAAGATCCTCGAGTATATCGCGATCGGCCGCAAGGAGGCCAAGCTTCGCCGGGGCGGCCAGAAGCTGACCGGGGGCGCCTACGACCGCGGCTTCTTCATCGCGCCGACGGTCTTTGAGACGAAGCACGGGACGCGCATCTCCAAGGAGGAGATCTTCGGGCCGGTCCTCTCCGTCCTCAAGGTCGCGGACTACGCCGACGCGGTGCGGGTCGCGAACGACGTCGACTACGGCCTTTCCTCGTCCATCTACACCCGGGACGTGGGCCGGGCGTTCCGCGCGATCTCCGACCTCGAGGCCGGGATCACGTACGTCAACGCCCCGACGATCGGGGCGGAGGTCCAGCTGCCGTTCGGCGGCGTCAAGAACACCGGCAACGGCGGCCGCGAGGCCGGCAGCGTGGCGATCGAGGAGTTCACCGAGATCAAGACGGTCTTCGTCGATTTCTCGTCGAAGCTGCAGAAGGCCCAGATCGTCGAAGGGTGACGGACATGGGCGCGTTTCGCGGCACGGACGAGCAGCTCGAACGGGAGATCGCCCAGGTCGAGCGGATCGCCCGCCTCCGGCTGCGCCGCGCGGCCGCCGAGATGCGGGAGCTCGACCGCGACCTTCGGGAGCTGCACCGGGAACGCGCGCGGCGGCGGGCCGAATCGGCGGTCGATGTCGAAACGGCGTCGACCGCCGAGATCGTGGCGTGACCCGGGCGCCCCGCCGGCCCGCGGCGCTAGAAGGAGCCGGTGCGGCCGGGGTTGTCGAAGTTCGTGAGCAGCATCTGTCCGCGGGTCCGGGGTCGGCCGACCGGGGCGAGGAGCGGATCCTCCTCGAGGGCGGGCATCGTCTCGGAGATCGGGACATCGACGATGATCTCCCGGGTGCGGCCGCCGCGTCCCCGCGAGACGATCGTCGCCCGGATCAGGCCGAGGGTCTCCAGCTCGGAGACGTAGTTGGAAATCGACCGCGCGTGGAGCGGCTGCAACCCGAGACGCTCCGCGAGCCGGCGGTAGCTGTCGTAGACCTCTCCGGTCAGGACGCCGGTGCGCCGGCGCTCGTACGATTGCAGGATCGCGTAGAGGAGCACCTTGCAGTGGGGCGGGAGCGTCCGGCAGCAGTCGACGATGATGTCCTGTTCGAGGCGGTTCTTGGCCTTTACGACGTGGTCGGGGGTGATCCGCTTCGCGTGGTCCCGCTCGGCCATCTCCGCGGCGAGCCGGAGGAGCGCGAGCGCCCGGCGGGCATCCCCGTTCTCGAGCGCGGCGTACGCGGCGCACCGCTCGACGACCCCCGGGTCGATCACCCCGTCGCGGAACGCCTCGCGGGCGCGTTCGCGGAGGATGTCCTGCAGCTGGACCGCATCGTACGGCGGAAAGAGGATCTTCTCCTCGTTCAGCCGGCTGCGGACCCGCGCGTCCAGGTGGTTCGTGAACTTGAGGTCGTTTGAGATCCCGACGATCACGAGCCGGGCGGTCTCGAGCTCGGTGTTCAGCTGGCTCAGCGTGTAGAGGACGCTGTCGCCGCTACGCGCCACGAGGCGGTCGATCTCGTCCAGGACGAGCAGGATGGTGACCCCGGCCGTGTCCATCAGGCGGCGCATCCCCGCCTGGACCCGGTCGAGCGACCACCCCGTCGGGATCCGCTCGGCCTCCGTCCGCGCGTAGGTGTTGCCGATCGTTTGCAGGAGGCTATACGCCGTGTCGATGTTCCCGCAGTTGACGGTGACGAACGAGACGGCCTTGGCCGAGTCGGCCCGCCGTTGCATGTCCTGGCGCACCTGGGCGACGACGGCGGTCTTGCCGGTGCCGATCTTCCCGTAGATGAGGAGATTCGACGGGAGGTCGCCCCGAAGGGCGGGCCCCAGAATCTCCGCGACCTGACGGATCTGGACCTCGCGGTGCGGCAGGCGGCTCGGGATGTGGGAATCGCGCAGCACCTCGCGGCTGCCGCGGAACAACTCGCTCTTGCTCTGGAGGATCTCGTCAAGGAACTCGGCCGCGGAGCTCGCCGTGGGGGGCGACGGGGCGGAGGATGGGGCCGCCGAGACCACGGCGGTGCGGCGGTCGCCGACCGGCGTGGCCGCGGGGGTGTTCGCCTGCAGCGTCTCGGAAGGGAGGGGCATCCCTGCCGGCCTTTCCTCGGGAGAAGGAGACAACGTACGGACCTGCCCGGGCCTCGAGCGGGGGTGCGAGGTAGGGCGCGCATATCTATCTTTGGGAACGCGCCAGCGACGGAGCCGCCGGAACCCGCGAATTATACGAGCCGGGCCCGAAAATTCCGTTCCCGGACCCCGAGCGAACCGATTTGAAGGGGAACGGCAGTCGTTCGCCCGAGATGGCGGGTTCCACGGCGACCTCGGACGCGCACGCCGGCCACTCCGAAGGGACCGTCTCGATACCGCTCGTCGTCGGGGCCGCCGCGCTCGTGGGGATCGGGCTCACGGGGATGACGTTCTGGCTGATCACCTTCCAGTGGGTGCTCCTCGCGAGCGTGGTCCCCCTCGTCGTCGGCGCTCTCCTCCTCTTCTCGCGCGCGACCGGGCCGGACCACGCGTAAGGCGAGGGCGGCCGACGATGCCCCCGACGGCCGAGGTCCCTCGGCGGCCCGTCGTGCTCAAGCTCGGAGGGAGCCTCGTCACCCGGAAGCGTGAGGTCGAGAAGCTTCGACCGAAGGTCATCGCCCGGGTCGCCGCCGAGCTCGCCACCGTTCGGGACGTGCCCCTTGTCCTCCTCCACGGAGCCGGATCGTTCGGTCACCCCGGCGCGAAGCGCTTCGGCCTCGCGCGCCCCCCGTTGCCTCGGGAGAAGCCGACCGAGAGGACCCGCGGGGCGGCGATCGTCTCTGCCGAGGTCCGGCGCCTCCACCTCGCGCTCCTTCGGGAGCTCGTTCGGGCGGGGCTCGCGCCCCTCTCCACGCCGATGGCGACCCACGCCCGGAACCGGGCCGGCTCGCTCGTCGCCATCGATGCAACCCCGATCGAGGAGGCCCTCGCCCGCGGGGCGACGCCGGTCTCCTTCGGGGACGTCGTGCCGGACGACGAATGGGGCTTCTCGGTCCTCAGCGCCGACACGATCGCGGAGGCGCTCGTGCCCCTGCTGCGACCCTCACGGGTCGTGTTCGCGACCGACGTTCCCGGGATCCTCGAGGAGAACCGGGGGAGCCGCCGTCAGGTCCTCCCCGAGATCACCGACGCGCTGGCCGCCTCGCTCCCCCGGGCGGGAGGCTCGGCCGACGTGACGGGCGGGATCCAGGGCAAGGCCGAGTCGATGCGCCGGATCGCCCGCGCCGGCGTGGACGCAGTACTTATTAGCGGTTTGACCGATGGAGCGATCGCGCGGGCGATTCGCGGGGAGTCGGTCTACGGAAGCTGGGCGCACGCGCGGCCCGGGTAGGTCGCCCGATCGCGACGGGCTCGACCTGAGCCACCGCAAGGCCGAGCACGTCAAGGTGGTCCTCGGGCGGGACGTCGAAGGAAGGTACCGCTACTGGAACGACGTGCAGCTGGTGCACCGGGCGCTCCCCGAGGTCGATTTCGAGGAGATTGACACCTCGACCTCGCTCCTGGGTCACGCCCTTCGGGCGCCCATCCTGATCACCGGAATGACCGGCGGGTTCCCCGATGCGGCGAAGATCAACGACCACCTTGCGCGCGCGGCGGCCGAGGTCGGCGTCGCGATGGGCGTCGGGAGCGAGCGGGCCGCCGTCGTGAAGGGACAGTACCCGGAAAGCTACTCCTGCGTCGCCCGGCATGCCGTTCCGCTGAAGCTCGCGAACATCGGGGCCCCCCAGCTCATCGGGCAGAAGCCGGGCGATCCGGTCGTCGGGCCCGAAGAGGTCCGCCGCGCGATGGAGCTCATCCACGCCGACGTCCTCGCGATCCACCTCAACTTCCTTCAGGAGATGGTCCAGCCCGAAGGGGACCGGCGGGCGAAGGGCTGCCTCGACCGGATCGGGGAGCTCGCCCACCAGTTCCCGGTGCTGGTGAAGGAAACCGGAGCCGGGCTCTCTCGGCCGGTCGGCGAATCCCTCCGGGACCGGGGCGTGCGGGCGTTCGACGTGAGCGGCACGGGCGGCACCTCCTTCGCGGCCGTCGAGTACTACCGCGCGATCGACCGGGGCGCCGCGCGCGAGGCCCGCGTCGGCAAGACGTTCTGGGACTGGGGCATCCCGGCGCCGATCTCCGTCCTCGAGGTCGCCCCGCTCGGCCTGCCCGTCGTCGCGAGCGGTGGGGTCCGCTCCGGCCTCGATGTCGCGCGGGCGGTCGCGCTGGGGGCGACGGCCGCCGGGATTGCCGGCGGCCTCCTGCGGGCCGCGTCCACGGGGTTCGAGGAGACCCGGGCGGAGCTCGAGACCCTCGTTCACGAGCTGAAGGTCGCGATGTTCCTGACGGGCGCCCGGTCGATCGCGGAGCTCCAGAAGGTGCCCTACGTGCTCACCGGAGAGTGCCGCCCGTGGCTTCGCCGCTAGTCCCCCCTCCGACGCCGGAGGAGCTCCACCGGGAGAAGCTGCGCGAGGCCCACCGGATCCCCGGGGGGCCGCTCCCGTCGAACGTCGACTGGGTCCGCGGACGCTCGGCCGAGGACCGGGGCCGCTTCGCCGGCGTCGTCCTCCGCAAGCCGTCCCGGACGCTCTCCGGGGTCGCGATCGTCGCCGTCATGACCGCTCCCGCCCGGTGCCCCCACGGCCGGTGCACCTACTGTCCGGGCGGCGTCGACCACGGCAGCCCCCAGAGCTACACCGGCGAGGAGCCGTCCGCGCTCCGAGGGGCGCAGTTCCGCTGGGACGCCGGGGCGATCGCCCGCCACCGGATCGAGACGCTGGAGGAGATCGGGCACCCGACCTCCAAGGTCGAGGTGATCGTCATGGGCGGCACCTTCCCGTCGCGCCCGCGCGCCTACCAGGAGGAGGTCTTCCGCGGCGTCTACGACGGGCTGAACGGCGGCGCCCCCGCCCCCTCCCTCGTCCAGGCTCAGGAGCGCAACGAGACCGGGCCCCACCGGGTCGTCGGCCTCACGGTCGAGACCCGGCCGGATTGGTGCGACGGCCGGGTCCTTCCGTTCCTCCTGGCGGCCGGGGTGACCCGGGTCGAGATCGGGGTCGAGTGCCTCCACGACGACGTACTGGCGGCGGTCGGGCGGGCGCACGCGAGCGGCGACGTGGCGAGGGCGACCCGCGAGGCCCGGGACCGGGGCCTCAAGGTCGGCTATCATCTCATGCTCGGCCTGCCGGGCATGGACCCGACGAGCGACCTCGCCGATTTCCGTCGACTGTGGGCCGAGCCCGCTTTCCGCCCCGACTTCCTCAAGATCTACCCGACGCTCGTCCTCCCCGGAACTCCGCTCCACGACGACTGGGCCGCGGGACGCTACGAACCGTACGACGTCGAGCGGGCCGCGGAGCTGCTCGCCGCGATGAAGCGGGAGCTCCCGCCGTGGGTCCGGATCCACCGGATCCAGAGGGACATCCCCGCGCGCCTGATCGCCGCGGGAGTTCGCGCGAGCAACCTTCGCCAGCTCGCCCTGGAGCGGCTCGCGCGGGACGGCGCTCACTGCCGGTGCCTCCGCTGCCGCGAGGTCGGTCGCGGTACGACCCCCGCGGCCGAGGAGTTCGCCCTGACCCGAACGGGCTTCGACGCCGGCGGTGGCGAGGAGCGATTCCTCGCGTTCGAGGAGACGAAGAGCGATCGCATCGCCGGGTTCCTCCGGCTCCGGTTCCCGTCGGGGACGACCGAAGAGGGCCTCCGGGCCCCGGTGGTCCGCGAGCTCAAGGTCCTCGGCCCGGAGCTCGCCGTCGGCGCTCCCGCGCTCGGGCCGGGCGACTTCCAGCACCGGGGCTTCGGCCGGAGGTTGCTCGCCGCGGCGGAGGAGGAAGCGCGGGATCGAGGCTTTGACGAGATCTATGTCATGAGCGCCGTCGGCACGCGAGATTACTACCGGCGCCAGGGGTACTCTTCGCGGGGCCCCCACATGGCCAAACCCCTTCGCGGCCCGAACGGCGCCTGAGGGCCGCCGCCGCTCCCCCGCGAACCGAGCCACGTCCCGCGCGCGTCGCGCCGCACCTCGGCGCCGTGCGAGGCGGGTCGGTACCGGCACGATATCAAACGGCCGGAGCTCGGCGGGCTCAGCGAATGCGGGTCCCGTTCCCGGTCGTCGGCGTGAGCGCGGCCCTGCTGCCGTTCGCGGTCATCGCCATCGCGATGATCGCGATCACGGTCTTCGTCCTGATCAAGGTCCTCCCCCGCCAACGAGCCCCACCGCTCCTCACCCAGCTGGTCCTCGCGCTCTCGGTGCTCTCGGGAGGGAGCGTTCTGCTCCTCTCGCTGCTCTTCGTCTTCATCGACCAGAACGGTACGGAGGCATGGACCTGGGTGCTGCTCTCGTTCAACTTCATGATGATGTTCCCGGCCGGGTTCTGGTTCGTCTCCCAGATCCTCTTCGAGGACCGCACGATCTCCACGCGGGGCTGGACCTGGCCGCTCACCCTCGGGGTCGCGGTGACGGGCTCCGAGGTGCTGATGGGGCTCCTGTTCGCCGTGGGCGGGGCCAGCGGGGCGCTCTCCATCCCGACGGCGATCGCCCTCGGCCTCTCGTCGATCTGGCTCTACTGGTCGATGGCCGTGGTGATGATCGCGCTCCTTCTCTGGGCGCCGCTCTCCTCCGTCGAGCGATCCGGGTCCGCCGCCCTCGCCCTCGCGAGCGTCTCGGCCCCGTGGGTGACCGCCTTTCCGCTCGTCGGCGGGCTCGCCGCCGCGGCGGTGATGGTCGGCCTGTTCCTGTTCGTGGCCCGGGTCCTCCTGCAGCACCGGGCGTCGCCGTCCGAGTTGCGATTCCTGATCGCGCTCAGCGGGCTCTTCCTGGCCATGGCCGTTTCCGCCGTCGGGCTCGTGGCCGACGGGGGCCAGAACGCCTCCCGGATACTCTTCGGCGCGGTCATGACCGTCGGCATGGTCGGGGAGGTGAGCTACCTCGTCCGCCGCTGCTACTCCGGACCGACGGCCGCCACCCCGCCGTTACGCCAGACCGACGCGACGGGATCGGCCCGCCCCGCGGTCCGCACGCGCCCGGCGGAACCGTCCGCGGCCGACCGGCCCCTCTCCGTCCGCTAAAGGGAGGGAGGGGCGATTCGTACAGTGCCGATATCAACGGTTCGGCGGTCGAGAGTCTCCCGGGAGGCGGTCAAGGTCACGCCGTGGGGCCGATCGGCGGGAGGTGTGCGTCGGGCGTCCCCGTGGCTCGCCGCCGGGCTCGTGCTGGCCGTCGTCGCGTCGGTCGGAGGGGCCCGCGGCGTGCCGTTCCTCTCCTTCGCCCCGTCCGTCGGGTACGCCCACCCGGCGGCGGCCAACGAGACGATCTACCTGGTCCTGACGGACGGGCCGGCGTTCGACCCGAGGTCGATCAGCGCGGCGCCCGGCGACAACGTGTCGGTGCACCTCAACAACACCGGTCTCCTCCCGCATAGTTTCACCCTGTCGAGCCAGAGCGGGGTCCTGCTCAACCGATCCTGGACTCCGGCAGATCTGAACGAATCGTTCGCCAGCTACCCGCCGATCGCGAACGTCTCGGTCCCCGCGGGTCACGAACGATGGGCGAACTTCTCCATCGCGAAGACCGCGAGCCTCGACTCCTTCGAGTTCGTGTCGCAGGTCCCGTACCAGTTCCAGGCCGGCATGTGGGGCTTCCTGAACATCTCGTCGAGCTCGCCCGGTCTCGTCCTCTCCGACAACGCGACGAACTCCTTCTCCTTCCAGCCGGCGGCCCTCTCGGCCCAGCCCGCCCAGTTCCCCGCGAACGTGATCATCAAGGTCACCAATCTCGGCGGTCTCGCCCACACGTTCACGGTCGTGGCGCAACCGGACCTGAACATCACGACGGTGGGCTGGCTCAAGGACCATCCTCCGCTCGCGAACGCCACGATCCCCTCGGAGGCCGGGAAGAGCGGTTGGGCCAACTTCTCGATCCCCGCGAAAGGGATCTACGAGTTCGTCTGCACCGTCCCCGGCCACTTCGAGAATGGGATGTTCGGGTACCTCTACGCCGGGGTCCCGGTGCCCACGGGAGGCGGTCCGCCGAGCAGCGCGATCGTGGAGACGTGGGTGCTCGCCGGCTCCGCGATCCTCCTCGGGATCGGGGCCGTGTTCTTGGTCGTCGCGGGGTTCGCCGGCCGCTTCCCCCGGTCGCCTCCCTCCCAGCACGGCGGCGCGTGAACCGGACCGGCCCCTCCGCCGGGGGAGCTCGGGCGCCTTACGTCAGCACGAGCTCCGAGCGCATCGTGCCGTGGAACGTCCCGCAGAACTCCGTGCACTGGATCGCGTACTCCGTGCCCACCGGAGCGTTCGGGATCTGGATGTCGATCGTGTTCACCCGGTCCGGGATCGCATCGATCCGGATGCCGAGCTGCGGGATGTTGAACGAATGGATCACGTCGGCGCCGGTGACGTTGACCTGGATCACCGAACCGGGGGTCGCCCATAACGCCCCGCCGGTGGTCTGGCCGGTGGCGGCGTTGTAGTTCGAGTTGAAGCAGGTCTTGTTCGAGTAGCAGAACTCCCAGTACCACTGGTGGCCGGTCACCTCGACGTACTCGGCCGGGTTCGGTGTGAGCGCGTCGATCTTGTAGAGCAGGACCGTGGAGTACACGCCGACCCCGGTGATCAGGGCGACGACCGTGAGGGTCCAGGCGACCTCGAGCTTGTTAACCATAACGTCGCCTCCGCACCGCCGGATCCCGGTAGCGCCAGAGGGCGTAGACGAGGAAGGCGAACGTCACGATCGCTCCGGCGGTGCTGATCGCGATCATCGCCCAGAGCAGGGGCTGGGTGAGCTGAAGGTTCGTCGCACCGGCCGTCCCGGACCCGACCGCCCCGAAGGAGCCGAACGCCAGGGGGATCGTCCGCGTCCCCGACGTTCTGGACCCGTCCACGATGGGGTCGTGCACTACGGCCCTACATATCCCCCGCGTTCGTACGGTTTTGCCCTCCCGGGCCCCGGATACGGGCGAACGGGTACGTACGGAGGGGGTTTGAACCGCACCCGGTCTGCGAGGGGCGGCCGGGGGAGCTCCCCGGACAGGATGGGAGTGAAGCGAGCCGGACGCACCGCCGTGGCGGTAGGCATCCTCCTTCTGGTCCTCTTCGCGGGACTGGCAGGCAACGATGTCGTCCGGGAGGCCCGGGCGTCGTCCGAGATCGTGGACACCTCGACGTCCGTGACCGTCACGGCGACGAGCACCTTCGGGTTCACCCCGAACGTGATCAACGGGGTGCCCGAGAGTGTCTCCATCTCGCTCAAGTTCATCAACGGCGACACGAACGGCGGGATCCATACGTTCACCATCCTAGGGTGCGCGAACGTCTCGATACCGTCGACCGATACCCCCCAGCAATTCATCAACGGGACCGGTTCGACGTGCGCCCTCCCGCCCCTCGCGAACATCGTCCCCGCGGCCAAATCCTCCCTCACCCGGAGCTTCACGGCCCCATCGAAACCCGGCTGGTACGAGTTCGTCTGCACCGAATCGGGCCACTTCGCCGCCGGGATGTACGGCTTCATCGCCTTCAACACGACCGTCCCGGCCTATCTCGTCCCCTCCTCCTCGGCCCCGGGGCCGGGGCTGGCCGTCTTCATCATCGTCGGGACGATCGTCACCCTGACCGTGATCGCCATCGTCGCCGGGTTCGTGGTCGGGCGGCGGGAGGGGGCGAAGCACGAGATGCCTCCCGAGCGGCTCGGCTACGCCGAACCGGGCGCTCCGCCGGCCGGCAAACCGCCGACTTCCCCGCCGACCGCCTGAGCCGCCCCGCCCTCCCGCCGCCGACGAAACGTTCAAGACCCCCCCGCCCTACAGCCTACGGAACCCGTAGTAGGTTCAGAGCGGATCGATGGCGTGGGGAACCCCGAGTCGGGAGCGTAGAGTCTTGAAGGCCGGCCATTCGTCGATCGCGGTCACCCTCCCCAAGCCGTGGGCCGAGGCGATGAACCTCCATCCCGGGGATCTCGTCGTCTTCGACCAGAACGATGACGGGACGCTGTACCTGAAACCCGCCCCGGCGCCCGGAGCCCCGGGGGTCACCACTCCGTTCCTCGTCCAGGCGCGGTCGATCGAGACGCCGGGGCTGCTCGAGCGCTTGATCGTCGGCGCCTACCGGGTCGGGCACGACTCGATCGAGGTCCGCACCGACGTGCCGCTCGCCCCGGATCGTCTCGAGGAGCTGCTCCAGGCCGCCCGGGGGCTCCTCGGCGTTTCCGTGGTCGCGCAGGAGCCCAACCGGGTCGTGCTCCAGAACTTCATCGACCCGTCGAAGTACGGCCTTCCCCAGCTGGTCCAGCGCATGAAGATGATCCTGGTCGCCTTCCTCGAGGAGATGGAGGAGGTCGCCCGGCGCAAGGGGCGCAGCCGTCGGCTTCCGACCCTCGAGGAGGAGGCGAACAAGGTGCTCGCCCTGCTCGTGCGACAGCTGTTCCTCGCGAGCCGCGACTGGTCGCTCGCCCGACGGATCGGCAGCCCCGACCCCCGCCAGCTGCTCGAATGGCGGGTCGTGGTCCATTCCCTCGAGGAGCTCGCAGCGCTCTTCGGCGAGGCGCTGGCGACGCTGAACGAGGAGGCGCCCCGCCTGTCGATCGACGCCGCCGCGGGACTGGCGGAGATCATCCCCGATGTCAAGGGCCAGCTCAAGGCGGTGGTCGACTCCGTCATGCATCCCTCCCTCGACCACGCCTGCGAGGTCTACCAACAGGGTGACCGCGTCGGGAACGGCTCGGCGCTGGCGGCCGTTGCCACGGCGCTGAGCGCCCGCTCGGGCCGGAACCGGGCCACGTCGTACCTCCTCAAGCGCTCCGGGACCTGCCTCTCGCTGCTCGCCGAGCTCGCGATCGACCGGGCCGTCGCGTCGGGCAGCGAATCCGTGTTGACCGAGCTCGCCTGAGATGCCCGGCCGCGATCGACCCTTTATCCGCCCCAGATACGGACCGTGCGTACGGGTTGGGTCGCACCGTACGAACGTCATATCGGCGGTTCCCGAGTGAGACGGTCGAGGAGAACGGTGTTCGACTCCATCGACGACTGGCTGATCATCGCCGTAGTGGCTGGAATCCTATTCTATGGGTCCAGCAAGATTCCCCAGCTCGCCCATAGCCTCGGTCGGTCCGTCGGGGAGTTCAAGAAGGGCCGTCTCGAGGTCGAGCGCGAGCTGAAGGCCGAGCAGACCGCACCATCCCCCGGAGCCCCCTCGTCGACCGCACCGCGCTAGGACGGACGGTCCTACGCCGGCATGGGAGACGGAGGAACGTTTCGGCGACCGACAGGTCTTGCCACGGTCCGTCCTGACGGGTTTCGGACCGGACCGGTAGGGAACGATGGGCGACCTCGACCGGATCCTTGCGGTCGTCTCCGAGGCCCGGCGACGGCTCGTCCGCGTCGCGCTGGTGCTCGGCCCGCTCTTCGGCGCGCTCATCCTCGTGCGGCTGGTGCCGTTCCACGTCACGGTCGACGGGTGGAGGATCCCGCTCGCCTACCCCTGGCCGAACCCGTTCTACAACATCACGGCGCAGGTGTTCCGCGCCATGGTCGCCTGGATGCTCCCGCCCGGGATCACGCTGTTGAACGTCGGGGTCGCGGATTCGATCGTGGTCCAGATGGAGATCGGGCTCCTGCTCACCCTCATCCTCGGAATGCCGTGGATCGTCCACGAGGTCGCCGCGTTCCTCGTCCCCGCCCTCCGCCGGAACGAGCGGATGCTGCTGCGCCAGATCGGCCTACCGGCGACGGCGCTCTTCGCCCTCGGCACGGCGATCGGCGTGTTCTTCCTGACCCCGTTCACCTTCCGGCTCCTGTTCCTGTACGTGGCGGCGATGGGGCTCGACCCCGTGCTCGGCGTCCAGTCGTTCGTCACGTTCGCCCTGCTCTACTCGCTCGCCTTCGGCGTCGTCTTCGAGCTGCCGGTCTTCATCTACGGCCTGACCCGCCTCGGGGTCGTCCGGGCCGGGGCCTGGCGCAAGCATTGGCGGGGGGCGATCCTCGGGTCCCTCATCTTCGGCATGATCGTGACCCCGGACAACTCGGGCATCACGATGCTCCTGATCGCGGCGCCGATGATGGCGCTCTACCTCGGCGGGGCGTACTTCGCCGCCCGCTGGGAGCGCCGCTCGAACGCCCGCGCGAAGCCGGGGCTCGCCGCGGGAGCGGGGTGAGCTGATGGGGATGTTCTCCGACATCGACTGGATGATCATCGCGGTCGTCGCGGCGTTCCTCCTGTTCGGCCGGGAGAACGCCCAGGTGGTGCGGACGCTGGGGCGATGGTACGGCCGCGCGATCCGGCTGAAGCAGGACCTGCTCTCGGAGGTGTCGAAGGCGGCCGACCTGCCGATCGGTAATGGAGCGCCGAGCCTGCGATCCGCGCTGCTCGGACTGGACCCCGCGGTCGCCCGCGCGAGTGCCATCCCGGCGGCCGTGACGGTGCCTCCGGCCGCGCTCCCCCGCCTCCCGCCGCCCCCGGGCGTGCCCTGGACCGGCGGTTCGCCGATCCTCAGCTGGTCGGTCACTGGCGGGGTCCCGCCGACGGAGGAGTTCCGATGAGCGCGCTCTCCCCCGACCAGATCGTGACGCTGACCGAGGTCCTCGTCCTTCTGATGGGGATCGGCATCACGTGGGGCGTCTACTACGGGAGCGAGAACGCCGAGCTCCCGGGCGAGGCGACAATCCCACCGCCCGGGGAGGCCGACGACGCCCGGCCGGACACCCGGGGGAGGACCCTCTGACGTTCCCCGAGCTCTGCGGGACCGACGCGTGCCCGTTCCCGCCCCGACGCGAGGCGGCGCTCGAACTGCCGATCGGCCAGGTCCGTCGCGTCGCCGCCGCCGACGGGGAGGTGGATGAGACGAAACGCAACATCCTGAAGCTCGCGGCCGTGGCCGGCGTGCTCGGGATCGGCGCCGGGGGGGCCGTGGGCGGAGCGCTCCAGTACGTGCAGCCGCCGGCGGTCGGCCTGTCGAGTTACCCCACGGTCCTCCTGCTCGACCTCGACGGCAGCCCCCTCACGATCGGCAAGGGCTCGCTCGACCCGAACACCGGGATCAACGGCAAGACCTCGGAGCTGTACCTCTTCAACTATCCGCTGCGGAACGAGCCGAACTTCCTCCTGAACCTCCACGAGGTCCAGGACTACGTTCCCGGAGGCATTGGGCCGTACGGCTCGATCGTCGCGTTCAGCGCGATCTGCCAGCACCTCGGGTGCCCGGCGCCGGCGATCGCGTACTACCCCCCCGGGACGTGCCAGGACGACTCGCCCGGCGGGAAGAACTTCTACATCCACTGCTCCTGCCATGGCTCGACCTACGACGTCGCGAACCGCGCCTCGAACCTTACCGGACCGGCGGTCCTGCCGTTGCCCCAGGTCATCCTGACCGCGCCCTACACCACCGGCCCACAGGCCAACCAGGTCTTCGCGACGAACGTGGTCGGTCCGCCCGTGAACGGGCACCTCAACACGCTGCAGGGCGATTACGGAGTGGGGAACACGAGCCAGCTGGCGACCGAGTCGCCGGTCCACCTCTGCAATTTCCTCTAGCAGGAGCGGTTCATCGGTGACGTTCTCTCGATGGTACAACCGGACCCTCAACCGCCTCTGGGGGTTCGTCGAGGACCGCACGGCGATGCGCAAGTGGGCGCTACGGCCCCAACCCGAGTTCACGTTCAAGCCGTCGTACTGGACCGGGGCGTTCGTCGTGAACGCCTTCCTCTACCAGGTCGTCTCGGGGGCCCTCCTCCTCCTCTACTACCAGCCGAGCACCCTGCCCACGCTTACCCCCTGCGGCCAACCGGTCGGAGCGCTCTCCGCGGCGCCCGCCGCCTGGTGCTCGACGTACTACCTCCTGCACTCGGTGCCGATGGGCGCCCTCCTGCTCTCGACCCATCTGTACGGCGCCTACGCGATGATCTTCCTCATGTTCGTCCACTTCTTCCGGGGCTACTACCTCGGCGTCTACAAGGCCCCCCGCGAGTTCTCGTGGATGGTCGGCACGCTCCTGATGGTCTTCACCCTCGGGATGGGGTTCACCGGCTACCTCCTTCCCTACACGCAGCTCTCCTACAACGCGACGAACGTCGGCCTGGTGCTCGCGCTCCGTCTGCCGACCTTCGGGCCCCTGCTCGGCCCGTTCGTCCAGGGGGACGGGACCACCCAGGGGCTCCTTTCCCGGATGTTCGACGCCCACGTGCTCCTGATCCCGATCGCGCTCGGGGCCCTCCTCTACGCCCACATCGCCCTGTTCGAATCGCACGGGATCGCGCCGCCGGCCACCTCCGACCCGGCCCAGCGGCGACGGTTCACCGAGAAGGACGACCGCAGCCACGTGCCGTTCATGCCGCACATCCTGTTCTACATGGCGAAATGGGGCCTCCTCTACACGGGGGTCCTCTTCGGCATCGCCGCGCTCTGGCCGTGGCAGCTCCCGACGTACGTCGGCAACCTCGGCGTCTCGCCCGGCGTGACCGAGCCCGACTGGTACTTCCTCTGGGTGTTCAAGCTGGTCGACTTCCAGGGGGTGACGCCCCTCATCGCTGTCGGCGCGACGACGGCCCTCATCGCGTACGTGCTGTTCCTGCCGTTCCTCGACCGGTCGAAGCGCACCCATCCGCGCGACCGCCCGCTGTTCATCTGGATCGCGACCTCCCTGCTCGGCTTCCTTATCCTGATGACCGTCTGGGGGGGCGAGACCCCCGGGGTCCAGGTAGCGCCGATGGTCGTCGCCCAAACGCTCGGACCGATCTTCCTCGTGAACGGGCTGGCCGTCGCGCTCTTCCACTGGAGGTACGTGCGCAGCTACCGCCGGCGGATCGCCGCCCGGCCGCACGCGTTCGAGGGGGTCTACCGCCCCCCGTCCGCAGGCTCCCCCTCCCCTCCCGGCGTCCCCGAGCGGAGGCCCCATGACTGAACCCCGGGCGGACCGGCCCCAATGGAAGACCGGGGTCCTCTGGGGGATCCTCGCCGGGTTCGTGATCGTCGGCTCGGCGGGGGCGGCGACCTTCGTCTACGGCGTGCTCGGGGTCGCGGCCGGCGAACCGCTGGACCTCCTGTTCGTCGCGATCGGGGGGATCGCGGCGGTCCTCTCCTGCCTGTTCACGCTGGGGATCCTGTACCGGGTCGATCGGTACCGCGGGGCGACCGGAAGGAGGGTGGAGCTGTTTGAATAGCGATATGGCGGCGCTCCGGGATCGGACGCTGACCCTCTACACGGCGGTCGTCGCGATGATGCTGCTCGGGATCGCGGTGCTCGCGGTGTACTCGATCCGCCTCGGACCGCTCACCAGCCCGGGCGCCCAGACGTCGTTCGGCTACGCGATCGGGCTGATGTCGTTGATGGCCGCGGCGATCTTCCACGTCGTCGACCGCACCTACCGCGCCTGGCCGCTCGGCCGGCGGTTCGTCCCCACCCCCCCGGGGCCGGTGAGCGCGCAGGCCCAGATCCGGTTCCTCCAGGTCCTCATCCTGGTCCTGGCCGGCGCGGCGATCGCGTACGTGCTCGGGGGATTGCTGACGTGACGACGGGAGGGGCCCGATGAGCGCGGTGACGACGGCCGTCGTGCTGGTCGCGTTGATCGCCGGGTTCGCCGGCTTCGTCCTGTGGATGCTCGCCTACCGCGGGCCGTGGCTGCTCGCGGTGCTGAAGCGCTGGGTGTTCACGACCGACCACAAGCGGATCGGCCTCATGTACATCGGGATCGGGATCCTGTTCTTCTTCATCGGCGGGATCTACGCCACGCTGATCCGAACCGACCTCGGCCTCGCCCAGGGGCTGGGGCTCGACCCGCAGACGACCCTCGGGATCTCGCCGAACGTCTACTCCGTGCTGTTCACGATGCACGGGGTGCTGATGGTCTTCATGTTCGTCATCCCGACCCTCGCCGGTTTCGGGAACTACCTCGTCCCGTCGATGATCGGATCGCGGGAGATGGCCCTCCCCCGGATCAACGCGATCGCCTTCTGGATGCTCCCGCCGGCCGGGATCATCCTCATCCTCTCGAACGCCAACGCGGGGTGGACCGGCTACGTTCCTCTCTCCGTCGAGGCCCCGGGGAACGGCATCGACCTCTGGATCCTCGGGCTGCACATCCTCACGATCTCCTCGATGCTCGGGGCGGTCAACTTCCTCGTCACGATCCTGAAGCACCGCGCGCCGGGCGTGCATTACTGGAACATGCCGCTGTTCGTCTGGGCGACGCTGATCAACTCGGTGCTCCTCATCTTCGCCCTCCCGTCGCTGTCGATCGGCCTCACGATGATCCTGTCGGACCGCCTCCTCCACACGCACATGCTCGCGGCGGCCAACGGGACGCCGCTCGGCGGGGCGCTCCTCTACCAGAACGTCTTCTGGTTCTTCGCGCACCCCGAGGTGTACATCATGGTCCTCCCCGCGTTCGGGCTCGTCTCCACGATCCTCCCGAAGCTCGCGCGCAAGGACATCTTCGGCTACGGGGCGATGGCGATCTCCCTTGGGGTCTTCGCCGTCCTCTCGTTCGCCGTCTGGGAGCACCACATGTTCGTCACGGGCATCGCGACGAACGTCCGGTTCGTCTTCATGCTCGCGACGATGGCGATCGCCGTGCCGTCCGCGGTCAAGACGTTCAACTGGATCGCCACCCTGTGGGGGGGCCGGATATGGATGGCCGTGCCGATGTGGTTCTGCGTGGCGTTCATCACCGGCTTCGTCATCGGCGGGCTCTCGGGCCTGATGCTCGCCTCGATCCCGATCGACTACCTGTACCACGGGACGTACTTCGTCGTGGCCCACTTCCACTACATCATCCTCGGCGGGACGCTGATGGCGATCTTCGCGGCGATCTACTTCTACTTCCCGATCCTCACCCGCCGCTGGTACAGCCAGCGGCTCGGGCAGATCCACTTCCTCCTGACCTACGTCGGCGTGAACGTGCTCTTGTTCCCGATGTTCCTCCTGGGCGCGGAGGGGATGCCCCGCCGCGTCTACACGTACCTCTGGAGCGGCAACTTCCAGGCGCTCAATTTCCTCTCGACGCTCGGGGCGTACATCCTCGGCATCGGCCAGCTCGTCTTCCTGTTCAACATGGTCTACTCCTACTTCGCCGGCACCCCGGTGACCGCGGACGACCCCTGGGGGGAGCCGCTTCCCTCGGTGATGACCGGACCGACCCCCCGGCCGGCGCCCGTCCCGGCCCGGACCCCGGTCCCGCTGCCGAGCGCCGCCCCGTCGTCGGAGGCGCCGTAACGGGACGATGCGGGGCCACGACCTGTTCCGCATCGTCGCCCTCTTCGCGGCGGTGCTCTGCTACGCCACGATCCTGCTCGGCGGGAACGTCATGGCGAACGGGGACGGGCTCGGATGCCCCCACTGGCCGACGTGCTATCCGAACGGGAACCTGCTCCCCGCCTTCCAGGGCCCGGCGGCCGTGGAGTGGAGCCACCGGGTCTTCGCGTTCGTCCTCTCGGTCTCGGTCCTGGTCCTCTCCCTCCTCGGGCTCGCGTTCGAGCGGGGTCGCCGGGTGCTCCTCCGGCTGAGCCTCGCGTCGCTCGCGCTCGTCGTCGCGGAGGCACTGCTGGGCGGGCTGGTCGTCGAGAGCAACCTCCAGGCGGCGCTGATCATCGCGCACCTCGGGCTCGCGACCGTCCTGTTCGGCCTCCTGCTGATCCTCGTGCTCCTCTCCAACCTGAGGGAGATGCCGCGCCGGTGGATCGACTGGGCCCGCCGCGCCTCCGAGGAGTCGCTGCCCCCGGCGGCCCCGGTGGGATCCGCGACCCCGGCCCCGTTCCGGAACGGGAGCCCCGGCGATCGGAGCCCCGAAGGCTGAAGGCCGCCCCCGACCTCTGCCCCCCCGCGAGGACCCCCTCCATGTCGACCCCTCCCATCGCCCCGGCCCCTCCATCGGATCCCCCCCGAGCCTCGTGGACCTCCTACTTTCCGCTCGCCAAGCCGGGGATCACGGCGCTCATCTGCACCGTCGCCGTCGGCGGCTTCGTCCTGGCCGATCCCCGCTCGATCGACCTCGTCCGGCTCGCCCTCCTCGTAGCCACGGGGGCCGCGGCCAGCGCGGGGGCGTCGATGCTGAACCACTACCTCGACCGCGACGTCGACCGCCGGATGCATCGGACCCGGGAGCGCACCTTGGCCGCCGATGCGAACGGGCCGGCCTCCGCGGTGCTCGCGGTCGGCCTCGGCCTCCTCGCCCTCGGCGTGGGCGGAGCGACGCTCCTGCTCAACCTGCTGACCGGGCTCTCGATCCTGCTCGGGGGGCTGACGTACGTCGTGGTCTACACGGCCTGGCTCAAGCGCCGTTCCAGCTGGAACATCGTGATCGGGGGGTTCGCGGGGAGCGCTCCGGCGCTCGCGGGGAGCGCGGCGGCGGTCGGCCACTGGACCACCGGAGGGATCGCCTTCGCCGTGCTCGTCTTCCTCTGGACCCCGCCGCACTTCTGGAGCCTCGCGATCCTACTCCGGGACGATTACGCGAGGGCGGACCTCCCGATGCTCCCCCGGATGGACGATGTCGCCTACTCCGGGAAGGTCGTGGTCCTCTCGGCCGCGCTCCTCGTGCCGGCGGCGATCCTGATCGGCTGGTCGGGGGCCGTCACCTGGCCGGTGCTCGTCGCTCTGGTCGCGCTGGGAGGGATCTTCGTCGCCCTCGCCCTCCCGATGTGGACCGACGCCTCCCGGCAGACCGCCCGGCGCGGGTTCATCTTCTCGGGGCCGTACCTGCTCGCGGTGGTCGCGGCGATCCTGGTCAATGCCCCGCTCGTCCGGGCCGGCGTACCGTCGGGCCTGTAGGGCCGGGGCGCGCGAAGCTTATCTCGGTCCGAGGTGCCTTTCGGAGCCGATGTCCCCTCCGACACCGGGTCCGAGCAGCGACGATCGACTCCGGGACACCGAGGCCGTGCTCCGTCGGCTGGGCTACGCCCGGGTCGCTCCCGAGCGCAAGCCGGGCGAGCCCGACGCCTCGTTCTGGGTCCAGGAGGCCGGCGTCCCGCGACGGACGTACCCCGTGTTCGTTCCCTCGGCCGAGCGGGCCGGGCTCGCGGAGCGGATCGACCGATGGCTGGCGGGCAGCCGCGGCGGAGCCGCCGCGCGCCGCCGGGCGATCTTCGTGGCCCCGAACGATCTCGCCGCCGACGAGGCCTGGACCCGACTGGCCGGACCCGACGAACCGACGATCGAGCACGACGTCTCGATCCTCGTCGTTCCCCCGGCGGACCGGGCCGACGCCTCCCCGCACTTCCACCTTCGAAAGGTCGAACCGCGCGACGTCCTGCGGGTCGCGACCGGCGTCGTGGTCGGGCTGTTCCGCCGCGCCCAGGCCGCCGAAGGGTCGGCCCAGATCGACTTCGAGGAGATGCTCGGCCTCATCCGCCGCCGGTTCGGGATCGACGTGCTCGGCTCGCTCAACGTCCGCTCGGACGAGGACGCGCTGTTCGTGCTCTACCAGCTCGCCCACCGCGACTCCTACGCCCCCGGGGACCCCGGGGCGAACGTCCACCTCCTCGTGCTGCGGCCGACCGGGCCCGCCGCCCGCCTCCCGTGGTTCGCGGCCTAGGCGCGCGAACGGACCGAGGGATTAAGAACGCGGGACCCGTCGTGCCGGAGGACGATGGGCGAAGAGTCGTACACCACCCCCTACGCCCGGCACCCGGGCAGCTCCACCCCTTCACCGGAGATGACCCCCGCGGAGGGAAAGGCCGACCTCTGGGGGTTCTTCTGGCTCGCGCTCCTCAACACGGCCATCATCGCCGTCGCCGGGATCGCCACGTGGTGGTTCGTCCGCTAGGCGCGGCCCGGCCCCCCGGGCAAACCATTATCTCGCCGCCCCCGGTCGCCGCGCGACCGGCACGGGGCCGTGGGGTAGCTTGGACCATCCTTCTTGCTTGGGGTGCAAGAGACTCCGATTCAAATTCGGACGGCCCCACCGGCCCCGCCCGCCCGGCCGGGGCTAGCTCCGCCAGCGGGAACGACCGATGAGCCGACGTTTCCTGGACGATCGCCGACGCGATCCGTTCTACCAGGCGGCCCAGAGCCAGGGCCTCCGGTCGCGAGCCGCGTTCAAGCTCGATTACCTCGACCGGCGGTATCGCCTTCTCGGACCGGGCCGGCGCGTCCTCGACCTCGGCGCCGCCCCGGGCGGCTGGTCCGTCGTCGCCGCGGAACGGGTCGGACCCCGGGGCCGCGTGGTCGCGGTCGACGTGCGCCCGATCGAGCCGATCGAAGGGGTCCGGGTCGTCCGCGGGCGGGTCGGCGATCCCACGCTGAGGGAGCGGCTCGGCCCCGAACGGTTCGACCTCGTCCTTTCCGATCTGTCGCCCCGGATCAGCGGGGCGTACGCGACCGACCACGCGCGCTCGGTCGACCTCGTGCGGCTCGCGCTCGGGGTCGCCGTCGAGGTGCTGCGGCCCGGGGGCGCGTTCGCGGCGAAGGTGTTCGACGGGGACCTCCTGGACGGCCTCGAAGAGGAGATGGCCGGCACGTTCGCGCGCGTCCGGCGGACGAAGCCGCCGGCGTCCCGCGAGGCCTCCTCGGAGATGTACCTCGTCGGGCTCGGTTTCCGACCCGGAAAGGCCGCCGTCCGAGGAGCACCCGCACCCCGGGCTTCCGATATATAGTTTCGTAGAGTAGGCCCGCCTCCCTGTCTGAGGCCTGGTGCGTCGTGATTCGATTCGGACCCGCAGGGATCCCCCTCTCCTGTAAGGGCCGGACGCTGCGGGACGGGATCGCCGACGTCCACCATCTCGGGCTCACGGCGATGGAGGTGCAGTTCATCAAGGTTAATCACCTCACGCGGCCCGCGCTCGACGAGGAGATCGGCAAGCTTCCGCGCGAGCTCGTGCAGCAGCTGGTCGTGGGCGTCGGCCCGCCGGACAAGCCGGCGGCGCCCGCCACCGCCGAGGCGCTCGCCGCGCCCCTGCGCCGGCGCGACTCGCTGACCACCCTCACCTGGAGCCTCGCGAAGGATTGGGCCGATCTCGAGCAGACCCGCATCCTCGCCCGCGCGCTCGATGTCGACCTGACCCTGCACGCCCCGTACTACGTCGACTTCTTCGGCTCGGACGACGCCCGCGAGCAGTCGACCCGGCAGATCCAGTGGACCGGGGTCCTCGCCCAGGGGCTCGGGGCCCGGCTCGCCGTCACCCACCTCGGGTTCTACGGACCGGGCCAGCGCGCGGACTCGGTGCAGGCGCTCACCGACATCGTCTCGGACCTTTCCGACTGGCTCAACAAGTCGACGAAGGGGAAGGTGCGCCTCGCGATCGAACCGAGCGGTCACCCGGACGTCTTCGGGTCGAGGGAAGAGGTCCTCGAGCTCGTGCATCGTGCGAAAGGGACCGTGCCGGTCCTCAACCTGCCGCACCTCGCGGCGCGCGAGCGCAAGAGCTTCGAGGATCCCGAGGAGCTCGACCCGATCCTGAAGGAGTTCGTCCGCGCGACCGACGGCCCGCTCTACCTCAATTTCTCGGGGGTCGAGTTCTACGGGCCCGGGGAGTTCCGCCTCACTCCGATCAAACGCGGCCTGGTCCGCTTCGACCCGCTCGCCGAGCTGCTCTCCGAGCGCGACTACGATCTCACCGTGATCTCGAGCTCGCCGCTCCTCGAGCACGACGCGATGTACATGAAGCTCCTCTACGAACGGTCGCTGACCCGACGGTGGACGCGGCACCACCCGCCGCCGACCGCCCGCCCCGCCCCCAAGCCCGCGGTCCGTCCCGCGACGCCCGCCCGGCCCGGGCGGACGCCGCCCCCCCGGCGCGTCGCGCCCGCACGGTCCCGGCCCTCGCGGCCGAGCCGGTCCCGCCCGCGCCCGAGGCCCTCGTCCACGCACCGGCGCCCGTCCCCGAAAGGAGGGGGCAGTGGCCACCGACGCTCCCGCTAACGGTTCCCGCTTCGTCCGCGCGCAGCGGTACATCGGCGAGCGGGTGACCGAGGCGCTCGTCCGCGTCGAGCCGGCCGCGATCGCCCGCGCGGTCGCGATCCTGCACGCCGCGCCCCAGGTGTTCGTCTACGGGGCCGGACGCAGCGGGATCATCGGCCGGGCGTTCGCGATGCGCCTCGTCCAGACCGGTCTGCGCGCCTACGTCATCGGGGAGAGCGTCACCCCGATCGTGCGGCCCGGCGACGCGGTGTTCATCCTCTCGGGCCAGGGGGAGAGCTATTCGTCGATCCAGACGGCGAACATCGTCCGCCGGGAGGGCGCCCAGTTGATCGTCCTCACGTCGCGCCCCTCCTCGAAGCTCGCCCACACGGCCACGCTCCTCCTGACGATCGAGTTCCCCGAGGACGCCGACCGGCCGAGGTACGCTCCGCTCGGGACGCTGTTCGAATCGGCGAGCCTCCGGCTCACCGACGCGATCGTCGCCGAGCTGCTCGCGACCCGCGGCGAGACCGAGGCGTCGATGCGCGGCCGGCACGCGATCATGGTCTGACGGGGCGCGGCTCCGCCCAAACCTTAAGCGGGAGGTCTCCTCCCGGCCCGGTGTGCCCCGCGCCGAGACCCCCGCCCAGACGCTCCTCCCCGTACCGTCCAAGTTCTTCGTCACGAGCGGGAAGGGGATCAACAAGACGAGCGAGCTCAATGCCTTCGATCTCGCGCTGCTCCAGGCGGGGATCGGGGAGCAGAACCTGGTCAGCGTCTCCTCCGTCCTCCCGATCGGGATCCGCCAGACGGACCGGACGAAGATCGCCCGCGGGGCGATCACGCACTGCGTCCTCGCCCGGCACGGCGGCGGCGAAGGCGAAGTGATCAGCGCCGGGATCGCCTACGGCTTCCGCGTCGACGGCCAGGGCGGGTACGTGGCGGAAGGGCATCTGCACGGCACGCAGAAGTCGCTCAAGGAGTTCCTGAGGTGGCGGATGCAGGAGATCGCGCATTTCCGCGGCGTGGAGCTTCGTCGGATCCACTATCGGACCGAGGAGCTCTCCATCCCCATGGACCACTACGGGGTCTGCATCGCGGCGTGCGTCTTCCTGCCCTGATCCCGACGCTCCGTCAGAGGAGCTTGCGGAACAGGAGCTTGTCCTCGAGGCTGCCGTCGATCGCGAGCTTGCGCAGGACGAGCGCCTTCATCGGACCGATCTCCTTCTGCACGAGCCCGTCGAACGTCGCCCCGTCCGTCGTGATCGTGAGGTCGGCCCGGCCCGAGGTCGCGCTCCGCAGGTTCCGGAGCCGCCCTCCCGAGAGGTCGACCGCGTAGGTGCCGCCGTCCGTGATACGGATGCGGATCGTCCGCTCGATCCCCTGGAGCTCCTCGGCCATCGCCGGGGTCCGCTCCGCGTGCCGATTGAACCGCTCCACGAGCGACGCGAGCGTCTCCTCGACCGTCATCCGAGAAACCCGTCCAGCGTTGGACCGGGACGCGCGGGGATAACCCTTTTCGTGGTCGCCCACTCCGCGCGCATCCAGTCGGGGAACGGACCCCCCGGAGGGACCGTCCGCCGCACGTACTCGACCGTTCGGGAGTCGGAGGGGTACCCGCTCCCGATCTCCTCGCCCAGGCGCCGCGCGAGGGCCGCGATCGCCCGGTCGCGCCGGACCTTCGCGACGATCGACGCGGCCCCCACCAAGGGAAAGTCGCGGTCGGCCTTGTGGCGCGAGATGATCCGGGCCGGCGACCCGGCCAGCGCGGCGACCGTCCGGCCGAACCGCTCGGCGTTGGCGTCGCACGCATCGAGGTAGGCGGTGTGCGGCGACAGTTCGCGAAGGAGCCGGGCGAAGGCCCGCGCCTCGAGCAGGTTGAGCTCGCCCCGGGCGACGGACCGGTCGATCGTTCGCGGACGAAGCGCGACCGACCGGCACGTCCCGAGCTGCGCGATGCGAACGTAGGCCGCCGCGCGCGCCGTCGGCGAGAGCTCCTTCGAATCGCGGGCCCCGGTTCCCGGGACCTCGGAGATCCGCCGCAACGGCACGGCGACGGCGGCGACGACGAGCGGACCGAGCCAGGCCCCCCGTCCGGCCTCGTCGATGCCGACCGCGGTCTCGTCGCCGGCCGCCCCCACCCTGGCGGCCACTCCCCCCGCCGTTATCATGCTGCGGCCGTCCGCCAATCCGCGCCCCCGACTCCGCGAGACCGTAGAGGGGAAGCCGGATCGCCGGGTCTCCGACGCCCTTCGGAAGCCCCCGGTCCACCGACCCCGGCGCCGACGCTCCTCCGGCGCCCCCCGCTGAAAGCCTAAAATACGGCACCCCGGTCGGAACGCTCCTCGGGGGTTACGATGGGAATCTGGCAGGGGCGCTCCCGGCGCAAGCGAACGGGCGGCCGCCTTCGGCCGATCCGCAAGAAGCGGCGGTTCGAGATCGGGCGGGAGCTCCAGACCGCGACGCTCGGGACCGGGACCGTCAAGCGATACCGCGTCCGCGGCGGGAACCTGAAGCTCCGGATCCTCACCGCCCACACGATCAACGTCTTCGATCCCGCGACGAAGAAGATGCAGCCCGCGCGGATCGTCACCGTCCGGGAGAACCCGGCGAATCCCAACTTCGTCCAGCGCAACATCATCACGAAAGGCGCGATCCTCGAGACCGAGCTCGGGCTCGTCCGGGTCCGGTCCCGACCGGGGCAGGACGGCGTCCTGAACGGCGTGCGGCTGCCCTCGGCGCCCGCGTGATCCGGCGCCGGCCGAGCCGATGCCGGACCACTTCTACGTCTACCCGGCCTATCTCGATCGCAAGCTCTCGCGGACGGACGGACGACGCGTCCCCGAGGCCGAAGGGACGCCGGACGTGACGGCGGAGGAGATCGCGCTGGCGGCGAAGCGCCTCGGGTGGAAGGCCGAGGACGAGCCCACCAAGCAGTACCCTCGTCGCTTCTTCGTCTACGGCGGACGGGTGAAGGTCACGAAGCGGGCGGGGACGTCCAAGGCGACCGCCCTGCGCGCCCTGGCCGCGGAGGTCCGCAAGGTGCGGACCCTGGCGGAGAAGAAGTAGATGGAGGAACCCGGGACGATCTACTTCACCGGCACGGCCGGGGCGGGGAAGACGACGTTCGTCCGAGCCTTCGCCGACTGGATGCGCTCCGCCGGGTACGACGCGACCGTCGTGAACCTCGATCCGGGGAACGAGAATCCCGCGCTGAACCCGGACATCGACATCCGGGAATGGGTCCGCCTACCGGACGTGCAGGACGAGTATGGCCTCGGGCCGAACGGAGCCCAGGTCGCCGCCGCCGACATGATCGCGCTCAAGGTCTTCGACGTCAAGCAGGCGGTCACCGAGCTGAAGACCGACTACGTCCTCATCGACACCCCGGGACAGATCGAGCTGTTCGCGTTCCGGGAGGCGTCGCGGGCGATCGTCGATGCCCTCAGCGGCGACCGGTCGATCCTCGCCTTCCTGTTCGATCCGGCCCTCGCCCGGACCCCCGGGGGGTTCGTCTCGCTCCGCATGCTCAGCGCCACGGTCGAGTTCCGGTTCCGGCTGCCGATGCTGCAGGTCCTCTCGAAGTCCGACGTCCTAAATGCCGAGCAGCTCCGCGAGATCTCGGGGTGGTCGGAGGACTCGGAGTCGCTCTACGCTGCCGTCACTCGGGACGCCCCGACCCCCGACGTGCAGCTTTCGATCGAGCTGTTCCGCGCGATCGAAACGATGTCCCCCCTCACGGACCTCCTCACCGCCTCGGCGACCGAGGGCCTGGGGCTCGACGTGTTCTACCGATCGTGCCAGCGCGTGTTCGCGGGGGGAGAGGACCTCGAGCCGTCCCACGCGCCCGATCCAGAGTGACGGTTACGCGCCGTCCCCGAAGAACAGACCCATTCCGGCGGACGCGGCGTCCTCCTCGTCCTTGAACCGCTGGTACAGCAGGGACGCCTCGGCGGCGGGAGGACGGTCGCCCAGGGGCGCGAGGAGCCCCTCGGCGCGGCGCACGGCCTCCGCGGAGCCTTCGATCAGTACGTACGTGCGGTCGGCCGGCCCCCCGAGGGCCCCCGCGGAGCGGATCTTGTGGCTCTGGCGGGAGACGACGTCGTCGGCGAGGGCCGCATCGAGCTCCGCCTTCTTCGCGGACGGGATGGAAAAGAGGGCCCACGGCATGGTGCCGGACGACCGCGCCCGGCCTATATGGGGGTTGTGCGCACGGCCCGTCGAGGCCCCGCGACCGGGAACAAGGCAGAAGAGGGCGGGCCGGCTCGGTCGACCGTGGAGAGCGGAGCGACCGGCGCGCCCGTCCTCGTGATCGGCACCGCGCACGTCATCGATCTGGCCGAACCGATCCGCCTCGTCCTCACCGCCCGCCCGCTCGACGGGATCGCGATCGAGCTCGACGCGGAGCGGGCGCAGCTGCTCTTCTCGCCCGAAGGGCCGAAGGGCCGGCCCGCCCACATCCCGCTGTTCGCCCGCCTCTGGTCGGTCCTGCAACGGCGCCTCGGGGCGGACCTCGGCGGCGGGATGCCGGGCGCCGAGATGCGCACGGCGGCCGCCATCGCGCGCGAACGGAACCTGCCGCTCTTCTTGATCGACGATCCCGTGCGGGCGATGCTGAACCGGCTCCTCACGACCATGCCGCCGAAGGAACGGATCACGCTGCTCCTCGGCTCGATCGCCGGTCTCTTCATCCCCTCCCGGATCGTGAAGGAGCAGATGGAGGAGTACGTGGAGAATCCGGGGGAGATCGTCGAAGAGCTGCGCCGCGCGAGCCCGACGATCGCCCGGGTGCTCCTCGACGAGCGCAACGCCCACATGGCGGAGCGGCTCGCGCAGCTGCGCGCGCGCGGGTTCCTCCGCCTCGCGGTCGTGGTGGGCGACGCCCACGTGGAGGGCCTGCGCGCCGAGCTCGGCCGCCGCGAGATCCCGACCGAGGGGCTCGGCTTCTCCGAGCTGCGCCGCCTCAGAGGACCGTCATCGAGCCCTTCGTAGCAGTGTCGATCGCCCGCTCGAACGCTCCGGCGAGCTCCTCGATCTCGGCGGAGGACCGCTCGTCCAGCCGGCCCTCGTCCGAAAGCTCGGAGATCCAGGGGGCGACCGGGAGGCGGCCGAGCACGGGGATGCCGTACTCCTCCGCGACCCGGGCGACCCGGCTCGCGCCGAACAGGTCGATCCGCTTCCCGCAGTGGGGGCAGGCGATCCACGACATGTTCTCGACGACCCCGAGGAGCGGAACGTGCAGGTCCCGCGCCATGTTCATCGCCTTCTTGACGATCAACGCGGCGAGGTCCTGGGGAGTCAGGACGAACACCATGCCGTCGATCGGGATCGTCTGGAACACCGTGAGCGGCACGTCGCTCGTCCCGGGCGGCATGTCGATCAGGAGGTAGTCGAGCGCGCCCCACTGGACCGATCCGAAGAACTGGGTGATCAGCCGCGTGACGAGCGGACCGCGCCAGATGACCGGCGTCTGCTCGTCCTCGACCATGAACTGGGAGGAGACGACCGGGACCCCGGCGCGCGACGGCGCCGGCTCGATCCCCTCTCCGCGATCGACGAGCGGGCCCTTGAGGCCGAGCATCTTCGGGATCGACGGTCCGGTGATGTCCGCGTCGAGGATCCCGACCGACCGGCCCTTGCGACGGAGCTCCGAGGCGAGGAGCGCCGTGACCGACGACTTTCCCACTCCGCCCTTGCCGCTCCCGATCGCCACGATGCGGCCGATCTGCCCCTTCTCCATCCGCTGGAGCGTTCCGCGGGGACCGCGGGCGGGGGCCCCGTGACCGTGCGGCGCCGCCGAGGCCGGAGGGGGCGCCGTCGGATCGCCGCCGGCCCCCACGGCCTGCCGACCGAGCGTTGATATATAAGCCCCGGCCCGGTCGGCGCCCGGGAACGTCCATGCCGGTCGGTCAGTCCCCGGATCTGGAGGAGCTGTTCCACCCGAAGTCCGTCGCGGTGGTCGGGGCGTCGAACCGTCCGGGAAAGGTCGGTACCGCGCTGTTCCGCAACATACTTACCGCGGGCTTTCAGGGGGTCGCGTATCCCGTCAACCCGGCCTGGAAGAGCGTCTCGGGGGTCCGCTGCTACCCCGACATCGCGTCCCTCCCCGAGAGCCCGGACCTCGGCGTCGTGATCGTCCCTGCCGCGATGGTCGCCGACACCGTCGAGGAGCTCGGGCGGACCGGCACGAGGGGAGTGATCGTCATCTCGGCCGGGTTCCGGGAGGTCGGACCCACGGGGGCGGCGCTCGAGGCCGATCTCGTCCGGCGGGCCGCGAAGTACCGGATGTCGATCGTCGGGCCGAACTGCTTCGGCGCGTTCACGACCGACCCCACCGTGTCGCTGAACGCCACGTTCAGCGAGAAGCTGCCGCCGAAGGGCAACATCGCGTTCGTCTCCCAGAGCGGAGCGCTGGGCGCCGGGATCCTCCAGTACGGGATCACGGAGCGGATCGGGTTCTCGCGGTTCGTCTCGGTCGGCAATCGGGCTGGGGTGGACGAGAACGACCTCCTCCACGCGCTCGGACAGGACCCGGCGACGCGGGTGATCCTGCTCTACGTCGAGAGCCTCGCGAACGGGCGCGGGTTCCTCGACGCCGCGCGCGAGGTCACCGAGCAGAAACCGGTGCTCGTGATCAAGAGCGGCCGAACGCCGGCCGGGGAACGCGCCGCGATGAGCCACACCGGTTCCCTCGCCCAGTCCGGGCGGGACCAGCTCTACGACGCCCTCTTCGCCCAGGCCGGCGTCCAGCGGGCGGACACCATCGGGGACCTGTTCCGGACCGCGAAGATCTTCGGCGCCGGTCTCTCCCTCGAGGGCCCTCGCCTCGTGATCCTCACGAACTCGGGAGGGCCGGGCATCCTCGCCGCCGATGCGGCGGTGCGCTACGGGCTCGAGCTCCCTCCGCTCCCCCCGGAGATCCATCAGGACCTGGCGCGCCGGTTGCCGTCCATCGCCTCGATCGGCAACCCGGTCGACACGACCGCGGAGGTCGGCCCCGACATCTACCGCGAGCTGATGACGACGCTGCTCGCCTCGCCCAGCCTCGACGGCCTCCTCGTCATCTCCACCCCGGCGGGCATGCTGTCGGGCCAGCTGATGGCGCACGCGATCCTGGCGGCGAAACGCACCTCGACGAAGCCGGTGGTCGCCTGCCTCTTCGGCCTGACCGACCTCTCCCACGAGGTCACGTTCCTCGAGGAGCACGGGGTGCCCACGTACACCTTCCCCGAGGAGGCGGCCGAGGGGCTGGCCAGCCTCGCGCGCTACCGAGACTGGCGGAACCGGCTGCGGACCGACGTCCGAACGTTCGTGGTCGACCGGGCGGCCGCGCGCGCCGTGATCGATCAGGCCCGGTCCTCCGGCACCGAAGTGCTGCCCGAGTACGCGGCGCGCGCCCTGCTGGCGGCGTATGGGTTGCGATTCCCCCAGGTCGTGACCGTCCGTACCGTCGACGAGGCCCTGGAGGGGGCGCGTCAGGTCGGCTACCCCGTCGTCCTCAAGGTCGCCTCGCCCGACATCTCCCACAAGACCGACATCGGAGGCGTGGCGCTCGGCCTCTCGGACGCGACCGCGCTACGCCACGCCTGGGCGCGGATGGACCGGACGGTCCGGGCGGCCGCCCCCAAGGCGCGGATCGAGGGATACGAGGTCGAGGCCCAGGTCCCGGCCGGCAAGGAGGTCCTGGTCGGGATCCAGCGGGACCCGAGCTTCGGCCCCATCATCGTCTTCGGCCTGGGCGGGATCTACGTCGAGGTGATGCGAGATGTCACGTTCCGGCTCGCCCCGCTCCGGACCCTCTCGGCCCGGCACATGATCGAGTCGGTGAAGGCGTTCCCGATCCTCCAGGGGGTTCGGGGAGAGCCGCCCAGCGACCTCGACGCGCTCGCCGAGGTGATCGAGCGGATCTCCCAGCTCGCGGTCGATCTGCCCGAGGTCTCCGAGCTCGACGTCAACCCGCTGATCGTCCGGCGGGTCGGCGAGGGCGCCGTCGCGGTCGACGCGCGGGTCGTGCTCGCTCCGCCTTCCAGATCGGGACCGAGCGCTTCAGCTCCTCGATGAGGAACCGGGCGGCCGCGAACGCCTCGGCTCGGTGGCGGCAGGCGGCCCCCACGATGACCGATGCTTCGTCGACCGGCACGGGGCCGATCCGGTGCCAGAGGATCGCCCGCTCCGCTCGGAACCGCCGCCGCGCGATCGCCGCGATCTCCCCGAGGCGCCGCCGCGCCGCCCCACGGTCGCACTCGTAGTCGAGGGCCACGACCCGGCCCCGTCGCGTCGTGTCGGGGCGGACGCGGCCCACGAAGAGGGCGATCCCTCCGAGCCCCGGGCCCGCGAGCTCCCGAGCGGCGCCCGCCACCGAGAGGGGTCGCGAGGTGAGGCGGATCTGCGTCCTAGCCACCCCCGTAGGGAGGGTGGACGGCGAACTCGTCGCCCGGGCGGACCCGGACCCTCAGGTCCGCCAGGTAGCGGTCGTTCCGGACGAACCGGCTGACCCGGAGCACGGGGCCGAGGTCCGGACACTCGGTCTCGAGCGCGCGGACGAGGTCCCGGGCCGCCAGGCCGCCCGGGGGCACCGCCACGTCGACGAACGATCGTCGGGCGGCGTCCCGTGCCGTGGCGTACAACCGGACCCGGACCGTGCTCGGAGCCACACCGGGGAACGGCTCACCGCGCCCTAAGGGTTTGCCTGGCAGAGCTAGCGATTAATACGCAAGTTCGCTCAAACATCCCGTGCAGGAAATCTCGCTCCGGGTCGCCGGACAAGCTGGCGATGGGATCGCCTCGATCGGCGAGTCGCTGGCCCGCTGCTTCTCGCGGATGGGCCTGCATACGTTCGGGTTCAACGCCTACCAATCCGTGATCCGGGGCGGGCACGTCTGGTTCCAGGCCCGCGCCGCGGCCGGCCGGCCCCACTCCCAGGGCGACGGCGCCGACATCCTCTACGCCCTCGACCGGGCGTCCGTCGACATCCACTCCCCGGGCCTCCGGCCCGGCGGGACGGTCGTCTACGACCCGGAGAAGTTCGCCGTTCCCGCCGACCTGCCGGCCGGGGTCAAGGCCCTCGGCGTCCCGACCCTCGAGATCGCCCGCAAGTACACGAGCCAGTCGATCCTGCAGAACGGCGCCGGGATCGGGGCGGTCGCCTTCCTGGCCGGGATCCCCCTCGACCAGCTTCACCAGGTGCTGACCGATTCGTTCGGGCGCAAGGCCGGCCAGATCGTCGACTGGAACATCGGGGCCAGCGCCGACGGATACCATTTCGCCGAGCAGCACGCGAGCGTCCACGACCACGCGCTGCCCCGTCGGGGCGCCGCCAAGCTCCTCATGAACGGCAACCAGGCGATCGGGCTCGGAGCGGCGGCCGGGGGATGCAAGTTCCTGGCCCAGTATCCGATGACCCCGGCGACGTCCATCATGCACTGGCTCGCCGCCCACTCGACGGCCCTGGGCGTCGTCGTGAAGCAGGCCGAGGACGAGATCGCGGCCCTCAACATGGCGATCGGGGCTTCCTACGCCGGGGTCCGCTCCATGACCGCGTCGAGCGGCGGGGGATTCTGCCTCATGGTCGAGGCGCTCGGTATGGCCGGGATGACCGAGACCCCGGTCGTGGTCGTGGACTCGCAGCGCGCCGGCCCCTCCACCGGCCTGCCGACGAAGACCGAGCAGGGCGACCTGAACCTGATGCTGGGGGCCGGCCAGAGCGAGTTCCCGCGCGCGATCCTCGCCCCGGCCAACCCCCGGGAGGCCTACGCGGCGACGGTCGACGCGTTCCGGCTCGCCGAGGAGTGGCAGACTCCGGTGATCCTCGCCGCCGACCTGCACCTTTCCGAGAGTTTCATGACGGTCGAGCGGGAGGAGATCTCGTTCGCCGTCGACGTCCCTTCGCTCTTCACGGTCGCCCCGAACGGCCACGAGTACCGGCGCTACCAGTACACGGAGTCCGGGGTCTCCCCCCGCGCGATCCCCGGCCAGCCCGGCCTGAATTTCATCGCCGGTTCCGACGAGCACGACGAGAAGGGCCACCTCATTTCCGACATCCGGGCCGGGATACCGAAGTGGGTCTCCGAGCGGACGAAGATGATGGACAAGCGGATGCACAAGCTCGCCGGTCTCGCCCGGAGCGTGCCGGCGCTCTCGTTCGAGGGCCCCGGTGACGCTCCGCTGACGTTCGTGGCGTGGGGTTCGACTGTGGGGGCCGTGCGGGACGCGATGGACCTGCTCGGCGAGCTCGGACAGGAGTCGAACCTCCTCCGCTTCCCCGCCGTCTACCCGTTGGACCCGGATGCCGTGCGCGCCGCCATGGGGAAGGTCCACAAGTCGCTCCTCGTCGAGACGAACTACTCCGGCCAGTTCGGCCGGCTGCTCCGGGCCGAGACGGGGATCGAGCTCCCCAACCGGCTCCTCAAGTACGACGGCGAGCCGTTCTTCCCGCACGAGGTCGCCGCCCGCGCCCTGGAGGTGATCCACGATGGTCGAAAGTAGCGTCCGTACCGTCCCGACGCCGACCGGCCCGGCCCTTTCGATGGTCGGGAAGACCGACACCAAGCCGACCTGGTGCCCCGGGTGCGGGGACTTTGGGGTCGTCGCGGCCGTCGAGATGGCGCTGAAGCGCCTCGCGATCCCGAGCCACAACGTCGTGATCGTCTCGGGGATCGGCTGCTCGTCGAACCTGCCCCACTTCCTTTCGTCGTACGGCTTCCACGCCATCCACGGGCGCGCGATCCCGGTGGCGGAAGGGATCCGGTGGGCGAACCACGGCCTCACCGTCATCGGCACCGGCGGGGACGGCGACGGGTTCGGCATCGGCGCCGGCCACTTCATCCACGCGATGCGCCGGAACGTCGACCTCACGTACGTGACGATGGACAACCAGATCTACGGCCTGACGACCGGCCAGGCCAGCCCGACGTCGCGGATGGGCCAGAAGACCAAGTCGACGCCCGGCGGGGTCATCGAGAACCCGATCGATCCGATCTCGCTCGCCCTCGCGAGCGGCGCGACGTACATCGCCCGGGGCTTCTCGGGCGACGTCAAGCACCTCGCCGACCTCGTCGCGGCCGGCCTCCAGCATCGGGGATTCTCGTTCGTCGACGTCTTCAGCCCGTGCGTGACGTACAACAAGATCAACACGTTCGACTTCTTCCGCCAGCGCGTCTACAAGCTCGAGAGCGCCGGACACGATCCCACGGACATCGTGAAGGCGTGGGAGCGCTCGCTCGAATGGGGCGACAAGATCCCGATCGGCCTGTTCTACAAGACCGACCGGCCCACGTACGAAGAGCTCGACGAGGTCCTCCAGGCCGGGCCGCTCGCCCTCCAGCCCGCGGGGATCCGCGGGAAGGACCGCCTGCTCGACGAGTTCGTCTAGTGCCGCGTCTAGTGGGAGAGTTCGGGGTTCCTGACTTCTAGCGCAAGTACTTTCCCGGAGGAGGTGATGCCTCCTCCCCATGCTGCGCGTCCGCGAGCTCTCCGACGAGGAAGGCCATGC
>JBKQPJ010000016.1:0-94844 GCA_052326305.1 Thermoplasmata archaeon | reverse complement strand
CTGGAGGCTTGCTACTTCGATGTCGGTTCTGCCTATCCTGGTGGTGCAGCAGCTACCAAGGGTGGGGTTGTTCGCCCATTAAAAGGGATCGTGAGCTGGGTTTACACCGTCGCGAGACAGGTGTGTTGCTTTTTGGCGGAAGTGCAAGGGTCTCTGACGAGAAGGATCCCATAGTACGAGAGGAACGGGGATTCGGCGCCTCTAGTCCATCAGTTGTCTGGCAAGGCATCGCTGAGCAGCCACGCGCTCCGGGATAAGGGCTGAAAGCATCTAAGCCCGAAACCCCCTCGAAAAAGAGAGACCTCTGAGGACATTCGTAGAAGACGAGATCGATAGAGCCGGGGTGTACGCAGAAAGCCTTCGGGCGATCTGTTCAGCCCGCGGCCACTAACGTCCGCAGCTACGCAAACTGGCTACACTTGGCAGTTAAGCAGAACGCGTGTGGTTTCTTTTTTTAGAAACCCCGGGAACGGCGAGCGGGAACGCCCGCCACGGTTTAGACCGTCCCGGCCCCTTCCCCGGCGTGCCGTCGCTCGGAACGAGCCGCACCCGCTGGCCGGTCGTCGCGTGGATCCGCCTGACCCTCCCTCCCGCGCCCGCGCCCATGATGCTCATGCCGGGCCCTCCTCCGCCCCCGTCGCCTCCCCTCGACCTCCTCGAGCCGAACCCGGTGGTGACCGACCCCCGCAAGCGGGTCTTCGCCTACGAGGAGGATCACGACGACTGGGTCGTCCGGCTCGTCTGGGATTCGGACGACGCCGGGGTCCTCGAGGCCGAGTGCCGGGCGCCGGTGTACGGCGCGCGGCTCCCGAACGCGGAGGTCGTCAAGTTCTGGGCCGCGGTGAAGGCGCTCCTCGCGCCGATCGGTCCGCTGCCCGTCGAGAGCGCGGACCCGCGGCCGGAGCCCCCCAAATCTCCTTAGGGGCCCCCGTCGTCGCCGAACGCGTGGAGGGGCCCGCCGTGCTGCGTGCGACGTTCGTCCACCTCCCCGGCATCGGCCCGGCGACCGAGGCGGAGCTGTGGAGGGACGGCGTGCGGGATTGGGGGTCCCTGCGCGCCAGCGCGGCGGCCAGGTCGGTGGCACCCGCCGCGCGAAGCCGGATGGAGGCGGCGCTCGCCGCGAGCGAACGGGCGCTCGCCGAAGGGGACGTCGCGTGGTTCGGCAGCCGTCTGCCCGAGCGTGAGCACTGGCGGATCTATCCGGAGTTCCGCGACAGGACCGCCTTCCTCGACATCGAGACGACCGGCCTGTCCCCGTACGAAGGGATCGTCACGGTCGTGACGGTCCACGGCGGGGGATCGACCCGGACGTTCGTCGCCGGCGAGGACCTCGAGGAGCTCCCGGCCCACCTCCGCCGGTTCCCGATCCTCGTGACGTTCAACGGCAGCCGGTTCGACGTGCCGTTCCTCGCGGCGACGTTCCCCCAGCTGGTGGTTCCGCCGGTCCACATCGACCTCCGATTCGTCCTCTACCGGCTCGGGCTCGCCGGGGGGCTGAAGCGGATCGAGGCGACCCTCGGGCTCGGCGACCGGAGCGGGGTCGAGGGGATCGACGGCCTCCAGGCGGTCCGCCTATGGCAGGAGTACCGGCGCGGCAGCCGGGCGGCGCTCGAGCGCCTCGTGCGGTACAACCGGGCCGACACGACGAACCTTGAACCTCTGCTCGGGTTCGCGGTCGGCCAGCTCACCGCCCGGCTCCTCCCCGACGCGCTCGCCCGGCCTCCGGCCGGGTCATCGCCCGCGGGAGGGTGACGGTCGATGGCGGAGGGTCCCGAGATCGCCGTCGTGATCGGGGCGTATCGCCGGTCCGAGCACGTCGCCTCGGCCGTGCGTTCGGTCCTCGGCCAGACGATGGCGCGCGACCGGTTCGAGGTCGTCGTCACGAAGACGTTCGACGATCCGGCCCTGGACGAATCCCTCGTGGCGGCGGGGGTGCAGCTCCTCCGGGACGACGAGCCCGTGATCGGCCGCTGGCTACGGAGCGCGGTCCGGGCGACGCGGGCCCCGGTCGTGGCGTTCCTGGACGATGACGACGAGTTCGTGCCCGAGCGTCTCGCGCTCCTCGCCGAACTCTGGCGCGCGCAGCCCGACCTAGGATTCTACCGCAACCGGGTCATGGTGATCGAGGGCACAGGCGCCCCGCTCCCTTCCGGGCGATGGCGCCGGCATGAGGTCGATGCCGGCCTCGACTCCACCGGTCCCGTCCGGAGGTCCGCCGACGGGAAGGCCGGGCTCTGGGAGCTCGGGACCCGCCGGGGATGGGCTACGTTCAACTCGAGCACGATGGCGATCCGTCGCGAGCTTCTCGACGGGGCGGTCGGCGACGCCTTCGAACGGACGTACCAGCCGGACCAGTTCCTCTTCCTCGCGGGCCTCCTCGCGCCGTTCGCGGTCTACCTCGACGACCGGCGGCTGACGCGGTACCGGTACTACGGCGGGAACGTGAGCCACACCCTCCCCCGACTCCACGACTGGGCGGGCTCGGAGCACGAGATGGCCGACCTGGCGCGGGGCGGCGGAGAGCGGGAGTACGCCGACTGGCTCGATCGCGAGGGCGACCACTACGAACGGATGTACCGGGGCGGCCGCCTGATGCGACGCATCGGAGACGGCGCCGACCGGCGCGAGGTCGCCCGATTGACCGAGGAGTACCTCCGCTTCCTCGGCGGGCACCCGGCCGAACGCGCGCTCACCGTGGACACGTGGGCGGCCGGGATCTACGGCGCGGGCTATGTCGGGGCCCCGTCGATCATCCGACCGATCGCCCGGGCCCGCTCCGCCGCCCGGGCGGCGGCCGAGGGGCGGCCGGATCCGCTCGCGGTCCCCGGCGGGTAATCCGGGCGCCGGTCGGAGCCGGGATCGGGGCCTCCTTCGGAGGGACGACCGCCGCGACCCGGGCGGCGGCGAGGCGGCAGTATTCCTCGGAGGCGTCGATGTGCACGTAGTGGCGTCCGAGCCGGCGCGCCACCGCGGCGACCGTGCCGGTCCCCCCGAACATGTCGAGCACCACGTTGCCGCGGTAGGAGTAGAACTTCACGAGCCGCTCGATCAGCTCCTCGGGGAACGGCGCCGGGTGCCCGTTCCGCCGGCGCTCGGGAGGGATCTTCCAGAAGCCGTCCGAGAACTGCTCGAACTCCCGCGGGGAGATGTCGATCTGGTCCTTCTCCCCCTCGAGCCTCCACCGGTCCTTCGAGAAGACCAGGACGTACTCCCACGACGGGACGATGTGGGGGTTCGACGGGCTGCGCCAGCTCCCCCACGCCGTGCGACGGCCCATCGTCTGCTTGTACCAGATGATCTCCGTCCGCATGATGTAGCCGAGGTCGCGCAGCCCGCGGGAGAGGTCGTGGTGGATCGGCCGGAAGTCCTTGATCGAGGTCGGCGCGACGTTCAGGACGAACCGGCCCCCCGGCACGAGCACGCGCAGGAGCTCCGCCCAGACCTGCTTCAGCCAGGCCAGGTACTCCTGGAGCGGCCGGTCGTCGGCATACCCCCGATAGGCGATCTTCACGTTGTAGGGGGGGCTCGTGATGGCGAGGTGGACCGACTCGGCGGGCAGTCGGGCCAGCTCGGCCCGGGCGTCGCCGAGGACGATCCGGTCGCACCAGGAGGTCGGCGCCCTCCCGGCCCCCGGTCCCGGCATCGCGCTCGCATCCAAGGGGGGCGGATGAGCGTTCGCTCGCCGGCCGGGCGCGTCGCCCCGGGCGGCCCACCGGCCCCTCCCGGGTCAACTGCGGTCCACGGGGCGGTTTTGAGCGCACCCGGCGAATGACGGTCGAATCTCCCCCGGGGAGGGAGTTCGGTCGGACGGTTCAGGGGACGAACGGACCCAGGAGCGACGGCAGGACGAACATGCAGGGAATCGCGGGACGGACGCGGGCGGGGATCGGCGCGCGACGCCGGAGTCCCGGCGCGGGCCGCGCGGCAACCGTATAATCTCGGGGCGTTCGAGAGGACGATTCTCATGGGGGTTCGGCTCGCCGTTCCGAAGGAGACCGCTCCCGGCGAGCGGCGGGTGGCGAGCGTGCCGGAGGTCGTCCAGCGGCTCGCGAAGACCGGGGTCGCGGTCGTCGTGGAGAGCTCCGCGGGCCTCGCCGCCGGATACCCGGACGAATCGTTCCGCGCGGCGGGCGCGACGATCGAGAAGGACCCGAAGGCGCTGGTCGCGGGCGCGGCGCTCGTCCTCCGGGTGCAGGCCCCGAGCCTCGAGGAGATCGCCCGGATGGACCCGGGCACGATCGTCATCGCGCCGATGAACGCGAGCCGCAACCTCGACCGCGTCGCGAAGATGCGGGACGGGAAGCTCACGTCGTTCGCCCTCGAGCTGCTCCCCCGGATCACCCGGGCCCAGAGCATGGACATCCTCTCCTCCCAGGCGACGGCCGCGGGGTACCGCGCGATGCTGATCGCCGCGTCGCTCTGCCCGAAGTTCTTTCCGATGCTCACGACCGCCGCCGGGACGATCCGGCCGTCGAAGGTCCTCGTCCTCGGCGCCGGCGTCGCCGGCCTCATGGCGATCGCGACCGCCCGGCGGCTGGGCGCGACCGTCGAGGGGTACGACGTGCGGCGCGCGGCGGGCGAGCAGGTGCGCAGCCTGGGGGCGAAGTTCCTCGAGCTCCAGATCAACGCCGAGGGAGCGGGCGGGTACGCCCGGGAGCTGACCCCCGAGGAGAAGGGGCAGGAGCAGGCGATGGTCGCGAAGGCGGTCGCCGAGGCGGACATCATCGTGACGACCGCGGCGATCCCGGGCCGCAAGGCCCCGGTGCTGATCCGCAAGGAGATGGTCGCGACGATGCGCCCGGGATCGGTCATCGTCGACCTCGCGGCCGAGACCGGTGGCAACTGTGAGCTCACCCAGGTCGGCGCGACGATCGACGCCTCCGGGGTCACGATCGCCGGGCCGCTCAACCTCCCGAGCCAGCTCGCGTTCCACGCGAGCCAGATGTACGCGCGCAACCTCGAGTCGTTCCTCTCGCTCCTCGTGGGGAAGGACGGCGTTCTCGCTCCGAACTACGCGGACGAGATCCTCGCCGCGAGCCTTCTGACGCGGGACGGGGCGGTGGTCCACGCCCCGACGGCGGCGCTCATCGCGGGGGGCGGTTAGATGGCCGCGGACCTCTGGACGGCGCTCTTCATCGCGATCCTCGCCGGCTTCACCGGTTACGAGGTCATCAGCCGCGTCCCGGTCCTCCTCCACACGCCGCTGATGAGCGGCTCGAACTTCATCCACGGGATCGTCCTCGTCGGAGGGATCGTCGCGCTCGGGATCGCGATCACCCCGCTCGAGAAGGGGATCGGGTTCGTCGCGACGGTGATGGGGGCGATGAACGTCACGGGCGGCTACGCCGTCACCGAGCGGATCCTCGAGATGTTCAACCGGGCGAAGAAAGGGGGGACCGCCCCATGACGGCGTGGCTCGCCCCGACCATCGACGGGATCTACGTCGTCGCGGTATTCGCGTTCATCCTCGGCCTGAAGGCGATGAGCGGCCCCGAGACCGCCCACCGGGGGATCGTCGTGGCGGGGGCGGCGATGCTCCTCGCGGTCGCGGTGACGTTCTTCAGCCCCGGACTCTCCAACTTCGGGCTGATCGCGATCGCCGTGATCGTCGGCGCCGGCGCGGGCTACTACTGGGCCCGGGTCGTGAAGATGACGGCGATGCCGCAGATGGTCGCCATCTACAACGGCATGGGCGGCGGCGCCGCGGCGGCGGTCGCGGCGGTGACCCTCCTCCTCTCGATGTCGAACCGGGCGACCGACGGGCTGAGCCTCGCGGGCGGGATCATCGGTTCGATCTCGATCGCGGGGAGCGTGATGGCGTTCCTCAAGCTGCAGGGGTGGATCCCTTCGAAGGCGATCGCCTACCCCGGCCGCCAGCCGATCAGCTACGCGGTCCTCGCGTTCGGGGTCGGCTCCGGCGTCTACGCGATCGTCGTCGGCCATCCGTTCTGGCTCCTGCCGTTCTTCGTCCTGCTGCTCCTGTACGGCATCCTCCTCACGATCCCGATCGGCGGAGCGGACATGCCGGTCGTGATCTCGCTGTTCAACGCGCTCACGGGGATCGCGGTCGCGCTCGACGGATTCGCCCTCGTCAACGGGCCGCTGGGGGATGCGGGGTACGCGATGGTCATCGCGGGCGTCCTGGTCGGGTCGGCCGGCTCGCTGCTCACGATCCTGATGGCCCGGGCGATGAACCGTTCGATCTACAACGTCATCTTCGGCGCGTTCGGGGCCGTCGAGGAGACGGGCGCCGTCGTTCAGGGATCGATGAAGCCGATGGACGCCTCGGACGTTGCGGTCCTCATGGCGTACGCCGGCGAGGTCATCGTCGTGCCGGGGTACGGGATGGCCGTCGCCCAGGCACAGCAGAAGGTCAAGGAGCTCGCCGACGTCCTCGAGTCGAAGGGAGTCACCGTCAAGTTCGCGATCCACCCGGTCGCGGGCCGGATGCCCGGCCACATGAACGTCCTGCTCGCGGAGGCGGGGATCCCGTACGACAAGCTGTTCGACCGGGACGAGATCAACGCGGAGTTCGCCCACACCGACGTCGCCCTCGTCATCGGCGCGAACGACGTCGTCAACCCCGCGGCCCACCGGGCCGGGAGCCCCCTGTTCGGGATGCCGATCCTCGATGTCGAGCAGGCCAAGAACGTCATCGTCATCAAGCGCGGCCAGGGGAAGGGGTTCGCGGGGATCGAGAACGACCTCTTCTACCGGGACAACTGCCACATGCTCTACGGCGATGCTCAGTCGGCGGTCGGCAAGGTCGTCTCGGCGCTCAAGCAGTCGTGATCCTCCGACGCCCATGCCGCGCTCCCGGCCGGCCCGACGTGCGGACCGGGACGCCCCGGGGCGGTGGCGCCGAGCGACGCTCGACGACCTCGATCTGCTCGTCGCGCACCGCCACAAGATGTGGCTCGACATCGGCGGCCGCCTTCGGTCCCAACTGGACCGGGCCGACCCCGTCTATCGCCGATGGGTGCGCCGCGAGCTCCTCGCCCGTCACGCGTTCGGTTTCGTGGTCGAGGCGAGGGACGGCCGACCGGCGGGCAGCGGCGTGATCTGGCTCGTCCCGTCGCAGCCGCGTCCGGGGCGGCTCGGCCGCCGGCGGATGCCGTACGTGATGTCGATGTACACCGAACCCGAGTTCCGGGGCCGGGGGGTCGCCACGCAGATCGTGCGCGCCCAGGTCCGCTGGGCGCGCGAGCGCGGGTACGCCCGGATCTTCCTCCACGCCTCGGAGCGGGGGCGGCCGATCTACGCCCGGCTCGGCTTCGTGCCGGGCAACGAGATGCGCCTCGACCTACCGGGACGGAGCGGCGTCCGGCGCCGGCGGCCGGACGCGGACGGGCCGTAGGGTCTCGTTCCTCGCCCCCCGCCAGAGGTCGACGAAGAGGCCGACGAGCAGCCCGGTCAGGAGGGCGTCGAGCAGGTCGGTCGGCCAGTAGACCCCGTTCCCCCAGCCGAGGAGGAAGAGGGCGAGGATCGCGTTCAGCGACCCGACCACGGAGATGCCCCAGAGCCACGCGCGTTCCCGCGGGCCGACGAGCACGACCGGGATCAGCCAGAGGAGGATCGGGTAGGAAAGGAACTGGGTCAGGAGCGCCACGCCGGTGAGGACGATCGCCGCCGAGCGCACGGGGGCGCGGACGAGGAGGAACGCCGCGGCCGCGATCCCGACCGTGGCGGCGGCCTGGAGGAGCGGGAGCGCGGTCCCGCCGGGGAGGGCGTTGGCGTTCAGCAGGATCCCAAAGGCGTTCAGCGAGTAGGCGTGGCGGGAGGTCTGGGATAGGAAGACGGTGTTCACGAACGCCGAGCCCCAGCGGGCGTACGCGAGCGCGCTGACGATGAGGAACGCCGCGAGCCCGACCGCGGCCGTGGCGAAGCGTCGCGGCTGCGAGCCCGCGGTGGAAAGGACGGCGAAGAGCGACGGGAACCGTGCGCTCGAGAGGAGGCCCCCGACCGCCGCCCCGAGGCCGGGGCGCCGGCGCGCGAGGAGGATCGCAAGCAGCACCGTCACGGGGACGATCGCGTTGGTCGCCCCGTCGATCTCCCCGGCGATGAGGGGAAAGTAGATCGGCGAGACGGCGAGGAGGAGCGCCGCATAGCGTCGGTCCTCGTCCGCGAGGAACCAGACGAGCGGGACGAGCGCGAGGGCGACGACCCCCCAGACGGCCACGATGCCGGCGGCGCCCCCGAGGCTCCCGACGGCGTCGAGGGCCACCGCGGCCAACCCGTAGGGGACGAGGACCAGGACGCCGCAGTCCGCGACGACGAACGGGTTCCCCCCCGCCCAGAACGCCCCCCCCGAGCCGCGCAGACCGACGAGGTCCGCCGGGACGCCGCCCGGGGCGCACCCGTACAGCCCCGTCGCGAGGTCGAAGCCGGCGACCAGAGCGTACCCGACGGCGAGCAGGGCGGCGAGATGCACCCAGGTCCAGCCCGTGACCGCGCGCGGGCCTAGCCAGCCTGCGAACGTGCGGGAGACGATCCGGTGGCCGATCTGGCCGGGGCCCCGGCGCTCGAGGAGCAGCGCGAGGCTCGCCCCCGCGAGAACGGCCGTGAGGAGGACCAAGAGACCGGTGTAGAGCGGGAGCATCGGACGCCGGGCATCGAGGCCAACCGGGTCCGTTATTAGAAACCTGGCGCGCGCGGTGGAGTGGTGGGCGCGGCCAGATTTGAACTGGCGACCTTCACCGTGTCAGGGTGACGTCATAACCACTAGACTACGCGCCCGCGGGGGCGAGCACCGACGCCCCGCTCTTATTACTAGCGGAAGAGGTGCCGGCTCAGCCGTAGCCGCCGGGGAACTGGCCCGGGTCGGCCCGGTCGTTCCACTGGTAGTACCCCATCGACTGGCGCTGCGACTCCGTTGACTCCTGCCGGAGCCCTCCCTGGAACGACCCGTACACCTCGCGCACCTGCTCCTCGATCGAGCGGGCCCGCTCGAGCGCGCGCCGGAGGTGGGAGGCATCGAGGTACTCGCTGCCCGAGACCGCGGCGAGGTCGCCGGCGGTGCGGATGAGGCCGCCGAGCTCCCGGAGCCGGAGCGTCAGGGCGTTGCGGCGCCCGTCGAGCGCCTCGGCCCGACGTCGGGCCTCCTTGATCAGCTCGAGGACCGCCTCCCGGGTCGCCGGGCGGATCCGCCCGTCGACCGCGATCTCCTGGGCGCAGAACTGGGCGAGGCGCAGGCGGTTCGCCTCGGTGTCGGGCATCGAGGTCTCGAGGAGCACCTCGTAGCCCGAGCCCGCGATGCGGGAGCGGAGCGGGGAGAGGATCCGATGGATGTCCTGGATGTTCGCGGCCGCGACCAGGATGAAGTCGCACGGCACCCCGTCGACCCGGACCGCCGCCCCGCCGGACTGGGGATTGCGGCCGCTGATCGGGAACCGCTTCTCCTGCATCGCGGTCAGGATGTGCCGCTGCATGAACCCGAGGTGCGGGAGCTCGTCGATGAACAGCACCCCCTCGTGCGCCTCGTGGATGGTGCCCGCGATCACCCGTTCGTACGGGAGCGTCCCGAGCTGGGGATGCCCGCCGTACGGGTCGTGCCGGACATCGCCGAGAAGCTCTGTCTCGCTCGCCCCGGTCGCCATGACGAACGTGTTCCGGTCGAGCTTGACGAGCACCTTGCGGGGGCTCTCGTGCTGGAGCGTGCGGCGCCGTTCGAGCGCGCGCTGGTCGAGGACCTTGATCCGGTCCCCCGCCCGCTCGTACGCGACGACCTCCTCCACCCCGTTGCGGAGCCGGGTCGTCCGCACCGACTCCTGCGGGTTCCCGCCGGGGCTCACCGTCAGTTCGAGGATCCCCCCGACGAGGTCGCGGAACGGGTTGCCGCTGCCGGTGGCCCCGGGCAGGAGCTGCTTCGGGTTGCCGCAGCTGGGGCAGTAGCGCTCCGTCGGAAGGGAATGGAAGCTGCAGCGCGGGCACCGGTACCCGAGCCGCTCGGCGACGGAGACCGGCGCCTCGGCCGGGCCGATCAGCTCCCCCTCGACGGACCGGGCCGCCTCGCGTTCCCGGTAGACCTCCTCCCGGGTCGCCACCTCGATGCTCGGCCGTTCGGGGTTCTCCGGATTGTGGACGACCCGCAGTTCGGTGCGCGGCCGGTCGAGGTGGAGGGCGAGCGCCTGGGCCGTCATCGACTTGCCGATCCCGGGGGGTCCGACGAGCAGGAGGTGGCGTCGCTGGTACGCGGCGATCCGCGCGATCTCGACCGCCTTCTCCTGCCCGATCACCCGCTCGAGCGGATCGGTCGGGATCGTGACGTCCCGGGTCGTCTCGATCTCCTCGACCGATGCCGGGAGCCGCCGGGGCCCGTCGCTCGCGACCACGTTCCCCCACCCGAGAGCGGAGCCGGGGCTAATACATTCGTCGCGCGCGGCCGGCCCCGGGGCCCGGCGAGGGGCGCGGGTCGCCTAGCGCGGGGCCGCCGGCGGCGCTAGGTCGGCCTTCGTGAAGATCCGCAGCTGATCCGGGATCTTCCCGACGGGCCCGAGGCGCGTTCCGACGACGGTGCCGATCCCCTTCTCGTGGGCGACATCGAGGAGCCGCTGGCTCACGATGCCGTCGAAGATGACCGCCTTCGCCGGGGTCGAGAGGTTCGAGATCGCCTCGATCATCTCCTTGATCGGCGCCTCGCCGATCACCGCGTCGTCCTCCCCGACGAACAGGCATCGGGAGGCGTTCTCGACGCCGTGCAGGAGCTCGAAGTAGCGCGAGAGCTCGGGAGGCAGGGGGGCCGCGGGAGCGGGCGGGGGCGGGACGGGGCGGGCCATCGGAGGCATGCCGCGGTCGCGGTCCTCGCGCCGTCCGGGACCTCCGCCCCCTCGGTCGTCCCGGCGCTCGGGCCGGCCGCCGTCGCCTTCGGAACGCTCCTCGCGCGGCTCCCGGCTCGCGCCGGTCGACTCGAAGCCGCTCATCTCGAGGTACTGGTTGATCGGGATCTTGTTCCGCAGGCACTTGAGCAGCTGCTTCTGCGTCAGCTCCTCGACCTCGCTGCCCCGGGGAGCCCGCGCGACGAAATCGATGTCCATCGTCTGCAGCATCTCGCGGAGGATCAGCTCTCCGGCGCGGTCCCCGTCGGTGAAGACGGTGACGGTCTTGCCGCGCGAGAGGTCCTTCACCGTTTGGGGGACGCTCGTCCCCTCGACGGCGATGACGTTCTTGATGCCGCAGCGCAGGAGGTTGAGGACGTCCGAGCGGCCCTCGACCACGATCAGGGCGTCCGCCTGGTCGATGTTCGGACCCGCAGGGAGGTGCTCGGAGCCGTAGGTCGTGATCTCCTCGACCTGGACGGCCTTGCGGACCGCCTCGGTCAGGTCGATGCCGACCCCCTTCGAGCCTTCCTGGATCTTCGCGAGGAGCTCCTTCGCGCGCTCGACGACCTTCTGGCGCTTCGCGATGCGGATGTCCTCGACGCTGATCACCTCGATCTTCGCCCGGCAGGGGCCGATGCGGTCGACGGTCTCAAGGCCCGAGGCAAGGATCGCCGTCTCCACCTGGTCGAGCGACGACGGGATCACGATCTCGCCCTCGCTCTTTCCCTTGCGGCTGTCGATCTCCACCTCGATGCGGCCGATACGGCCGGACTTCTGGAGGTCCCTAAGGTCGAGCTCCTCGCCCAGGAGCCCTTCGGTCTGTCCGAAGACCGCTCCGACGACGTCCGGCTTGTCGATGACGCCTTCGGCGGTGATTCGGGCACGGATCTGGTATTTCGCGGCGTTGGGGTCGTTGGTCATGGTTGGTTCTCTCGCTGGAAAGCGTCCGCTCGGCGCGGGCTCGGTAGGCCCCCGATCAGGGGCGCCGAACGTCGCCGGACGATGCGGGGTTACGACAGGGGCGAAACATGAGTCGCGGTACCGTATCTGCCGGCGACGTCGGGAGGGGTCCTCCGTGCGTCCCCGGAGCGTTCTTTCCGATGCGTGAAACCCGGTAGCCTATTTAAGGCGACCGGGACCCGGAGCGGCCGCGCGCGGTCTCCGGGCTGACGGGACGATCGACCGCCACTACGGCGAAATAGGCTTAATAGAGGGGTCCGTACGCCGGCTCGGAGATCCACCCATGCCTCGTCGCGCAGCGCGCAAGACCCAACCTGTCGTGGCATCCGTACCCGAGCCCGGCGTCCCTCCGGAGGAGCCGCCGCTGGCCGACGATGACTTCGTGAGCCAGCTCAAGCGGGAGCTGACCCGGACGCAGGAGAGCGCCGGAGCGAAGACGGGCGAGGACCTCACCCACCGCGGCGAGCTGAACCGCCGGCTCCTGCAGGACCTCTGGGAGGTCCACAACCAGTTCGAGGACGTGAGCGTCCACCTGACGATCGACCCGTCCCAGACGCTCTTCGCGACGTTCGCGGAGTACCCGAACAAGTGGACGTTCAAGGAGAACTTCGATTTCGGGGCGGTCAAGACGATCGAGCTCGCCGACCGGGCCACCGGATGGGTCGGGTTCACGCTGCGCTTCTGGTACTACCGATCGCCGGAGGGCCAGGCCCGCCTGCGCGGGATCTTCGAGTGGTGCGACGGCGAGAGCTACCACCGCTACTCCGGCTGGATGCGGATGATGAGCCAGGCGGTCCTTTACGACGCCGAGGAAGGGAGCGTCGACGTGCGCGAGCTGCACCGGGTCCTCAAGGACGTTGTCGTCCACTGGTACTCGGCCCACCTCGAGCGCACTCCGGAGACGTTCGTGGCGCACCTGAAGGAGAAGTACCCGAAGGGCGCCTCGTACGCGAAGGAATCGTACCGCTGAGCCGGCCTACCGGCCCCCGGCCCGACCGGACGTCCGAGGGTTGAAATAACCCGGCACGCCTCCCGCTCCGCCGCCCGCGTCCTCGAGCGCCCCTCCCGCGCCGGAACGCGTCGCGGCCGGGAGAACGGATTGGCCGCGGGCCTCAGGGAACACCTCGTCGCCTACTTCGAGGAGCACCAGAAGCTCGTCGAGGCCGGCGCGCTGCGGCTCCTGCTCGAGTCCCACCAGCCGCTGATCGTTTCCCGGGAGATCGTCGAGCGCGCGGGCCTCGGTTCCGGCTTCGTCACCGAGGCGATGGTCGCCTCGGTCCTCTCCGAACGGCGCTCGGGCGGCCGCGCATCGGCCCCGGCCGTCGCCCCTGCGGCGCCGACCGGCCCCTCCTCCCCCGCGCGGGACGGGTTCCGCCTCGTCGTCGAGGGGTTCGGGCCGACGTCGGGCGGGACGACCCCGATCGACGCCTACTCGATCCTGTTCCGGTCGCGCTACCGGGCCCTGCAGCGGATGCTGCGGGGGCGGCCGGCGCTCCCCGACCTCCGACCGATCCGCGACCTGCGGCCGACCGACGGCGGCGCGTCCGTGATCGGCATGGTGCGCGACATTCGGGAGACCTCGAAGAAGCACCACGTCATCCTCACCGTCGACGACGAGACGGGCTCCCTCGAGACGCTCGTTCCCAAGGATTCGCCGGGCGCCCGCCTCCCGTTCCTCCCCGACGAGGTCGTCGGGCTGAAGCTCCATTTCGGGCGCGAGCTCGGCAAGATCCCGGTGACGGTCTCGGTCGAGCGACCGGATGTCCCGGCCGACCGGGCGCTCGTCCGCTCCGCACGGTCCCGGCGGGCGATCTTCCTCTCCGACCTGCACGTCGGAAGCCGCTCGTTCCTCTCCGAGAGCTGGGCCCGCCTGGTCGACTTCCTCAACGAGAAGGGTCCGCACCCGGAGCTCGCGCGGTCGATCGACTACGTCGTGGTCGCCGGGGACCTGGTCGACGGGATCGGGGTCTATCCCCGGCAGGAGAGGGACCTCGCGATCTCCGACGTCGTCGAGCAGTACGTCGAGCTCGGGCGCCGTTTGGTCGAGCTGCCTCCGCGGATGACGCTCCTCGTCGTGCCCGGGAACCACGACGCGGTGTGCCCGGCGGAACCGCAGCCGGCGCTCCCTCCGACCCTCACCGAGTGCCTGCCGGGGAACGTCCATGCGCTGTCGAACCCGTCGACGTTCGCGCTCGACGGGGTCGTCATCCAGGCGTACCACGGCCGCAGCTTCGACGACCTGATCCCCGCGATCCCGGGGGCGTCGTACGCGCGGCCGACGGAGGTGATGCGCCGCATGCTCCAGATGCGCCACCTGGGGCCGATCTACGGGGACCGGACGCCGCTCGCCCCGCTCGCGCGGGACGGGCTCGTCATCGACCCGGCGCCCGACATCCTCGTCACGGGCCACCTGCACACGTACGGCGTCGACCGCTACCGCGGGGTTCTGATGATGAACGTCTCGACCTGGCAGGCGGAGACGGACTACCAGAAGATGCGGAACATCGTGCCCGTGCCGTCGCGGGCCGCGGTCGTCGATCTCGGCTCGCTCGCCCTCGTCACGCTCGACTTCTCGGGCGATCCGGCGGTCGTCGTCGGGGGGCCGGGCGCGTGACCCCCTTCCCCGTCGAGCCGGCCCGGGCGATGGGCCCGATGCGGCTCGTGGTCAGCGCCTATCCCTCGCCCGACGCCGCCCTCGCGGCCGTCGAGGGGGCGCTCGCGCGGCGGCTCGCGGCCGGCGCGAGCACCCAGCCCGCCGACTCCCGCTACTGGTGGAACGGGCGGCTCGAGTCGGCGAGCGAGTCGGTCGTCGTCTTCAAGACCGTGCCGAAGCGGGTCGGCGCCCTCTTCCGCTATCTCCGGGAGAACCACCCGTACGAGGCCCCCGAGATCCTCGAGATCGACGTACCGCGCGTCGACCCGGGCTACCTGACCTACCTCGGCCGGACCCTCGACGCCTACGCGCTCGAGGTGCCGGCGGGGCCCCGCCCTACGCGTCCGGGAGCACGGCGAGCCCGGGGAGCTCGGACCCCTGCACGAACTCGAGCGACGCACCGCCGCCCGTCGAGATGAACTGGAAGACCCCCGCGACGCCGAGCTCGCGCGCGATCCGTCCGGAGTCCCCGCCGGCGGCGACCCGAAACCCGGACGATCCCGAGAGGGCGCCGAGCACATCGCGCGTGCCGGCGGCGAAGCGCGGGTCCTCGGCCCGGCCGAGCGGACCGTTCCAGAAGACCGTCTTTGCCCCCTCTAACGCCGCAACGAACCGGGCGATCGTCGCCGGGCCGATGTCCTGAGCGACGGCGTCCGGCGGGACGTCGCCCACGGCGTGAACGGACGTCGGGGAGCCGTCGGGTCCCCCGACCACGACGTCCGATGGGAGGAGCACGTTCGTCCCGGCCCCCTTCGAACGGCCGAGGAGCTCCTCGACCGAGCGGCCCAACCCGGGCTCGACCGGCGTCGCCCCGAGGCCGGCGCCGCGGGCCGCAAGGAACGGGAACGCGAGCGCCCCGCCGATGAGGAGCGAATCCGCGCGGCCGAGGAAGCTCTCGAGGAGCGGGAGCTTGTCCGCCACCTTCGCGCCGCCCACGATCACGGCGTAGGGACGCTCCGGGCGCTCGATCAGTCGGGAGAGCTCCCGGATCTCGCGCTCGACGAGGAGCCCGGCGAAGGAGGGGAGCCGCTTCGGCACGCCGACGGTCGAGGCGTGGGCCCGATGGACCGTTCCGAACGCCTCCTCCACGAACAGCTCGCCCAGCTGGGCGAGCTGGGCGGCGAACCCCGGGTCGTTCGCCTCCTCGCCCGGGTGGAACCTCAGGTTCTCGAGCATCAGGAACTCCCCGTTGGAAAGACGGGCCGCGTGGTCGATCGCCCCGATGCCGACGATGTCCTCCGCCAGCGGGACCGGCTGGCCGAGGAGCGCGCTCAGGCGATGGGCGACCGGGCGCAACGAGAATTTCGGGTCCTTCCGGCCCCCGGGTCGGCCCAGATGGGAGAGAAGGATCGACCGCGCGCCCGCCGCGCGCAGGTGCTGGAGCGTCGGCAGGGCCTCGACGATCCGGCCGTCGTCCGCGACGCCTCCGCGGGCATCCAGGGGAACGTTGAAGTCGACCCGGACGAGGACGCGACGGCCCTTCACCGGGGCCGAACCGACCCCCCGCTTCGCGGCCATTCGGTCCCCCCGAGGGTTGGGCTCCTAAGACGATTGTGCCGCCCTTCGCCTGAGGGCTGCTTGCTCCCGGACCCGCGCCACGACGGACCGGGTCGAGGGAAGGTCGAGCCCCCGCGCCTCGCCGAGACGGAGGATCTCCCCGGAGATGGCGTCGATCTCGGTCGGCCGGCCCCGGTCGAGGTCCTGGAGCATGCTCGACCGGTTCTCGGCGGTGGCCCGCACGACCCGTTCGAACTCCGCCTCCACCTCTGCCTTTGCCAGGTCGAACCCGGCGGCGGCCGCGACCGAGAGCGCCTCGCGAAGGAGGACGGCCGCCTCTTCGCGCAGCGGTCCGGCGACGAGTCGTCCGTTCGGTACGCCATGGATCGCGGTCACGGGGTTGATCGCGGCGTTCACGAGCGCCTTCCGCCAGACCTCCCGCTCGATCGACGGGACCGTCCGGACGGGGATCCCCGCGGATCGGAAGAGGCGGACGAACCGGTCGGCCGACCCGTCCGCTCGGGAGCCTCCCGACGGTTCCGGGAGGACGACCTCCCCCGTGCCGGCGGCCCGGACCACTCCCGGCGAGACCCAGGTCGCGGGAACGGTGTGCACCGCCCGGACGACCCACGGCCCGGGGTCCGGCCAGCCGGCCGACCGGAGGGCCGAACCGGCGATCGCCTCGAGGCCGATCCCGTTCTGCGGAAGGAGCACGGGGGTCGGGGGGATCCCTCGACCGAGCGCGGTCGCCGCGCTCGGGAGGTCGAACGTCTTCACCGTGAGGAGGGCGAGCTCGACCGAGAGGCCCGGGGGGAGCTCGGTCGCGGCGTCGCACCGGTACGTTCCCGCCCCGACCCCTTCGACCCGAAGGCCGTGGGTGCGGATCGCGGCGACATGGTCCGGCCGGGCGATCAGGAGGACCGAACGGCCGGCTGCGGCGAACCGGGCGCCGAACAGTGAGCCGACCGCGCCGGCACCGAACAGGACGACCGTCACGGGCGCAGATCTACCCGAGCTTGCGGACGAGTTCGGAGAGGCTCGGCGCCTTTCCCCAATCACGGCGGAGAAGGGTCAGAAGTCCGTCGTAGTAGCGGACCTGCTCGCGGGCCTGCCGGACCTTGAGGCGGAGGTACTCCTCCTCCCGCTCGAGCCGGGCGAGTTCGGCGACGAGCTCGCGCTGGCTCACGCGAAGCTCGCCGATCCGGTCAGAGAAGCGGTCCTCGCGGGGCACTGCGCACCTCGATCGTCGAGGGGTTGGCGATGTCCACGACGGAGTCGCCGATCTTGTGGAGGAGGGCGAGATCGCGCTCGAGCTTCTTGAGACGCGTTTGCACGCGGCGGCGGCGGTCCCGGACCTCCCCGAGCGACCGCTCGAGGAGCTCGACGCGGCGGCTCCACTTGTCCCGTTCCTGCATCCCCTGGAGGACCGAGTCGGCGTCCACCATCGGGACGGCGGACGGGGCCCGTGGAGAATCAAGCTTTCGGCCGAGCGGCAGGGCGGGGCCGCCCAACTTTAAGCCCCCCGCGCGGTGACTCCGGGGAGCACCGGAGATGAGCGCTCTCGGAAAGGTCGCCGTACTCGGCGCCGGGAACATCGGCGGCTCCCTCGCCCAGCGCCTCGCGGAGATGGACCTCGCCCGGGAGGTCGTCCTGATCGACATCGTCGACGGACTGCCGCAGGGAAAGGCGCTCGACATCCAGGAGTCGGCGCCGATCCTCGGCTTCTCGACCCGGGTCTCGGGGACGACCTCCCTCGACGGCCTCGCCGGGGCGGACGTCGTCGTCGAGACCGCCGGCCTCGCCCGCAAGCCGGGGATGAGCCGCTCGGACCTCCTCGAGAAGAACGCCTCGATCGTGCGCGGCCACGCCCAGGCGGTCCGGACGAAGGCCCCGGGGGCGGTCTGCGTGGTCGTCACGAACCCGGTCGACGTGATGACCTACTACTTCCGGGCCCAATGCGGCCTGCCTCCGGCCCGGGTCTTCGGGGAGTCGGGCACGCTCGACACCGCCCGGTTCCGGTGGTTCGTCGCCGAGGCCCTCTCGGTCGCCCCTCGGGACGTCACCGGCTTCGTCCTCGGCACCCACGGCGATACGATGGTCCCCGTCCTCTCGCTCACGAGCGTCTCGGGGGTCCCGCTCGCGCGGCTCCTTCCGGCCGACAAGCTCGCCGCGATCGTGGAGCGCACCCGCGGAGGGGGCGGCGAGATCGTCAACCTCCTCAAGACCGGCAGCGCCTTCTACGCCCCGACCGCGAGCCAGGCCGAGCTCGTCGCCGCGATCGCCCGCGACGAGCACCGCCTGCTCTCGGCCGCCGCTCACCTGGACGGCGCCTTCGGGCAGCGGGACGTCTGCATCGGGGTCCCCGCCGTCATCGGCCGGGCGGGGATCGAGCGGGTCGTCGAGGTCGACCTCACGCCCGAGGAGCGGGCGGCGTTCGCGAAGAGCGTCGAGGCCGTCCGATCGGACCTCGAGATCCTGGCGAGGCTGCCGGGCTGATCCATGGGGCTCCCGTGACCGCGGAACCCGCCCCCTCGGAAAGCTCGCTCTCGGTCGAGATCAAGGCCCGGCTCGCGACCCTCCGGACGACGACCGACTCCCGGGAGCACGCCCATATCACCGTCACTCCGGCGATCTGCGAGCGGTGTCCGCACTCGTTCTGCACGATCGCCTGCCCGGCGAAATGCTACGAGCGGCTGGAGGGCCGACTCGTCTTCCGCTACGAGGACTGCATCGAGTGCGGGGCGTGCGACATCGCCTGCGACCAGGGGTCGGTCCACTGGTCGCTGCCGCGCGGACCGTACGGGATCCGATACGCCTACGGCTGAGCTCCGCGCCCGGCAAAATCGACGGCGGGCGGGCCCGGTCCGGCCCTCGAACGTCGGGCCACGTTCCAGTCAAGGCGCAGGTTAAAGGGAGGAACGCGGGCTCGGCACCCGCGGAGGGTTCGAACGTCGCCCGCAGCTGCCGCGCCCGGGGGCTCGCTCCTCTTTCCGTACCGCGTCCGGGCCGGCCAGGAAGGGATCCTGCGCGAGGTCGCCGAAGTGGCCGTTCGCGGCGGGGCGCTCCTCGTCAACGCCCCCACCGGCAGCGGAAAGACCGTCGCGACGCTCGCCCCGCTCCTCGAGCACGCCGAGGCGACCGGCCATCGCATCCTCTACCTCGTCCGGACCCACGCCCAGGAGGTCCAGGTCCTGCGCGAGGTCCGGGCGATCGCCCACCGCCTCGAACGGCCGATCCTGGCGATCGGCCTGCAGGGGAGGGCGCGGCGATGCTTCCTGCTCGAGAACGTTGCCGAGGTCAAGGGGGCGACCGCCGAGGAGCACGGGAAGCTGTGCGCCGACCGCAAGCGGACGACCGAGCGCGCCCTGCACGGCGAGGCCCCGGTCGCGCCTCCCCCGGAGCTCCCCGAGGACGGGGAGATCGACCTCACCGACCTCGACGGGTGTCCGTACTACGCCCGCGTGCTCCAGACGGACCTCGAGGCGACGGTCGACCGGTTCAGCGCGAAACTGCCGACCCCGGGCGAGTTCGACCAGGTCTGCCGGGACGAGAACCTCTGCGCCTACGAGCTCGCGAAACGTCTCGCGCCCAAGGCCCGGCTCGTCACGGCCCCGTATGCCTTTTTCTTCCATCCCCACATCCGACGCTCCCTCCTCCAGTGGATGAACGTCGGGCTCGGGGAGATCGACCTCGTGATCGACGAGGCCCACAACCTGCCCGACCACCTGCGCGACCTCACGACCGTCGCCTTGCCCCAGGAGTCGGTTCGGCGCGCGCGAGCCGAGGTCGCCGACCGGGGGGATTTCCAGCTCCCCGACGGGCCGAGCGCGACCCGGTTCCTCGATATCGTCGGCGCCGCCGTTGAGGAGCTCGTCCAGGCGCTCGCCCGGGACGACGACGCGATCCTCCCCCCGTCCGTCTTCGAGGACGCCCTCCTCACCGCGATCGGGGGGACGACCCACCGGCTCGACACGTGGCTCGGGGCCCTCGCCACCTGGGGGGAGAACCTCCGGGACGAGCGCCGCCGCGAGCGGCATCTGCCGCGCTCCTGGGTCCACACGGTCGCCCTCACCCTCCTTTCGTGGCCCCAGCTCGACGGTCCGGGGTACGTCAAGGTCGCGACCCGGCTCCCGCGACCCGCGCTCGAGGCGTACGCCCTCGATGCCTCGGCCCCCGCGGAGCCGATCCGCCAGTGCCACGTCTCCGTGCACCTGTCGGGCACGCTGGCGCCCCTCGACGAGTACAGCGAGTCGCTCGGCCTCGGCCCCGACGCCCGGAAGCTTGACGTCCCGTCGTACTTCCCGCCGGAGAACCGGCGGTTCCTCTACGACCGGTCGGTGACGACCCAGTTCGAGGAGTTGCGCACCGATCCCCGGGCGGTCCAGCGGCTGGCCGACCGCCTCGTCGAGGTGATCGAATGCCTTCCGGTCAAGACCGCGGTCTTCTTCCCGAGCTTCGAGCTCCTCCGCAAGGTCCTCGACGCCGGCCTCCAGTCCCAGCTCCCGGGCAACGTCTTCATCGAGCAGCCGAAGGTGGCGACCCGCGACCTCTGGCGGTCGATCGAGGGTTGGAAGAAGGACCCCGACGGAAGCGTTCTCCTGGGCGTGGCCGGCGGCCGGCTCGCGGAAGGGATCGACTACCCCGACGAGGAGCTGGAGGCCGTCGTCATCGTCGGGATCCCCTACCCCCGCCCCAGCGCCAAGCGCCGGGCCCTCCAGGCGTACCTGGACCGGGCCGGTGGCCGAGGCTGGGAGTTCGCGATCCGCGCCCCGGCACAGCGGGCGATCCTGCAGGCGTGCGGCCGCATGATCCGCTCCGAGAACGACCGGGGGATCGCCATCGTCCTCGACCGCCGCGCGGCCGAGTTCGGCGACTGCCTTCCGGGGCTCGCGCCCATCGACGACCTCCCCACGACGACCCATCGCTTCTACGGACGGCGGGCGCACTGGTCCCGCAGCCCGGGGGCGCTCCCGGGGGGATCGGCCGGCGGCGAGCCGGGGCCCCCGGCCCCGAAGCCCTAATCCCCCTAACGCCGGTGGGACGCCCGTGATCATCACCCGGACGCCGTTGCGCATCAGCTTCGCGGGCGGCGGGACGGACCTCCCGTCGTTCTACCGCGACTACGACGGCGGCGCGGTGACGAGCGCGGCGATCGACCGGTACGTCCACGTGCTCGTCAACCCGAAGTTCGACCGGTCGATCCGCGTCGCGTACTCGCGGACGGAGAACGTCGACCGGCTCGACGAGCTCCAGCACGGCCTCGTCCGCGAGGCGATGCGGCTCGCCGGCATCCACGAGGCGCTCGAGATCCACACGATCGCCGACATACCGTCCGAAGGGACCGGGCTCGGCTCCTCGTCGACCCTCACGGTCGGACTCCTGAACGCCCTCTACGCCTACCGCGGGATCCTGAAGGGGCCGGCCGAGCTCGCCGAGGAGGCGTGCCGCATCGAGATCGAGGTGCTGGGCGGCGCCCTCGGCAAGCAGGACCAGTACATCGCGGCGTTCGGCGGGGTCGAGTACTTCGAGTTCGCGAGCGACGGCTCCGTCCGCGCCTCGCCGATCCCGCTCTCCGCCGCGGACCGTGACGCGCTCGGCGAGCACCTCTCGCTGTTCTACACCGGCACGACCCGGCGGGCCGAAGGGATCCTCAAGGAGCAGAGCGACCGGACCTTGGCGAACCGGGACTCCCTCCTGCGGATGCGGACGCTCGCGGGGGAGGCCCGTTCGGCGATCCTCGGGCGGGACGTCCCCCGGCTCGGAGCGATCCTCGACGAAGGCTGGCAGCTGAAGCGCCGCCTCTCGACCGGCATCACGAACGAGGCGATCGACGATCGCTACGCGCGGGCGAAGGCGGCGGGCGCCTACGGGGGGAAGATTACCGGGGCCGGAGGGGGCGGATTCCTCCTCCTCGTCCATCCCCCGGAACGCAGCCGTCAAATAGCGGACGCCCTCTCGCCGATGCAGCGCCTTCCGGTGCGGATCGCGCCCGAGGGTTCGCGCATCCTCTTCGTGGGTCGATGACAGGTCTCGAGGGTCTGGAAGCGTACGTCCGGACGTACGTCGCAGAGACGAAGGCCTCCCTCACCGAGCCGTACCTGATCGAGGCGATGCGCCGGATCGTCCCGATGCTCCTCAAGGCCCGGACCGAAGAGCGGTCGATCTTCTTCTTCGGGAACGGCGGCAGCGCCTCGACCGCCTCGCATTTCGTCGCGGACATCGGCAAGGCGACGATCCGGGGCGACGGGAAGCGGTTCCGCTGCCTCGCCCTCGTCGACAACGTCGAGAGCCTGACGGCGTGGGCGAACGACGCGGACTACTCGAAGGTCTTCTCGGAGCAGCTGAAGGGGCTCGCCCATGCGGGCGACGTGGCCGTGGGGATCTCGGGCAGCGGGAACTCGCCGAACGTCCTCGAGGGGGTCCGGGTCGCGCGGGCGCTCGGCCTCGCGACCGTCGGGCTCACGGGGATGGGCGGCGGCAAGCTCCGGGAGCTCGTGGACGTGCCGCTCGTCGTCCCCTCGAACAGCATGCAGCACATCGAGGACGTCCATCTCCTGGTCTGCCACCTGCTCACCGCCTACCTGCGCGACGAGCAGCCGTCGACCGAACGATGAGCGTCCGGGTCCGGGACTACATGGTGCTCGAGGTCGAGCACCTTCGGTCCACGACCTCGGTCGGAGAGGCGATCGACTGGCTGACCCGCAGCCGCCACCACGGGTTCCCCGTGACCGACGCGGGCGGGATCCTCGTCGGGTTCGTGAGCGCGAAGGAGCTCCTGCGGCACGCGGGCGAGCGCGAGATCCCGCTCGCGAAGATCATCCGGCCGGGCACGTACACGGCGAACCCCGACACGGCGCTCGACGACGCCGCCCGCATCATGTTCCGGTTCGGCCTGCGGGACCTTCCGATCATCGACGAGCGGGGCCGGCTCTGCGGCGTCCTTTCGAACCTCGACGTCGTCCGCTCGCACTTCGAGCGCGCCTCCCCCGTGAAGGCCGACATGCTGAAGCGCCTGCTCACCGAGCGCTACGGCGTCCCCTTCTCGATCCACCGGGGGCTCGTGCCGATCGGCCGCCTGACCCCCACGCAGTGGAAGGTCTTCGAGGACGAGCTGGAGGGCCGGCGCTACGAGCTCGAGCGGGGGTTCGCCGAACCGGTCCTGGTCGTGAAGAAGGGCGACGCGTGGCTCCTGGTCGACGGCCACCACCGGGCGCTCGCCGCCCGCGAGATGGGGCTCGCCCAGCTGCAGGCGTTCATCCTCACCTGCGATCGGCCCGAGGAGTTCGCCCACCAGGAGACCGGGTTCGAGCGGGTCGCGGCCGAGCATGGTCTCCACACCGTCTCGGACATCGAGATCGACCGCTCGACGCACCACCCCCTCGTCGAGGTGACGACCCAGCTCCTCCGACGGTTCGAAACGGGCGCCGACGCGGCCGATCGGTCGGTCTGAGCGCCCCGACCGACGATCCGTCCGAGCGCGGAACCCTCCCTCCCGCCCCGGGGGGCCCCGAACCCGGCGGGGCGGCGCTTTCCCTCGCCGCGCAAGGGTTAAACCCACCCCCGACTCGGCGACCGAGGGACCCCCTCATGCCCCGGAACATCCAGGTCGAGCCGCTGCGCGCCGTCCACATCGAAGACCAGGACCTCGAGCTCGTCGAGCGCAAGGGGCTGGGCCACCCGGATTCGATCGCGGACGGGGTCTCGGAGTCGGTGAGCCGCGCCTTGTGCCGGCTCTACCTCGACGAGTACGGCCGCATCCTGCACCACAACACGGACGAGACCCAGGTCGTCGGAGGAGCCTCCGAGCCGAAGTTCGGCGGCGGTAAGGTGACCGCCCCGATCTACATGCTGCTGGTCGGACGGGCGACCACCGAGGTCAACGGGGAGAAGCTGCCGTACCGCGACGTCGCGGTCGAGGCGGCGCGCAAGTACGTCGCCTCGGTCTGTTCGCACCTGGACGTCGAGAAGCATGTCGAGTTCGACTGCCGCATCGGCCAGGGCTCGGTCGACCTGCGGGGCGTCTTCGACCAGAAGTCGGTCCTCTCGAACGACACGTCGTTCGGGGTCGGGTTCGCTCCGCTCTCCGATACCGAGCGCCTCGTGCTCGAGAGCGAGCGGTTCCTCACCCTGCGCCTGAAGAAGAAGCTCCCCGCCCTCGGGGAGGACGTGAAGGTGATGGGGTACCGTCAGGGCGAGAAGATCCACCTGACCGTCGCGGCGGCGCTCGTCGACGCGGAGGTCGGAAAGCCGTCCGACTACCAATCGGTGTGTGAGCAGATCCACGACCGGCTCGCCGACCAGGCCGCGAAGCTGACCGGGCGCGAGGTGACGATCGACGTCAACACGGCGGACGACCCCGAGCTCGGGCGCTACTACCTGACCGTCACCGGCTGCTCGATGGAGGCCGGGGACGACGGGTCGGTGGGGCGGGGGAACCGCGCGAACGGCCTGATCACCCCGTGCCGCCCGATGAGCCTCGAGGCGACGGCGGGCAAGAACCCCGTCAATCACGTCGGCAAGATCTACAACCTGCTCTCGAACCTGATCGCCGGCGACATCGTCCAGGAGACCGGCGGGGACGTCAAGGAGGTCCATGTCCGTATCCTCTCGCAGATCGGCAAGCCGGTCGACGAGCCGCAGGTCGCGAGCATGCAGATCCTCACCGCGGACGGGGTCAAGCTGGCCTCGGTCCGGCAGAAGGCCGAGGGGATCGCGCAGGGATGGTTCGACCAGATCGACACGATCCCGCGGCGGCTCCTCACCGGGAAGCTCAGCGTCTTCTGACGCGGGTGCGACGCCCCCGTGCGCGTCTACGTCGAGTCGTACGGGTGCTCCCAGAACCAGGGCGAGGGGGCGGCGATCGCCCGCCAGCTCGCGACCCACGGCCACGGGATCGCCCGAGCCCCCCAGGACGCCGACGTCGCCGTGCTCGTCACCTGTGGCGTCATCGGCGCGACGGAGGCCCGGATGCTCCGCCGCTGGGAGGAGCTGGGGCGCCGGACCCCTCGGCTCGTCGTCACCGGGTGCCTCGTGCCGCTGCGGACGGAACAGTTCCAGGGGCCGGCACGGGAGCGGACGACCTTCGTCGCGATCCCGCAGCAGGGCGACCTTCCCCTTCTCCTTGGCCCGGGCTCCGCGTCCCCGCCGGAGCCGCCGTCCACCCTCGCCCCCCCGCCGTCCCTCGTCGAGGAGGTGGCGATCGCCCAGGGGTGCACGAGCGGCTGCTCCTACTGCTTCAGCCGGCTCGCCCGCGGACGGATCGAGAGCGTCCCGCCGACGGAGGTCGTCGCCCGGCTCCGGTCCGCGCTCGCTCGGGGGGCGCGCGAGCTCCGCCTGACCGCGCTCGACACGGCGGCCTGGGGGGAGGACCTCCCCGGCGGGCCGGGGCTCCCCGACCTCCTCCGCACGGTCGCGGGCCAGGACGGCGACTTCCGGCTGCGGGTCGGGATGATGAGCCCCCAGAGCCTCGGGCCGCGCCTCGACGACTACCTTAGTGCCCTCTCCGACCCCCGGGTCTATCGGTTCCTTCACCTTCCCGTCCAGAGCGGCTCGGACCGGATCCTCGGCGCGATGCGCCGGGGGTACGACGTGGCGGAGTTCCGGCGCCAGGTCGCCGCCGCGCGTCACCGGTTCCCGGAGCTCCATCTCTCGACCGACGTGATCGTCGGGTTCCCCGGGGAGACGGAGGAGGACCACCGCGCGACGGAGGCGCTGATCGCGGAGACGGCCCCCGAGACCGTCAACGTCACCCGCTTCTCCGCCCGTCCGGGCACCGTGGCCGCCCGACTTCGCCCGGTCGGCCCGCGGATCGCCAAGCGCCGGTCCCGCTCGCTCACCGAGCTGCGCCAGCGCACGGCCCGGGAACGCCTCGAGCGCTGGATCGGCCGGGCGGGGCGGGCCCGGGTCCTCGAGTACGGGCCCCGCGGGAGCGCGGTGGCGCGGCTCGACAACTACCTTCCCGTGGTCCTCCCCGAGCGTCCCCCGCTCGGCGCGGACGTTGAGGTACGCATCGACGGGGCGCGGTCGACGTACCTGCTCGGCCGCCTTCGGGACCCCGGGGTCTAAATACTGCCCCACCCCAGTTCTAGGAGCGCCGACAGGGGCTCGTCCCTGCGGGAGCGGACGTGATCGGGCTCACCTCCACCGTGATCTTCGGCATCGTCCTCGTGGTCATCGTCTGCGTGGTGCTGATCGGGGTCGGCCTGCTCCTCCTCCAGCGGCTGCGCCAGCGACGCGACCAGCTGCGCGGCGAGCTCAGCCACCGGCCCGAGGCCATCGGCGACCGCGCGTTCAACCGGATCGCGATGGCTCGACGCGAGGCGAACCTCCTCGCGGCCCAGGGGGTCCCGGTCCCCCGCGCCCGGGAGCTGGTCGGTGAGGCCCAGGCGTCGTTCGACGCCCGCGAGTTCGACCGCGCGTACGCGCTGGCCCAGTCCGCCCACGAGACCCTCGTCGCGGCCCGGCAGCGGCCATCGACCCCGTCGGCCGCGGATCTCGGACCCGCGACGGACCACCGGCCCGAGACGCGGTCGCCCGGTCCGTCCGTCTCCCCCGCCGACGTGGGGGTCCCTCCGGCCCCCAAGATACCGCCCCACCGGGCCGAGGCGCAGTTCCAGCTCCGCCTGCTCAAGGAGGAGCTTCCCGGCGTTGGGGGTGGGCGCGCGAACGATGGCCGCCGCCTCCGCGCGCAGGCCCTCAGCACCCAGGCCCAGCAAGCGTTCGACCGGTCGGATTACGCCGAGGCGTTCCGCCTCGCGCTGAAAGGACGTCGAGAGGCCGGCGCGTCGGTCGAGACCCTCGCGCCCCCGCCTTCCCCGATCGGCCCGGCCGGCACGGTAGCCGAGGGAGATCCCTCCGCCGGTGCCCCGAGCGACCCGATCCAGGCGGCGACGGAGCTCGCCTCGGCCGACCGGTGCCCGAGCTGCGGGCATCCGACCCGCCCCCAGGATGCGTTCTGCCGCGGCTGCGGGGTGCCGCGGGCCGGGCCGAAGTGCCCGCAGTGCGGCGCCGAACGCCTCCCGTCGGACGCCTTCTGTGCCAAGTGCGGCCAGCCGTTCGCGTCGCCGCAGGGCTAGAGTACCGCACCGAGGGACGGAACACCTTCTGGGGGCGACGCCCCAGGTCGTTACGCCCAGGCGTCCAGACGCCGCTGGGTGCGGGCCTCGTGCAGCACCGCGCTCGAGCGGAGCCAGCGATCCAGGGGAATGGCGAACGTCGACCGTATCCGCTCGGACAGCTCGGCGAGGGTCGGAAGCCGTTCGGGGGGGCTCCGCAGCGCGCTGCGCACGTGCTCGCGCACGTTCCAGACCCCGAGGGGGAGGATCTCGCCCGGGTGGACCTCCCGAAGCACGACGATCCCCGCCTGCCGCCCTTGTCGGAGCAGGGCCTCGCTCACCGCGAGCCGAGCGGCGTAGTAGCACCCGCCGATCGAGGCGTACGTCGTCCGGCCGTCGTACCCCTCGTGGTCGCCGAGCATCACGATCTGGCTCGGGCTCGGGTTCCACAGGGTGTTCGGGTACCAGGCCTCGATCGATTCGTACCGATAGGCCCCGGGGAGCAGCACGATCAGCCACCGGTTGTCGAGCGCGGTCAGTTGATGGACGGCGATCTCCGAGAGCTCGGGAAGCTCCCGGAGCCGCTCCACGTTCTGCTTCGAGATCAGGTCGTCCACGGCGGTGATGCTCCAGCGGGTCGGCACGAGCTTGCGCCGACCCCGCCGTCCCAGCGTGCCGACGCTGAACGCCCGCTGGATCCGGCTCACCCGGACCCCCCGGGCATACAGCTCCTCGACCGCAATCCGGGCGTTCGCGTGCACGTCCGAGGAGAGCCGGTCGAGGTGCGGGTCGAGGCGGCGCACGTCGAGGTGCACCCGTTCGATCGGCGCCGACGGGCCGAACGGGGCCGTCGAATCAGAGAGGGACAGGTGGCCCCGAGGGGGCCGGCGGAACGTCGCCTCGGACTCGACCGACCCCTCCGCGAGGCCGAGGAGCTGGAGCTCCTCGAGCCAGCGGCTCGGGCGCTCGGCGTCGGTCACCCGCAGTCGGAAGGTGCCCCGGATCAGCCCGGTCCGGAAGCCCACCACCTCTTCCACCGAGCGGCCGACCCACTCCTCGGGGGTATCGAGAAGCTCCGTCGATCCGTGCTCCGGGCTCAGAAGGGGCCCCGCGGAGACGCTCGGATACCCGAACCGCCCGACGAACAGCCCCGGCGGGGAGCTCCCGTCGAGCTCGGTCCCCGGGACCATCGGGAGGGTTCGCTCGAAGGCCCGGTACTTGAGCAGGATCGGACAGACGGGCTTACCGCACAGCAGCTGCGCCGACCGACATCGCAGGCAGAGGCTCGGATCCTCGCGGAGCCCGGGGACGCTCCAGGAGAGGGATTCCATCGGGGCGACCCCCGGGAGGGGCGGTGCGGCGGCGGAACGCATGGCAGACCTCGCTACGTGCCCCGGATATGTAGGCACGACCGGTGAGGTCCTGAAACGGCCCGGTGAACGCCACCGGCCTCGCCCACCGCACGTTCAAATAGCGCGGGAGGGTGGGCGACCCCCGCCTGGGACTGTGGGGTAGATTGGTCCATCCTTCGGGGTTCGGGACTCCGAGACGCCAGTTCAAATCTGGCCAGTCCCATTCGGGCCCGGCGTGGGTCGCTCCCCGACCCCGCCGCCGGGCCCCGCGACGCGTTACTTGAATCCTTCGACGAGGGTACGGACGGCGGACCCTCCGTGGCGGACGATCGGGCCCCCGTGGTAGGTGAGCAGCGAGTCGACCGAAAGCTGGCTCATGCGCCGCGCCGACACCTGGGCGCTCCCGCCGTGGTGGGTGTACTCGGGGGGGGTCAGGACGATCTTCTCGCCGTCCCCGAAGAAGAGGTCCCCCGAGAAGAGGAGCTTGCGCTCGGGTTGGTAGTACGAGGTGTGCCCCGGCGTGTGCCCCGGGGTGTGGTAGGCGATGAGGCCTCCCCCGGCATCGACCGTGTCCCCGTCCTTCAGCCGCTCATCGACCGCGAACCCCTCGGCCGGCGGGGTGCCCGGCCCGTCGTACTTCGGGTCGTTCGCGATGAACGCGGCCTCGAGCCAGTGGGCGAACGTCCGCGCGTGGGTCTGGGCGGCGACCGCCTTCAAGGAGCCGGTGTGGTCGCGGTGGAGGTGTGTCAGCAGGACGTGCTTGATTGCCGTCGGCTCCACCTTGATCTTCGCGAGGTAAGCGAAGATCGCCGCGTGGGCTCCGGGCAGGCCGGTGTCGATGAGCGTCCAGCTGCTTCCCTTGTCCTTCACCAGGTAGACGTGGGTCGTGAAGTCGGGCGACGGGTCGACGCCTTCCACTTGATGCACGCCGGGGAGGATCTCCGCCATGGGATCAACCTCCCGGGCGGAGACGACGGAGGGTTAAATTCGTCTCGCACGCCGGGTCGCGGGGATCCCGACGACCCCGGCGGTCCCGTCCTCACACCGGGGGCGGGGCGAGCCGTGCCCACGCCTTCCCGAGCGCGGTGACCGACCGAGCGACCTCCGACTCCTCGAGCCCGCCGAAGTCGAAGATGCCGAGCAGCTCGTCGACCCCGACGGCGGAGAACTCGGCGAGCCGGCGGGCGACCGTGTCGGGCGGACCGAAGAGGGCGAAGCCGCTCCGCTCGATCCCCTCGGGGCTCGCGGAGGCCGGGTCCCGCTCCGTCTTCTGCCGGTAGAACGTCGACTGCGTCTCGAGGCGGCTGTCCAGATACCGGCGGAAGGCCGCCCGGGCGAGCTCCGGCCGGTCGCCCGCGTAGACGTGCAGGGCGACCGCGACCTCCCCGCGCCGGTCCGAGGGAAGGTGCGCCCGGTACTCCCGGATCTCCTCGGCCAGCTCCGTGCGGTCGGCGACGGTGGCGTACGGGATCAACGCGATCGAGAATCCCCGACGGGCGACGTGCGCGACGGCCTCCCGCCGCTGGACCGCGACCCAGACCGGTGGGTGGGGGCGCTGGACCGGAAGGACGTTGAGTCGGACCCGAGGGGATCCCGGCCCCGCGATCGCGACCTCGCGCCCTTCGAAGGCCGCGAGGACCAGCTCGAGGGCCGCATCGAACCGCTCGCGCTTCGTGGCCGGGTCGACCGCGAACCCCTCGAGCTCGAGGGGGATGTAGCCGCTGCCGACGCCGAGATTGAGCCGGCCGCCGAGGAGCCGGTCGAGCGAGGCGTACTCCTCGGCGACGTCGATCGGACGGTGGAACGGCAGGACGCTGACCATCGACCCAAGGCGGAGGGTGCGGGTAGAGGCCCCGCACGCCGCGAGCACGACGGGAGGAGATGGGCAGACGCCGCCCGCGTGAAAGTGGTGCTCCGCGACCCAGAGCGCGGAGAGGCCGGCCTCCTCGGAGCTCCGGGCGAGCCGAACGACCTCGAGAAGTCGATCGTCCGAGCGAGGTCGGTCGGGATAGGAATCGACGACCGTGAAGGCGCTCAGCCGCACGGCGCTTGCGACGGAGGCCGGCTACAAGGGGTTTCCCGTGACGGCCCGATACCACGAAGAGGCCCGCTCCCCTGGGCCCGTCGATGAGGTTCCCGGGAACCGCCCTCGGTGGAGGCCGGGCCGCCGGGCCCGCTCGCCTCGTCGAGGACCCCTCGGAAGTGGGGGCGATGATTCCCACAGGGAGCGTCCTCGTCGTGGCCCGGCCATGGTGGCCGCCCCCGACGATCGGCCCGCCGTCGATCGTCGCAGTGGTGCTGGACTCCCCGCCGGTCCCGCTCCGGGGGAAACCGCGCGTGGCCACCGTGGCCGGGCTCCCTTCCGACCTCTTCCGCGACGGCGAGGCGATCGACGTGGACGGGGAACTCGGACACGTCGATGTCCCTGGCCTGTGCGAAGTGGAGGTCGTGACGGCGTTCCTCCGGCGCGACGACGGCCGGATCCTCCTGCTCCGCCGGTCGGAGAAGGTCGGCAGTTTCCGGGGCCGGTGGGCCGGGGTCTCCGGATTCCTCGAGGACCCGACCCCCGCGGAGCAGGCGTTCCGCGAGGTCCGCGAGGAGACGGGGCTCGACCGGCCGCACCTCGGGGTAGAGAAGGTGGGGAGACCGGTCTTTGTGCGGGACGGCTCCACCGTGTACACCGTCCACCCTTTCCTCCTCCGGACCCGGCGGACCGATGTCCGGCTCGACTGGGAGCACACCGAATGCGAATGGGTCGAGCCATCCGAGATCGAGCGCCGGCCGACGGTCCCCCACCTCGACCGGGCCTGGAGGGCGGTCGCCCCGCCCGACCTCCGGAAAGGCTAACTCCGCGCGCATCCCGTGGAGGGCCGTGGGCTGGTAGATCAGCTCGGAAGATCGCCGGTTTTGCAAACCGGAGGCCTCGGGTTCAAATCCCGACCAGTCCACTCCCGGTCCGCGAGTAGGCTCGGCCCACGGCTCCCGGCGCCCCCCCGGGGGCCCCGAGGGAAAGGGAGGAAAGGGTTCGCCGCTTCGATCGTGAGCTCAGTTCTTCCCCGGCGGCGGGCTCCCCGTCCCGCTTTCGCTCCAGTCGGGGGCGCCCGCAGCCCCCCCGGTCGCGCCCTTCGGAGCGGCCGGTTCGGTGTACTGGGCCATCTGCGGTGGACGGCGGGACCGCCGCATGAAGAGGAGCGTCGTTCCGAGCAGTACCAGCGCGAGGATCGCGAGCCCCGCGATCACCAGCCATCCGGAGGACCCCGAGACCCCGAGCAGGGGCTTGGTGGGCGACGCGGGGATCGCCTGCAACTTGACGTTGAGCTCGGTCGTCTTGCCGGAGGACACGGTCGTGTTCGTGTAGTACGAGTAGTATCCCGACGCGTTGACCTTCACCGCGTACGTGCCCGGCGCGAGGTCGACGGTGAACGTCCCGCCGGCCCCCAGGCTCTCGACGTGCCCGCCAACCGTGAGCGTGGCGTGTCCCGGGGCGATCGTCCCGGAGAGCGTGCCGTCCACCTGAGCGAACACCACGCTCACCGAGGAGTCCCCCGGCAGGGCGCCGGCCCCGGACGACGGTGTGGCGCTATAGTTCGCGGCCTTGACCTCGGCGTAGGAGTAGGCCCCGTCGACCGCGTTGACGGTGATGGTCCCCGTCCCGGTGTAGCCGGTGGTCACACCGCCCTGCGTGAACTCGACCTCCCACGAGGCTCCGACGGGGAGCCCGGACTCGTCGAACTCGAGCGAGGCGGCCGTCGGAGCGAACGAGGTCATCACCGGCGTGTCGGAGGGGAGTACCCCCGCGCCCGTGGCGGGCGTGGCCGTGTACTCGCTCGCGCTCACGCTGTAGTTGTAGGCGCCGTAGACGGCATCGATCGTGATCGACCCGGTGCCGGAGTGCGACGTGGTCGTCCCGCCCTGGGTGAACTTCACGGTCCAGTCGGTGCCGACGGCGAGGCCGGTCGCGTCGAAGACGATCGTGGCCGGCGCCGCAGAGAACGTGACGTCGACCGGTTCGGCCGCCGGAAGCGTGCCGGATCCCGAACTGCTCAAGGGGACGTACCCGGCCGCGCTGACGGTGTAGCTGTAGGCGCCCGCCATGCCGGCGAAGGTCATCGACGGCCCCGTGCTCGTCTCGGTCGTCGTGGACGATCCCTGGGTGAACTGGACGGTCCAGGCCGCGCCGGACGCCAGCCCGATCTCGTCGAAAGTGATCGATTCGCTGGCGGCGAACGTCACGAAGACCGTGGTGTTCTCCTCGAGGTCGAACGATCCCGAGGAGGGCGTCGCGACGTAGTCGGGGGCACTGACCCACCAGGAGTACGTCCAGCCCGCGAAGGCGTACCCGAGGAACTCCGAGCTGGCGTTCGTGCCGATCGAGGCGTTCCCGTCGGGGCCGATCGAGTGGATGATGATCGACCAATCGTAGCCCGACGGAAGCCCGCTCTCGTTGAAGGCGACCGAGAAGACCGGATCGAACGCCACGTTCACGGTCGTGTTGCCCGTCACCGTGAGGTCCCCGAACCCGCTCGGGGCGCCGAAGTACGCGAACGCGTAGACGTCGTAGTAGTAGGATCCGGCGGGGACGGTGACGTTCACCCACGCCGTATCGGTGCCGTTGTTGTAGAAGTAGAGCCCGCCCTCGAGGTACGCCTCCCAGGCGGTTCCGCTCGGAAGCCCGGTCTCGTGGAACGAGACGGCGTAGAGGGGCACGAAGGCGAGGTACACCGTCTCATTGCCCGTGACGACGAGCGAGGAGGGGATTCCGCTGAAGCGATACCAGCGGCTCTCGGTCGTGGCGTTCAGGTAGTAGACCCCGGCCACCCAGCTCTCGTTTGTTTCGTTCCCGTTCGTGTAGTTGTAGGCGTACCCGCCGTCCGAGGCCTCCACGGCCGGGCTCCAGACCGTCCCGGCCGGAAGTCCGGTCTCGACGAACGTGATCGTGTAGACGGGGGTCGGTGTCAGCGGAAGGTAGTCGCCTCCCCAGGCGATGCCGTACGGGTCGAGACCCCAGATGAAGAGATAGTCGACCGCGAAGTTATCGTACGGCAGGTACCCGTACGGATCCTGGGACGTCCCGTAGTTCCACCAGTAGTTGCCACCGAGGTAGTCGCCGCCGATGATGTTGAGCCCGGGCGTCTTCGGGACATTCCATTCCTCGGAGAACGGATAGATCGGAAAGCCCCCGGTGTACGGGTCGTAGTACGGGGAGTACGCGGTGAAGTAGGTGTCGAAGACGTTGTTGTAGACGAGGTCGTGGCAGTCGCAATAGTCCCCGCCGAAGACGAAATCGCCGTAGTCCGCCTCGAAGAGCGCGTAGGTCCCAAAGTAGGCTCCGGAGATCGCCAACGGATCCGGGGCGTTGGGGAGGTACTGGAGGAAGGTGTTGTTGAAGATCTCGTTGTCGGTACCGCCGTAGAGGTACAGCGCGTTGCTGCCCGTCGCAAAGAGGTTGTTGCCGATGGCCGAGTACGACGTGTTCCAGAAGACGACGCTGTACTGGGGAACGGTCGGGCCGAAGTCGGCCGCGGTGAACCACCAGCCCGTGATCGCGCTCGCTCCCGCGAGGTCGACGAAGTACGAATCGTAGACGAGGATCGGCAGGCTGTTCGTCGTCGGGAGCCCGAAGTAGTCGAGGTACGGCAGGTTCCACGAGGGATAGTCGACGGTCAGCGCGGGCGGAGCGATGATCTGCGCGTCGAAGACATGCCAGAGCAGGATCCCGGCGAAGACCGGGTAGGTGAAATCGTTGAACTCACCGAACCAGGGGAAGTAGTAGCCTCCCGCGGGATCGTACCCGATCGGGCCGTACTCGTTGTCGTACAGCGTGTAGCCGTTCCAGGTGATGTTCTCAAGGCCGCTCTGGTTCAGGGCCCAGAGAGGCGTGTAGACCCCGGCGAAACTGTCGTAGGTCAGTCCGATGCTGAAGATCTCTTCGGACCCGTTCGTGAGGGTGAACCCCGCCGAGGTCGGGTCGTAGTTCGACGCCAGCCACCAGGCGGTGTAGGTCGCGGGCGGAAGGAAGTACACCCAGTCGGGAGGAGCCCACGAGAACACCTGGTAATCGTTGGCGATCGTCGTCTGCCCGAGGAACGTGAAGCCGTTCGACGGCTGGAACAGGTTGCCGAACACGGCGAACCCCTGCGTCGAGTTCGTGACGTTCCACATGCCCGAGACGAACAGCGGGCCGGTCGCGAGGTACTCGCCCGGTCCGCTCCCGAAGAACGGACTCCAGTTACCCTGCCAGAGGGCCGTCGCGCCGACGCTGGTCTCGCCCGTCTCGCTACCGATGTCGTACGCGGAGGGCACGGCCGCGATCTCGCCGGTGAACGGGTTGAGGTAGTACAGGTCCATCGTGGAGTACATCGAGAGGACGTCGAGGTTGCTCCCGCCCCCGGGACCGCCCATGACGAACTCCCAGTCGGCGGGGATCCCGAGCGGGGTGTACTGGGAGCCGCTCGCGACGTACAGGGCCGGGGCGTCGACGCCCGGACCGGCGGCTCCGGTGGAGTTGAACACAGCGAAGTCGTTCAGGCCGGTGTAGCTCGCCGTGCCGTTGAAGAAGTCGTACTCAAAGACGACGGCGTCGTCGTTGCCGATCAACTCGGAGGTGAGGACGACGATCCCTTCATAGTTCGCGCTGATGTTGAACGGGCCCGCGACCGAGTAGTAGAGCTCGCCCGGTACGATCGTCCCGTTGGCCCCGTGCTCGACGAGAGAGTTCGGGGTGAAATCCTGAGCCGGGCTCGAGAAGTTCCAGATGTTCGTGATGAGGTAGAGCTGGTGCGAGTACGTCGAGTACTCGACGACGTTCTGCGTCCAGAAGTCGTAGCCGGGCGTGTTGAACAGGGTCACGTTCTCGAGGACCGCGTTCAGCTGGAGGCCGTAGGCATCCGGGGTCCCGGAATCCATCGCCAGGACCGACGGGGTGCAGTTCCCGATCTCGTAGCAGAGCTCGTTCGATCCCACGAATCCGCCGATGAGGAGCGTGGTCGAAAGGTTCTCCGGCACGAGGGTGCCCGAATCGTTGGATATCCCGTACTCGGCGACCCCGATGGGCGCCGGCCCACCGGCGGTGTAGGTCGGGATGACGGTGCCGTACGGAGAGAGGGTCGGGTTGGGATTGGCGCTCAGATCGGGCAGGAACGCGTCGCGCAGGGGCACGCCGTCCGCCTGGAGGGTGCTGACGGTCGAGGCCATGCGGTTCCCGCTGACCGAGCTTGTCGGGGAGGCCCCCGCGGGCGCGCTCGGCACCCGAAGGGAATTCATGTTGGCGTCGGTTCCGGCGGGAAGCGTGACCGCTCCTCCGGAGGGGAGCGCCGACGATATCGCCGACAGGCTGAGACTGGGGCTGGCCGCGGTGGCGGCCGGGGTGGGCGTGGCGGCGGAGGGTGCGGAATGGGCCAGCGCCGGCGGCGCAGACGCGGCGAGTCCCGAGAGGGTGCTGAGTATCATGAGGGCGACGATCGCCGCGGCGGCTCCTACGTTCTTGCGATAGGCGTGCATGGAGGTCGGACCGGCTTCCTCGACCCGGTAGATAAGCGCTCCGCTCGTTCCACGGCGACCCCACGATGGTTCGGGCGGGGGACCCGGATCCGGGCCCTTGCGCCGAAACTTGGCCCCGGCCCCGACCCGCGGACGCGAACCGCCCCGCGGGGTCCGACGAGCGCCGCTCGCGCAAACTCTTTACGCCCCGGGGAGGAACGGGCCCCGTGCCCGAGGAGCCCCTCGACCCCATCCTCATCCAGATCACGATCCCGCTCCCGATGCCGATGATCCACGGGGCGTTCACTGACGCCGGGAAGCTGAAGGGCTGGCTCTGCGACGAGGCGACCGTCGTGGCCGAGCCGGGCGGGGCGTACCGCCTGCGCTGGCGCTCCGATCCGGCGTTCGAGAGCGCCGGTACCGTCACCCAGATCACCCCCGACGTCGACATCGGGTTCACGTGGTTCGCCCCGCCGACGTTCGCGCCGCTGATGAACGTCCCGACCCCCCGGACGAGCGTTTACGTCCGGCTCCAGGAGTCCCCCGAGGGGATCGACGTGACGCTCGAGCACGCCGGTTGGGGGGGCTCGGGCGCGTGGGACGAGGCGCGCTCCTGGCACTTCCACTTCTGGGAAGAGCGTCTCTCCCGCCTGAAGGAGTTCCTGATCCGGGAAGCGTACGGCTGAGCCCCGAGGGGCGCCTCTAGCTGGGGACCACCGTCATCCGACGGCACGCGGCCTCGCCGCAACGGCGGCAGGGTCCCGAGGGCTCGAGACGGAAGTTCGCCGAGTCCCCCGCGGGAACCACCACCATGTGGTCGGTCGGCAGATGGCCGCACCGGCATCGGCCGTGCAGCGCCGGGCCGGTGCGGTCCTCGCGGGCGGCCATGCGCTACCTGCGAAGCAGGACCCCGCTAAAGGGTGTCTGCTCCGCGGAGGAGTAATGGGCGGCGAACGGTGGGCGAGGGTCGATGGAGATCGCGGGGTGCCTCCTCCCCGAGGACCGGCTTTACGACCTCGAGCACGAGGTCTGGTGGAAGTCGGAGGACGGGCCGGGGACCGCCCTCCTCGGCGTGATGGCGACGTTCGGGGCGTTCGCGGGACCGTTCCGCGAGCTCGTCTACCGCCCGGTCGAGGGCCCCCTCGCGCGGGGCCGGAGCCTCGCGACCGTCGAGAGCGTACGGCTCACCGGCGCGGTTCGCCTGCCGGTGGACGCCGAGGTCGTGGGCCGCAACCCGGAGCTCGCCCGACGGCCCCGTCTGCTCAACGACGACCCGTACAACGAAGGCTGGGTCGCCCGGGTGCGCCCGCTCCCCGCCGGGCAAGCGTCGGATCCCCTCGAGCCGGCGGCGGCGATCGCGGAGCGTCTCGCGACGATGATCCGCTCCCGACGGATCCGCTGCTGGCCCCGCACCCCCGAGGTCGAGCTCTCGGAGATCGGCCTCGAGTGCTCGGCGGTCCTCGTGAAGCTGAACGAGGAGATCGCGCGGCGCTCGGTCGGGGAGGCGGTCCTGCTCGTGACCGACGACCCGACGAGCCCGATCGAGATGGTCCGCTGGTCCGACCAGACCGGCCATCCGGTGCTCGTCCACCGCCGGGAGGGCGACCTTCACCAGTTCCTGGTCCAGCGGGTCGCTTCGCCCACGCCGCGTCGGCGCCGTCCGTAGGGCTGGCGGCCCCCGGAGATCACTTCTCGATCGGGGTCCGGACGAGGTTCCCCCACTCGGTCCACGATCCGTCGTAGTTGCGGACATCGGGGTACCCGAGCAGGTAGCGCAGGACGAACCAGGTGTGGCTCGAGCGCTCCCCGATCCGGCAGTAGGTGATCACGGGCGAGGTTCCGAGGACCCCCTTCGAGCCGTAGAGCTGCTCGAGCTCTTCGTGGGACTTGAACGTCCCATCGTCCCGGACGGCCTGGGCCCAGGGGATGTTCTTGGCGCCGGGGATGTGACCGCCGCGCTGCGCGTGCTCGGTGGGATACTCGGGAGGCGCGGTGATCTCCCCGGAGAACTCCTTCGGTCCGCGGACGTCGACGAGATGGAACTTGCCGGCCTTCACGTCGGGGAGGACTTCGCGAACGTCCTCGAGGAAGGCGCGGAGCTTGGGGTCGGCCGGGTGCCCCTGGAAGCGGCCGTGCGCCGGCTTCGGGGCGTCCTTGGTGAGCGGCCGGTCCTCCGCGATCCACTTCTTCCGGCCCCCGTTCAAGAGCTTCAGGTTCTTCGCCCCGTAGTAGGTGAACACCCAGAACGCGAAAGCGGCGAACCAGTTGTTGAAATCCCCGTAGAGGACGACCGTCGTGTCGTCGTCGATCCCGGCCCGGCGGAACAGCTCCGTGAACGCCTCCGGGGAGAGGATGTCCCGCCGGACGGGGTCGTTGATGTCCTTGCGCCAGTCGAAGAGGACCGATCCCGGCACGTGGCCGAGCTCGTAGTTCGCCGACGGGTCGTAGTCGACCTCGGCGACCTGTACCTTGGGGTCGTGGAGGTGGCTCGCGAGCCAGTCGTTCTCGACCAGGACCTCGGGGTGGGCATACGCCGTCATCGCCTACCCCTCCCCGTCCGGGAATATAGGCACATCGACCTGCGCAAATCCGAGCGACGGGGCCGGAACCCGCCGTCGAGGGTGGCCTAACCCCGCCGGCCCCGCTTCGGGAGCGCCGCGTCCGAGATCTCGATCGTCTCCGGGTCGAAACCGAGCTTCGCGAGCTCGTCCCGGATCCGCGAACGGTGGTCGCCCTGGAGGTAGACCTCCCCGTCGACGACGGAACCCCCCGTGGCGAGCCGGTTCTTCAGCGACCGGGTCGTCTCCGCGAGGTCGACCCCGGGCGGGAACCCGGAGATGACCGTGGCCGGTTTGTTGTACCGCCGCGGCTCGGCGCGCACGCGGATGCGCGCGGTCTCTCGGTCGAGCGCGGATAGGATCTCGTCGAACTCTTCGTTACCCATGTTCAGAACTCACTCGCGCTCCCCCGCGGAGGGAACGCCCGGCCGCGCCGCCCGTACGGACGGCCGCGGTCCAGAGCCCTCGGGGCGCCGGTTGCGGGGGTGATTGGCGAATGCACCGAACGGAGGATGCTGCGCCACCCCATGAACGTTTCTCTCGGGGCGGGCGCTGGGCTCAGGCCTCTCCCCACCGATAGACCTTGAGCGTGATCGCCAACCCTACGGCGGCGCACGCGAGCAGGAGCCCCCCGTAGAGGGCCATCTGCGCCGGGGTCGCGGGGGTCAGCCCGAGGGCCCCCTGGTCGAGGAGCGCCGCATACGTCGTCGGGAGGAACCGGGCCACGTCCTGCCACACCGGGGGCAACGCCGAGAGCGGGTAGTAGAGGGGCGAGAGCATCCCGAGGATGGTGAACGTGAGGTTCCCCACGGGCCAGATCTCCCGCTGCGTGCGGACCCGGCTCGAGATCGCCATGCCGATCGAAGAGAACAGCACCCAGAGCACCGCGAGGCTCCCCGCGAGGACGAGGACGGCGTACACCGTGAGCGGGTGGCCGTCGCCGCCGCCGATCCAGGCGAGCAGGACCGTCAGGATCAGGAGCGCGGGGAGCATCGCGATGAGGTTCGAGAAGGCGATGCCGAACAGGTAGCGCACCCGGCCGAGGGGGCTCGCGACGAACATGTCCTGCAGCGAGCACTCGATCCGCCAGACGGCGCTGTCGCCGAGGACCCACGAGCCGATGTTCTGCATCGTGAACAGCATGGCGCCGACGATCTCGAGGGGGCGGTACGACGGGGCGGAGATCAGGGACAGGAAGTACAGGAAGATGAACGGGAGGAGGATCGGAGTGATCGTGACCGCGGGGTTGCGGGAGATCCACCGCCACCCCACGAGGAGGAAGGCGGGGAGGGCCCGGCCCTCGGTCGGCACCCCCGGGAACGACAGCTCGGCCGACGCCATCTAGCGCTCCCGGACGGTCCGACGCGCCCAGTAGATCGTGAAGAGGAAGAGGGCCGCGGTCTCGACGACGAGCCCCCCCACGGCAAGCGCCCGTTCGCCGGGGGAGAGCGTCGCCGCGCCGATCGCGCTCTGGACGAGCGCGGCCGCCGCGCTCGGCGGCATGAGGAGCACCACCGGACGAAGGGCGACGGGAAAGAGGCCGAACGGGTAGAAGACCGGGGGCAGCACCCCGAAGATGTTGAAGAACAGGCTCGAGTACGCCCAGATCGCCCGGTTGTCCCGGAACGCCGTCGAGAAGACGTAGCCGATCGACGCGGAGCAGAGCCAGACCGCGCCGCCCGCGACGACGAGCAAAAGGATGGGGAGGACGGTGAGGTGGGCCACGATCACGGCGAGGATCCCCACGAGGAACACCGGCGGGACGTAGACCGCCAGCACCCCGGCCGACATCCCCACGAAGTACGCCTCGGGGGAGAGCGGGCCGGCGAGGTAGAGCTCGTTCGCCTTGTGGTCGATGCGAATATACGCCGCCTCGTTCAGGACCCGTTGACCCATCGCGAAGAGCGAGAAGATCACCGCCCCCACGAGCGCGACGCCGATCAGCGCCGGGTTGAGGATCCAGACGAACACGAGCAGCACCCCCTGGACGACCATCGAGGTCGCCATCGCCAGCTCCTCGTGGAGCTGGACGAGCGCCTCGGTCCAGAAGAACGCGACGAGGCCCCGGAACGGCCGGGCCGTCGTCTCGAGGTCAGTCCTCATTGATCGACCGTCCCACGACGCTGAGGAACGCCTCCTCGAGCGTCACCGGCCCGACGTTCGCCGCGAGCCCCGAGCGGACGGCGACGTCCATCAGCTCCCCGAGACGTTCCGGGGCGACGATCACCGTGACCGCCTCGGCGTCGACGACGCAGGATCCGAACGAGCGGAACCGCTCGATCTCCCCCCGTCCCGCGGGGATCGTCACCTTGAGGGTGCCGCCGACGGATCGCTTGAGGTCCTCCGCCGTCCCGCTGACGATCACCTGCCCGCGCTCCACGATGTACAGGCGGTGGCTGAGCGCGTCCGCCTCGTCGAGGTAGTGGGTCGTGAGGAGGATCGTGGAGCCCCGCTGCGTCAGCCGCCGGAGGGAGGCCCAGACCTCCCGGCGGGCGAACGGGTCCATCCCGATCGTCGGTTCGTCGAGGAACAGGAGCGGCGCCTCGGTCGCGATCACCGTCGCGACCATCGTGCGCTGGCGCTGGCCCCCGGAGAGGGTGATCGAGAGCCGGTCGGCGAACCCGGTGAGGCCCATCTGATCGAGGGCGGCCTCGGTCCGGGCCTTGCCGGTCTCCCGGCTCAGTCCGCGGGCGCGCAGGTAGGTGTAGACCATCTCCCGCGGCGTGAGGTGGAAGAACGGCTTCCCTTCCTGCGGAACGACCGCGATGTAGGGCCGGACCTTCTCGGGGGTCCGGTCGACGTCGATCCCGAAGACCTCGATCGAACCGGAGGTCGGCCTCAGGAGGGTCGAGGCGATCCGGAGGAACGTCGTCTTCCCCGCGCCGTTGCGGCCCAGCAGGGCGACCCGCTCCCCTCGGCGAACCTCGAGCGTCACGCCCGCGAGCGCTTCGATCGCCGGGGCGCCCTTGGTACGGTAGGTCTTGCGGAGGTTCTCGCTCCGCAGCGCCTCGGCCGTCACGGGCATGGTCCGCCGGCGAACGCGCGCCCGTCCCGGCCCCGGGGGTCGGACGTCCGTGGACGGGAGGGGAGCGCGGGGGGCGGGCTCAGCCCCACCGGCCTCCGTCCGACCGAGGATCCGGGGCCGTCACCGGCCCGACCTCCCCCGCCCGGGAACGGGGGGCGAGCCCCCGCTTCCGCCCGGCGGTCGGTCGTAGCGGCGCGGCGAGGGGCGTTCCATGGACCCGCACTCCGCGGCCTATTGGGCTGTCGGCTTAACCTCTACGCGCTCGGCGAGGATGGGCCCGACGCGCCGGAGTACTCGTCCGCCGTCCCTATTCGTCGCGGTCCCGCGGCTCGTCGTCCCCCGTCGTCTCGCCCGAGTCCATCCGGGGGAGCTCGGTGGTGCCGGTAAAGGGCTCGGGAAGCTCGGTCGAGCGGAACCCGGGGACCCGGGTCAGGTCGACGGCCGGGAGGGCGGGGGGGAACGGGGCCCAGCAGATGCGGGCCAGCGGCTCGACCAGTCGCCCCGGGAGTCCGAGCGAGTCGCCGATGCGCCGGACGTCCTCCTGGGTCAGTTCTCCGATCGCGGCGAGGACCACGAAGTAGACCGCGAACCCCAGCAGGACGGCCGCGAGCAGCTCGAGCCCCGTTTGGACCGGGAAGAGGTGGGTTCGGTTGAGGAGGGAGAGCGAGGCGAAGGAGACGGCCGCGCTGAACGTGATCCTCAGGATCGGGGCGGGCCGGATGTGCACCCGGATCAGGGTCGCCATGTAGTACGCGTTCAGGAGGAGCGCGGCGATGCTCGAGAGGAGCACGGCGACCGCCCCGCCGACGATCCCGGGTTGCAGCTTCCAGTAGAGGAGGTGGAGGTTCCAAGGGCCCATCAGCAGCCCCACGGCCCCGAGCAGGACCACGACCTGGGTGCTGGTGATGTAGAGCTCGAGCCGCCGCCGCCCGATCGCGTTGATACTCGACTGGATGATCTGGCTCAGCGAGAGGGGGAGGGCGCTGACGACCAGAATGGCGAGCGGGAGCGCCCCCGCCTTGGCATAGAGGTGGTTCGCGAAGACGTCGAGGAACGTGTATCGGTACGTGGCGAGCGCGACGACCCCGGGAACGAGGAGCATGGTGGAGTACCGCAACGCCTGCCACGTGCCCGTGCGCAACGGCTCGTAGCGCTCTTGACGGTGCAATCCGGCAAGATAGGGGAACAACGGGGTCGTGACCGCCGCGGGGAGCGAGAGGACGAGCACCCGCCAGCCGTTCGCCGCGAGGAAGATGGAGAGCTGGGTCGGGCCGAGGAAGGCGTCGACGATCAGCGGTACCATGTTGGTGACCATGTAGTTGAGCATCAGGCTCCCCATGAGGGGCCCCGCGAACCGGAACATGTAGAGGGCCTCCGGGCGGGAGAACTTCCGGAGGCGGGGGAGCAACGCGGGAAGGCTGTAGAGCGCCGACGCCCCCGCCCCGACGGCGTAGGCGATCGTGATCCCCTCGAGGTTCTTCATCGAGTAGGAGACGTAGATCAGGACCGGCAGCCGGACCAGCGCCTCCACGAGGCCCGGGTACTGGGCCTTCAGGGAGTCCCCGAGGCCGATGTACATCTGGTTGTAGACGGTCGAGAACGACCACAGGATCGGCAACGTCAGGAAGATCCCGAGGGACTCGAGGTCGGCCGGCGAGGTCGCGATCGTGTGGTGCTCGATCGACATCGGGGCGATGGCGAACAGGATCACTCCGGCCGCCCCGACCATCGCCGTGCGCGCGGCGAGGTACGTCGCGGTGTTGTCGGCCGCGGACTTTCCGCGGGCCAGGAAGTAGGTGTAGGCCGTGCCCAGCCGCAGGTCCCCGACCCCGTTGATCGACGATCCGATCAGGAGGAACAGCTGGGCGGTGCCGATCAGCGCCTGCCCGGTGGTGTTGATCCCGATGTGCTTGTAGAGGAAGATGGTGCCGATCACGCCGAGAAGCTGGACCAGGAGGGCGGCCCCGAAGACGACGCCCGAACTCAGCGTGAGCGAATGGACCGGCTGCGGCACGGCGGGGGGGCTGGGGGTAGACGGCGTTCTCGACTCCGACCCGGCCAAGGACAACCGTGGAGGGATGACTGGGCCCGCAACTTATGCCCGTCGGTCCACGGCGGGCCGGACCGCGGGGCGGGAGTACGGCGGCCCGAGCGGGCCGGGAGGGCCCCCCGCTCTCGCCAGGACGAGGGGAGACGACCGCTGGCCCGACGTGGTACCACTCTATGTACGGGCCCGTCCCGAGACCGTGCGGACGTCCCGCGAATCGTTCCGACCCAAGGCCGAAGGCCCGTCGCCAGGGTGGCCGGCGAGCGGCCGGAGGACCCGGGGGGAGGGGTGGGAGCAGGGGGATTTGAACCCCCATATGCGGGTCTCTCCGCGCGCTCCAGTCAATCGTCACAGGGGCGCGGCGCGCCCCTCCGCAGACCCTATTCCCAGGGAGTCGAGGGCGACTCCCTGACTGGAGCCCGCTGGTCTGCCAAGTTAGCCTATGCTCCCTCCGACTGCGGGGATGGGGCGGGGGGGATAGTGTTTGCGAGGGGGTTTTGTCCCCCCGCCCCGACCTGCCCGGGGCCTCGATAGACTTTATGTTCAACTATGTTTGCCTTAGTTCCAATGTCATTGAATCCCCCGGAACGCGCCGCGGGAACCGTGTCGACGACCGTGTTCGCGGTCGCCCTGCTGGTCACGGCGGGGGTCGCGGTCGCGGGGACATCGGTCGTTTATCTGCTCCTCCCCCGGTCCGCCGGCCACACGACCGTCGTCGACGACCTGGGCCGGAAGGTGGATGCCCCGATCAACGCGAGCCGGATCGTCGTTCTGGCGCCGAGCATCGTGGACATCGTGGACCGACTCGGTCTGCGGGACCGGCTCGTCGGCATCGGATGCACCCCCACGCTCGCGGGAGGGATGGCCAACGAGTACTCCCCTAACCAGACGACGCAGTGGGACCTCTCCCCGTCGCTGTGCGTCCCGGACTTCCCGGACCTCGATACCGAGCAGGTCGCGCTGCTCGAGCCCAACCTCGTGCTCGCCTCCACCCTCACCTCCGCCGCCGACGTCGATTACCTGACCTCGAACTACGGGATCCCGGTCGTCATCCTCGCTCCCTCGACCCTGGAGGGGATCGTCGGGGACGTGTCGCTCGTGGCGAAGCTCTTCCCCGGTTCGGGCCCCGCCGCCACCTCCCTCGAGGCGAACCTCGAGCACGCCCTCGTCAATGCCACCAACTTCGACACCAACCTATCGGACGACGCGGACCCGATCCCCTCGGTGTTCGTGACCTACGGCTTCTACGGGGGAGAGTACTACACCTACGGCCCGGGGACCTTCGGTCAGTCGCTGGTCGACCTCGCCGGGGGGAGCAGCCTCTCCTCGGGCCTGCCCCTCGAGTACGCCGGCATCAATGCGTCGGTGCTCCTCGTGGACCAACCGAAGGTGATCCTCTTCGGAACGAGCTGGAACGATCCGTACCTGGTCGCCGGCCAGACCCCCTCGGTCTGGAACACGACGGCGCCCTACTGGAGCCAGCTGAACGGCTCGAAGGTGCCGATCGACGTGACGCTGATCACGGAGGCGGATCCGACGATGATACTCGCCCTCCCCTGGTTCCTGCACTACCTCCACCCTTCGCTCGCTCCCGCGCCCGCGACTCCCCCGCCGTAGCCCGTGGCGAGCTCGACGCCGCCGCCTCCCCTCGTCGTCGCCTCCGCCGCGAGGGGTCGTCGGCGCACGCTCCGGATGGGGTTGCTCCTCCTCGTCCTCCTCGGGATCGCGGTGCCGCTCTCGGCCCAGATCGGGGCGGTCGCCCTCCCTCCGGAGGCGGTGTTCGCCATCCTTCTCCACCAGATCTCCGGGGGGGCCATCGGGTCCCCCTGCGGGCCCCACGCTCCGTCCGTGAAGATCTGCACGACCTGGACGGAGATCGTCTGGGGGGGTCGCATGCCCTCGATCTTGATCGCCGTCTTCGCCGGGGCCGCCCTCGCGCTCTCGGGGGGCACGCTGCAGGGCGTCTTTCGCAACCCGCTTTCCGATCCGTACCTCCTCGGCCTATCCTCGGGGGCCGCCCTCGGCGCCTCCCTGCTGCTCACCTTCCGCATCTCGGTCGCGCACGAAGCCGCCCTGCTGCCCGTCTTCGCCTTTGCCGGGGCCCTCGTCCCCGGCCTCGCGGTCTATGCGGCCGCCAGCGGTCGTCGGAGCTCCCCCGAGACCCTCGTGCTGACGGGGGTCGCGCTCAGCGCGCTGTTCTCGGCGCTCCTGGCGACCTTCCTCTTCTACAACCCGTCGGCCGGCCTCCAGCTCAGCTTCTGGCTGCTCGGGAACCTGCAGGCGGAGAGCTGGCTCCGGGTGGGGATCCTCGGGGGAACGGTCCTCGCGGTCGGGGCGGTGATCGCGCTGTTCGGCACGGAGCTGAACATCCTCCAGCTCGGCCCCGACGTGGCCGAGAGCGTCGGGGTCGAGGCGATCGGCACCTCGCGCCGCCTCATCCTGCTGAGCACGATCGTGACGGCGGTCGCCGTGGCGTTCACCGGGGTCATCGGTTTCGTCGGCCTCGTTTCGCCCCACGTCGTGCGTCGGCTGATCGGATCCGACTACCGCTGGGTGTTGCCCGTCTCCGCCCTGTTCGGGGCGCTGTTCCTCGTCGTGGCGTGGGACGGGGCCCAGGAGATCCTCCCCCCCGTCACCCTACCGGTCGGCATCCCGACCGCCTTCGTGGGGGCCCCGTTCTTCCTGTACCTCCTCTATCGTCGGAGGGCCGGCACGCCATGACGCCAGCCCCGGGAATCGACCGGGCCGGGCCGGCGGCTCCCCGTCGAGGGCTCCGGGTCGATCGCCTCTCGGTCGTCTACGGCGACCGGCTCGCCGTCCGCGAGGTCACGTTCTCGGTGGGACCCGGAGAGGTCGTGGCCCTCGCGGGCCCGAACGGCTCGGGGAAGTCGTCGTTGATACGGGCCGCCGTGGGTCTGGCGACCCGAAGCGGAGGGCACCTGGAGGTCGAGGGGGTCTCCGATCGGTTCGGAAACGCCCGCGACCGGGCCCGTCGGGTGGCCTGGATGCCCCAGGACGAGGCCCCGGGCGAGAACGTGCCGCTGGAGGAGTACGTTGGGTACGGCCGGTACGCCTGGACCCCCCGCTGGGCCCTCCCGAGCCCCGCCGACCGGGCGGCCGTGCGCCGGGCGATCGCCGAGCTCGACCTCGGTCCCCTCGCCTCGCGGGGGATGGCCGAACTGAGCGGAGGGGAGCGCCAGCGAGCTCGCCTCGCCCGGACGCTCGCGCAGGACGCGCCCGTCCTCCTCTTGGACGAGCCGACGGCGCACCTGGACATCGGCCACCAGCTCGACCTCCTGGAGCGGATCCGAACCCACGCCCGTCGGGAGCAGCGGAGCGTCGTCGTCGCCCTGCACGACCTCAACCTCGCCGCCCGGTTCATGGACCGGGTCGCCGTGCTCTCGCACGGACGTTTGGTGGCGATCGGCCCCCCGGCGGACGTGCTGTCGCCCGCGCTCCTCGAAGAGGTATGGGGGATCCTGGCCGAACTCCGCCAGGACCCACGGACCGGCCAGCTGTACCTCCTTCCCCGCCTCGCGCCGGGTCGGGAAACACCTCGGACGGCTCCGCCGCGGCGCCGCGTCCACCTCGTCGCGGGGGGAGGGTCCGGATCGTCCGTGCTGAAGGCGCTGTTCGAGCGCGGCTACGATCTCTCGGCGGGGGTCCTTCCGCTGTTCGATACCGACACCGAGCTGGCCCGCGAGCTCGGCCTCCCGATCGCCATCGAGCTCCCGTTCGCCCCGATCGGTCCCGAGGCGCTCGAGCGCCTCGACCGCCTCCTCGCCGAGGCCGGCGCGATCGTGGTCGCCGCCTTTCCCGTCGGCCCGACCAACCTCGCCAACCTCGAGCGGCTGCGGGACTGGACCGGCCGTCGCCCTGTCGCCCTCGTGGAACAACCTTCGGGAGAGGCCTGGGACTACACGGCGGGAAGGGCGAGCGCGCTCCGGGAGGAGCTCATCGCCCGGGGCGCGGTCGTGCTCCCGAGCCTCGAGGCGATCCTCGACTGGCTGGCCGCGCTTCCCGCTTCCTCCGGTGCCTAGCGGGCTCGGGGGGGCGAAGGGAGACGAAGTCGATCGTCGGCGGCCGGGGGTGGCCGAACTGCTGGAGGAACCGGGGGGCCTCCCGGTCGAGCACCACGACCGTGCAGTCGATCCCGAGCTGGGTCGCCTCGTTGACCGCCGCCGATATCCCGAACCGCAGGACCGGACGCCCCGGGATCGCCCGGCCGAGCAGGTGGTGCGCCTCGAGTCCGTGCGCGGCGATCAGGCCGGGAGCGGCTCCCGAGAGCGCCGCCGCGAGCTGGGGGATCAGCCGGGGGTCGGAGACGGCGGAGGCCGGCACGGTCACCACGCGCAGGGAGCCCCGGCGCAACGGGACGATCCCCTCGAGCTCCCCGACCTCGACCAGGTCGCCCGACCGAGCGGCCCCGCTGGCGACTCCCCGAGCGCGTCCGCGATTCCCCCGACGCGCCACGAGCGTCCCGTCCTCGATCGCCAGCACGACCGGCGCGCCCGCGGGGATCGGGGTGCGCGCGAGGGCGCGGGTCGCCCGCACGATCGGGAGCCGTTCCAGCCGTTCGGAGAGGTCGATATGCAGCCCGCCGAGAGCGCTGTGGAGCCAGTCGACGCCGGCGACCGAGGGCCGGTACCGGCCGTCGCGCGTCTCGACGAGCCCCCGTCGCGCGAGCCCCCGGAACGTGTGCGACGCGGCCTGGACCGAGACCCCGAAGTGGTCCGCGATCGTCCTGAGCTGGGCGACGTCCCGCGTGGCGCACTCGTAGAGGAACAGGAGATCGCTGACGGCGCCGAGGCGACGGAGCGCCTCGAGTCCCTGCCCCGGCCCGCCGTGACGACGGCTCACGGTCCCCGGAGAAGGGGAGGATACAAGAGCCGGTGCCTGCCCGGCCTCACGCGGGGGCGGATTCCCCCGATCGGGGCGCCGGGCGGTCGGTCACGGACTGGCGGACCTCCCGGATCCGATCGCGGATGCGGGCGGCCTCCTCGAAATCGAGGCGTTCGGCGGCGAGGCGCATCTCCTCCTCGAGGTTCGCGATCAAGAGCGGGAGCCGGCCCTTCCATCGCTTGCCGAGCCCCGCCACCGATAGTTCCCCGGAAGGGGCCGCCTCCTCGGGGGCGAGCAGCGATCGGACCTCCTTGCGCACGCTCTCGGGGACGATCCCGTGGGCCTCGTTGTAGGCGACCTGGGTGGCCCGGCGCCGGCTCATCTCGGCGATCGCCCGCGCCATCGAGCCGGTGACGCGGTCCGCGTACAGGACGACCTTCCCGTCGACGTTCCGGCTGGCGCGCCCGGCCGTCTGGATGATCGAGCTCTCGCTCCGCAGGAACCCTTCCTTGTCGGCGTCGAGGATCGCGACGAAGCTCACCTCGGGCAGGTCGAGCCCCTCCCGCAGGAGGTTGATGCCCACCAGCACGTCGAAGCGCCCGAGACGCAGGTCCCGCAGGACCTCGACCCGCTTCAGCGTCTCGACCTCGGAGTGGAGGTACCGGACCTTGATCCCGAGGTTCGCGAGGTAGCTGGCGAGCTCCTCGCTCGTCGCTTTCGTGAGCGTCGTCACGAGCGCGCGGTCGCCGCGCGCGATGCAGGCCCGCAGCTCCGTGACGACGTCGGCGATGTGGCCCCGGAGCGGCCGGACCTCGATCGGGGGGTCGATGAGCCCGGTCGGCCGGATGATCTGCTCGACGACCCCCTTTGAGGCCTTGCGCTCGAACGGGCCCGGCGTCGCGGAAACGAACACCGCCTGGGGGACGTGCGCGAGGAACTCGGGGAACTTCAGCGGGCGGTTGTCGCGGCACGACGGGAGGCGCCAGCCGAACTCGACCAGGTTGTCCTTGCGGCTCCGGTCCCCCTTGTACATCCCCTGGAGCTGGGGGACGCCGACGTGGGACTCGTCCATGAACACGAGGAAGTCGTCCGGGAAGAAGTCGAGCAGCGTGTACGGCGGCTCGCCCGGCTTGCGGCCCGAGAAGTAGCGCGCGTAGTTCTCGATCCCTGCGCAGTACCCCGTCTCGCGGACCATCTCGAGGTCGTAGTCGACCCGTCCCTTGAGACGTTGGGCCTCGACGATCTTCTCCTCCCGTTTGAGCTCCGCGACCCGGACGTCCCGCTCCTTCTCGATCTGGCCGAGGATCCCGAGCAGGCGGTCGTCCACCGTGAGGAAATGGGTCGCCGGGAAGATCGAGAGCTCCGGCAGGTCGCGCAGCTCCTCCTGGGTCACGGGGTCGAGCTCGGCGATCGCGCTGATCGTGCTGCCGTCCAGGACGATCCGATGCACCGTTTCGCCGGCCCCCATCACGTCGATCGTCCCGCCCTGCACCCGGAAGCGGCCCCGCTTCAGCTCGACGTCGTTGCGCGCGTACTTCATCCGGACGAGCTGTTCGAGGAGCGATTGGCGGCCGATCCGCTGTCCGACGACGAGCGCCACCACGGACGCCCGGTAATCCTCCGGGGACCCGAGGCCGTAGATGCAGCTGACGGAGGCGACGATCAGGACGTCCCGCCGGGTGAGCAGCGCCTGCGTCGCGCGGTGGCGGAGCCGGTCGATCTCCTCGTTGATCGACGCGTCCTTCTCGATGTACAGGTCGATCTGCGGGACGTACGCTTCGGGCTGGTAGTAGTCGTAGTAGCTCACGAAGTACTCGACGGCGTTCCCGGGGAACAGGGCCCGAAACTCGCTCACGAGCTGGGCCGCGAGGGTCTTGTTCGGGCTGACGACGAGCGTCGGCCGCTGGAGGCGCTCGACCGTATGGGCCATCGTGAACGTCTTGCCGCTGCCCGTCACGCCGAGGAGCGTGACGAACTTCTCGCCGCCCGAGACCCGCCGGACGATCTCCTCGATCGCCCGTGGCTGATCTCCCTGCGGCACGAGGTCCGTCTCGAGGCGGAAGCGGCCCGGGAGGGTCGGCTTTCCGCTCGCGGGGTCCCGGGCGACCTTCATCGCACGACCGGCAGCGCTCTCGGGAGCGTCGAATAGCCGCGGGGGTCGATCGTCACCCGCTCGAACCCCGCCTCCCGAACGCCCCGAAGGAGCTCGGAGGCGAACGGTTCCTCTGCGAGCCGCCCGACCTCGTCCGGGTCGACCTCGATCCGGGCGCCGCCCGGCCCGACGCGCAGGCGAACGCGGCGGAACCCGCGGGCGGCGATCAGCGCCTCCCCCGACTCGATCCGGCGGAGGAGGTCGGGGGTGATCGTCATGCCCCGGTCGACGCGGGAGGCGAGACAGGCGTTCGAGGGCCGGTCCCAGTTCGGCAGGCCCCGCCTCCGCGCGGCGTCCCGCACGGTCGCCTTGCCCCAGCCGGCGGCCAGGAGCGGGTGGGCGAAGCCGGCCTCGTCCATCGCCCGGAGCCCGGGCCGGTCGTCGCCGAGGTCGTCTGCGTGCACCCCGTCGAGGTACTGGGCGATCCCCCGAACGGCCCCCCACGCGCGCAGGGCGGCGGTCTCGACCGAGCGGCAATGGTAGCAGCGATCGGCCGCGTTCGCGCGATAGTCGGGGCGCTCGAGCGGGTCGGCGGGGACCGTCCAATGGTCGATCCCGATCGCGCCGGCGAGCGCGCGGGCGCGCTCCACCTCCTCCGCGGACACCGCCGCGCCGGTGAGGGTGACGGCCGCGGCCCGCGCGCCCAGCGCCTCGCGGGCGAGCGCGGCGACCAGCCCGGAGTCGACCCCGCCGGAGAGCGCGACGAGCGCCGGGCCTCCGGCCGCGATCCGCCGGACGATTTCATCCTCCCGGAGGGGAGCGGGAGGTTCCCAGGGCGATCCCGGCATGGACCGGTTCTTAGCGTCGGCCCCTCCATACCGTTTGCTCCGCGCAACGCCCATACGGGGCCCCGCGCTCCCGGTGGCATGCAGGCGGTGCGCGAGGGGAGCCGTTGGATGCTGCGGCTGGACGACGGCCAGGACCTGTTCGAGGCCCTCTCCGCCTTCGCAGAACGCGAAGAGATCCGGGCCGGGGCCGTCGTGCTCGGCATCGGGATGTTCCGGCGGGCCGCGTTCGGCTACTGGGACGGATCCCGATACGTCCCCCACGAACTCGAGGTCCCCCACGAGGTCGTGGCGCTGCACGGCACGATCGCCCGGGCGGACGGCCGGCCGTCCCTCCACCTCCACGGAGCGGTCGCCGGCCCGGACCACCGCGTCGTCGGGGGCCATCTCCTGCGGGCGACCGTCGGCGCCCTCCAGGAGGTCGTCGTCGAGCAGTTCGCGGGACGGACGTTCGGGCGGCCCCTGGTCGAGAGCTTCGGTCTGAGGATGCTCGACCTCGAGCCGGGCTCGAACGTCTAGCCGGGCGACACTCCTTTCTCCCCCTGCCACGCTTCTCCGCCGATGTCCGGGGCGACCGAGGGCACCCCGTCCCTGCCCGGGATCGACCCGCGGCTCGCCGCGGCGGTCGCGCGCCGCGGGATCCGGGAGCTCACCGAGATCCAGCGCCTCGCGATCCCGCTGCTCGCCGGCGACTCGGATGCCCTGCTGCTCTCGCCGACCGGCACCGGCAAGACCGAGGCCGCGCTGCTGCCCCTCTTGACGCGGCGCCTCGCCGACCCGTCGCCGCCGATCTCGCTCCTGTACGTGACCCCGCTGCGGGCGCTCAACCGGGACCTCGAGCACCGGCTGGTCTCCCTCGTCCAGGAGGTGGGACTCTCCGCCGCGGTCCGGCACGGTGACACTCCGCCGTCGGCCCGCGCGAGCCAGTCGCGGCATCCCCCCGACCTACTGCTCACCACCCCCGAGACGCTCCAGGTCCTGCTGGTCGGCGCGCGCCTGAGGGTATCGCTCGCGAACGTCCGCACGGTCGTCGTGGACGAGGTCCACGAGCTCGTCGGGTCCGACCGGGGCGCCCAGCTGGGGATCTCGCTCGAGCGGCTCGACGCGCACACCGGGCGTCGGGTCCGCCGGATCGGCCTCTCAGCGACCGTGGGGAACCCCGAGTCGGTCCTGCGCTTCCTCTCCCCCGAACCGAGGCGGGCCAGGGTGCTCTCGTCGACCTCGCGCCGGCCGCTCGAGCTGACCGCCCGCCGCCCCGCGACGCCGTCGACCCCGCTCGACCCGGCGCTCGTGCTCGAGCTGAAGGCCGAACCGGTGCTGCTCGATGCCCTCCGGGCCCTCGAGGAGGAGATCCGCGCCCATCGAACGACCCTCGTCTTCGTCAACACGCGGCGCACCGCCGAAGGTTTGGCCGCCCGCCTCCAACGGCTCGCCCCCGACCTCCCGATCGCGGTGCACCACGGCTCGCTCTCCCGGGAGGTCCGGGAGGAGGCCGAACGGTCGTTCCGCGACGGGCTCCTGCGGGGGCTCGTCGCCACGTCGTCGCTCGAGCTCGGGATCGACATCGGGGCGGTCGACCACGTCGTCCAGTTCGGCTCGCCCCACCAGGTCGGACGGCTCGTGCAGCGGGTGGGCCGCTCGGGCCACCGCCTGGGGCGGACGATCCACGGGGCCATCCTGGCGCTCGACGACGACGACCTCGAAGAGGCGGCCGTCCTCGCGCGACGCGCGGACGCGGGCCAGATCGAGCCGGTGCAGTGGCGCACCCGCAACCGGCTCGCGGCGGCGCAGCAGATCATCGCCGAGCTGCGGGCCGAGGGCCCGACCGACCGCGACCGGCTGGTCGGGAGGATCCGCGGGGCGGCCGCGGTCGCCGACCTCGACGAATCCGACTGGGACGCGCTGATCGACTACCTCGCCGGGCTCGGCCTCGCCCGGCGGCAGGACGGTCGCCTCTCTTCCGGGCGCGGCACGCTGGCCCGCTTCTACTCGTTCCTCTCGCTCATCCCCGACGAGCGCACGTATCGCCTCCGCGACATCGCGACACGGCGGATCATCGGGACGCTGGACGAGCGGTTCGTCCTCACCCAGATCCTGGCCCAGCCCGCGGAGATCTTCCTGCTCCACGGCCGGACGTGGAAGGTCGTCGAGTACCGGGACGGGGAGCTCCTGGTCGAGGGCGTGCACGAGCTCGGCCAGGAGCCCCGGTGGGCGGGCGAGGACCTCCCCGTGCCGTACGACGTCGCCCGGGAGATCGGCCGGATGCGCCGGACCGGCGCGTTCGGGGAGTACCCGGTGCCCGTGCCGGACCGCGACCGTCTGGCCGAGCGGCGCGCGGCGGCGCTCGCGGCGGGCTCGCTCGCGACGGACGAGACGGTCACCGTGACCGCTCGCGAACGAACGGTCGTCTTCGGATCGTGCTTCGGCACGCGGACGAACGAGACGCTCGCCGTCGCCGTCGCGGGACTGCTCACGGCCCGCCTCGGGGCGCGCGTCGACGTCGCGAGCGTCGAGCCGACCTGGTTCGTCCTCGAGCTTCCGATCGCCGTCGACACCCCGACCCTCGTTGACGCCTTCCGGATCGAGCCGGCGTCGCTCGGACCCCTGATCGAGCGGCTGGTCCCCTCGGGGCTCGACTACCGCTGGGTGTTCCTGAACGTCGCCCGGAAGCTCGGTGTCGTCCCCGCGTCCGCGGACCCCCGGGACCTGCGCGCCCTCGATCCGCTGCTGCAGGCGAGCCGCACGACCCCGCTCGGGGAGGAGACGCTCGACAAGACGCTGCACGACCGCTACGACGTCGCCCACGGTACCGAGGTCCTCGAGGCGGTCCGGTCCGGCCGCCTCGCGGTCGTCGCGGCTCCCCCCGGCCCGTTCACGGACGGGCCGCTCGAGCGGCTGCGCTGGCGGATCCTGCCGGACACCCCGCCGCCCACCCTCCTCAAGGCGGTCCGCGAGCGGCTCGAGAACGAGCCGCTCGTCCTCGTCTGCCTGCGCTGCGGTTTCTCCCGGACGACGACCCCGAAGAAGTACCACAAGGAGGGCGGGAGCCGCTGCCTCCTCTGCCACGGGGCGCTCTCGGCCGTCCTGTCGCCCCGACGGGAGGCCGAGATCGACCGCCTCGCGCGGTATGCGAAGAAGAAGTGGCGGCCGGCCGTCGCGCGGCCCGGGCGCAAGCCGCGACGGGAGCCCCCCGTCCCCCCCGACACGGAAGCGCTCGTTCGCTCCGGCTACACGTCGGCCGAACTGGTCGCGCACTACGGGGAGCGGGCCCTCCTCGCCCTCGCCGCCCGGGGCGTCGGTCCGGAGACGGCGCGTCGTCTGCTGATGCGCCTCTATCGGAACGACGAGGCGTTCTTCACCGAGCTGCTCCGGGCGGAGCGAGCCTACGCCCGGACTCGGGCGTTCTGGGACTGACCCCGCTCGCCGAGCTCGCGGGCGATCGATTCGACGGCGGCGCGGGGCGCATCCGTCCGCACACCTTCCGGCCGCACGTGCGTGCGGGCGGTTCGGTAGCCATGCTGTCGCAACGCCGCCATGAACGACGCGAGCGACGGGGGGGTCGCCAGCCCGAGCCGGCCGGCGAGGACGTTCGGTTCGTAGTAGAACGGCCGCGGCACCCCAGCCTCTTCGCGGAGACGTTCGAGGAACTGTTCGACCTCCCTCGGCCGCTCGGCCTCCGGAGGAACCTGGGCGCGGGCGATGGTCGCCGGGTCGACGAGCGGGCCGAGCCACAGCGGGCCGAACGGACCGGGTTCGCCGAGCGGCGGCCCCTCCCAGGCGGCCGGGTCGATCGTCCCCACGGGGTCGGGGGAGGGGCCGGCCTCGGCCATCTCGAGGTACGCCCGAACGTGATGGTCCCGGGCGTAGGCGAGCAGCGGGCGGATCGAACGCCCGGACGCGCGGGCCTCCCGGGCGAGGTACGCGAGGAGGATGCGGAGGCCCGACTCGGGGCCGAGCCGGCCCCGGATCGTCCGCGCGCCGTACCGACGCAGGGCGGCGGCCGGCTGGGCGCCGGCGAGGACGATCATGTCGGTCGCGGTCACCGCCACGACCCCTCCGGGACGCACGGCGTCGAACGCCGCCCGCACGAACGGGATCGGGGAGCCGAACGGGTCGACGTCGACGTAGTCGAACGGGCCGTCCGGGGGAGGCGACCGCCCGTCGGCGAGCGCCGCCCGGGTCCCGGCGCGCCCCGTGAGGTTCTGCGCGAGGACCGCGAACGCGGCGGGGTTCGATTCCGTGAACAGGAACGACCGGAACGCCCCCGTCTCCTCAACGAGCCGCAGGCCCCGGACGCCGGTGGCGGCGGTCGCCTCCCAGCCGGAGAGTCGGGCCGTGCCGGGCCCGACCCAGGCGCGGACGAAGGCGACCCCGAGGTCGCGGTCGGCGGCCATCGCGGGATTGTAGAAGACCGGGGCCCGCGCTCGGGGTCCGCGACCCGGCGGGACGTCGGGGCCGAGGAACTCGGTCGGTCCTTCCCGCCGGCGCAGGAGGCCGCCTAGTGGGTGCGGCCCGTGATCAGGTGGACGATCTTGAACGCGAGGAGGTTCTTGTTCACCGGCGTCACTTCGAGGAGACGTAGCTCATCCCTCCGGCGGATGTCCTGGAGGAGAGGGTTGCGCGACTTCTTGTGCAGGGTCATGACGATCGACTTCTCGGCGTCGAGCGTGTCCATCACGCTCTTGGTGAACGCCTCGCACTCGACCTCCATCTTCCCGACCTCGTCGATCACGATGACGTCGGCGGAGGCGCGCGCCTCGCTCAGCGCCCGGGTCCCCAGCCCCTCGAGCGCGGCGATGTTGACCCCGTAGCGCCCCGAGCGGATCCGCGACTTGAGGCCCTCGTGCGCGAACACCTCGTGCTCCTTCGTCAGCCAATTGGTGATCTGGAAGCCGGCGCGACGCTGCTTCTCGACGATCGGCTCGGTCACCATCCCTCCGACCTTCACGCCCTCCTCCTCGAGGAGCTGGATGATCCGAAGGAGCGTCTGGGTCTTTCCGGACCCGGGCAGGCCCGTGATTCCGATCTTGACCGGGGCCGTAATTCGACGCGGCATGGTGGCGAGCAATGTTAGTAGCCTGCGTAATGCGGGAGGCGGTTAAGAGGTATTCTCTCGGGCATGACGCGCGTCTCCCGCGGAGCAGTCGCCAAGCCCGTTGACCGGGCCGCGGAGGAGCCGTACCCGGAGCGCGAGGACACCTTCCTCCTCCTCCCGTTCGCGCGGGCCGCCGCGCCGGGGAGCCGGGTGCTCGAGATCGGCACGGGGAACGGCCGCCTCGCGCTCGAGGCGGCGCGCGCGGGAGCCCGGGTCGTCGCCACCGACCGCAATCCGCACGCCCTCCGGCGACTCGTCCGTCTCGCCCGGGACGGGGGGCTGTCGGTCGAGGCCGTTCGCACCGACCTGGCCCGGGGCCTGGGACGCTTCGACCGGATCCTGGCGAACCCGCCCTATCTGCCGACCCGACCGCCGGAACGGGACCCGGACCGCTGGCAGAACCTCGCGCTCGACGGCGGTCCGGACGGCTGTCGCGTCACGTCGCGCCTGCTCCGGACGCTGCCGGCCCACCTCGCCTCGGAGGGGATCGGCTACCTGCTCGTCTCGTCGCGGCAGGACCCGGCCCGCCTCGGTCGACTTCGGGAGCGATGGCTCCGACGGGGCGGCGCGGTCGCGCGGGTCGCCCGGCGCGAACTCGAGGGGGAGCAGCTCGAGGTGTGGGAGCTCTCCCGCCCCCGGGGTCGCCGCGGTTAGGCGACGCGCCCGGCGTGGTCCAACACGGCCTCGAGGAAGCGACGCCCGTCCCCGTAACCTCGTGGCCCCCCGGTCCGGGTCCAATCCGGGGCCTGCTCGCGGAAGAACGAGCGCTCGGGATGGGGCATCAGGCCGAAGACGTTCCCCTCGGGGTTCGTCAGTCCGGCGATGTCTCCCTCCGACCCGTTCGGGTTCCAGGGATACGAGGCGGGGGCGCCGTCGGGGGCGACCCACCGGAACAGCACCTGCCCCGAGGCCTCGAGCTCCTTCCGCCGGGCCGCCCCGTCTCCCCCGAGGACGAGCTTGCCTTCTCCGTGGGCCGACGGGAACAGGAACGTCGCCCCGGCGGGGACGCCGGCGAGCGGCGGGAAGCGCCCTCCCGCCCACGCGACGTACGTCGGGCGGCACTCGAAGTGGCCGGAGCCGTTGGTCACGAGCGCGGCCTCCGCCGGCCCGAGCCGGCCGCCGCGCCGCCCGGGCAGGAGACCGAGCTCCGTCGCGACCTGGAAGCCGTTGCAGATGCCGCCGACCGGGCGGCCCGACCGAACGAACTCCTCGAGCTCCGGGCCGATCGCCGCCCGGACGCGGGCGGCCATGATCGCCCCCGCGCGCACGTAGTCGCCGCCCGAGAAGCCGCCCGGAAGGAACAAAAGGTCGTAGTCGGCGAGCTTGCGACGCCGCCCCGCCGCGACGTCCCGGCCGCCGAACTGGCCCAGCAGCACGATCTCGGGTCGGGCCCCGAGCGCCGCGACCGCGACGCGGAGCTCCTCGTCGCAGTTCGTCCCCTCGATCGAGAGGATCGCCACCCGGAGGCGTGGCCTCGCCACGGGGGAACCAGCGAGCGTTCGGTTTAATCGTTTGAGGGGGGGCGCGACGCTCCGAGCGGCGGGTCGAGGCGGCAGATCCGGATCCGTTCGCCGGCCCGGGCGACCCGTCGTCCGGGCGGGAGGAGCGCGAATGCGCTCGTCCCTCGCAGGCTCGCGATCGCCGCCGAGCCCCGGAACGTGGAGAACACACGGCGCCCCCGGAACCCGAGCGGAACGACCGTCGCCATGCCGGGCGACGGGGCGAGGGCGTCCGCCCCGAGCGTCGCCCACTCCTCCGTCCAGCCGGGGCCGGGGCGGCGCGCGAGCCACCGGAGGACGGGGAGGACGAGCCAGAGCATGTTCGCGAGGCACGATGTCGGGTGGCCCGGAAGGCCGATTACGAGGCGGCGGCCGCACCGGGCGGCGAGCGTGGGCTTGCCGGGGCGCACCGCCACCCCGTGGAAGAGCAGCGTCCCGAGACGGGGCAAGATTCGGGGGAGGTGGTCCCGCTCGCCGACCGAGCTCCCTCCGGTGGCCAGCACGAGGTCCGATCGCCGGAGCGCGGCCCGGAGCGCCGCCTCGAGCCGTCGCGGGTCGTCCGGGACGGGCGGGCGGAGGCGCGGGATCGCTCCCGCCGCAGAGATCACCGCGGCGAGCGTGGCGTTGTTGCTCTCGTAGATCGCGCCGGGGCGGAGCGGGGCCCCCGGAAGCAGGAGCTCGTTGCCGTTCGGCACGACCTCGACGACCGGGCGGGCGTAGACCCGGAGCGAAGGGATCCCGCAGGCGGCCAGGGCCCCGAGGTCCGCCGGGCCGAGGAGGTCGCCCCGCCGGGCGATCGGGGTACCGCGCGGGAGGTCGTCCCCCGGCCGCGCGGTACGGTCCCCGACGGGCGCGGGTCGAAGGATCCGGACAGCGTCGCCGGCGCGTTCCACCTCCTCGAAGATCACCACCGAGTCGGCCCCGCGCGGCAGAGCGGCCCCCGTAGCGATCGCGACCGCTTCGCCCCGGCCCAGACGGCCGGCGTACGCCCCCTCGGCGAACAGCTCCCCGACGACCCGGAGCGTGGTGGGGCTCGCGGGCCGGGCGTCCCGGGTGTCGGCGCTCCTCAGGGCGTACCCGTCCCAGGTCGCCCGGGCAAACGCCGGGACCGGACGCGGCGCCCGGATCGAGGCGGCGGCGACCCGGTCGAAGGAGGAGGGGACGGGCGAGAGCTCCGTTCGGGAGATCGGCCGTACGGCGGCGAGGAGCCGTCGGCGGGCCGTGAGCGCCGGAACGAGCGTTCCGAAGGCGTGCATCTCCAAGATCGCCCTCTAGCGGTTCCCTTCGATCTGCCGGGCGGCCGAGCGCGCTCCGCCCGCGAGGCACGCCCGCAAGGGGTCCCCGGCAAAGAACCTCCCGTAGAACCCTCCGCGGAAAGCGTCGCCCGCCCCGATCAGGCTCCGGACGCGGGAGGGCCGCACCGCCGGGACGTGCTCCCGACCGGCCCGGGAGAAGGCGCTCACTCCTCCCCGGCCCTCGGTGCGCACGACGAGGGGCACCAGGGGGAGCAACCCGCGGGCGTCCGAAGCGCCGGCGAGCCGGGCCGCCCGGGCGATCTCCGCGGCATTGCCGAACAGCACCTCCGAGGAACGGAGCAGGCGCCGGAACGACCGGGCCGTCCACCGGTAGAATATCTCCTGCGCCGGGTCGGCGGCGACGCGGATCCCTTCCTTGCGGGCGAGCTCGGCGAGCCGGAGCTGGTACTCGGGGGGGCCCGTCCCGACGTGGACCCAGGCATGCCGACGAAGCCAGGTCCGGGGGATCGCCGGGCCGTCGGGCGTGCCCATCGGACCCTGGTCGATCAGCGTCCGCTGTCCGCCCCGCGCGTCCTCGAGGATGTAGCACGTCGGGGTCGATCGGCCCTGGACGAGCTGCAGGCCAGCGGTGTCCACCCCCGCGCGCTTGAGCCGGCGGAGGAACGCCTCGGGGAACCCGTCGCCGATCCGGGACAGGAGGCCGACCCGGACGCCGCGCTCCGCCGCAACGAGGGCGATGTTCGCCGCCGTCCCCCCGAGCTCCACCCGGGACGAGGCGACCGGCTCGGTGCGGTCCAGGCCGGGGAACCGGCGCACCCGCAGGAATCGGTCGATGTTGACGTGGCCGCTGACGGCGAGGTCGCGGGTGCCCGCCCCCGATCTCCCGGCCATGGGTCCGTCCCGCACGGGAGTTCGCGGGGGATTATCCCTTCGGTCGGCGCCGGGCGACGGCTTATGGCCGCGGGACGCTCCGGCGCGGAGGCCCGATGATCGTAGACGGGGCCATCCTCGACATCGACGGCGCCCGGCCCGCCTACGTACGGTTCGAGCGGGGCTCGGTGGTGGAGGTCGGCCAGCGCGGCACGGACTCGACGCGGGGCCGAACGCGGCGGATCCGGGGGATCGTCGTCCCGGCCCCGGTCAACTCCCACACGCACCTCGGTGACTCGGTCTCGACCCGCGAACCTCCGCGAGGGCCGGTCGCCCGCCTGGTGCAGGCCCCGGGCGGCTACAAGTTCCGTCTCCTCGCCCGCTCCTCCCCGGCGGAGAAGGAGGCGGCCGTCCGGGGGGCCCTCCAGCGGATGCGTCGCGGCGGCGTCGCGGCGGTGATCGACTTCCGCGAGGAGGGCCGCTCCGGGGTCGAACTGCTGCGGCGGGCGAGCCGCGGGACCGGCGTGCGGCCCGTGATCCTCGGCCGGCCGCTGGCCCGTCCGGTCGATCCGACGGAGCTCGCCGGGATCCTCGCGGTCGCAGACGGGATCGGTCTGTCGAGCGCCCGGGACGAGAGCGAAGCGGCGCGACGCACGATCGCGCGGGCGTGCCGTTCGGCTCGGAAGCCGTTCGCGCTGCACGCGAGCGAGGCCGTCCGCGAGCCCCCCGAAACGTACCTCGACCCCCGGCCCGACCTCCTCGTCCATCTCGCGCGCGCGAGCGCGGAGGATCTGCGCGCGGTGCGCGACGAGGGCGTCGCGGTCGCGGTCTGCCCCCGCTCCAACGCGCTCTTCGGTCGCCAGCCGGACCTCCGCGCGATGGAGCGGCTCGGGATCCGCACGCTCCTCGGCACGGACAACGTGATGTTCCAGGCGCCGTCCATCTGGCGGGAGCTCGAGTTCGCCTACGTCGCGACCCGTCTGACGCGACGCCCCGTCTCCGCGGAGTTCGTCGCCCGCGCGGCCCTGGTCGAGCCGTGGATATGGCTCGGCGCCCCCGACGCCGCCCGCGTGGCGCCGGGGTCGTCCGCCGCCCCGCTCGTCCTCCGGCTTCCCCCGGACGACCCGGCGTACCAGGTCGTCACCCGAACGACCGAACACCTTATCGCCCGGCCGGGACCCGGGCCGCGTCGGGGAGGGCCGTGAAGCTCGACGAGCTGTACGCGTTGCTGCGTCGTCGGGGCGTCCTCTGGCCCTCCGCGGAGATCTACGGCGGGGCCCAGGGCTTCTACGACTACGGGCCGCTCGGGACCGCGCTGAAGCGTCGGCTCGAGGATGCCTGGGCCGCCTGGTTCCTGGGGCTTTCGCCCGACTACCACCTGATCGAGCCCGCCGAGATCCTCACCGAGGCGGTCGTCCGGGCGTCGGGCCACCTCGAGAACTTCACCGACCCCGAGGTGACGTGCGAGTCGTGCCATGCCTCGTTCCGCGCCGACACGGTCCTCGAGAAGGCCCGACCCGAGGGGGTCGACGGACTCTCGTCGGCCCAGATCGGCGAGATCGTCCGGGACCTCCAGGTACGGTGCCCGACGTGCGGGTCGAACGCCCTCAGCGTCCCCCGCCCGTTCAACCTCATGTTCGCCACCGAGCTCGGCGTCACCGGCAAGGAACGGGGGTACCTCCGGCCCGAGACCGCGCAGGGAAGCTACCTGTCGTTCGCCCGGATGTGGGACGTCGGCCGCCGGGCCCTCCCCCTCGGCATCGCCGTCATCGGGAAGGCGTACCGCAACGAGATCGCCCCCCGCCAGGTGCTGTTCCGGATGCGGGCCTTCACCCAGGCGGAGCTGCAGATCTTCTTCCGACCGGGAAAGCTCGACGTGCCGTTCGACCGGGTGCGGGAGGAGATCGTTCCGGTCGTCCGCGTCGATCGCCGGGGCCCCGAGGAGGCGCCCCCCGATCGGGTCTCCGCCGCCGCCCTCGTGGAGAGCGGCCTGCCGGAGTTCTACGTCTACCACCTCGTCCAGATGCTGCGGTTCCTGCGGGACGTCCTTCGCTATCCCGACGACCGGATCCGTTTCTACGAGAAGTCCGACACCGAGCGCGCCTTCTACAACCGGATCCAGTTCGACGCCGAGCTCCGGCTCGAGAGCCTCGGCGGCTTCAAGGAGGTCGCCGCCATCCACTACCGGGGCGACTACGACCTCTCGCGCCACGGCGAGGGCTCCGGCCGCGACCTTTCCGTCACCCCGACCGGCGAGCCCTCGGTGCTGCCGCACGTGCTCGAGCTCACGTTCGGGGTCGACCGGAACCTCTGGGGCCTCGCGGACGTGCACCTTGTGCGGGAGGGGGAGCGGACGGTCTGGCACCTGCCGACGTACCTGGCTCCGACCCCCGTCGGGGTCTTTCCGCTGATCTCGAAGGTCCATGCGGAGTACGCGCTCGGGCTCGCCGACGCGCTCGCGGCGGACGGCATTCCCACCCAGTATGACGAGGCGGGGACCATCGGGAAACGGTACGCCCGGATGGACGAGGCGGGGGCACCGTTCTGCATCACGGTCGACGGAGGCACGCTCGCCGACGGCCCGGAGCACGATACCGTGACCCTGCGCGAGCGGGACTCGAAGCAGCAGGAGCGGCTGCCCCGCGGCGCGCTGACGGGCCGGATCGCCCCGGGACTCCGTCCGCCCCGGCCCTCCCGGGCGTGACCCCTCCGGCCCGGGGTACGACAACGGCTATATCTCGAGGGTCCCGTGGGAGGGAGCGGATGGCGGCGGGAGGGGATCCACCCCCCGGAACGACGAGCCACTCCGGAGTGCTCGCGGCGCGGGCCTCCCGCTGGCTCGGTCAGCAGTACGCCGACATCACGAAGCTGCGCGAGATCGCGGCCCGACACGACCGGACGGCGGCGCGCGCGCAGCAGCGGGCGTCCCGGATCAACACGAAGATCGAGAAGCTCCGCCACCAAGCGACGCTCCTCCGGGAGAAGGCCCAGCAGGTCCTCGCGCTGGTCCCCGAGATCGAGCAGCAGATCAAGCAGCACGACCGGGACATCCAGAACGCCACGGGCCGGGGCGGCGGTCCGCTCACCTCCGATGTGACCGCTCTCCACTACAAGGTCCGCAAGCTCCAGCAGAAGGTCGTCGACCGTCAGCAGAAGGCCCGTGCGCTCGAACTGAAGGCGGCGATGAAGACGCAGAAGACCGCCGAGCTCAAGGTCCGCGTCGACCGGTACACCGAGACCGCCCGACTCGCCGAGCAGGAGGCGGGGACGTTCCGGCGGCGGGCCGACCGGCTCCAGCTCGTGAACGAGCAGGAAGGGTCGGGACCGCCACCGCCCGAGGCCGGGCCGCCGCCGAGCTCCCCGGAGGAGCCTCCCGATTCGCTATGAAGCTCATCGTGACCGTCGGGATGCCCGGCTCAGGGAAGGACGAGCTGGTCGCGCTCGCCCGGACGATGGGGCTCGCGACCCTCAAGATGGGCGACCTCGTCCGGGACGAGACGCGGCGCCGGGGGCTCCCCGTGACGAACGCGAACCTGGCCCGGATCGCCTCGGAGGAACGCGAGAAGCACGGGCCCGGGATCTGGGCCCAGCGCGCGCTCCCCAAGCTCATCGAGACGCGGATGCTCGTCGACGGCTGCCGCTCGGACACGGAAGTGACCGTCTTCCGGCACAACTTCGGGGACCTGTTCGTCCTCGGGATCTTCGCCTCGCCCGAGACGCGGCACAGCCGGATGGCGAGCCGGAGCCGGTCCGACGACGGGGGCGGCCTCCAGGAGTTCTTCGACCGCGACCGGCGCGAGCTCAAGTGGGGGATCGGCAGCGCCATCGCCCTGGCCGACGGGATGCTGATCAACGAGGGCTCGCTCGAGGAGTTCCGGAAGTCGGCCCGGACGATGCTCGAGCAGATCCTCAAGCGCGAGGAGTAGCCGACCGGCTCAGGCCGGGTCTTTCCGGCCGCCGAGGAGCTCCCGGACCCCGTCGAACCGTTCGCGGTCGACGATGACGGCGATGCGGGACCGGCCGGCGGCGAGGGCGGTCGTTTCCTGGGCGAGGTGGGCGTCGCGGGCCCGGGCCAGGGCGCGCGACCCCCGGCCCCCGCCCACCCGCCGCTCCCATTCGATGGCGTAGGCGTCGGGGGTGGAGGGGGCGGGCGGGTCGCGGCCGGTCCGTCGCTCGCGGACCGTCCTCCGTACGAGCTCGAGGTACCCGATGTGCTCGGTGAACAGGTCGGCGGCCCCCTCCTCGCTCGGATCGAGGGCCGCGACCGGGACCGACCGGCGCTGTCCCCAGCGCAGCGTCTCGACGAACGACGGGTTCGGCACCCGGACCTCCCCGAACCGGACCAGGCCGCGCACCTCGTTGAACTCGGTCGAGGTGAGCGGCACGACCGGCTCGCCGTCGGCGACGACGAAGTAGTCGACGAGACCGCGCAGCTCCTCGGCGGAGATCCCCAGGCCCACCGCGACCGGGCCGAACTTCTCGAGCTCGGCGACCAGCGGTCCGACCTCCGAGGAGAGGCCCCGTACGGGCGCGGCGAGCAGGAGGTCGGTCCCGGCAAAGAGCCGGGCCGAGATCACGGCCGCTCCCGCTCCGTGATGTCCTCGAGCAGGTCCTCGGGGTCGCGGTGCCGTCTCAGCTCGGTCACGTTCAGGATCGCGAGCCCCCCGATCGACGGCCGGTGCACGTCCTCCCGAACGATGAACATCGCGTGGCCCTCCGCGACGCGGGCGATCCCGTGCAGGACCTCCGCGCGGTGCAGGGCGGTGCGCAGGCTGCCGACGCCCGCGAGGAGGACGGCCGGGGTCCGGGCGAGGGCGTCGAACGGGGCCCGGATCGTGACCGTCACCTCGAGGCCCATGCCGCCCAGCTGGGCGAGCACGCCGTCCCGCAGCGGATCGCCGGTGCGGGCCGGCGGGACGGCCCCCGCGGGAGCGCGCCCCACCTCCGCTTCCTTGCCCTTCTTCCGCCGCTCGGACGGGGTCGGCCCCGTCTGGAAGAGCTCGACGGGGCGCACGATCGGGGCATCGAGGTACGCCTCGATCCGTTCGACGACGGTCGCCTCGGCCCCCTGCCCTTCTTCGTAGAGCTGGATGGCGCGCCGGGAGACCCCCGCGACGGAGGCGAGCGTGCCCAGCGAGAGCCCGCGCGTCTGACGGAGGAACCTCAGTCGTTCCCCGTCGATCTGCGCGAACGCCCCGCCGGGACTCGCGTAGAGGAACGGGGGAAGCGCCTTCTCGAGGAAATCGCGGAGGGTCCCCTCGGTGACGATCGGAACCTCGTAACGGGTGTAGACGACCCCGTCGTCCAGCTCGGACGCACCGGACGTCTCGCCGACGACGAGCGCCGTCGCGGGGAACAGACGGCCGAGCTCGAGGAGGCGGACCGCCTCTTCCGAGTCGAGGGCGTCGATGTTCTTGAGGACCTTGATGAGCAGGAGCGTGGCGTCGCGTCGGGCGGCGAGGTCGAAGCTGGACGGTCGGACACCGTGGGTGTTCACCACGTAGTAGCCGGCCTGTTCGAGCAGGCTCCGGATCCGCTCGATCCAACGCTCCCGGGTCCTCGTCACGGCGCTCCTACCGGGACAACGGACCTACCGCTTCTATAAACATGGTGGTGCCCGGTCCTCCCGAGGACGCGGGAACGGCGTGGCTCGCGAACTCTCTTGGTCTCGGGCCCGGTCCCGGTTCCGTGGTGCGCGCGCTGCGGCCGGTGGCGGACGCCCCGGCGCTGATCGTGGGAACCGCCCGCCCCGGGGGGTCCCGGACGCTCGTCGTCGCCGACCTGCATCTCGGACTGGCCGGGACCGCGGCGCGGCCGATGGGCCCGCCGGAGGGCTCGGCCGAGACGATGGGGGATCGCCTGGTGGCCCTCGCCCGGGGGGAGCGGGCGGGGACGGTCCTCCTCGCCGGCGACATCAAGCACCCGATCGTCGGAACGCCGCCCGCGCTGCGTCCGGTCGTCTTCGACTTCTTCGCCGGGCTGCTGCGCGAAGGGCTACGGGTCGAGGTGGTCCTCGGCAACCACGACGGCGGTCTGGTGCGGCACCTGCCGCGGGAGGTGGTCGTTCATCCCGCGACCGGCGTGGTGTGGGATGGGATCGGGATCTTCCACGGACATCGCTGGCCTTCCGACGAAGTGCTCTCCTGCCGACGATGGGTCACGGGCCACCTCCACCCGGGGTTCCGGTTCGCTCCGACCGCCGAGCATCCGGACGGGAAGCGGCCGTGCTGGGTTCGGGAGGAGTTCCGCTCGGGGCTCCCGGGCCGCCGGGCCGATCGTCGGCCCCGGCCGGCGCTCCGCGAGCTGATCGTCCTGCCCGCGTTCAACCCCCTCGCGGGGGTCGAAGCCCTCAACCGGGAGCGCCCCGCCCGCGGGCGGTCGTTCCTCTACCGACGGTTCCTCTCGCGCGGCATCGCGCGAGCCTACCTCTTGGACGGCACGGATCTCGGCGGGCTGCCTACGCTGGGTCCGGGGCCCGACCCGCCCTCAGGAGCGCGCGCAGCGCCTCGGGGTCGGTGACCGGCGGGGCGCAGACGGTCTCGAAGCAGACTAGCGCACGCGCGGCGGCCGCGCCGCGGGCCGGCACCTCCCCGATCGGAACGGAGAACGGGGGGGGTGGCGCCCCGTCGAACACGAAGGCATTCGGGTGCCACGTGAGCTGGGCGGCCCGGCGGAGCGTCTCGGCCGCGGCTCCGCTCCCCTCGATCACGACCGTGGCCGGCGGGACGGCCGAGAGGCGGACCCCGAGAGCGGCGCCCGCCGCGAACAGGCCGGCCCCGGAGAGGCGGGCCGCGAGCGCGCCGAGGAGGCGGCCGGCCTTCTTGCTCCAGCGATCGTCGTGCACCAGGGCGCCCAGCCGGAGGAAGGCGAGCACGGCCCCCGAGTTCCCGGAGAGGTGGGGCGAGTCCTCGAGGGGGTACGACGCCTCGCCGACTCCCCCGACGGCGGGGCCGTCGTACAGCCGAGGAGCGACGTCGCGCAGAAGACCGTTGTCGCCCTGGAACTCCCGTTCCACGAGCTCGAGCAGGACCGTCGCGACCTCGGCGTACCTCGGCTCGGCGCTCGCCGCCGCGAGCTCGATGAGACCGGAGGCGAACGCCACTTGGTCGTCGAGCAGGCCGAAGCCGTCGGCCCCCGTCGGACCCAGGCGGTGGGCGATGCCCCGCTCGGGGACGTACGCCTCCCTCAGCCACCGGTCGGCGGCCCGTCGGGCCTCGGAGAGCGCCGCGGGGTCGTCGAGCGCTTGCGCCGCGCGGGCGAACGACCCGACGAACCGGCCGTTGAGATCGCCGTAGAGCGCCCGGTCGACCTGCGGGGGCGCTCGTCGGCCGCGCGCCACCTTGAGCTTCGCGAGCAGGGCGGCGAGCGCGGCCTCCGGTCCGCGGGGGAAGGTGAGGTTCCCGGCGGCCTCGGTGGCAGGGAGCAAGCGGAACAACACGCTGCGGTCCGGATCGTGCGGCATCCGGCCGTCCGTGTCGACGCCGAGACAGCGCACGGCGAGGCGGAACTCGTCGGGCTCGAGCGCCTCCTTGAGCTCCGCCCTCGTCCACGTGAAGTACCCACCGTCATCGCCCGGGGCATTGTCGGCATCCTCGCTCGCACCCCATCCGCCCGCCGGGTCCCCGAGGACCTCGTTGGCCCATCCGATCGTCCCGCGGGCGACCTCCTCGAACCGGGCGTCGCCGAACCGGACCAGGCCGTCCACGTACGACCCGAGGAGCGCGGCGTTGTCGGCCGCCATCTTCTCGAAGTGGGGGATGTGCCAGCCGGCGTCCACCGAGTAGCGGTGGAACCCTCCCCCGACCTGGTCGTACATCCCCCCGTCGGCCATCGCCAAGAGCGTCGCGCGGGCGATCTCGGAGCTCCGGGAGGCCCCGTTCACGAAGTCCTCCTGCAACAGCAGGGAGATCGCGGTCGGATGGGGGAACTTCGGCGCCCCGCCGAACCCGCTGTGGACGGGGTCGAAGCTCCCCCGGATCTCCGCCACCACCTCGGCGGCGAACGTCTCCAGGGGGCGGGCGACGACCGGCCGCGCCTCCCGCATCCGTCGCAGTCCCGCCTGCACGCCGCGGGCGTTCTCGGCGATCCGCTCCGGCTCTTCGCGCCAGAGGCGGGCGACCTCCGCGAGCACCCGCCGGAACCCCGGTCGGCCGTGCCCGTCGGTCGGCGGGAAGAACGTTCCGCCGAGGAACACCTCGCCGTCCGGGGTGAGGAACGCCGTCAGCGGCCAGCCGCCCTCCCCGGTCAGGGCGCCGACCTGCCGCTGGTAGCGCCGGTCGATCTCGGGATGTTCGTCGCGGTCGACCTTGACCGCGACGAAATGCTCGCGGAGCAGCCGGGCGACCTCGGCGTCGGAGTACGTCGTCTCGTCCATCACGTGGCACCAGTGGCACCACGACGCGCCGATGTCGAGCAGGACGGGGCGGCCGGCCTTCCGGGCGGCCGTGAACGGATCCGCCCCCCAGGGGTACCAGTCGATCGCCTGGCCGGCGGCGGCCCGCAGGTACGTGGAGCGGGCGAGCGCAAGGCGCGAGGCGCCGGAGGGAGGATCCACCGCCGAAGGGGGCGACATGCCGTTGAACGGCCGCGTCCTCCTCTTACGGTTGTCGCTTCCGGAGCGGCGCGCAGCCCTCCGGACGTCACGTAACCGGATGACGAGCACGCCACCCCCCGCGCGGGCGTTATAAAGGGGACCTCGGTGCCCGGCGTGAGGCAGACCCCATGGAGATGCAGCCCGGCCAGATGGCGTACGACCGGGCGATCACGGTCTTCTCGCCGGACGGGCGCCTCTTCCAGGTCGAATACGCCCGGGAGGCGGTCCGGCGCGGCGCTACGACGGCCGGGGTCGTCTACTCGAACGGGATCGTGCTGATCGCGGACCGGCGGATCCCGAACCCGCGGCTCGCGGAGCCGTCCAGCCTCGAGAAGATCCACCAGATCGACGAGAACATCGCGTGCGCCACCGCGGGGCTCGTCGCGGACGCCCGCGTCCTCGTCGACTACGCCCGCCTCGCCGCGCAGGTGAACCGCGTCACCTACGCCGAGGCGATGTCGGTCGAGCTGCTCGTCCGACGCATCTGCGACTACAAGCAGCAGTACACGCAGTTCGGCGGGGTCCGCCCGTTCGGGACCGCCCTGCTGGTCGGCGGCTACGACGAATCCGGTATCCACCTCTTCGAGACCGAGCCGTCGGGCTCGCTGACGAGCTTCAAGGCGGCCAGCACGGGAGGCAACAAGGGCCCCGTGATGGAGCTGTTCGAGCAGAAGTACAAGCCGGGCCTCGACCGGGACGGCGCCACGCTCCTCGCGCTCGAGGCGCTGCGGGCGGGTCTCGAGGAGCCCGGGAACCTCGCCCAGGTCGAGGTCTGCACCGTCGAGCGGGACCGGGGGATGACCCGGCTCGCCTCCGACGAGATCCAGAAGTACGTCGCCCGGCTCCCGCCGGCCGCCGGCGCCCCCCGGAGCGGTCGGTCGTAGACCGGCCCGCCCCACCTTCCTATGGTGAAGGTCGAAGACGCGGTCATCGCGCGGTGGGAAACGCAAGGCTCGCGCTTCGAGGTCCTCGTCGATCCCCTCGCGGTCCAGGACCTCAAGGACGGCAAGGACGTCGATCTCGCGGACAAGCTGGCGCTCGAGCAGGTCTTCAAGGATGCCAAGAAGGGCGACAAGATCTCCGAAGAGCACCTCGAGCGGATCTTCCACACCCGCTCGCTCGTGGAGATCGCCCGCCAGATCATCCTCAAGGGCGAGGTCCAGGTCACGACCGAGCAGCGGCACAAGCTCCAGGAGACGAAGCGCCGGCAGATCGTCGCCACGATCGCCCGCAACGCGATGAACCCGCAGACCGGGGCGCCCCACCCCCCGGCCCGGATCGAGGCGGCGATGGAGGAGGCGAAGGTCCACATCGACCCGTTCCGGCCGGTCGACGCCCAGATGCAGGACGTCCTCGCGAAGCTCCGTCCCCTGATACCGATCCGCCTGGACGTCGTCAAGGTCAAGATCCGCCTGCCGGCCCAGCACTACCCGCGCGTGATCGGCGAGGTGAAGGGGATCGGCCGCCTCCTGTCGGAGGAGTGGCTCGGCGACGGATCCTGGAGCGGGATCGTCGAGATACCGGCCGGCGTTCAGACGGAGCTCTACGAGAAGCTCAGTGCGCGCACGAAAGGCGCCGCCGAGACCGCTTTGGTTAAATAGCGCACGCCCGTCGCGCGGCCCGGTGCAGCACGGAAAATGTCTAGAAGTCATCGGCCGGGCCCCCGTGGCCGTGGCCGCGAGGGGAGCCCCTCGCATCCTTCCGAAGATCGGATACTAGTTCTTCCCGGGGAGGAGATCCCGGGTCGCGGCCTCAAGCCGGGCCCCGGAACCTACCGGGTCGGCGGCAAGGTCTACGCCAGCCTGCTCGGCCTCGTGTCCGAGCGGCCTCCGTTCGTCCAGGTCGTCCCGCTGTCGGGACGGTACATCCCGAAGGCCGGCGACGTGGTCATCGGGACCGTCACCGACGTGCAGACCACGTTCTGGCTTCTCGACATCGGCGCCCCCCGGTGGGCGCCGCTGCACATGACCGGGACCCCCTGGAACGTGGAGATCGGCGAGACGGACCGCTACCTCGGCGTCGGCGACTCGGTGATCGTCCAGGTCGAGACCCTGGAGGCGACGGGCCGCATCGGCGTCACGATGAACGGCGAAGGGCTGGGCAAGCTCGAAGGCGGGACCCTCATCCGCATCTCCCCCGCCCGGATCCCGCGGGTCGTCGGGCGCGGCGGCTCGATGATCCAGACGATCACGGGCCAGACCGGCGCCCGGGTCGCGATCGGCCAGAACGGCCGGGTCTGGGTCGACGGCACCCCGGAGGCGATCCGCCGGGTGACGGACGTGCTGCGCATGATCGAGGAGAACGGCCAGCGTTCGGGCCTGACGAGCCGCGTCGAGAGCTACCTGCTCGCCACGACGCCGCCCGCGAACCCGAACGGGGCCCAGTCCCCCTCCATTCCGACCCCTCCGATCGGCCCGGCCGACGAGCGGCCCGGCGGGACCGACGAGGGTTCGTGGGACCCGAAGAGCCCGGACGCAGGATCGTTCGGACCCCCGGAGCCCTGATTTTCGAGGAGAAACACCATGGGAAGCGTCGGAGCGAAAGAGGTCCCGGTCCTGCTGACCCCCGAGGGGCGTCGGATCGACGGGCGACGGCTGGACGAACTTCGGGCGATCAAGATCCAGGCCGGGCCGCTGCGCCAGGCCGACGGGTCGGCGTTCGTCGAATGGGGAGCGAACAAGGTGATGGCGGCCGTCTACGGCCCGCGCGAGGTCCACCCGCGCCACCTGCAGCAGAACGACCGGGCGGTCATTCAGTGCAAGTACAACATGGCGGCCTTCTCGGTCGACGAGCGCAAGCGGCCCGGCCTCGACCGCCGCTCGCAGGAGATCTCGAAGGTGATCGGCGAGGCGTTCCAATCGGTCGTCTTCACCGAGGAGTTCCCCCGGACGAGCATCGATGTCTACATCGAGGTGCTCCAGGCGAACGCCGGGACCCGGTGCGCGGGCCTCGTCGCCGCCTCGGTCGCCCTCGCGGACGCCGGGATCCCGATGGTCGACCTCCTGCCCTCGGTCGCGGTCGGGAAGATCTCGGGCGCGATCGCCCTCGACCTCAAGAAGGAGGAGGACAACTTCGGCGAGGCGGACCTCCCGATGGCCCTCGTGCCTCAGTCCGGTCGGCTCGTGCTCTTGCAAATGGAGGGCCACATGACCGAGGAGGAGCTCGGCCAGGCGCTCGACCTTGGCGTCGTCGGCTGCCGCGACATCTACGAGAAGATGAAGGCGGCGCTGCGCACGCGCTACGCGGTCAGCCCGATGGAGGGGCGGCCATGAGCGAGGAGGTCACCGCCGACATCCAGACGACCCATATCCTCGACCTCGCCGCCAACGGCAAGCGGGTCGACGGACGCGCCCTCGACGAGTACCGCCCGCTCTCCCTCACCCCCGGTTTCGTCGATACGGCCGACGGGAGCGCGCTCGCCCGGATCGGAGAGACGACCGTGCTCTGCGGCGTCAAGCTCGAGCCCGGCAAGCCGTTCCCCGACACGCCGAACGCCGGCGTCCTGACGACCAACGCGGAACTGATCCCGCTCTCGAGCCCGACGTTCGAGCCGGGACCGCCGCAACCGGGAGCGATCGAGGTATCGCGGGTCGTCGACCGCGCGATCCGCGCGGCCGAGACGATCGACCTCACCAAGCTCTGCGTCACGCCCGGCGAGAAGACCTGGGTCTGCTACGTCGACATGCATGTCCTCGGCCACGCCGGCAACCTGATCGACACCGCGCTGCTCTCCGCCGTCACTGCGCTCAGCCACGCGACGGTCCCGGCGAAGCGGTTCGGGGTGGCCGGGGCCGACTACACGCTCGAGGTCCTGCACGTCCCGATCGAGTGCACCTTCGTGCGCCTCGGGGAGAGCATCGTCGTCGACCCCACGTTCGACGAGGAACAGGCCGCCCAGGGCCGGCTCACCGTGGCCACCGACGAGACCGGCCGGGTCGTCGCGATGCAGAAGGGCCTCGTGGGGGCGTTCTCCCCCGATGACGTCAAATCGGTCGTGCGCAGGGCTTTCGTGCACGGCGAGAGGCTCCGGGCGCAGGTCCGGGCGGGTCGGCCATGAGCAAGCGAACGAAGAAGGTGGGCAACACCGGCTGGATGGGTCCCCGCTACGGGATCCGGATCCGCCGACGGGTCCTCGAGATCGACCGCGCGCGGGCCAGGCCCGCGGCGTGCCCGCGGTGCGCGACCTCCACGCTCGGCCGCGTCGCCAGCGGGATCTTCGAGTGCCGCCGCTGCGGCACCCGGTTCGCCTCGAACGCGTACGTCTTCGCGGTCCCGCCGCCGATCAGCCGGGCGGAGCGGGAACCCGGCCCCGGCAACGCTTAAGCCCGTCGGACCGGTCGAAGGCACGTATGTTCCGATGCATCCGCTGCGGGGAGGCGCTCCCGTCCGACGCGAACCTGTTCGGGGTCCGCTGCGACAACTGCGGCGGCAAGATCTTCACGAAGGAGCATCCGAACGTCAAGAAGGTGCTGAAGGCCCGGTAGGGTCCCCGGTCCCGCCGGGGACCGGGCTCTGCACCTCGATCCACAGCCCGTTCGGGTCCTCGACGAACCCGATCCAGTACCGTCCCTGCTCGAGCCACGGCTCCACGGCGACCTTCGCCCCCATCGCCCGGAGGCGGGCGATCGTCGCGCGGGCGTCGGTCACGTCGAATCCCAGGTGGTCGAGGCCCTCGCCGGCCGCGAACGGGGTCGCGAACCGGTTCCCCGGCGGGTAGTAGTTCAGCTCGAGCTGGGCGCCCGTTCCCGGGTCCTTGAGGCTCACGTACGTCCCTCCGTGGCTCATCCGCCCGGGCGCGCCCGCCACGAGTCCGAGCCCCTCCGTGTAGAACCGCCGCGATCGATCGAGATCGGTCACCCTCAGGCCGACGTACACGAGCCCCATGCGGGATCCCGACCGGGAGCCGCCCTAATCGCTTGCCCAGGGCCGGGCGTCGGGGGCGGACGGGGCCCCGCGTCCCCAACCGTCTAATGGAGGCGGCCGCTTCCCCGCGGGATGGGCCGCTCGAGCGTCACGTTTCTCGGCGGGATCCGGGAGATCGGGGGCAACAAGATCCTCATCGAGGACGGCCCGGACCGGGTGCTGTTCGACTTCGGCCCGTCGTTCTCGCCGCGCTACGAACAGTACTACGTCGACTACCTGCAGCCCCGCTCGACCTGCCCGGCGAAGGACCTCCTCGAGTTCGGGCTCGTCCCCCGGATCGAGGGGTTCTACTCCCGCGAAGCGCTCGGCGACTCCGACCTCGCGGGTCGGTCGCCCGAGGTCCACGCCGTCTTCGTCAGCCACGCCCACGCCGACCACGCCGGGTACCTCTCGCTGATCGACCCCGAGATCCCCGTCCACGTCGGCGAGGGGACCCGGGACCTGCTCGACGCGATCGAGACGTCGACGGCGATGCGCTACGGCGAGCACCCGTGGAGGACGTTCCGCGACCGCGAGGTCGTGAAGGTCGGGGGGATCGAGGTCGTCCCGTACCCGGTCGACCACTCGGTGCCGTTCGCCTACGGCTTCATTGTGCGGACGAGCGAGGGGACGGTCGTCTACACGGGGGACTTCCGACACCACGGACCGCGCGCGGCCGACACCCACGAGTTCTTTCGCGCCGCGGCGGCCGCCGAGCCCGACGCCCTGCTGATCGAAGGGACCCGGGCCGGACCGGATCCCCGGCGCAACCTCTCCGAGGAGGGGGTCCGGCGGGAGGCCGACCGGCTGCTCGAGCGCCGGCCGACCCTCGCCCTCGCCTGCACCTACCCGCGCGATGTCGACCGGCTGACGACGCTCTACCACGCGGCCCGGGCGGCGGATCGGGAGTTCGTCGTCTCCGCGCGCACCGCCCATCTTCTGTCGGCGGTCGCTCCCCGCTTTCCGGCGGGGCGCGTGCCGGTGCCGGGGACGACGGACGGGATCCGGGTGTACCACCGCAAGAAGAAGCGTTACTTCAACTGGGAGAAACCGTTCCTCGAAGGCGCGCTCGACGCGGACGAGGTCCGGGCCCAGGGGCCGAAGTATCTCCTCGCGCTCGACCTGATGCATTTCCCCGAGCTGATCGACCTGCGACCGCCGAAGGGGGTGCCGTTCCTTCACTCGATGAGCGAGCCGTTCAGCGAGGACGACGTCGACGACCTCGTGATGCGCAACTGGCTCGACCACTTCGGGCTCGCGTTCCACCAGATGCACGCGAGCGGGCACGCGTCGGGTCCCGAGCTGCTCGAGATCATCCGGACGGTCGGGCCGAAGGAGCTGTACCCGATCCACACCGAGCACCCGGAGGCGTTCGCCCCGGCGGCGTCGAACGTCCGGCTCGCCGAGGTCGGCGTCCGCTACCCGATCGGCGGCGGACCCTCCCGGCGGCCGAGAGATTAAGGCCCCCGGCCCTCTTCCCCGCCGGATGCCGGGGGACCGCCTGCCGACGGGGATCGCCTCCGTCGACCGGCTCCTCGGTGGCGGGCTCGAGACCGACTGCCTGACGGAGATCTACGGCGAGGGGGGGAGCGGGAAGACCCTCTTCTGCCTCGAGGTCGCCCTGCGGGTCGCCCGCCAGAACCGCTGGGTCTTCTACGTCGACACCGAGGGGGTGAGCGTCGACCGTCTCCGGGCGATGGCGGGGGACGATTTCGAACGGATCCTCAAGCGGTTCCTCCTGTCGACCCCGAAGGACCTCGAACAGCAGGGCCGCGCCGTCGCGACCGCGTGCGCGCTGGCCCGCGAAGGGAAGCGGCCGGTCGGCCTCATCGTCGTCGATTCGGGGACGTTCTTCTACCGGCTGTCGCTCTCGGAGCCGGACGAGGACGACGCCCGGCAGACGCTCGCGCTCTCGGTGGCCGACCTCGTCGCCACCGCCTTCCGCGTCGGGGTCCCGACGATCCTCACCAACCAGGTCTGGCGGAGCATGCGGGACGGCACCCTCGAGCCGCTCGGCGGATCTTTCCTGAACCACGCCGCGAAGACGATCCTGCGGTTCGATCGCCTTCCGGGGGACCGGCGGCGGGTCGTCCTGAGGAAGCACCGCTCCCTTCCGGAGGCGGCGGCGGATTTCCGCATCACCTCGAGCGGCCTCGTCGGTCCGGTGCCGGGTTGAAACCGAGATAAGGCCGGGCGGGCCTTCCCCCGCGATGGGCGATCGCGTCGAGTTCGCGGACGTCACGACCCCCATCGGAACCTTCCGGATCGTGTACCAGGAAGGGAGCGTCCGGATCGTCGATCTCCTCGAGAACGGCCTCCCCCAGAGCGGCCTCCCGCCCGGGGCGAATCGACGCAAACCCCCCTACGCGCGCGGGAGCCCGCCCCGGCAGCTCCAGGAGTACTTCCGGGGGGAGCGGACCGATTTCGAGGTCGTCGTCGACCCGGATTCCGCCTCCGACTTCGACCGGAAGGTCTGGGGGGTCCTCCGCGAGGTCCCCGCCGGCCGGACCGTGACCTACGGCGAGCTCGCCCGGCGCTCCGGGTTCGTCGGCGCGGCCCGGGCCGTCGGCGGGGCGATGCGACGCAACCCGATCCCGATCGTGATCCCGTGCCACCGGGTGGTGGGCGAGGGCGGAGCGATCACCGGCTTCGGCCTGGGCCTCTGGCGAAAACGCTGGCTGCTCGACCACGAGGGGTCGTGGCCGCTCCGATCGCGATCCGCCGAGGGGCCCCGACCGCACGGGCAGCGGACGCTCGACGCGGGGGTCGACCGTCCCCCGCGAAAGGGACGGACGGCCAATCCTACTACAGGTCGTAGTAGCTGACGCCCCGCCGGCGGATCCCACTACGATTTGTAGTAGGTAGGCGCGCGATTGCACGACCCGGGGCCCGCGCGCGGGCGGCTACCCGGAGTAGTAGGCGGCGTCGTACGGCTCCGGCTTGAGGCCGCGGCGCTGCCGGATCTCGCCGACGACCTTCGGCTGGAGCTCGACCGGGACCGGCTCGAAACCCAGCGACTCGGTCGACCAGAGGACCTTGCCCGCGGTGGCGCTGCGGATGTCCGACGCGAAGCCGAACAGTTCGGCCACCGGTACCTTCGCCGAGACCGTCTGCAGGTCCCCGACGCTCGTCATGTCGAGGATCTCGCCGCGGCGCCGTTGCAGCTCGCGGGTCGACCCGGCGAGGACCTCTTGCGGCACGTTGACGATCACCTTCTGGAACGGCTCGAGCAGCAGGCGATCGCCGAGGACCATCGCGCCGTAGATCCCCGAGCGCGCCGCGGGGATCGTCTGCGCCGGCCCGCGGTGGATCGAATCCTCGTGGAGCTTCGCGTCGACCAGGCGGACCTTGAGCCCGTAGACCTTCTCGTTCGCGAGCGGGCCGCGGTTCATGGCCTCCTTGAAGGCATCGACGATCAGGTCCATCGTCTCGTTGAGGTACTGGATCCCCTTCGTCACATCGAACAGGGCGTTCGTCCCCTCGACCGCGGTGAGGCCCCGCCCCTCGTCGCGGGAGATGCCGAGCTGGTCCATGCGCGTGACGAGCGTCTTGAGGTCCTTGAACGACTTCCCCTGCGCGATCTCGCCGTCCTTGATCGCCTGGACGACGGCGGCCGGGAGCGGCTCGACCTCGAAGTAGAACTTGTTGTGCTTGTTGGGGGACTTTCCCTCGAACGGGCCGCCCGGATGCCGCACGAGCTCGCGGTAGACGACGATCGGCGTCGACGCCGAGATCTCGACCTTGTAGTCGTTGACGATCCGGTACTGGGTGATCTCGAGGTGAAGCTCGCCCATGCCGGAGAGCAGGTGCTCGCCGGTCTCCTGGTTGATCTCCACCCGGAGGCTCGCGTCCTCCTTCGCGATCTTGCGCATCACCTCGATCAGCTTCGGGAGGTCGGCCATCCGCTTCGGCTCGATCGCGACCGTCACGACCGGCTCCGAGACGTGCCGGATCTCCTCGAACGGGGCCATCGTCGCGTCCGCGGCCATCGTCGTCCCCGCGAACGCGTCGGAGAGCCCGATCACCGCCGCGATGTTCCCGGCGCTGACCTCGTCGACCATCAGGCGTTCCGGGCCCATGAACAGCGACACGTGCTGGATGCGGTTCTTCGTCTTCGTGCCGACGACGCTGAGCTCCATCCCCTTCTGGAGGCGACCGGAGAAGACCCGCCCGGTCGCGATCTCCCCGGCGCTCGGATCCATCGTGATGTCGGTGACCATGAACGCCGCCGGGCCCTCCGGGTCGGTCGCGACCATCGCCTTCCCGACCGCCGAGCCGGTGTCCCCCTTCCAGATGTTGGGGATCCGGTACTTCTGGGCGACCCGGGGGCTCGGGAGGTGGCGCACGACCATGTCGAAGATGACGTCGTTGATCTTGGCGCGCTGGGCGATCTCCTTCGAGCGCCCGGTCGAGACGTATTCGATGATGTCGGGGAACTTGACCCCCGTGCGTTGCATGTAGGGAACGCTGATCGCCCAGTTCTCGTACCCCGAGCCGAACGCGACCGAGCCATTCCTCGGATCGACCGACCAGGCGTCGATGAACTCCTCGGGGGCCATCTTGCGGATCAGCTCGTTGACCTCGGAGATGATCGTCCCGAAGCGCTTCTGGAGCGACTCGGGGGTGAGCTGGAGCTCCTTGATCGCGCGGTCGACCTTGTTGATGAAGAGGGTCGGCTGGACCTTCTCGCGGAGCGCCTGCCGTAGGACGGTCTCCGTCTGGGCCATGACGCCCTCGACCGCGCAGACGACGACGATCGCGCCGTCGACCGCCCGCATCGCGCGGGTGACGTCCCCGCCGAAGTCGACGTGGCCCGGCGTGTCGATGAGATTGATCAGGTACTGCTGGTTCTCGAACTCGTGGACGATCGTGACGTCGGCGTTGTTGATCGTCAGGAGACGGGCCTGCTCCTGCTCGTCGAAGTTCAGGTAGAGCTGCTTTCCCGCGAGCTCGTTCGAGATCATCCCGGCGGCGGCGAGGAGATTGTCGGAGAGCGTCGTCTTGCCGTGGTGGATGTGGGCGACGATCCCGATGTTGCGGATGCGGTCGACGTTCCGCATCATGTCGGGAATGGCCTTCGCCAGTTCCGCTCGGATGTGCGTCATCGGCTGACCTCGGGCCTACCGCGCAGATTGCGCGACGCGCTCGACCTCTTCCTTGCGACCGACGGAGAACGCGGTAAGGTCCGACTTCGCCGCCAGACGGATCTCGTCGGCCAAGCAGGAATGGATGGGCTTCGTGGACTTGTGCGACGCCTGGATCGCCCCGAGGGCGAGGTTGCGGATCGCGACGTTCAGCCGCCGGGCCGGGGAGGCGTCGACGGCCCTCGGCACGGAGATCCCTCCGAACTGCAGGCGCGTGACCTCTTCGCGGGGCGAGGCGTTCTCGACCGCGTCGACCAGGAGCTGCAGGGGGTTCTTGCCTTCCTTCGCCGCGATCTCGTCGAACGCCTTGCGCACCGTGTTGAGCGCCTTCGACTTCTTGCCCGTGAACTTCCCGCCCTTCATCAGGTGGTTCGCGAGCCGCTCGACCAGGTGCATCCGTGCCTTCAGGAACGGGCGCCCGGCGAGCCGCCCCTCGGTGTGCGGGGCGTAGACGGGATGGAGGTAGAGGTACGGCAGCAGGCCCGGATCGTGGACCTCGACGCCTTCGAACGGGTACTTCCCGAACAGCGGGGGCAGCGCGAACGGTGGCGGAGCGGGAGGCTGGGGGCGCTTGACGACCGGCCCGGTCTCCTCGCCCGTGGCCTCCGGGATGGCAAAGGTCTCGGGGTTGCCGCTCATCGGGCCGGCTTCTCCTTGCGGCCGCGCACCAGCTCGTCGAGCGAGACGCCGTTGACCTGGATGACCTTGTAGCGGACGCCCGGAATGTCCCCGTACGACCGCCCCATTCGTCCTCCGATCCCCTCGACCATCACCTCGTCGTGCTCATCGATAAAGTTGATGGCCCCGTCCCCGACGGCGAACGCCGTCACCTGTCGGCCGTTCTTGATCAGCTGGACCTTGATGCACTTGCGGATCGCCGAGTTCGGTTGCTTCGCCTCGACGCCGACCTTCTCGAGCACGATGCCCCGGCCCTGCGGCGCCCCCTCGAGGGGGTCGGAGCGCTCCTTGAGGTGGAGCGTACGGCGCTTGTAGTAGCGATCGGACCAGCGTCGCCGCTGACGGAGCTGGGCCAGGCGGCCGGCAGTGTGAAGGCCAGAGGGGGGAGGCATACTGACGATAGGGGCCGTGCCACCAGGCGCCCCTATTTAAGGTCCCTCCCGGGTGACGAGGTCGACCGGGGTTCGACGGTCGAAATCGCGGTGACGATCGGTCCGATGCCTACGGTTCCGGCGCTCCGGGTCCCATCGGACCCCGACGAGGCCATCCTCGCCGCGGGGCGCCGCCCGGGGTTCGAACGCCTCTCCGCCGAGATCCGGGCCTGCCGACGGTGCCCGCTCGGCGCCGTCCGCACGCAGGCCGTGGTCTACCGGGGGGGCCTCGCGCCTCGCCTCGTGTTCGTGGGAGAGGCTCCCGGCGCGGAAGAGGACCGCGAAGGGCGGCCGTTCGTCGGTCGGTCGGGCCGGATCCTCGATGCGGCGATCGGCACCCTCGGCCTGACCCCGGCGGAGGTGGGGATCCTGAACGTGCTGAAGTGCCGGCCGCCGCGCAATCGTTTCGATCCCGCGGCGGCGCGGACCTGTCGACCGTACCTCGATCGACAGCTGGCCCTGCTCCAGCCCCGGGTGGTGGTCCCGCTCGGGGCCCAGGCGCTGAGATCGCTCGATCCCGAGGCTCCCCCGATCCTGCGCTCCGCCGGAGCTCCGCGCGGCGGCCGCGATCCCGCGCTCTTCCCTCTCGTGCATCCGGCGGCGTCCCTGCGGTCGACCCGCCTGCGGGAACGCTGGCACCAGGACGTGACCGCGCTGGCGAACTGGCTCGCGGCCGGGCCGCTCTAAACGGCTTTAACGCGCCCAGGGCTCGTCAGGCCGTGCGCACCGTCGAGCTGTTCGTCGTCGGTGGTTCCTACCACGCGGAGGACGACGGGGTCGTCGTCGAGCTGTTCGGCCGTACGCGCGAAGGCCCGGCGCTCGTCGCCCGCTACACGGGGTTCCGGCCGTACTTCGAGATCACGGACCCGACCCCCGCGGTCCGGGAACAGCTCGCCCGCGACCCGGAAGTGATCCGGGCCGACGAGATCTCCGCCTGGGTCGAGGGCCACGACCGGTCCGCCCTCCGCGTGACGATCCACAAGCCGTGGGAGGTCCCGGGGTACCGGGAACGGTATCACCGGAAGGGCGACGAGGCGAGCGTCCTGGCCTGCGACATCCCGTTCGTCCACCGCTTTCTCTACGACAAGCACCTCGGGCTCTGCGTCGCGTTCGAGGCCGAGGAGGAGCCGCCCGAGATCCGGGAACGGTACACGGTCCCCGAGGTCGTGCGGGTCGTCACGGGCGACGGCCACGACATCCGTCCCACCGAAGCGTTCCGGCCGGCCCTTCGCGTCCTCTCGTTCGACATCGAGAACGCGATCCGGGAGCGGACGATCTTCACGATCTGCGGGGTGGCCGAGGGAGGCGGTCGGCCGCGACGTACGTTCCGCCTCGGGAAGGACGGGGAGCGGTCGATCCTCGAGGAGTTCGCGCGGATCGTCCTCGAGGACGATCCGGACGTCCTGACGGGGTACAACATCGGGGGGTACGACTTCCCGCTGCTCCTCGAGCGGGCGAACGTCCTCGGGATCTCCCCGTTCGCCCTCTCCCGGGACCGCGGGGCCCCCAAGGAGATGGGCGACCGCCTCTGGAGGATCGCCGGCCGGATCGTCGCCGATGCCTGGTGGTTCGCCCGCCGCGACCTGAAGCCGAAGCAGGAGACGCTCCAGTTCGTCGCCCGGACGCTCCTCAACGACACCAAGCTCGACGTCGACCGGCGCAACATCTCCCAGGAGTGGGCCCGGGACCCGGAGCGGGTCATGGAGTACTGCGAGCACGACGCCGACCTGGCGCTACGGATCCTCGTCCGGCTCCGCTCGCTCGAGCGGGGCACCGACCTCGCGACCGTCGCCCACCTGCCCCTCGAGGAGGGATTGAACGGCCGGACCTCCCAGTACATCGACGCGATGCTCATCCCCCGGGCCGATGCCCTGCGGGTCGGCGTGCCCCCGAACCATCGCGCCGGCCGCGAGAACCCGATCGAGGGCGGGTACGTCCACGCCATCCGGGCGGGGATCCACCCGTGGGTGGTCACGCTCGACTTCAAGTCGATGTACCCGTCGATCATCATCGCCCGGAACCTCTGCTTCACCACGCTCTCCCCCGAAGGGACGACGGTCGCGCCGAGCGGGGCCCGGTTCCTCGCACCGGAGGTCCGTCGAGGGATCATCCCCGAGATCCTGGCCGAGCTCCTCGCGGACCGCGACCGTTTCCGCGCCCAGGGCCGCTCGGCCCCGAGCCCGGAGCTGCGGGAGTACTACGACGGGCTGCAGAACGCGGTCAAGATCCTGATGAACTCCTTCTACGGCGTCCTCGCCTCCAGCTTCTACCGGTTCACGAACAAGGAGATCGGCTCGGCGATCACCGCGTTCGCCCGGGAGGCGATCACTTCCATCATCCGGCAGCTCGAGGCCGACGGGTTCGAGGTCGTGTACTCCGACACCGACTCGGTGTTCGTCCGCTCCCCGGTCGCGACGCTGGAGGGGTCCCGGGAGTTCGGGGAGGGCGTCGCGAAGCGATTCAGCCGGGAGGGGGTCACCTTCGAGTTCCAGTCGGTCTACGAGACGTTCTTCTCGCACGGGGCGAAGAAGCGGTACGTCGGCCGGACCGTCTGGCCCCGCGAGGAGGTCATCATCCGGGGCTACGAGACCCGGCGCACCGACGCCTTCGACTTCCAGTCGGACGCCCTCCTCCAGGTGTTCGACCTCGTCCTCCATGGGGACACGGACGGCGCGGTCCGGCGCTCCCGCGAGCTCGTGCAGACGGTCCGCAATCGGGGCGTTCCGGTCGCGCGGCTCGTGATCTCCCGCTCGGTGCGCGCGGAGGGCGAATACAACGAGTCGACGCGCGACGCCCTCCCGTTCCTCCGCATCTACCGTCGCCTAAGGGAGGAGGGGTACGACGTCATCCCCGGGATGCGGGTCGCCTGGATCGTCACCGATTCCCGGAAGAGCCCGCAGGAGGTCGAGCCATGGGTCGAAGGCCGCCCGTTCACGCTGGAGCCGGATTGGGAGTACTACGCCGACCGGGTCGCCCAGACGCTCGCGCGCGTGACGGAGGTGTTCGACTGGGACGCCGCCGCGCTGCTGCGCGGAAGCCACCAGCGCCGTCTCGGGACCCCGGAGCCGGCGGCGCCGCCCGAGCCTCTCGCCCCGGAAGAGGAGGCCCCGCCGGAGCCGCCGGGACCCGAGGCTCCGCCGGCGACGCTCGAGACACCGGTCGGCAATCTCGGGAAGCGGGCGCGCAAGCGGGGAACGAACCGGAGTCTCGTCGATTGGCAGTAGCCCCGGCCTAGGAGCGGGCCCGGGCCCACCGGTCGCTCGACCCGGGCGCTTCGACGAGCGACCGGAGCACCACCAGCGCCCCCCCGACCGCGATCGGGATCCCGAGGAGGCCGAGCCACGGTACCGTTTGCCCGAGGACCTCGACCGAGAGCACCAGGGTGAAGATCGGGATCGCCGTCATCAGCATCGGTGGAACGACGATCCCTTCTCGCCGGATCGAGAGGAAGTACAGCGCCGGCGCGACGAAGAAGCTCACGAGCCCGTTCCCGACGAGGAGGGCGAACGGCTCGGGCCCGATCCGGACGAGGCCGGCCCATCCTCCCGGGACCAGCGGGGCGATGAGCAGGGCGCCGAGGGCCGCTCCGAGGAGCGATTGCCCGACGACGGCCGAGGTCGGTGCGCTCTCTGAGGCGCGCGCGGCGAGGAGGAAGTAGAGGCCGACGGCGATCGGGGCCGCCGCGACCGCGAGCCACCCGAGGCCGTGGACGGACGCGACCCGTCGGCCCGCGACGATCGCGAGGGTGCCTCCCGCGAGGCTGAGGAGGAGGCCGGCGATGACGAGGGGCCGTCCCAGCGCCGATCGCGGGCCGGCGAACAGGGCGGCGGCGATGATCGGCGTCGCGACCACGTCGCCGATGAGGGAGAGCAGGGAGGCATCGACCGGGCCGGTGAGGTACGTCGCGGCGAGGATCGATACCTGCATGCCGAGCATCAGCGCCGTCCGCAGGTAGGCGGCCGGTGACCTCCACTGGGCCGCCCACGCCCGGCCGTGGCCCGAAGAGAAGGCCCAGAGCGCGTAGGCCCCCCCGCCGACCCCGAACGGATAGACGAGGATGGCGGACGGGGAGGTCCCGGGCGTTCCCCACAGGACGAACAGGTAGTACGTCGACCAGCCGAACGCGGCCGACAGGGCGACGAGGACCGAAACGGATCGGCCGCCGTGCGGGATCGCGGGGCCCCCCGTCGGCGCGACCCGGCTCGCCAGGGTGGAGGCCCCCGAGGAACTTCGGACGGGGTAGCTAGGCGTACCCGGCGTAGTCGAGCCCCCAGGGCGGCACGGCCACGCCCCGGCCGGACACTACCCGGCCGATCTCGAGGGCGTCGGGGGCGCCGGCCCGGGCGAGCCGCCGAAGTACGCTCGCGACGGACCCTCCCGACACCACGAGCGCGAATCCGATCCCCATGTTGAACGTCTGGAACATCTCCGAGACGGCGATCCCCCCGGTTTCCTGCATCCAGCCGAACAACGGGGGGACCGGCGGCCATCGGTCGAGCTCGAACCGCACCTTCGGGTGCAGCCGGACGAGGTTGCGCACGCCGCCTCCCGAGAGGTGGGCGAGGCCATGGACCTCGGGCCGGTCGGCCAGAGCGTCGACCGTTTCGGAGTAGGTACGGGTCGGTCGCAGCAGCTCGACCCCGAGCGGCACCCGGCTGCCGGGGCGGGGACGGTGCGGGTCGACGCGCGACTCCGATAGGATCCGGCGAATGAGCGTGAACCCGTTCGCGTGCGCTCCGGAGGACGGGATCCCGATCACGCGGTCCCCGGGACGGATCGCCCGTCCGGTGACGGGCCGGCGTCCGCCGGGAAAGAATCCTATGGCGGTCGCCCCGAGATCGATGTCGTGCACGAGGTCCGGAACGACGGCCGTCTCGCCCCCGAGGAGCGAGCATCGGGCCGCGGCGAGGCCCCGGTGGAGCCCGCGGCCGATCGCCCGAAAGCGGGCTTCCTCCGGTCGGGCGCAGACGATCGTGTCGACGATCCCCGCGGGCCGGGCGCCGACCGCGGCGAGGTCGTTGACGTTGATCGCCACGGTGTCCTCGCCGACCTCCTCCCATCGGCCCATCCGGTCGGCGAGCAGCACCTTCGTGCCGACGGTGTCGGTCGTCGCGGCGATCGTCTCACCGCCGATGCGCACCAGCCCCGCGAAGTGGCCCGGCAGGTCCACGGGCCGACCGTGGGACCGCGGTGCCGAGGGGCGGATCTCGCCCAGCAGGGCCGAGAGCGCCCGGCCGACGGCAGAACGGTCGACCCCGCTCTGCGCGTACGTTCTCGTCCTGGCCCGTCGCCGCCGAACGACCACGCCGGCCCGAGGGACACCGAGAGAAAACTCCTTTGGTGTTAAGACTCTCCCGGACCCCGACGAAAAACCCTGGGAATTCGGGGTCGAGGGAAGAGCGCCGCTTGACCCTTACAGCGTCCTGACTTCACGAGTGCAGGGCACCGGATTGAGTCTACCTGGGACCTGCTGAATCCAGGGGACTGTCGTGCCCACATCTCTGCCGATCTTCATGATCGTACGCGTATCTCACGCTGCTGGGCACGCCGAGCACTTGGACGAGGACCGGATTCCGGCCACCCATGTAAAGGTCGTTCGACGCCTCTCCTACGCGGAGCCTCATGGAGCGGGGAGCCGCCCGTTGTGCCATCGCTACTCTTGGTCTCCTACTAGTTCTTCTCAGCGCCAATCTGGTCATCGTCACCAGCCATAGAGAGTACCTCCCGAATGATAGCGGGTCGAGGTTGGGTGGTCCAGCCGCCCCCACCACGAGGATCGTGCCCCCCCGTTCGGTGGAGACCTCGCTGTCCCCCCGCCTACCCCTCTCGACGGTAACCCGATCTGCCAACGCTCTCGCGGGCTCGGGGCGAGGGTTCGGAGTCGTGGGAGTGGTCCCCGCCGGTCCCGCTCTAAGCCTCGCCTATGACTGGGGCAAGGGCGAGGTGTTCGTGGCCGGGGGAGGGTGCCAATCGTCCCCCCACGAGAGCGCGCTAAGGATCATCAGCGACGCGACGGACCGTGTCATCGGAAGCGTTCCCCTGGGCTGCGACGCGCGTGAGGTCGTGTATGATCCGGGTATGGGAGAGGTGTTCGTGTCGAACTTCTCCAACTCGATTGCCGTCGTTTCAGATGCCACCAACACCGTCGTGTCCACGATTTCCGTTCCGGGCGGGGCGCTGGGTATGGCATACGACTCCGCGAAGCGCGAGATCTTCGTCACCGGGCTAGCCCCCAACGCGACCGTGATATCGGACATTTCCAACTCTGTGGTGGCGGAGATCCCCATCGGGCCTGCCGGGACGTTCATGAACGGAAGTCAACCCGCGTATGACGCGTTGGGGGAGGTGTTCGTGCCGGACCCTTCGGAGCACTACGTGAGTGTGATCAACGACACGACCGATGCGGTCGTGGCCCAGGTCCTGGATTTTGGCGATCCCACGGGAGCAGTGTGGGATCCGGGCACGGACCAGGTCTTCGTGGCTGACCTAGATTCCAGTGATGTTGCCGGGATCTCGTGCGCCAACAACCGGGTGGTGACGACAGTTCCGGGCCCCACGCCGTACGGGTTGGCCTACGACCCCTCCCTCGGAGAGGTCTTCGCCGGATCCTATACCTGGTCCGACTCGCCGGTGATCGCCATCTCGGATTCCACCGACACGATTGCAGGAAGCTGGTACGTCGGACCGAACGTGCTTTCCGTGACCTACGATTCCGGCAGTGATCAGATATTCGCTGCGAGCTCCCTGAACCGGAACGTATCCGTTCTCGGCTCAGGATACAACACCACCTTTGTGGAGAGCGGACTGCCGGCCGGAACGAACTGGTCGGTCGAGATGAACGGCCATGCCATTTGGTCGAACCTTTCTTCGCTCACGTTTGTCGAAGGAAATGGAAAGTACGAATTTTCTATCGGGCCGCAGGGAAGGTACAGCGCGAGCCCCGACGAGGGCCGAGTCAAGGTCAGCGGGGCGGCCCTCACCGTCGACATCGTCTTCGCCCGCGCCTTCTACGCCGTTTCTTTCACCGAGACGGGTCTGCCCCTTGGAACGAATTGGACAGTCCTGCTCGGCGGACGACTGGCCTACTCGCTGAACGCATCGAACGTGTTCCCCGAACCGAACGGGTCGTACCCGTTCTCCATCTCGCCGGTCGACAACTACTATCTGGACCCCCCCGGGGGTAACCTCACCGTCCAAGGGGGGCCCCTCTCGTTGACGGTGTTCGCCGACTTCACGTCGCCCGTCACGTTCTCCGAATCCGGTCTGCCGCTCGGGGCGACCTGGTCGGTCCAGCTGAACGGAAACGACCAGAGTTCGGTCGGGGAATCGATCCGGTACGTGGAGCCCAACGGCACGTACTGGTTCACCGTGAAGGGGAGTCGTGGCTTCACACCGACTCCCGCCTCGGGGTTCGTGACCGTAAATGGGTTGGGAGCGTCGTGGGGAATCAATTTCAGTGCTCCACCCCCGAGCGTGACGGTGCCGCCCGGACAAGGACTACTTGGACTGCCCGGCTACGGGGGACTGTTCCTGATCGTTTGGGACGCGGCGCTTTCCGCGGTAGTCCTGGCGGTCGTCGTCCTAAGGACGCGAAAGACCCTGCCGCCAGCTCCACCCCAGCTCTCGCTGGGTCAGTGACCGCAGGTTGGCCCGTCCGACCCCGGTGCCCCTCCGGAACGTCTCGGAGCCGGGGGATCGAGTCGGGGAGAGGGTCTCCGACCCGGATCACGGCTTTCTCAGACTTTCCCGTCGGCGCGCGGGGGAGGCGTACCACGAAGACTCCCTTGGGCCGAACCCGCCGCCTTCTTTACACCCGTCCGCGTCGCTCGGGGGGATGACTCCCCCGATCCGTGGTCGGCGCTCCGAGGAGGAGCACGCCCCGAGGGGACCCCCGGCGCAGGTGCTCGCCGGACGTGTGTGGCTCGACGGCCGGCTCCAGCCGGCCGAGATCGCGATCGACGAATCCGGCTGGATCCAATCGGTGGGGCGGGTCCGCACCGGCGGGGAGCGCCACGACGTGGGCGACCGGGTGATCCTACCGGCCGCGGCCGACCTCCATGTCCACCTGCGCGAGCCGGGGGGGAGCGGCGAGTCGATCGCCTCCGGGACGATCGAGGCCGCCCTCGGCGGGATTACCCTCGTCGGAGAGATGCCGAACACCGACCCGCCGGTCACGAGCGTCGGGCGTCTCGAGGAGAAGGCGGCCCTCGTCCGGGGGCGGGCGGCCGTGGACGTCCTCCTCTACGCGAGCCCGACCGTGCCGGGGGCCGTCCCTGCCCTGGCCGAACGGGCCGGGGCGTTCAAGATCTACCTGAGCCCCACGACGGGGATCGAAGAGGTCCCGGGGTCCGCCGACCTCCCGCGGCTCCTCGACCGCCTCGCCGGGTTCGACCTCCCGGTCAGCGTGCACGCCGAGGACCCGGCGAGCTTCTCGGCCGAGGGTTCGTCGCAAGATCCCCGGGCTTGGAACTCGCACCGGCCGCCTCGGGCCGAAGCGTCGGCGCTCGCGCTCCTTCGGTCGGCCCCGGACCGCCTCCGCCTCCACGTCGCCCACGTCACGACCCCGGCCTCGGTCGCGGAACTGCGCGCGCGCGGCTCCTCGTTCGAGGCGACGGCGCACCATCTCCTCCTCTCCGACCGTTCCGGCGCCGACCCCCGGTTCAAGGTCAATCCGCCCCTGCGCACCGAGGCCGATCGCGCCGGACTCTGGGCCGCCTTCTGCCGCGGCGAGGTCCCGTGCCTCGCGAGCGATCACGCCCCGCACCCGATCGACCGGAAGTCCCTCCCCTTCGAGCGCGCTCCGAGCGGCATGCCCGGCCTCGAAACGACGCTGCCCCTCCTGCTCGCCCGCGTCCGGTCCGGCGAGCTCCCGCTCGACGTGCTCCTCCGGGCGGCGTGCGACCGACCGGCGCGCTGGCTCGGCCAACCGCTCGGGCGCATCGCCCCCGGCCACCGGGCGAACCTCCTCGTCGTCGATTTCAGGGACCGGCGGCCCCTCCGGGCCACCGGTCTGCACGCGCCGTGCGGCTGGACGGCGTTCGAGGGGTGGGAGGCGATCTTCCCCGTCGAGCACTGGCGGGACGGGGAGGCGATCGTCCGCGAGGGGGAGTTCGTCGGTCGCCCCGACGGGCGGGTCGTCGCGCCGGAATTCTCGCCGGCCGGGCGGGAGCCGTAGGCGCTCGGGCTCGAGGTCGATCCGTTCGGGCCAACGGCTAGGGCGGTCCCGGGCGGGACGGGTCGGACGGAGCGGTGTCGCTTCCGTCCCTCCGGGGCTCCCCGGGACCGTCGAGCTCCGTCCGTCGGCGAACGGGCCAGCCCGGGGCGAGGATCCCGAAGATCAGCAGCGAGAGGTACACCACGCCCGCTGCGATGAGCGCCGCGGCGACGTAGTCGAGCGGCCCGAAGTACGAGGAGACGAGCTGCCAGTGGGCCCGCAGCACGAACCCGGCGTAGATCAGGGCGAGCGTGAACGGGGTGGCGCCCAGCAGCGTGTAGAATCCGAACCGAGCCGGGTTCATCCGGGCCGTGCCGGCCGGGTAGCTGATGTAACTGCGCACGATCGGAAGGAGCCGGGCGACGGCGACCGTCACCTCGCCCCGTCGAGCGAAGAACGAGTCCATCCGGGCGATATGCCGCTCCTCGAGGCGCAGGAACCCGAGGCCGGCGCCGGTGATCCGTTCGCGGCCCCATCGCCCCACGGCGTAGCCGGCGAACGAGCCGACGATCCCCCCGGCCAGGGCGACCGCCACCGCCCCGACCAGCGGGAACGATCCGTCCGCGATGAGGAACCCGGTGAACGGCAGGATCACCTCGCTCGGCAGCGGGGGGATGCCGAAGCTCTCGACGACCATCAGCGCGAAGAGGCCGGGAAGGCCGATGACCGAAAGGACATGGACGGTGAGATCGACCACCGTTTGGACGAGTGCGAACAACACGACCTACTGGAGCGCTCTGCCCTCGGGCGGGCGGTCGGTGACCAGTCGGAACGGCACTGGCAGTCGGGCGTTCGTCCGAGCGGGGATCCCGTCGAACTCGAGCGGCGTGGCGCATCCCCCGCACGATACCGCAGGTCGAAGCCGTCCCAAGGCGATCGAAAGGGCGATCCCCACCTCGATCTCTCGGGGCCGGGCGGGTGAGCGCGCGATCGCTCGGCGAAGGTCGTCGAGGAGGCCCTCGTCCCCGGGGGCTCCCTTGGGTCCCGACATCAGGACGGACGACGGGGGCGGTCCTATTAACGCCCGCGGGGCGACGTGCGGCCCGACGTCAGTTCGACGGGCCTTCGTCGATATCTTCGTCGGAGGGAGTCGGGCTCCCCTTCTTGGGGGTCCGCTTGAGGATCTCGCCGCTGATCTTATCGAGCTCCGCCATGAGCGAATCGATGTCGGGCTCGGCCTCGGCCCCGGAGGCGATCCCCGCCCCCACACCGGCCACGGTCGCGGGCGGGGTCAGGTTCGGCGGCGGGCTCGCGACGTCGTCCGGGGTCTCCACGTACGCGGCGGATGCGGCCTCCTCGGGATTGGGCCCTTCGGGGCCCTCCTGCACGGCGCCCGAGGGGGGAGCTCCGCCCGCGGCCGCCCCGCCCGCCATCGTCTCTTGGGGCGGGCGGCGCCGGCGGCGCATGACGACGAAGAGGCCCACGAGCAGCCCCAGGACCACGATCGCGCCGATCGACGCGAGCTCCCAGGTCGGGGTGGAAGAGGGGGTGGTACACTGACCGTACGGGCAATTGGAGGCGGCCGGCACGGCGCCCGCGTTCGGAACGAGGGCGGCGGCGATGACGACCGCGAGCATGGCGATCCCAAGCGAAACGGGTACGATCCGGCGTGGTGCGCTGTCCGACATGCTAGCGAGGTCCAAGGACCCCGACACCTTTCTGATGCGAGCGGGTCTATGTAAAGCTGACGAGCAGTCCGACTCGATATACGTCGGCCGGGGCCGTCGCCCTCCCCTGTCCGTGCTGGGAACGGGGGGGCCATACGATTTTGAGCGGGTGGGGGGTCGCCCCCTCGGCACCACGATGAACCTCCCCTACTTCCTTGCCTTCCTCGCCCTGCTCGTCGGGTACATGATCTACTCCGTGGAGGCCCGCCTCGACCCCCGCTACCCGGTCGGGGCCGCGCTCGTCCTCCTCGTCGTCGCGGCCGTCGCCGACGCCCTCGGCTCGACGGCGAGCGCGAACACGTTCCTGGAGTACGTTTTCCTCCTGCTGACCGGGGGGGTCGTCCTGCTGCTCGTTGACCACCTTAGGTCGGGTCGTGGGTCCGTCGGATCAATCGGAGCCGTTGCGTCGCCGGGACCAGCGGGCCAACCGGTGGACGAACGGGAGCGGCCGCCCGATCAACCTCTCGATCGCCCCGAGCAGTAGCGCGTCCCCTTCGTTCAGGCTCCCGGTCGCCATGACCGCGAGAATGTACGCCCCGGCGACCGCGAGACCCATCGGAGGAAGCGCCCACACGGGGACGAGCCCCCGGAACGGGACGAGGAGGAGCGAGAGGGGGACGAGCGTGACGAGGAGCGGGAGGAGGAAGTCGCGCCGGAACGGGTGGACCCCGTCGAGCGCCGCGAGCTCCGCCAGGCAGAGCGCCGCATACAGCAGGTTGGCCGTGCCCCACGCCACGGACGCTCCGACCGAGCCGTAGGTCGGGACCAGCGCGAAGGCGATCGCAACATCGGCGATGCCGGCCGCGGCCGAGTTGTACGCGAGGAGGCGCACCCGTCCGTAGGCGATCTGGGTCGTCGCGGCGGGACCGAGCAAGGTGGCCGCGAACGCTCCGGCCACCGCGAGCTGGAGCGGCAGCGCCACCCCCGAGCTGGCGGTGGTGTAGACGAACCCGAGCGACCGCTCGGGGAGGAGGAAGAACAGGAAGAACAGCGGCATCGAGAGCAGGACCATCCACTTCGTGACGGTCGCGTAGGTCAGCCGGACGGCCCGGTGGTTCTCCCGCCGGATGAACCGCGCGGCGACCGGGAGATAGATGTACGACGCGGCACTGATCCCGATCGGAAGCAGCCGGGCGAGCGTAAGCGAGGCGGTGTACCGCCCGACGTCGAGGTTGTGGTAGACCCCCAGCACGAGCGTATCGCCGAAGCTGGCGAGGCTCGCCATCGCGCCCGCCACGAGCAGGGGCGTCGCGAACCGGAGCAGCCGGCCGGTCGCCTCGGGCGCGAGCGGGCCGGCGGGGAGGTGGTGGGGGAGACGGCGGGCCGCGTACGCGGCGAGGGACGCGAGGGTCACCGCGTTCGCGAGCGCGTACGCGACGAGGGATCGGGTGTACGTCAATCCGCCGCCCGGAAGAACGAGGGCGATCTCGAGAAAGGCGAGGAAGAGGCCGGGGTTCACCACCTGAAGGAACAGGGCGTTGGGGGTCACGTCCGAGTACCCCTGGAAGATCGAGGCGATGAGCGCGCCGACGATCGAGGCGCCGATAGCGATCGAGAAGAACTGGAACCCGATCGCGATCCCGGAGTTCCCGAGGGCGTTCGCGACGCGTTGGGCGTTCGCCCAGAGCAGCGCGGCGAGGAGCGCCGCGGAAGCTGCCGACACCCAGAAGGACACGCGGACGATCGTCCGGCGCTCGGCGTCCGAGGTCGCGTACGGGAGGCTGCGGGCCACCGCGTTCGGGAGCCCGAGCGTTCCGACGGACGCCAGGATCCCCGCGAGCGCCAGGCCGGTGGAGAACTCGCCCCAGCCCGCGTTGCCGATCTGCTTGACCAGGACGACCCGCGAGAGAAAATTGAAGAGGACGAGGCAGAGCGTCGACACGATCACGAAGATCGTGCCCCGCGTCACCGTGGACAGACCCTCGCGAAGGTCCGCCCCGCTCTCCGCGGCCAACTCGCGTTCCCGGGCGCGCCGTCCCCCCGGACGGTAAATACGTAGCGGAGGCAGGCGGCGGCCCCCGCGGCTCTTTAACCCCGGGGCCGCTCCGCCCGAGCGTGGCCGTCCCCGGACCGCCGGACGCCCTCTGGGCGACCGCGCTGATCGTCTGGGCCCTCAGCGCCGCCGTCCTCGGGGAGGCCGTCCGCTTCCTCACGGCGCGCTGGGTCCCGATGTGGCGGACCGGCGAGCCGGTCGAGCGGTTCCTGCTCGACTTCTACCTGGGAGGGGCGGCCCTCTACCTCCTCGCGGCCGTTCCGGTCGATGCGTTCGGACGGCCGGTCGTCTTCGCCCTGCCGATCGCCGCCGGGGCCGGACTTCTTGCGATATCGGTCGGCCGGGGGCGGAGCGGCGAACGGCCCCGGATCGAGACCATCTCGGGCCGGCGGTTCGGCTGGGCCCCGCTGGTCGCGGTCGCGAGCGCCCTCGTCCTCTACGGAGTGGAGCTGGGCGCGGCGATGTCCGTCGGCACCGGCAACACGTTCGACTCGAGCCTGCTCACGACGTACACCGCGCTCCTGCTCCAGCACGGCCACCTGCCGATCTCCTTCCGGCCCTACGCCACCCCCATGATCCTCTATCCCCAGGGAACGACCGTCTGGCTCGGGGCGGCCCAGCTCGTCTTCGGGCTCCCGCCGGCGCGCACGTCCCTTCTCGTCACTCCGCTCTTCCTCTCGCTCGTCCCGCTCTCGGGGTTCGTCCTCGGCCGTCGGCTGTTCGGGACCGATCGGGCCGGGGCGGCCGTGGCGCTTTCCCTCGCCTTCCTCGGACCGGCGACCCGCTCGCTCGTCGGAGGGAGCAACGACCTCGCGCTCGCCTTCCCGCTCGTCCTCCTCCTCGCCGCGCGGTCCACGATCTGGACCGGGGAAGGACCGCCCCGGTGGGGCGACGCGCTCGGATTCGGCCTGCTCCTCGGGTACTCCGCCGCGCTCAACCCGGTCGGGGCCGAATGGCTGTTTCCCGCGCTGATCCTCGTGGGGCTCGTCGGGGGCCCCCGGGCGATCGGCCGGACCCGGAGATGGCTGGGGAGGTGGACCGCCGCGCTCGCGGCCGGGCTCCTGCCGGTCGTCCCTTCGCTCTACGTCCTCTTCCGGGGGCTCGGCAGCCCGGGGTTCGTTCCGGGCGCCGCCCGCCCGCCGTCGCTCTCGCCCACCGGGATCTCGCCCTCCCAGCTGCTCGGCAGCGTCGATCCGTTCCTCTTCCGGGCGAAGGACCTCGAGCTCTCGCCCCTTCCGCTCGTACGGGCGGAGCTCGCGATCCTCCTCGTCGTCGGTCTCTCCGTGCTCCTCCTGGCCCGTCGGTCGTCCGAACCGGGGACCCGGTTGACCGCGTTCGCCCGATGGGCCGTCGCGTCCGGGGTCTCGATCGCCGGATGGTTCCTACTGCTCACCGCGGCCGGGGCCGGGTGGCCGATCGCGCGGGAGGTCGCCCAGCTCTCGAGCGGCGAGGAGCTGTCGATCTGGCTCTTCACGCTCTACGGCCTGATCGCGGCCGTCCCGCTGGTGCTTCTGTTCGATCGCCTCGAACGCCCGGCCCGGCCCGCACCGTCCAGCGGCCCGAGCGACGCGGCCCGGTTCCGACGGGCCCGGACGATCGCGCGGACCGGACCGATGCCCGAGATCCTCCTCCCGCTCGCGGCGTCGCTCGCCGTGCTCGCGCCGGGCCTCGTCCTCACGCCCACCGAGCTCTCCCCGGTGCTCCGAACCCTCTACGCCGACTTCGGCACGGTCTCGCCGGAGGACTTCGCCCTCCTCGCGTGCGCCGGGGCGAACCTTCCCGCCGGAAGCCGGGTCCTCGTCGCGCCCGGGAGCGCGGCCGAGTTCCTCCCCGGCTACGCCCGGGAGATCACCCTCCTGTATCCGCTGATGCCGGAATGGCAGTGGGCGAACGCCTCGTACCGGCTGGTCGTCCGCGAGCTCACCAACGCGACCCTCGATGCGGCCGGGGAGGCCGCCCTCGCTTCGCTCCACGTCGATTACATCGCGGTGACGCTGAACAACACCGTGCTCTGGCCGGCGTTCTCTCCCGAACCGCTCCGCGCCGACCCGTCGCACTTCGCGGCCGTCTTCGAGTCGGGAGATGCCTATCTGTACGCGACGACGCCCGGGGCTCCCCCGTTCCCGTGTGCCTAGCCGATGCGCGGGAACCCCGCCTAGTGCCGCGTCCACCAGCGGAGTGCGGGACGTGAGTTCGTCACGCAGTGGACTCGATTGAGCCGGCGGATGGCGAGCCGAAGCGCGTTCTTCGCCTCGTCCCAGTCGGTGTAGTTCGACCCGGT
>JBKQPJ010000015.1:0-442346 GCA_052326305.1 Thermoplasmata archaeon | reverse complement strand
GAGGGCAGATTGTCCGCGTGTTACTGAGCAGTGCGCCGAGGGCTTACCCCTCTCGACTCGCATGGCTTAAGCGAACTCCAATAGCGGTGCCCGCCGGCAGGATCAACCGGATTGTTGAGCACACGATCGTGTGCCCGGGAATACATTGTTTAGGTCGTGAACCGATCGGAACTGACTGCGGATTTGCTCTTCGCTATATCTTTGAGCTATTCGCGTACTCGTCTCTCTCTCTCCTCCGTCAGTCCCGAGAGGTCGCTTCCCGTCTCCGGGAAGAGGATCTCGGGGCTCCACGCCCCTCCGGGCCATCTGTGGCGTCACCTTGGAAGAGCCCGGTTCATCGCGTCCCCGGCTCGCCGTGGTGGCGTCCCCGTACGGCGTCCCGAAGGACCCCGCGCGGTGCGGGCGCCCACACGGCTGGCGTATTTAAAGCAGTGTCGGGGCGCCCCGGACCCGGCTACCGACCCTGTTCCAGGCGCGAGATCACGAGCGGCACCTCGAGGAGCGACATGATCTCGGGGGGGTCCTCGCCGAGCTCCATCCCCTCGCGGTTCAGCCAGACGGAGTGCAGACCGGCCGCGGCGGCGCCGCGGGCGTCCGTCGTCGGAAGGTTGCCGACGTAGAGCGCCTCGTCCGGGCGGACCCCGAGGCGGGCGATCGCCCGGCGGAAGATCTCGGCGGACGGTTTCGCCACCCCCTCGGTGCCGGAAGAAACGACCCGCTCGAAGTAGTCGAGGACGCCGACCCGGTCGAGGATCCGGCGAACGCTCGCCTCGCTCGTCGAGTTCGAGACGATGCCGAGCGTGCGACGCTCCGCGCGCAGCTGGTCGAGGCACCGGCGGACGTCGGAGAAGAGCCGCGCCGGCCGCTCCGCCTCCCGCAGGAGCGCGAGGTACTGCAGGGCGACCCTGCGCTCGATCTCCTTGCCGGCGGAGCGCGCGAGGACCTGGCGCCAGAACTCGACCAGGGCCTCCTCCCGCTCGAGGGCCGGGGGGTGGGCGTCGAACTCGCGCTCGACCTCCCCCACGAAATGAGCGAGGGTGTCGGCGTCGAGGTCGAGGTAGACGCGGCGCGCGAGGTCGACCCAGCCGGAGTAGTCCCGCTCGTCGACCAGCGTGCCCCCGAGGTCGAAGAGCACCGCGCGGATCCGGGCCGAGAGCTTCGGCACGGTCGGTCGAGCGGGGCGACGCGGAAAAGCTTCGCGGCCCCTCGCTCCCCGACCGCGACGAGGGACGGGCTCCGGGGGGACCCCGCGGGGCGCCTCAGGCGACGCTGACGCTGTGGATGTCGGTGTGGCGGACGAGGACGGCCCGGGCGACCTTGAGGTTCTTGCCCGCCTTGCCGATCGCCCGGGCCTTCCAGGCCGGGTCGACGGTGACGGTGGCGTGGCGTCCCTTCCCCTTCGGGACGAGGTCGACGGACCGCGGAGAGTACCAGTAGAAGATGTTCCGCACGAGCACGTCGGGGTCGTCGGAGTACTCGATCACCTGGATCTCCTTCTTCATCAATCCCTTCAGGCGGTCGACGAGCACCCCGCCCGGGCCGACCGCCTTCAGGACCTCGCCGGGGTAGACGAGGTAGACGAGCCGGTCCTCGGCCTCGAAGCAGTCCTTGACGCGCGCGCCGGTCCGCTCCTCGAAGAGCCGGATGTACCCGAGCGTCTCGGTATCGAAGGAGATCTCGGCCATCGGAGGGCGTCGGGCCGCCTGTCCCCTAGGTCTGGAGCGTGAGGATCGCGCTCGAGCCGGGCTCGAGGATCGCCATCGCGCTGATCGGGAAGGGCTTGCCGCAGGCCTGTCCGAGGTCGACCGCGCTGCCGTCGTAGTGGTAGATGGGGATCTTCCCGACCGCCCGGTCGCTCCGGAGCGCCGCGTCGGGACAGCTCTTGGCGACGATCAGGAGCTTCGCCTTCTTCGCCTTCGCCGCTTCGAGGGTCTCTTCGAGGCCGATCTTCACCTTGCCCGTCTCGAGGGCGACCTTGAGGGCGTGCGCGAGGTCCATCCTACGTCGCCTCCTTCGCCACCACGGGGGCGGGCGGCGCCGCGAGCGGGCGGTAGATGAGGTTCACGGCGCCGGTCCCGAGGGTGATCGGCTGGCCGACGATGATGTTCTCGGCGACGCCTCTCAGCTCGTCGACCTCCCCGGTGATCGCGGCCCGCAGGAGGTGGGCGGCGGTGATCTCGAACGCGGCGCGCGCGAGCACGCTCGACTTCTTCCCGGAGATCCCGTGCCGGCCGATCGCCCGGATGTCCCCCTCGTTCGTCATGACGTCGGCGACGAGCATCAGGTGGCGGATGTCGACCGCGAGGCCTTGCTCGGCGAGCGTCCGGTTCGCCTCGTGGATCAGCGCGGCGCGGGCCGCCTCGACCCCGTAGACGCGGTAGATCTCGAAGACGGAGTTCGTGGTCGTGCGCACGCCGTCGACGCCGGGGATCTCGATGACCCCCTCGAGGTTCGACCCCTCGGTGTAGATCACGTACTCGTCCTTCTCCTTGCGGATGAGCGCGCGGCGGATGCCTGTGACCCCCTTGATGCGGATCCCCTTCGCCTCCTCGCTCGCGATCAGGAGCCGCTTGAACGGCATCTCCTCGACCGCCTCCTCCTTCTTCGTCTTCGTCTCGCCGGCGGCCGATTCCTTGAGGTGGATCTCGAACGTCCGCGTCTCGCCGCCGCCCGAGCCCGGCTTGAGCACGAACAGGCGCGGCTCGAGGTTCTCGAGGAGGGCGGCCTCGATGTCGGCCCGCTTCACGCCGCGCGCGTCGAGCAGCGCGGCCTGGGGCGAGATCACGACCTTGAGGTCCTCGACGACCGTCCCGATCGACGCGACGTCGGGGACCGTCGTCACCTCGATCTGGAGCGCGATCTTCTGGACCGCGGCGCGATCGGCCCGGAGCTTCTTCTCGACGTGGACCGTCATCATCGGCGTCGACGGGACGCGGCGCGCGTCGACCAGCTCGATCAGGCGGGGCAGGCCGAGCGTGACGTTCATCTCGGCGACCCCGGCGTAGTGGAACGTCCGCAGCGTCATCTGGGTCCCCGGCTCGCCGATCGACTGCGCCGCGATGATGCCGACGGACTCGTGGGCGTCGACCTCGGCGCGGCGGAACCGGCGCGCGACCTCCTTGACAACCTTCGTCGCGTCGGCGCCGGTCAGACGGAGTCCCTGGAGCTTCGCCTTGATCTCCGCGATGAGCAGGGGAGGCAGCGGCGTGCCGGTCTCCCTCGTCGCGATCTCTTGGATGCGGACGGCGATGTCGCGGGGCGGGACCTTGCGTTCTTCCGGCATCGTCATTCCCCTCCGAACTCGGGTCCCTCTTCGGGGGCGCCGAACTCCTCGGACTCCTCTTCCTCGGCCTCTTCCTCGAGCTGCGCCTCGGCCTGGAGGTCCATCTCCTCCTCGGTCACGGGGGGCGTTCCGGCCGGCCCCTCGGGCTTGCGCTCATCGCTCGGTCGGATCCGCCGGCCCAGCACCTGGGCGACGACCTCGTCGAGCGGGACGGGCAGGCCCTGGAACGAGCGGGTCGGGTCGATCCCATCCTCGCCGTAGCGGTACTCGATGATCGTGCCGGCGGTGTTCCGGACCGTGCCGTCCTCGGCGACGTTCAGGTCCTCGAGGGCGTTGATCAGCCGCCGCTGCATGTAGCCGGAGCGGCTCGTCCGGACCGCGGTATCGACGAGCGACTCGCGTCCGCCCATCGAGTGGAAGAAGTACTCCGTCGGCGAGAGCCCGCCCTTGTAGTTCGAGCGGACGAAACCCCGCGCGTCCGAGCCGAGGTCGCCCCGCTCGAAGTGCGGCAGGGTGCGCCCGACGTAGCCGCGGAAAAGGCGCTCGCCCCGCACCGACTGTTGGCCCACGGCCCCGGCCATCTGCGTGAGGTTGAGCATCGAGCCCCGGGCCCCCGATTTCGCGAGGATCACGGCCGGGTTGTCGAGACCGAGGTACCGGCCGGCGATGTCGCCCGCCGTGTCCCGGGCCTGGCCGAGCTCGCGCCGGACCATCACCTCGAGCGTCTCCTCGAGCGAGCGGCCGGGCATCTGCTCGAGCTCGTTCGCCTGATACTGCTTGACGAGCTCGTTGACCTTCTGGCGCGCCCCCTCGAGCGCAGCCGCGATCTCCTTGCGCGCGCCCTCCGGAACGTCCTCGTCGTCGATCCCGGTCGAGAGACCCTTGAGGCCGATCGCCGTGATGGCCAGCCGGCTCATCTCGTCGAGGAACTGCCGGGCCCGGGGCATGCCCCGGTTCCGGGCGATGGCGTCGAGGATCGCGCCCTTCTCGAAGGCGATCGCCTTCTTGTCGATCGTGCCCGCCTTGAGGATCCCGTTCTCGATGACGACGTACGCGTCGTGCTTGCAGTTGAGCGGCGCGCAGTCGCACCGGGCCCAGATGTTCGAACGGAACTCGAGCGTGAGGTCGTCGGGCAGGGTGAGCGAGAACAGCTGCTTCCCGGTCCAGAACGGCTCGCCGTCCTTGTCCTTCCCGGCCGGCGGCGGCATCGGGTAATGGAGCTTCGAGAGCAGGTAGACGACCTCGCTCTGCGTGAACGTCGGGTTCTGGTACGTGAGGAGGAACGCCGCGGTGATGTGGTCGTGCAACATCCCGATGATCGGGCCACCGTACCGGGGGGAGAGGATGTGCTCCTCCACCTTCATCAGCACCTTCGCCTCGGCCCGCGCTTCCTGGCCCTGCAGGACGTGCAGGTTCATCTCGTCGCCATCGAAGTCCGCGTTGTACGGCGGGCAGTCGCACAGGTTGAAGCGGAACGTCTTGTGCGGCAGGATCCGCACGAAGTGGGCCATCATGCTCATCCGGTGGAGGCTCGGCTGCCGGTTGAACAGGACGATGTCGCCGTCGATCAGCTGGCGCTCGACGATCGAGCCCGGGGTGACGAGCTCCGCGCACGCCTCGGCGTTCTTCTCCATCACCTTGATCCGCTGGCCGTCCTCGCGGACGAGATAGTTCACGCCGCAGCGGTACTTCCCCTCCGGTTCGGGGGCGGGCGACGGGCCGCGGCGGACGAGCTCCTTGGCGACCTCCTGGTTGTGGAGCGTCACCTCGAGCGGGACGGTGAGCCCGCGGGCAACCTCGGCCGGGATGCCGACCTCGTTGATCGAGAGGAACGGATCCGGGCTGATCACCGTGCGCGCCGAGAAGTTCACCCGCTTTCCCGAGAGGTTCGACCGGAACCGCCCGTCCTTTCCCTTGAGCCGCTGGGCGAGCGTCTTGAGCGGGCGCCCCGAGCGATGGCGCGCCGGCGGGATCCCGCTCGTCTGGTTGTCGAAGTAGGTCGTGACGTGGTACTGCAGGAGCTCCCAGAGGTCCTCGACGACGAGCTGGGGCGCGCCCATGTCGCGGTTCTCGCGCAGGCGCTGGTTGATCCGGAGCACGTCGACGAGCTTGTGGGTGAGGTCGTCCTCGCTCCGTTCGCCGCTCTCGAGCGTGATCGACGGGCGGACCTGGACGGGGGGCACGGGGAGGACCGTCAGCACCATCCACTCGGGCCGGCCGAACCGGGGGTTGAGCCCGAGGGCCCGCACGTCGTCGTCCGGGATCCGCTCGAGGCGCGCCCGGACCTCCTTCGGGGTGATCTTGTGCGAGTCCTCGCGGAACGTCGTCGGCTTGTCGAGGACGATCCGGTGCTGGATCTCGTGGCAGTGGGGACAGGAGCGCTCCTCCTTCGACTCCCGGCTGCGCGTCGGTCGGGCCGGCGCGTCGTCCGAGTCGGACGCCGCCTCGGCGCGCGGGTTCGGGGCGTCCGGGAGGATCCGGCCGCAGGCGCGGCACGTCGACTGGAGGAGCCGCTTGATCTCCTTCGCGTATCCGACGTGGATCACCGGCATCGCGAGCTCGATGATGCCGAAGTGCCCCGGGCACTCGTTCACGCGGCCCCCGCAGGTCCGGCACCTCAGGTTCGGCTCGATGACGCCGAGGTGCAGGTCCATCAGCCCCATCTCGATGGGGTAGCCGTCGTCGTCGTACGTGTCCGCGGTGATGATCTTCGCGCCGCTCATCCGCCGGATCTCGTCCGGCGACAGGAAGGCGAACTGGAGGCTCTTGATCCGCTTGGAAAGTCCCTGGGGCATCGTGGTCCTCCTACCGCATCTCCTCGAGCTGGAGCCGCATGATCACGCCGAGGCTGATCAGCTCCTCGAGGAGCAGCTTGAACGAGTAGCTCATCTCGACCGGATAGATCGACGAGGTGTTCCCGCAGCTGGGGCACCGCAGCGAGCTCGCCCGCGTGTCGGGGATGGCGATGTGACCGCAATCGACGTTGCCGCAGACGTACTGGATCGTCCCGTCGGACTGGTCGAGCAGGCGGTCCTTGATCACCATCGCGACGCCGTGGCCGATCAGGCAGTCGCGCTCCATCTCTCCGAACCGGAGGCCACCCTGGCGCGACCGTCCCTCGGTCGGTTGCCGCGTGAGGATCTGGACGGGTCCGCGGGATCGCATGTGCATCTTCCCCGCGACCATGTGGTGGAGCTTCTGGTAGTAGATCACGCCGATGAAGATCTCCGCCTCGTAGCGGCGGCCGGTCACGCCGTCGTAGAGCGTCTCGCGCCCCGACGGGTGCAGGCCCATCGCCTTCAGGTCCTCGCGGAGGGCCTCCTCGCGGGTGCCGGAGAAGGCGGTGCCGTCGACCGTCGTGCCCCGCAGGGCCCCGACCTTCCCGCCGAGCATCTCCAGGACGTGGGCGACTGTCATCCGCGAAGGGATCGCGTGCGGGTTGATCAACAGGTCCGGGGTGACGCCGTCGCGCGTGTACGGCAGGTCCTCCTGCGGGACGATGAGCCCGATGACCCCCTTCTGGCCGTGCCGGCTCGCGAACTTGTCGCCGAGCTCGGGGACGCGCTGGTTGCGGACCTTCACCTTGACGAGCTTGGAGATGTTCTCGCCCTCGGTGAGGATCACGTTGTCGACCCAGCCGGATTCGCCGAAGCGCACGGTGACGCTCGTCTCCCGCCGCTTCTGCGGCGTCAGGAGGTCCGTCTTCTCCTCGAGGAACCGGGGCGGGCTCGTCTTGCCGACGAGCACGTCGCCCTCGGCGACCTCGAGCTCCGGGAAGATCAGGCCGTCCTCGCCGAGGTTCCGGTAGGCTGTGTCGACGCGCGCGCCCGCGACGTCCGGCCGGGGGATCTCGAAGCGGTCCTCCTGGCCGCCCGGGTACTTGCGCTCCTCGCCGCGGTACGTCCGGAAGAACGACGAGCGGCCGAGCCCTCGCTCGATCGCCGCCTTCGAGAAGACGAGGGCGTCCTGCATGTTGTACCCCTCGTAGGATAGGACCGCGACCACGAAGTTCTGGCCGGCCGGCCGCTCGGTGAAGTGGACGTAGCGCATCGTCTGCGTCTGAAGGAGCGGCGCCTGCGGGTAGTGGAGCAGGTGTCCGCGGGTGTCCGGGCGCCGCCGGTAGTTGACCGACTCGACGCCGAGCGCCTGCTTGGCCATCCCCGAGCCCATCGTGTTGCGCGGCGCGGAGTTGTGTTCCGGGTACGGGATCAGCCCCGTGCAGGCGCCGAGGATCAGGTTCGGGTCGATCTCGAGGTGCGAGTACCGTTCGTTGACGAGGATCGCGGTCGTGAACTCGGAGTGGCAGAGGCCGCACTCGACCGTCGCCTTGTCGCGCCGCTCGCCCATCGAGATCCAGCGAAGGTCGGAGCGGCTCAGCGCCTTCCCGCACTTCGGGCACGACTCGGGGGGATCGAACGGCTCGATCGCGACGAGCGAGTCTTCCTCCTCCTCGGCGTCGAGCCACTCGATCTTCCCCTGGCGGACGAGGTCGCTGAACGAGAGGGTCCCGCGCGCGAGGTCGTCGAGGTCGGACCGGGAGACGCGGGGGACGCCGTCCTTGACGACGATGAGCGGTCGGCGGAGCCGGCCCGGATCGCAGTGGACGATCACCTCGTTCATCTCGCGGTCGTAGCGCACGTTGATCTCGTAGGTCTTGTCGGCCAGCGTCGGGGAGAGCGTTCCGGTCCGGCGGCGCTCGCGGATCTCCTTGACCAGATCGACCGGCTGCGAGTGCAGTCCGACCAGGTTCCCGTTGACATAGACCCGGGCCGCGCGCTTCCCCTTGGGGGCGCTCGCCTCCTGGAACACCTCGGGGCCGATCTCCCGCGTGTTGAGGTCGCGGAGGATGAGCGTGACCTCCTCCTCGTCCGCCCCCTCGGAGACGTCGACGCAGAGCGCGTAGTTCTTGACGAGGCCGCAGTTCTGCCCCTCGGGCGTCTCGTTGGGGCAGAGCCGGCCCCATTGCGTCGGGTGCAGGTCGCGCGCCTCGAAGTGCGGCTGGCTGCGGGTGAGCGGGCTCGTGACCCGGCGCAGGTGGCTGATCGTCGACATGTGGCTGGTCCGGTCGAGGACCTGGCTCACGCCGGCGCGGCCGCCGACCCAGTTGCCGGTCGCGAGCGCGTGGACGAGCCGCTGCGTCAAAAGGTCCGGCCGGATCGCGCTCGCGATTCGGAGGTCCTTCTTCCGGGCGAAGGAGCGTTCGAGCTGGTACTTGAGGTCCTTGAGGAGGAGGGAGAAGGCGACGCGGAACAGGTCCTCCATCAGGTCGCCGGCGAGCTTCAGTCGCTTGTTCGCGTAATGGTCCTTGTCGTCCTCCCCCCGGACCTTGAGGTGCAGCTCGAGGACGGTGCGCGCCATCCGCGCGAGGTAGAGCGCCTTCTTGAGGCGGTCCAGCTTCGTGTCGCCGAGGTGGGGGAGGAGCGAGCGGTCGAGGATCCCGTCGACCTTCCGCTGCCGGTACTCCTTCGCCTGTCCCGTCGCGAACTTCTTCTCGAGGAAGATCAGGGCGTCCTCGTTCGACTGGATCCCCTCGGGGGGGTACAGCCTCTTCGAGACGCACTCCTCGAGGTTGACGTTGAGCAGGTGCTTCATCGTCTGGACGAACGGCTCGTCCAGCGGCAGGAGCTCGCCCAGGACCGCCTGGAAGATCTCCTCGTCGTTCTTCATCCCGAGGGCCTTCATCAGGATGACAAGCGGGATCTGTCCGCTCGCGGTCGGGACCGAGACCTGCAGGATGCCGTCCTTCTTCTTCTCGACGACCGTCAGCGAGCGGTACCCGCCGCGCTGGCTGAACACCTTCGCGCTCTCGATCGGCGTGCCGTAGCGCTCGTTGTGCTCGGCGAAGATCCGGTTCGGCGCGAGGTCCTCGAGGCTGATGATGACCCGCTCCGTCCCTCCGATGATGCAGTAGCCGCCGGGGTCGAGCGGGTCCTCGCCGTACTCGACCAGCTTCGCCCGGTACTCCTCGTCGGAGAGCCAGATCTGGTCGTCCTCGGTGATCTTGTAGCGGTTGAGGTTGCAGGGCCGGCTCTTGACCATGATCGGGAGGTCCCCGATGTGGACGTCCTCGGGGGCGCGTTCGACGCCGTTCTCGACGACCGTGACCTTGAGGTAGATCGGGGCCTGGTACGTCAGGTTGCGGAGGCGGGCCTCCATCGGGGTGAGCGTCGGCTTCGAGCCGACGGGTTCCTTGACGAACGGGGCGCCGATGAAGATCGTCGGCTCCGCCGACGGGTTGACGTTGCCGCGGGCGTCGCGCCGGCGGCCGACGCGCACGTAGATCGAGCTCTTCGTCTTCTGAACATCGAGCCGGATCACCCCGCGTTCGGTCGAGTCCTCGCTCACGCGGGCCTCGTCCACGATCCGCTGCATCCGCGAGTTCGGGTTGTCGCGGGTGGGGAGGAAATCGTTGAAGCTCGCGAGGTGGTGGTTGACGATCGACCGCTCTCGGAAGAAGGCGTCTACGATCTCTCGCATTGATCCGTTACTCCCCTCCGCCCGACGTGACGATCGCCCGGTAGGCGATCGCCTCCCCGGCGGTGGGACTGGGCCGGCGGACGCGGACGAGACGTCCGACCAGGTTCTCGCCGGACTCCTTGAGGGCGACGTACTTGGGATCGGTCTGCAGGCCGGGATCGGAGAGGAGGATCTGCGGGAGCCGCTCGAGCGGGGTTCCGAGCGTCCCGAGGACCCGCCGGGACTCCTCCTCCCCCAGCACCTCGTGCGGGGGGGCGAGGTGGTGGGCGACGAACGGTCGCTTCGGCGTCACCGGCGCCGCCTTCGAGGTCCGGCTCCGGCTGCTGCGCCGCGCGGTGGGGGGGCTCATGTACAACTCCGTGGCGCGGGACGGGCCCGGGGGGAAATCCGGAGACGCCCCGCCCGGTCGGCGGAGTGGCTCGTTCGAACCCCCGACCATCTGGTTAAAAGCCAGATGCTCTTTGTCGGGCCACCGGCGTCGCCGGCCGGCCTACCGAACTGAGCTACGGGCCCGATCCCGCTCCGAGGAGCGCGGACGGTGGGGGCGTATTTCAGCCTATGCCCGTGAGGGTTCACTGCAGGCTCTCCAGGTTCGAAATGATCGACCATATCGCCGTCCGGCCGTGGGTGGGCAGGTTCGGGTCGTTCGCGAGATCGTCGAGGACGTAGACGGCGCCGGCGACCCGCATGTCGAGGGCGACGCCCGGCTTCACGAGCTCCTCACGCGCCGTCTTCGCTCCGCGGCGGATGTTCCGGGGCACGGAGACGTCCTCCGCGAGCTCGTCGAGCGTGGCCACGATCCGGGCGAGGGCCGGCGTCCCCCCAAGATCCGGGGCCGCCGGCGCGGCGGCCGTCGGCGGGGGAACGGCGCTCATACCGGACGTGCCTCCCCCCCCTCCTTGTAGGTCGTGACGACGAGCAGCGTCTTCGTCTCGCGGATGCCGCGTACGGCCGGGAGCCGCCGGAGGACGAACTCCTTCAGCCCGTCATATTGCGGAAAGCGAACCTTGAGGAAGATGTCGGTGTCGCCGGTGACCAGGAAGACGTCCTCGACCTCGCCGAACTTGGCGACCTCGCTCGCGACGACGTCGGCCTCGGCCGTCTCGACCTTGAGGGCGACGAGCGCGACGACGTGCTCCTCCCCCCAGACCTTGGTGAACGCGTTCTCGACGGAGTGGCTGATCGGAGCATTGATGGTCGACCGCCTGTCCATGTGAACCCCCCTGCGCGGTATCCTTTAACGCCGAAAGCGAATGCCCCGACCCTTGCCCGAAAGTCACGCCGCGGGAGCGGACTCGAACTCCTCTTGGAGGTCGTTGACGACCTGATCGATCACCGTGCCGGCCACCGGGCCGTGGTACTCCCGAACCCCACCGGCCTCGCTCGACACCCGCGCCAAGAGATCCGCGGGCCCTCGAAGAAACTCTACGCTACAAATGAACTCTTCCATGAATGGTAGCCGGCCCCCCACCGTGCCATCCGGCCGAAAAAGACCTACTATTTAGGCTTTATCGAACCGGAACGACCTCGACGCGCCCGACGGGGCGGAGCGGGCCGTCGGCGGGGCGTCGCGGGGCCACCGTTATCTCTCTCGCCCGGTAATAACGCCGTGGGCCGCGAGGGCGACACGGGGAGCGGACCGCGGCGGGTCGAGGTCCGGGTCGAGCTCAAGCCGGGCGTCGTCGACGCCGAGGCCGAGAGCATCCTGAAGGCGCTCTCCCTCCTCGGGATCCCGTCCGTTCGCCACGTCGCGACGGCGCGCATCTACGACCTCGAGTTCACCGGCGTCAGCGAGTCGGAGGCCGGTCGCCTCGCCGGAGACGCCGTCGAGCGGCTGCTCGCGAACCCCGTGATCCACCGCGTTACGATCCGGCCGGGCCCGGGCTGATCCGATGGACCGCTGGGCGGACGGCGTTCGATCCGTTCCGGTCCGACGCGTCTCGGCCCAGGCGCTCGCCGAGGTCTCCGAGTCCATGGGCCTCGGGTTCGCCCCCTCCGAGCTCGCCCGCCTCCAACGCTACTTCGTGAGGGAACGCCGGGATCCGACCGACCTCGAGCTCGCCGGGCTCGCCCAGAGCTGGAGCGAGCACTGCAGCTACAAGAGCTCGAAGCGGTTCCTTCGCCGCGCGTTCGCCCGGGTCCGCCGCGGGTCCCGGGTCCTGGGCACCGGCGACGCCGGGGTGATGCGCTTCGACGCGGGCACGGCCTACGCGCTCCGGATCGAATCGCACAACCACCCATCGGCCGTCGAACCGTACGGCGGGGCCGCGACCGGCATCGGCGGGATCCTCCGGGACGTGCTCGCGGTCGGGGCGAAGCCGATCGCGCTCGCCGACCCGCTCTTCTTCGGTCCGCTCGACCTGCCGGCCGGAGACCTCCCGAAGGGGGTGAAATCCCCGCGTTACCTCGCCGAAGGGGTCATCGCCGGCATCCGCGATTACGGCAACCGTGTCGGGGTCCCGACGGTCTCGGGAGGGATCTACTTCGACCGGTCCTACGTCGTCAACCCGCTCGTGAACGTCGCCTGCGTCGGATGGCTGCCGGGAGGCCGACCCCTCCCGAACCGGGCGCGCGCGGTGGGCGACCGACTGGTGCTCGCCGGGGGAGGCACGGGCCGGGACGGGCTCGGGGGGGTCGCCTTCGCCTCGAAGGAGCTTACCGAGCGCAGCGAGACCGCCTCGCGCGGGGCGGTCCAGCTGGGGAACCCGATCGTGAAGCAGCCGTTGATCCGCGCCTCGCTCGAGGCGTTCGACGAGGGGCTCGTTCCGGGCCTCAAGGACCTCGGGGGCGGCGGGCTCGCCACGGCCTCCGGGGAGCTCGTCCACGCCGGAGGATTCGGCTCGCGCATCGACCTCGCGCGCGTTCCCCTCCGCGAGACCGGCCTTTCGCCCTGGGAGGTCTGGATCTCGGAATCCCAGGAACGGATGCTGTTCGACGTCCGCCCGAGGGACGTTCCCGCCCTGCTCGAGATCTTCCGTCGACACGGCGTGCTCGCGACGGACATCGGAGAGGTGACGGCGGGCCCGTTCGAGACGATCGTATGGGACGGCGCCCTCGCCGGCCACCTCCGGCTCAAGTTCCGGGTCGAGCCACCCCCGGTGCACCGACCCCTCCGGGCGCGGGTCCGACCGCGCGCCCCCGCTCCCCCCGTGCCGGGCGACCGGTGCGCGGAGCTCTTCGAGCAACTGGTGCTCGCCCCCGACTCGGTCTCGCGGGAACCGGTCGTCCGACTCTACGACCACGAGGTCCAGGGGCGGACCGTGATCAAGCCGATGCACGGCCGGGTCACGTCGCCGTCCCACGGGGATGCCGCGGTCATCGGGCCCCGGCCGGGGGGTCGGGGCGGGATCGCGATGGCGGTCGCCGCCCAGCCGTGGTCGTGCCGCGAGGATCCGAAAGGCGGCGCGGCCTGGGTCGTCGAGGAGGCCGCCCGGAACCTGTACGCCGTCGGGGCCCGCCCGGACGCCTTCACGAACTGCCTGAACTTCGGCAGCCCCGAGGACCCCGCGGTGCTCTCCGACTTCGCGGCGGTGACGGGCGGGCTCGGCCGCGCGGCCGAGGCGCTCGGCTTCGCGGTGCCGTCGGGGAACGTCAGCTTCTACAACCTCGGTCTGGGCGCCGGGATCCCCCCGACGCCGGTCCTCCTCGCCACCGGCCTCGTGCGCGACCTGCGCCGCGTCCTCACGAGCGACCTGAAGCGGTTCGGCGATCGCCTGTACCTCCTCGGAAGATCCGGGCCCGAACTGGGCGGCTCGCTGTGGGCCCGTCGGCAGGGCCTCGAGGGGATCGACATCGCCGTCGCCGACCCGAAGGCGCTTCGAGCCCTGGGCGAGAAGTTCCTGGGGGCGGTCGGTCGGGGGCTCGCGGTCGCCGCCCACGACGTCTCCGACGGAGGGCTCGCGGTGACGCTGGCCGAGATGTCGTTCGGGGGCGGGCTCGGGTTCGACGTCGACCTCGCGACGACCGGCCTTTCCGGGCCGGGGATCGCCCTCGCCGCCGAGGGCCGCTCCCGCCTGGTCGTCGAGGTGCCCGCGGCCTCCGCCGCCGCGTTCGAGCGGGCGATGCGGCCGTCGGCCGCGGTCCCGATCGGGACGGTGACGGAGAGAGGGGGGAGCCTCCGCTGGGCCGAGCGGAACATCGCGACGGTCGACCTCGACCGACTCTATCCACGGTGGCGCGACGGGCTGACGCTCCCCTAGCGAGGGACCGTGACGGTCACGGCGCTCGTTTCCGGCGGGAAGGATTCCATCTACGCGGCGTACCTCGCCGACACCCAAGGCTGGCCTGTGGACGAGCTCGTGACGGTACGTCCCGAGGACCCGGAGTCGATGCTCTTTCACACCCCCAACCTCGACCTGGTCGCCCTCCAGGCGGAGGCGTGGGGGCGGCGGCACCGGGTCGTGGCGACGCGGGGCCGGGACGAGACGGCGGAGCTCGAGGCGCTCGAACGGGCGCTTGGCGGGGCCGCCGGCCCGGTGGTCGCCGGGGCGATCGCCTCCTCCTACCAATGGGCCCGTCTCCTGCGGATCGCCGACCGGGTCGGCCGTCGCCTCTACGCGCCCCTCTGGAGGAAGGCGCCGGCCCGCGTCGTCCGCGAGGAGATCGCTTCCGGGCTCGACATCCGGATGGTCCATCTCGCCGCCGATCCGCTGCCGGCCGAATGGGTCGGGTCGCGGCTCGACGAGACGCGCCTCCGGGAGATCGAGCGCCGCAGCGACGGCGGCCGCCGCCTCAACGTGGCGGGCGAGGGCGGGGAGTACGAGACGCTGGTCGTCGACGCGCCGTTCTTCTCCCACCGGATCGAGATCGACCGGGCCGTGACGACGATCACCGGATCGACCGCGCGGCTCGACATCTCGAGCGCACATCTCAAGAGAAAGGAGAACTACGAACCTTCCGGGCGTTCCGGATGAAACCTCGCAGGGTCCCGCTCCGGGTCGACACGCTGCCGGGGGAGGCCCGCACCGCCGTCGAGCGCGCCCGGCGGGCGCTCGGCGACCGGCGCGCGACGCCGAACCTCGTCTGGCTGACCGAGCTCACCGGGGCGCGGCGCCCCGAGGTCGCCCGGGTCCTCGCGGAGCTCGAGCGGCTCCTCCCGATGGAGGAAGAGATCCGCCACCGGCACCTCGCCGCCGGGCGTCCGTCCTACGCCCAGATCCGCGCCCCGTTCGAGCTGTACGCGCTCGTCCGCCTCCTCCGCCCCGAGCGGATCGTCGAGGTCGGGGTGAGCAGCGGCGTCTCCTCCGCCCATTTCCTCGCCGCCCTCCGGCGGAACCACCGCGGACGCCTCCATTCGATCGACCTGCCGACGCACCAGCGCGGCCCGACGCTCCGACCGGGCGAGCCGACCACGTCCCTCCCCCCCGGTTACGACAGCGGCTGGTCGGTCCCCGACCACTTGCGCGACCGGTGGGACCTGCGAACGGGCCCGAGCCAGAAGCTCCTTCCGGCCCTGGTCGAGGAGCTCGGGTCGATCGACCTGTTCCTCCACGACGATCTCCACACCCCGGCCCACCTCACCTTCGAGCTCGAAACGATCCGCCCCCGGCTCGCGCCGGGGGCCGTCGTGCTCGCCGACAACACCGACTGGACCGGAGATGCGTTCTCTCGGTTCGCGCGGTCGCTCGGCCTGCGCGTGGCGCGGCGCGGCCGGAGCGATCTCGTCGGGCTCCGGGTGCCTCCCCGGCCCCCGGAGTTATAGACGGGAGCTCCCTTCCGGGGTCGATGGCCGCCCGAGGCGCAACGACGAGCTCCCGGGCCCGCCCGCCCCGTTCCCCCTCGGGGGACCCGCTCGAGGAGGCGCAGCGCCGTTGGGAGGCCGAGGTGCTCGCGCCCGCCCTGGAGAAGAGCCCGGAGGCGAGGGACTCGTTCGCGACGCTCGGCGGGATCCCGGTCGAGCGGATCTACACGCCGCGCTCGCCCCGGTCCTCGTTCGAACGGATCGGCTACCCCGGGCAGCCCCCGTTCACGCGCGGCGTCCACCCGACGATGTACCGGGGCCGCCGCTGGTCGATGCGCATGTTCTCGGGTTTCGGATCGCCCGAGGACACGAACCGCCGGTTCCGCTACCTCCTCGCCCACGGGGAGTCGGGGCTGTCGATCGCGTTCGACGATCCGACCCTCTACGGGATCGACGCCGACGACGCCGAGGCGGAGGGCGAGGTCGGAAAGTGCGGCGTGAACGTGAGCTCGCTCGACGACATGGGCCGGCTCCTCGCCGACCTTCCGCTCGCCGAAGTGACGACGAGCATGACGATCAACGCCCCCGCGAACATCCTCTGGGGGATGTACCTCCTCACGGGGATCGCGCACGGCGTGCCGATGGCCCGGCTCGGAGGAACGACCCAGAACGACATCCTGAAGGAGTACATCGCCCAGAAGGAGTTCCTCTACCCGCCACGCCCCGCCCTGCGGCTGGTCATCGACACGATCGAGTACGCCACCCGGCATACCCCCCGGTGGAACCCGGTCTCGATCTCGGGCTACCACATCCGCGAGGCCGGCTCGACCGCCGCCCAGGAGCTCGCCTTCACGCTCGCCGACGGCCGGACGTACGTCGCCGAGTCGAAGCGACGCGGGCTGGACGTCGACGAGTTCGCGCCGAGGCTCTCGTTCTTCTTCAACTCGCACAACGACTTCTTCGAGGAGATCGCGAAGTTCCGGGCCGCGCGCCGGATCTGGGCGCGGGTGATGCGCGAGGAGTTCGGCGCGAAGAAGGAGCGATCGCTCTGGCTCCGCTTCCACACCCAGACCGCCGGCTGCTCGTGCACGGCCCAGCAGCCCGAGCTGAACGTCGTCCGGACGACCATCCAGGCGCTCGCGGGCGTGCTCGGGGGGACGCAGTCGCTCCACACGAACTCCTTCGACGAGGCGATCCAGCTGCCGAGCGAGGACGCGGTGCGGATCGCGCTGCGCACCCAGCAGATCCTCGCCTCCGAGTCGGGGGTCGCGGACGCGGTCGATCCCTTCGGGGGCAGCTACTACGTCGAGTGGCTGACCGACCGGATGGAGGAGGAGGTCGACCGGTACTTCGACCGGATCGACCAGATCGGCGGAGTCGTCCCGGCGATCGAGAGCGGCTTCTTCCAGCGCGAGATCCAGGAGGCGTCGTTCCGGTACCAGCGCGCCGTCGAGGCCGGGGAGGCGAAGATCGTCGGGGTCAACGCCCACGCGGTCGAAGGAGCGATCCGGGTGCCCCGCCTCAAGATCAGCGAAGAGGCCCGCCGGCTCCAGTCGCGCCGGCTGAAGGCCCTCCGGGCCCGGCGCGACGCGCGGAAGCACGCCGCGGCGCTCGACCGCCTCCGCAAGGTCGCGGCCACCGAGGACGAGAACACCATGCCGGCGGTGCTCGACGCCCTCCGGGCCCGGGCGACCCTCGGGGAGATCGTCCACGCCTTCCAGGACGTCTACGGCGCCTACCGCGAACGGTCGACCTTCTAGGGGCCGCTCGCCGGTGACGGTTAAGGGGTCGGTCGGCTCGGGCCGACCGATGGGGACGGATCCGGACCGCTACCGGGCGGCCCTCGAGCAGCTGTACCGCCGCCGCCGCTTCGGGCTGCGGCCGGGGCTCGAGGTCGAGCAGGCCCTGCTCGAGGGGCTCGGCCACCCGGAGCGGAAGTACCCCGCGGTCCACATCACCGGCAGCAAAGGCAAGGGGTCGGTCGCCGTCATGACGGCGGCGATCCTGAGCGCCCACGGGCTTCGGACCGGTCTCTTCACGTCCCCTCACCTCGCGGGCTACCGCGAACGGATCCGCTGCGACGGCCGGACGATCGGCGCGGCGGCCGTGGTCGAGGGGATCGACCGGATCGAGGCGCTTTCGCAGCGGCTGGAGCGGGACGGCCACCTCGACCGGAGCCCGACGTTCTTCGAGGTGACGACCGCCCTCGGCCTCGACTGGTTCGCGCGCCGCAAGGTCGACGCGGCGGTCGTCGAGGTGGGCATCGGTGGGCGCCTCGACTCGACGAACGTCCTCGACAGCCGCGTCGGGGTGATCACGACGATCGAGCTCGAGCACACGGACCTCCTCGGTCCGACCCTCGACGCGATCGCCGAGGAGAAGTCGGGGATCCTTCACCCCGGCATGTACGCGGTGGTGGGCGAGCTCGCCCCCGGTCCGGCCCAGGTCGTGCGGCGGGCCGCCGACCGGCTCGGCGTGCTCCCATGGCGCCTCGGCCGGGAGATCACCGTCGGCGAGCGGGAGCTCTCGGAGGCCGGACAGTCGTTCCGGGTCGCGCTCCCTGGCATCGAGCTTCCCCGCCTCGACCTGCCGCTCCTCGGCCGCTTCCAGATCGGCAACGCCGGGCTCGCGGTCGCGGCGGCCGCCCGCTTCCTCGAGTCGACGGGGCGTCCGCTCGACCCGGCCGCCGTCGCGCACGGGCTCGCGCGCGTGCGCTGGCCCGGCCGGCTCGAGCGGGTCGCCCGCCGGCCGGAGCTGTTCTACGACGTCGCCCACACTCCCGAGAGCGCCCGGGCCGTGGCCGAGAGCCTCGGAGAGATCGCTCCGTTCGCCGATCCGTCCGAGAGCGCGGTCCTGTTCGGCTGCCTGCGCGGCAAGCAGGTCGACCGGATCCTCGACGCGCTCGCCCCTCTCGCCCAGACCCTCGTGGTCGTCCGGGTCCACTCGGAGCGCGGGATCCCCGGGGCGGAGCTGCGGGTCGCGGCCGCCGGCCGCTTCCCCCGCATCGTCGAGGCGCCCGACGCATCGACCGGGCTCACCCTGGCACGGGCGGCGACCGGCCCGGACGGTCTGACGCTCGTGACCGGGAGCGACTACCTCGTCGGCGAGCTCATGCGCTCCCGGGAGGCCGCGCAGGAGCCGGACCTCTCCGACCCCGGCACGGAGACGGCCCCGGTACCGCCGCCCGCCCCCGCCCGGCGCGAGGCCCGGGGATGACGGCCGACAGCGGGTCCGGGCTCGACTGGGAACTCCTCCTCGACCGCCTCTCCGCGTTCTACCGTACCGGCGACTGGAGGAGACCGTACCTCCGCGACCACGCCGAGGACCCGTTCCAGGTGCTGATCGGGACGATCCTCTCCCAGCGGACGCGCGACGAGCAGACCGACGTCGCCTCCGCCCGGCTGTTCGCGAGGTTCCCGGACGCTGCGTCGCTCGCGGGGGCGGGCGGCCGCGCCGTCGAGATGCTGATCCACTCGGTCGGATTCTACCGCGCGAAGTCGCGGACGGTGCGGGCGTGCGCGCGGGCCCTCCTCGACCGGTTCGACGGGAGCGTCCCCCGGACGCTCGAGGAGCTGACGAGCCTCCCCGGCGTCGGCCCGAAGACGGCGAACTGCGTCCTCGTCTTCGCCTACGGGATCCCGGCGATCCCCGTCGACACGCACGTGCACCGCCTGGCGAACCGGCTCGGGGTGGTCCGCACCGATACGCCGGAGGAGACGGAGGAGGGGCTGCGCCGCCGGCTCCCCGAACGGTTCTGGCTCCCCCTCAATCCGCTGCTCGTCCAGCACGGCCAGAACCTCTGCCGGCCCCGTCGGCCCCGGTGCCCGGAGTGCCCCGTCGTCGACCAGTGCGCGACCGGCCGCGCGCTCAGCGCAGGGCGGGACCCGCCGCGGCCCGAGGACCGGCCCGCGTCGTCGCGGGGGGCGTCCTCGGGAGGGCGAACAGCGCGACCAGGGTCCCCACCTCGAGGACGGCGAGGACCTCCCAGGCGAGGGCGTACGACGCGAGCGCGACGATCCGGCCGAAGAGGTACGCCACCGAAGCCCCCCCGGCGAGCTGGATCGCGTTGAACAGACCGATCGCGAGCGGAACCTCGTCCGGGGGGACCTCGCGCCAGTAGTGCGGCACGACGTACATGACGGCGTACGCGAAGCCGTAGGCGAAGGAGAACGTCGCCCCGATCGCGATCGTTCCGGCCAGGCCGACGAAGGGGAGGCCGGCCAGCGCGAGCGCCCCGAGGGCGGCGGCCGCCGCGAGCTGGGTCCGATGGTTCCGGCGACGATCGGCGATCGGTCCCCCGACCGGGCCCCCGACGACGCTCGGGAGGAGGAACATCATCCCGACGGCCCCCGCGATCGGGGCCGACCAGCCCCGGAGCAGCTCCCCGTAGGGGACGATGAACTGGCCGGTCGCGAACGTCGCACCCTCCATCCCGATGAACCCGATCCCGATCGCCCAGACCCCGCGGTACCGAAGGGCGGAGAGGGGCACGGGCCGGGGGGCGCGGGCCGGCGCGGCGCCGACGGACGGCGGGACCGCGAGGGCCCCGGCGATCGTCAGGACGCCGAGCCCGGCCCCGCCCAGGACGAGCGCCCAGTGGAACCCGATGTACGGGATCGCCAGCGCCGTGGCCATCACGCCGGCGGCGGCCCCTCCGCTGAACGCGGAAGAGAACCCCCCGACGGGGAGTCCCCGGCGTCCCTCGGGATACAGACCCGCGACCAGGCTGATCGCCGGTGAGAAGAAGAGGCCCGCCCCGGCGCCGGCGGCGACCCGGAAGGCGAGCAGCGCGAGGTACGACGGGGCGAGGCCGCTGGCGACCCCGAAGACGGCGAGCAGCGCGGCCCCGCCCAGCGAGACCGGGCGGTTGCCGTACCTTCGCCCGAGGAGACCCGCGGGGACCTGGAGCAGGCCGGCGCCCGCGAGGAACGCCGCGACGAGGAGCCCCCACTGGGCCGGACCGACCGAGAACGCTCCGCCAATCCCGGGGAGCGCCGGCCCGACGTCGAACCAGTTGTAGGCGTACCCGGCGCGCATCGCCACCAGCACCCACGTCGCGCGGGCGACCGAGCGGGGGGGAAGGGGATCCGCGCGTATCGGAGGATCGATCGCCGCCAACGCCGCCGGTCTCCTGCGGGGCGGCCCTCGGTCGCGCCCGACCGGCGCCATCGGCCAAACCGTTTAAGGCGAAGGGGGTCGTCGGCGCTCCGCGATGGACGACGCGGAGTACGACCTGGCGTTCTTCCACCGGGGGGGTTTCCACCGCCGGACGTGCGTCGTCTGCCGGGCCGGGTTCTGGACGCTCGGCGACCACGACCGGTGCCAGGAGGCGCCGTGCCGGGAGTACGGGTTCATCGGTCATCCGGTCTTCAAGCGGCCGTTCGAGAACCGCGAGATGCGGGAGACGTACCTCGCGTTCTTCGAGCACCGGGGCCACACCCGCCTCCGCCGCTACCCGACGGTGGCCCGCTGGCGGAACGACGTCTTCTTCACGCAGGCCTCGATCTACGACTTCCAGCCATGGGTCACGAGCGGGGCGATCCCGCCCCCCGCGAACCCGCTCACGATCAGCCAGCCGGTCCTGCGGTTCATCGACATCGAGGAGGTCGGCCGGAGCGGCCGGCACCTCACGCTCTTCGAGATGCTCGCCCACCACGCGTTCAACCGGCCCGACCGCGAGGTCTACTTCAAGGAACGGACGGCCGAGCTCTGCCACGAGCTCCTGACGGAGGAGCTCGGCGCCGACCCCCGGGCGATCACGTACAAGGAGGAGGTATGGGAGGGGGGCGGGAACCTCGGCCCGTCGCTGAGCGTCGGGATCGCGGGGCTCGAGGTCGCGACGCTCGTGTTCATGGAGTACATCCGGGACAAGGAGGCCGTGCGGCCGATGCCGCTCACCGTCGTCGACACCGGCTACGGGCTCGAGCGCCTCACCTGGGCGAGCCAGGGGACCCGGACGGCCTACGAAGCGGTCTTCGGCGCGGAATACGAGGAGATGCGCCGGACGTTCGCCCCGCGCGAGACGGCGATCCTCATCGACCACGCCCGCGCGCTGAACTACCTGCTCACCGACGGCGTCGTCCCGTCGAACAGCAAGGAAGGGTACTTCGCGCGGCTCTTGCTCCGCCGTTCGCTCCGCCTCCTCTCCAAGACGCCGGAAGCTCCCGATCTCGTCTCGATCCTCGACCGGACCGGACGCGAGATCGCCCGGGACTTCCCCGAGGTCGGGGCGCACCGCGACGACCTGCACCGCGTCGTGGAGGCCGAGATTGAGCGGTACGCCGAGGCGATCGGGAGGGCCCGGCAAACGATCCGACGCCAGGGGGAGCGCACGAAGGCCGAAGGCGGCACGATCGGGGTCGAGGACCTGATCCAGTGGTACGACTCCCTGGGGGTCCCCCCCGACGTCGCGACCGAGGAGCTCGAGGCACCCCCCGCGATCCCCGACGACTTCTACCGGCAGGTCGCCGCCCGCCACGAGGCCGACCGGCCGGAAACGGACAACGCCGAGACGGCCGAGGAGCTCCCGGAGGTTCCGACGTCCGTCCCGCCGACCGACGTCCGGTACTACCTCGACCCGCACACCGTCTCGTTCGAGGCACGGGTCCTCCACGTGAGCGGCCCGTTCGTCGTCCTCGACCGCACGTACTTCTACCCGACCGGCGGGGGCCAGCTGGCCGACCGCGGCCACCTCGCGGAGACGGCGGTGGTCGATGTCGCCCGGCGGGGCCCGCACGTCCTCCACCGGCTCGAGAGCGCCGCTCCGTTCGCGGCCGGCGACCGCGTCCGGGGGCGGATCGACCCGGTCCGCCGGACGCAGTTGATGCAGCACCACACCGCGACGCACCTGCTCAACGGCGCGCTGCGCGAAGTGCTCGGGCCCCACGTCTGGCAGGCCGGGGCGTACAAGAGCCCCGAGTTCGCCCGGATCGACGTCACCCACTATCGCCCGATCTCCCGCGAGGAGCTACGACGGATCGACCGGCGGGTGAACGAGGTGGTGCGCGAGGACCGCCCGGTGAAGAGCTACTTCGAGAGCCGTTCCGAGGCCGAGAAGCGCTTCGGCTTCACCCTGTACCAGGGCGGCGCGGTCCCCGGCGGGGAGCTCCGGATCGTCGAGATCGAGGGGTTCGACGTGGAGGCCTGCGGCGGCACCCACTGCACGCACACGAGCGAGGTCGGCGCGATCTCGCTCCTGGACGTCGACCGGATCCAGGACGGCGTCGTCCGCCTGACCTTCGCGAGCGGGGAGCGCGCCCTCGAGCTCCGCGAGGAGCACGAGGAGATCCTGAAGGAGGCGGCGCGGCGCCTCGGCGTGCCGGTCGGCCGCCTGCCGGACGGCATCGATCGGCTTCTCTCCGAGGTCGAGGCGAACCGACGGACGGCGCGCCTCCGCCAGAAGGAGGACCTCTCGGCCACTGCCGAGCGCCTGCTCGCGGACCCGACGCGCACCGAGACGATCGGCGACGTGACGATCGTCGCCGCGCCGCTGGACCTCGACCGTACCGAGCTCATGGAGCTCTCCCGCCTCCTCGGGCGCGTCCCCGGCCGCGTGGCCGTCCTCACGGGAGAGCGGGACGGGCGCGGCACCCTGTTCGTCGGGTCGACCGCCCCGGGGGTCTCCGCCCAGGCGATCGTCGAGGCCGCGCGCGCGTCGTTCGGCGGCAAAGGCGGGGGGAATCCCTCCTCCGCCACGGCGGTGGGCGACCCCGGAAATCCCCTCGCGACGGCGCTCGATCAGGCCCGGGAAGCGGCCCGGCGGGCGGCCCGCCCGTGACCCGGGGGGCGGGCCCGAACCGACGAAAGCTTTACTTTATGACCCTCCCCATTCGACAGCGGGACACGGAATGGTGCAGTGGGATCCGGGACCCGCGGTCCGGCCGTGGCTGAGCAGGATGCCATGAGCACAAACAACGGCAGCGCGGTCGGGGGCGTACCCCCGGAAGTGGTCTCGTTCCTGAGCGGAAAGGGCGGCCGGTCGCTGATCGTCAAGGGCGGCGCCGGTACCGGGAAGACGACGTTCGGCCTCGAGCTGCTCGAACGGGTCGGGCAGCCGAACCGGTCGTTCTACCTCTCGACCCGGGTCGGGGACGAGGCGCTCTACCGGCAGTTCCCCTGGCTCAAGACGACCGAGATGCGCTCGCGGGTGCTCGACGCCGCGAAGCTGTTCCTCGATGCGATTCAGGCCGGCTCCAAGGGCAAGGAGACCGAGCTCCCCGAGACCGAACAGCGGAAGATCCGCGCCGGGCGCGAGGTCCTCGGGAGCTTCGGCCAGGAGCGGGGCCCCCCGACCAAGGTCGACCGCACCCACCTCGCCGCGCTCCTGAAGCGCGGTCCGATGCCCGAGGTCGAGAACGTCTACCATCGCATCGAGCGGTGCCTTCCGGAAAAGGCGCTCCTCGTCATCGATTCCCTCGAGGGTGTGACCCACAAGTACGGTCTCGAGATGGAAGAGTTCGTCATGGCGCTCCAGAAGGATCTGGTCGAGGCGTCGAGCACCGACGTCGTGATGATCCTCGAGAAGCCCGAGGCGGGCGGCATCGAGTACCTGGTCGACGGCCTGATCTCGATCCAGCGCGAGGAGCTCGACGAGCGCCGGGTCCGCCACCTCCGGCTCGAGAAGCTCCGCGCGACGATCATCAACCGGGCCCGCTACGCCGTCACCCTCGACGGGGGACGGTTCGAGGCGCTCGGGATCGCCGAGGCGCAGAACGGGAAGTCCTCGGCCGTGCCGTGGAAGCCGATCCCCGACCAGGAGAAGTTCTACTCGACGGGGATCCCCGACTTTGACGAGCTCCTCGGGGGCGGGTTCCGCCGCGGCAGCTTCAACGCCTTCGAGGTCGACGTCAACGTCGGGATCGACGACTACTACACGCTCTTCACACCGACGTTCCTCAACTTCCTCGCGCAGGGCCGGGGGATCCTCGCGGTCCTCGCGGCCGGCGAATCGCCCGAGAAGCTGCGGGAGACGCTCATCCGCCACGTGCCCGGGAACGTCTTCGACACCCGCGTGCGCATCCCCGACTACACGGTCAACGACACCGAGGACCCGTACATCCTGCCGATGGGCCGATTCGGCCGCGAAGAGGCGATGCGGGCGATGGTCACCGCCGAGAAGGCGGTCATGGGACCCGACCGCAAGCCGTTCGTGGAGTACCAGGCGTTCGACACGTTCGAGAGCCTGATGGGCGACCAGGTCGCCATCCGGATGTACTTCCAGGGCGTCTCGCGGACCAAGCACGTCGGCAACCTCGGGATCGGCCTGTTGAAGCCCGGGCTGCTCGTGTCGAGCGAGATCCTGAACATGATGGACACGTACTTCCGGATCATCAACATCGACAACGCGCCGTGCATCTACGGGATCCGTCCGCGGACGACGATCTACGCCATCAGCCCGGACCCCGAAAAGGGGAGCCCGCACGCGACCCTGACGCCGATCGTCTAGGCCCGCTAGCGCGGGAGCCCGAGGGCGACGACCCCGACCAGGTAGAGCGCGAGCGCCGGCACGAACGTCATCGCGAGGTCGTCGTCGAGCCAGGAGATCGTCGGCCACTCGGCCGCGAGCGCGATCGGCGCGGCGAGGAGCGCGAGGCCCGCACTGTCGAGGACCGGCCACCGCCCGATGAGGGCGAGGCCGACGAACGCGAGGTCCCAGTACGCCGCGAGCGCGGCGCCGGGGTACGCCCGTGCGATCGACGGCCGGGAGCGCAGCTCCCCCGCGAACGGATCGATGAGCGCCGTGCCGAGCACGACGGCCGCCGCGATCGGTTCCGGGAAGAGCACGATCGCGCCCACGACCGCGAGGGCGTAGAAGGCGTAGCTGCCGAGGCGGCCCGATTCGTACGGCCGGATCGTCGGGAGCTCGAGCACCCCGGCATGGCGGAACAGCTCGAGGGAGAGGATCACGGCCAGCGCGAGGAGCAGGATCGTGCGCTTCGGGGCGACGACGAAGATCCCGTCCGGCAGCGCGTAGTAGACGAGGACGAGCGCCACGATCCCGTGGAGGACCCGACGCCATACCCGGTCGCCGAGCGCCTCGTCCCCGCCGAGGCGGGCGCCGAGCCATCGGCGGAACTTCCCGCCGCGGTGAAGTCGAAGCCGCATCGGGACCCCTACAGCCGGCCCGCCCGCCGCAGGACCGAGAGCGCGGTCGTCGTGATCCACCGGCTCGGTCGGCCCGGGAGCTCGAGCGCGAACGGGTAGACCGGGGTCCGCACGGTGTACCTCGGGTCCTCCACGTCCGGATGGAGGGCGTCCAGGTTCCACCGTCCCCCCGGGCCGCGCATCGACTCGAGCCGGTCGAGGGGGCCGCGGAGCCGCCGGTCGTCGCCGTAGCCGAGCGCCGTGAGGACGTCCAGGCCGACCAGGAGGTCGTAGTAGTAGTGGGCCGGGAAATGGAGCCGAAGCCACGGCGCATACGGCCGGCGGCCCTCGTGAAGCAGGCTCCGCTCGAGAAAGAACTCGGCGCCGCGCTCGATCGCCCGTGCGATGGCCGGGCTGCGGGCGGCCGGTGGGAGAGCGGCGAACGCGGACATCGCTTCCCAGGCGTCGAGCGTACCGGTCCGCGACGGAAAGCAGTGCCATCCTCCGTCCGGCTTCTGGTGGCGAACGAGCCACTCGAGGCTCCGCCGGACGGGGGGGTCGTCCGCCCGGCCGAAGCCGACGAGCATCCGGACGGCGTTGCCGGTGAAGCAGACCTCGCTACCGCGCTGGCCGAACCCCCCCTGGGGGCCGGAGAACCGGTCGAGGAAGAGGCGGAGGGCCTTCTTGATCCGAGGGTGCGTCCCGGGAACGCGAAGGTCGGAGAGCACGAGCAGACGCCAGTTCGTCGCGACGTACTTCGGTCGGTACAGTTCCCGGAGGGTCGTCCCCCGAGTGGCCCACTGGCCCCCCGGGAGCTGCTCGGCGAGGATGTCGGCGGCCCACCCGGCGCGGCCGATCTGACGGCGCGCGGCAGACGTTTCCGGGTCCCCCTCGGGACGGTCGAGCAGTTCCCGCAGTACCCGGTACCGGACGCTCGGGTCGGCGTCCTCGAGGAGCCACCGGCGGAGCCCGGTCGGGAACGCCATACCATCGTCCCGGCGGCGAGGGCATTTCAGGGTTTCGAGGGCCACCGACCGCAGGGGGCGACCCCGGGCGGGGCGGACCGGCCGCCCGAGGCCTGCGGGCGGTTCTCGAGGAAAGGCTTTTTGGACGCGGCGCTCGGCGAGCGCTGTGAAGGTCACTATCCTGGTCGGCAGCAAGTCGGACCTCGAGCTCGCCGGCAAGGTCGCGGCGCGCCTGACCGAGCTCAAGATCCCCAGCGAGGCCCACGTCGCCTCCGCCCATCGCACCCCCGACAAGGTCGACCGGCTCGTTCGGGACCCGACCACGGACGTCTTCGTGGCTATGGCCGGGCTCTCCGCCGCGCTTCCCGGCGCCGTCGCCGCTCGCACGCTCAAGCCGGTGATCGGGGTCCCGATCCACCGGGGGCTCGGTCTCGATTCCCTCCTATCGGTCGTGCAGATGCCTCCCGGAGTCCCCGTCGCGTCGGTCGGCCTCGACGCCACGGAGAACGCCGCGCTGCTCGCCGCCGAGATCCTGGCACTGAAGTATCCGGAGATCGTCCCCCGACTCGAGGAGTACCGCGCCCGCTGGCGCGAGGAGCCCGCCGCCGGCGGGAGCTCCCCGTGAACGACCCCGCGGCGTTCGTCCGCTCTGCGGAGGAACGGCTGCGCACCGAGGTGCCCGGGCGAGCGATCATCGCGGCGTCGGGCGGTATCGACTCGACCGTGGCCGCCATCCTCGCCGAGCGATCGCTCGGGGAGCGGGCTCGGGCGATCTTCGTCGACACGGGTCTTTTGCGGGCCGGCGAGGTCGAGCGGGTCGCCGGATTCTTCCGGGCGAGCGGCCTCCGTCACGAGGTCGTGCCGGCGTCCGACCGGTTCTTCGCGGCGCTCGCCGGGGTCGTCGAGCCCGAGGAGAAGCGACGGCGCATCGGGGCGACGTTCATCCGTCTCTTCGAGGAGGAGGCGACCCGTTTCGGCACCGACCGGCTCGTTCAGGGGACGATCGCCCCCGACTGGATCGAGAGCGGCGGGGGCCTGCGCGACACGATCAAGACGCACCACAACGTCGGCGGCATCCCGAGCGACAGCCGGCTCGTGCTCGTGGAGCCGTTGCGCGACCTCTACAAGGACGAGGTCCGCGCCGTCGCCCGCCATCTCGGCGTCCCGGAGGCCGATCGGCAGCCGTTCCCCGGCCCGGGCCTCGCTGTCCGCGTCAATGGCGTCGTCACTCCCGAGCGGGTCCGGCGGGCCCGCGTCGCGAACGCCGTCGTCGAGGAGGAGGTCGAGCGGGCCGTCCAAGCGAAGGAGATCGCGCTCCCGTGGCAGTACTTCGCCGTGCTGGTCGACGCCCACACCGTCGGGGTCACCGGCGACAACCGGGTCCGCGGAGAGGCGGTCTCCGTCCGGCTCGTCGAGTCGATCGATGCGATGACCGCGACCGCGATGGCCGTTCCCCGCCCGATCCTCCGACGGATCGCCGAGAGGATCACCCGCGAGCTCCCGGGGGAGGTCGTCCGCGTCCTCTACGACATCACCGACAAGCCGCCGGCGACGATCGAGTGGGAGTGAGCCTCCCGCCCGCGAAGGGGCTATCTGCCGGTCGGCCTCGGCGGGAGCGCCGATGACGACCGACCCACCGTCCCACGAGGGGACCGTACCGATCCGGTTGCCGGAGGAGATCGCCCGGGGGATCGAGGGCCGGATCCGGGGCACGGGGTTCGGCTCCGTCGACGCGTTCGTCACGTTCGTCCTCGCGCGCCTGCTCGAGGCCCCCTCCCACGAGGGGTTCAGCGAAGAGGACGAGCGGCGGCTGCGGGAGCGCCTGCGATCGCTCGGCTACATCGACTAGCGCTCCACCGCCAACGATTTTGGGGGGGTCGAGGTCCCGGGGCCGTGCTCGCCTGCCCGTTCTGCGGGGCGCCCGAGACCGCGCGGATCGACCTCGAAGGCCAGCGGTTCCTCGTCTTCCGCTGCATGTTCACCCCCGAGGTCGAGCCGACGCTGAGCGACGCCGAGATCTCCGAGCGACTCGCCGCGCGGTTCGGCTCCGACGGGCGCGAGTACTTCCGCGGGACGTGCGACCGGCTCCATGTCTACGTGACGAAGGGGGAAGGGGCCCGCGTGCTGACGGCACGGCCGAGCCCCCCGGGCCCGCCGTAGCGTCCCCCGCCCGACGCCGGTCCCGTCGGCGGGACCGCGGAGCGCGGCGATCGAGCCGCCCGCGAAGCGGGACGGATCACGCCGGGGCCGGGGGACGGATCTTCCCGAGGGCGGCCCCGGTCGGGACGAGGTGGCGCGGCAGGCCGAGCTCCTCGGGGGTCGCGCCGAACGCGAGCCCGACGACCTGGGGAAGGTGGAAGACCGGCATGTCGAGCGCGTGGCCGACCGACTTCTCGGCGAGGTTCTGGTACGTGTCGAGCGAGAGGTGGCAGAGCGGGCACGGGGTCGCCATCGCGTCCGCCCCGTGCGACTTGGCCTCGTCGATCTGGCGGCCGGCGATCGCGGTCGCGGTGCCGGGCTTGACGAACTGGATCGGGAACCCGCAGCACATCACCCGGCCCCGGTAGTAGACCGGCGTGGCCCCGAGAGCGTCGAGCAGGTCCTCGAACGAGTGGGGCTCCTCGCCGTCCTCGAACTTCATCTCGTCCGCGGGGCGCAGGAGGTGGCAGCCGTAGAACGCCCCGACCTTGAGGCCGCTCAGCGGTCGGCGCACCTTCGCGCGGATCGCGGGGAGGCCGACGTCCCGGACGAGCACCTCGAGCAGGTGCTTGACCTTCGTCGTGCCGCGGTACTCGATCCCGATCGGCTTCAGCGCGCCGTCGACGCGGGCCTTCACCGCGGGGTCGGCGAGCCGGTGGTTGGCGAGCGACAGCATCCCCTGGCAGGTGGAGCAGATCGTAAGCATGTCGAGCCCCGCGCGCTCGGCGATCGCGAGGTTCCGCGCGTTCAGGGCGACGTTGAGCACCTCGTTCGCCTCGTCGACGAACCCCGAACCGCAGCAGGAGAAGGTGGGGAACTCCACGAGCTCGATCTCGAGGGCGCGGCAGACCCACCGGGTCGCGAGGTCGAGCTCCTTTCCGGACTCCTGCGCGACGCAGCCCGGGTAGTACGCGAGCTTCACTTCGACTCCTCCCCGTCCCGGTCGAGGGCCGCGTAGATCTTCTGGACCTCGTCGAGCCCCTCGATCCGCCGCGGCTTCGAGAGGATCTCGGGTTTCTTGCGCATGACCCGGATCCCCTGACCGAGCTGGCCGACCATCCCGAACACCCCGGACGTCTGGCGCACGAGCTTCATCTCGTTGAGGAGACCGAAGTCCTTGAGGTTCTCCTTGAAGCCGACCGCGTGCCGGGAGCCGAGCTCGGTCGCGCCCTGGGCGCGGATCGCCATCTCCTTCAGGTCCCGGATCCGCTCCGAGGGCCGGACGTCCTTCGGGCACGCCTCGGTGCACAGGTGGCAGCGCAGGCACGTCCACAGGCCGCCCGGCTGGATCGCCAGCAGGCGGTCCTGGTGCGCGGCGTCCCGAGGATCGACGACGAACCGGTAGAGCTTGGCGAGCGCCATCGGGCCGGGGAACTCGGGGTCGGCCTCGACGGCCGGGCACGCGGAGAAGCAGGCCGCGCAGGCGATGCATCGGGGGGTCTCCTTGAACCGTTCGACCTCCGCCGGGGACATCGGGTTCTCCTTGCCCACGGGCATCGGGTGGCGCGGGTCGAGGATCAGGTGGGGCTGGATCTTCTCGTAATGGCGCCAGAACGGCGTCTGGTCCACCACGAGGTCGCGGAGAACGGCCTGGTTGCGCATCGGCTCGAGGACGATCCGGCCGTGGCGCTCGAGCTCGGGCCCGACCTGCGTTTCGCAGGCGAGGCGGCTCTTCGAGTTCACCTGCATCGCGCACGAGCCGCAGATCGAGCTCCGGCAGGAGTAGCGCAGCGCGAGCGAGGGATCGACCTCGCCCCGGAGGCGCAGGAGCGCGGTCAGGACCGTCGTGTGCGGGGCGAGCTCGAGGGTGTGGCGCTGGTAGCGCGGCGCGCGGTCCTTCGTCGGATCGAATCGGTAGATGTCGAACGTCGCGCTGACCGTCGTTCCCGCCATCAGTACACTCGCTCCTTCGGGTCCCAGCGCGTGTACGCGACCGGGCTATACGAGAGGCTCGGCCCGTCCGGCCCCTGCTGCGCGAGGGTGTGCCGCATCCACTGGGCGTCGTCCCGCTTCGGAAAGTCGGTGCGCGTGTGGGCCCCGCGGCTCTCCGTGCGGGCGATCGCCCCGACGACGATCGTCTCGGCGAGCTCGAGCATGTGACCGGTCTCGAGCGCGTCGCTCAGGTTGACGTTGTAGACCTTCGACCGATCGACGACGCGGATCTGGGCGAAGCGGGACTTGACCGCCCGCAGCCGCTTCAGCCCCTCCTGGAGGGTCGGGCCGTCCCGGTAGATCCCGACGTAACGGTCCATCACCTGTTGCATCTCGGTCCGCAGGGTCGTCGGGTCCTCCCCGTCCCGGCGGTCCGACCAGCCCCGCAGCGGCGCGACGGCCGCCTCGAGGTCGGCCTCCTTCAGCTCGGGCGCCGGCGCGGTCTCGGCGTAGGCGGCCGCCGCGATCCCCGCCTGCTTTCCGAAGACGAGCGTCTCGAGCAGGGAGTTCCCTCCCAGGCGGTTCGCCCCGTGGATGGAGACGCACGCCGCCTCCCCCGCCGCGAAGAGGCCGGGGAGGCTCGCCTCGCCCCGGGCGTTCGTGCTGATCCCGCCCATCATGTAGTGCTGGCCGGGATAGATCGGGATCGGCTCCGTCACGGGATCGACGCCGGCGAAGATCCGGGAGTAGTCGACGATCTCCTGGAGCCGGCTCTCGACCTTCTCCTTGCCGAGGTGCATCAGCTCGAGGTGGACGTACCCCCCGTAGGGGCCCGTGAAGCCGCGGCCCTCGGCGACCTCCGTGAAGATCGCGCGGGAGACGACGTCCCGCGAGGCGAGCTCGAGGACGTTCGGCGCGTACTTGCTCATGAAACGTTCGCCGCGGGCATTGCGGAGGATGCCGCCCTCCCCCCGCGCGCCCTCGGTGATCAGGATCCCCGACTCGAGCAGCGCGGTCGGATGGAACTGGACGAACTCCATGTCCTTGAGGAGCGCCCCGGCCGCGTAGGCGGCCGCGACGCCGTCGCCGGTGCAGCTGTGCGCGTTGGTGGTCCGACCGTAGACGCGCCCGAACGGCCCGGTGGCGATCACGACGCCCTTCGCGGCGATCTGGTCGAACTCGCCCGTCTTGCGATCGAAGGCGACGATCCCTTGGACGCGGCCCCCGTGGACGACGAGCTGGGTGAGGTCCCACTCGTCGTACAGGGTGAAGCGCCTTGTCCCGAGCTGTTCCCAGAGGCCCTGCAGGAGCGCGAGCCCCGTACGGTCGGCCGCATAGATCGTCCGGGGGAATCCCGCGCCGCCGAATGCCCGACGCGCGAGGGAGCCGTCCGGCGCGCGGCTGAAGATCGTCCCGAAATGCTCCATCTCGACGACGGTCGGGCCGGCCTCTCGGCAGAAGAACTCGATCGCGTCCTGGTCGCCGAGATAGTCGGACCCCTTCACGGTGTCGTAGACGTGCTTGTCGACGGAGTCGTCGGCCCCGAGCGAGGCGTTGATCCCCCCCTGCGCCGCCCCGGAATGCGAGCGGAGCGGGTGGATCTTCGAGACGACCGCGACGTCCCGCCCGGCCTCGACCGCGGCGAGGGCGGCCCGCTGCCCGGCGAGCCCGGCTCCGACGACCACGACCTCGTGCCGCCGCATGATCGATCGGCGGCCCGAGCCACGGGGGGCTTTAATCGGTGTCGCGCCCCGGGGCCGGGCCGGCCCGGAACGGGGGCCCCGAGCTCCCTTCGGGTTCCTCGGTGGTCCGGGCGTAATCGCTCCGTGAGCGCTTATATAGCGAGCCCGGGTCCGCTGCTCGACTTTCCACGGACGGAGGTCCTCGAATGCACGGTGGGTCGAACGGGAACATCGAAGATCGGCTGCTGAAGGGGACCACGACGATCGGCATCGTTGCGAAGGACGGGGTCGTCCTCGCGACCGAGCGGCGTGCCACCGGCGGCACGATGATCATGAACAAGACGGCCCAGAAGCTGTTCAAGATCGATGAGAACATCGGCATGACGATCGCCGGCCTGGTCGGAGACGCCCAGGTCCTCGCGCGGTACCTCAAGGCCGAGGTGTCGCTCTACCGCCTCCGCCGCAACGCCCCCCTCAGTGCCGAAGGGGCCGCGACGCTCCTCGCGAACATCCTGAGCGGCAACCGGTACTACCCGTACTGGGCGTGGCTGATCCTCGGCGGCACGGACGCGAAGGGCGGCCATGTCTTCTCGGTCGACGCCGGCGGCGGATGCATCGAGGACCGGTTCGTCTCCGTCGGCTCGGGCTCCCCGTTCGCCTACGGGATCGTGGAGGAGGGCTACTCGCGCGACCTGACGACCTCCGACGCGGTCGACCTCGCGCTGCGCGGGCTCACCGCGGCGATGCGCCGCGACAGCGCGAGCGGCGACGGATACCTCGCCCACGTGATCACTCCGAAGGAGTACCGTGAGCTCTCCGACGACGAAATCAATAAACGCTTGAAGGCGCTCAAGATACCGTTGCCTCCCCCGCTCCCGTAAGGCCGAGCGGGGCCCGGGCGGCCCAACCCCTTCGACCCAACCCTTTCGAGAGTGGATGAGTTTCGACTCGCTCTTAGAGCAAGCAAGGGCGGCCCTCAAGGAGGTCCTCCCCGAAACGATAGAGGTCACCGACATCGAGCTGGAAGGCCCGCAGATCGTCCTGTACACGAAGCAGCTCGATCAGTTCCTGTCGGGCGGGGAGTACCTGCGTCAGGTGGCGCAGCGCCTCCGCCGGCGGGTCGTCGTCCGGTCCGACCCGTCCGTCCTGGCCGACCCGAAGGACGCCGAGAAGGTGATCCGCGAGGTGATCCCGGCCGAGGCGGAGATCAACCAGCTGTTCTTCGAGCCCGAGACCGGCGAGGTGACGATCGAGGCGGCGAACCCCGGGGCGGCGATCGGACGGGGCGGCTCGGTCCTCAACGACCTCAAGCGCAAGATCGGATGGGTTCCGACCGTCGTCCGTACGCCCCCGATCCCCTCGAAGACCGTCGAGGAGGTGCGGATCCACCTGCGCAACTCGTTCGACGACCGCCGCTCGTTCCTGAAGAAGGTCGGGATCAAGATCGCCCGGGACCCGCTGCCCGAGAAGCTGTGGGTCCGCAACACGGCGCTCGGCGGCTACCGCGAGGTCGGACGCAGCGCCCACCTCCTGACCACCCAGAACTCGAAGGTCCTCATCGACTGCGGGATCGATCCGGGGTCGGACCGGACGCCGTTCTTCAACGCCCCCGAGCTCCTTCCGCTCGATTCGCTCGACGCCGTGGTCGTGACCCACGCCCACCTCGACCACTGCGGCCTCGTGCCGGTCCTCCTCAAGTACGGGTACAAGGGACCGATCTACTGCACCGCGCCGACCCGCGACCTCATGACGCTGATGCTGCTCGACGCCATCAAGGTCGTCAACCAGGAAGCGCGCCGGGGGCTCTACGACTCCTCCCACGTACGGGAGCTCGTCACCCGGACGATCCCGCTCCGCTGGGGGGAGACGACCGACATCGCGCCCGACATCCGCCTCACGATGCACAACGCGGGCCACATCCTCGGCTCGTCGATCTGCCACTTCCATCTCGGGGAGGGGGACCACAACCTCGCCTACTCGGGCGACATCAAGTTCGAGCGGAGCTGGCTGTTCAACCCCGCGACGAACCGGTTCCCGCGGCTCGAGACGCTCGTCCTCGAGTCGACGTACGGCGGGTACCGCGACCTCCAGCCGAGCCGGCAGCAGGCGACGGAGGAGTTCACCCACCTCGCCAACAAGGTCCTCTCGCGCGGCGGGAAGCTGATCGTCCCCGTCTTCGCGGTCGGACGGTCGCAGGAGGTGATGCTCGCGCTCGAGGAGAAGATGCGCGACGGCAAGATCCCGAAGGTCCCGGTCTACCTCGACGGGATGATCTTCGAGGCGACCGCGATCCACACGGCGTACCCCGAGTTCCTCAACAGCCAGCTGCGGACCCAGATCTTCCAGCAGGGGGACAACCCGTTCCTCTCGGACGTCTTCCACCGGGTCGATTCGGGCCAGATGCGCATGGAGATCCTCGACTCGCGCGACCCGTGCATCGTGCTCGCCACCTCCGGGATGATGAGCGGCGGCCCGGTCATGGAGTACTTCCGGGCCTGGGCGCAGGAGGAGAAGAACGGCCTCCTGTTCGTCGGCTACCAGGCCGACGGGACGTTCGGCCGCCGCCTCCAGCGCGGGATGTCGGAGGCGTCGTTCCTCGACGGACCCCGCCAGGGGTCGGTGCCGGTCCGCATGGAGATCGCCACGATCGAGGGGTTCTCGGGCCATTCCGACCGCGTGCAGCTGATGAACTTCGTCGCCTCCCTCGACCCGAGGCCGCAGCGGATCCTCCTCAACCACGGGGAGGAATCGAAGATCGTCGACCTCTGTTCGAGCCTCTACAAGCGCTTCGGGGTCGAGTCGCGGGCCCCGTACAACCTCGAGACCGTCCGGCTCCTCTGAGCGCTTGCGGGACTAAACACTTTATACACGGGACCGGGTGGAACCACTTGTCCCTGAACAGCGGATTCTGGAAATGGTAGGTCCTTCGCGCAGGCTCTTGGTGCTCGGCCTGGACGGTGGGACGTTCGACCTGCTCGACCCCCTGATGCAGGCCGGGGAGTTGCCGTTCCTGCGCTCCCTCGTCCACCGGGGCGTCCGCGCCCCGCTGCGCTCGGTCTATCCGGCCAAGACGATCCCGGCCTGGTTCTCCTTCGCCACCGGCCAGGACCCCGGCGAGCTCGGGATCTTCGGCTTCACGGAGCCCAACGGCCCGCCGGGAAGTTCGCGGACGGTGCGGTCGTTCCGGCCGGCGGAGGCGCTGTGGGACCGGCTCTCCCGTCTCGGCGTCAAGGTCGGGGTCCTCAACTTCCCGATGACGGCCGGCTACCCCCTCCACGGGTTCATCCTCCCCGGGATGTTCTCGGAAACGTCGGTCACCTACCCCAAGGGCCTTCGCGCCGAGGTCAACTCGACGATCGGCGGAGAGTACCCGGGCGAGCTCCCCCTCTTCCGCGAGTCGGAGCGGGACGCCTGGGTCGCCCGGGCGACCCGCGCGGTGGTCCAGCGGGCCCACGTCGCGGCGACCCTCGCCACCGCGCACCGCCCGGATTTCCTTTTCGCGCTGTTCCGCGAGACGGACCGGCTCGAGCACCAGCTCTGGGGCGAGCTCAGCCGACCGGTCGAGAACATCCCCGCCGACCTCCTCGAGTTCTGGCGCACGCTTGACCGGGCCTGCCAGGACATTCACACCGCGTTCCAGGCGGGGGGCGAACGGAACGTCACCCTGGTCATCTCCGACCACGGCCACGGCCCGATCCAGTCCGACTTCCTGACGAACCGCTGGCTCGCGAACGAGAACCTGCTCGTCTTCCGCCCCGGCTCCGACGTCTCCCGGCACCGCCTCGTCGCCCGGGTCGCGCTGCGCACCCAGCAGCTGCCCCTCGCGGGTCGGATCACGCGACGGATCGCGGACTTCCTGCGCGACGGGCGCCAAGCGGCGCTCGCCGACCTCCTCGGCGGCGACCCGTCGTTCGAGCGGGCCGCGAAGCGGATCGACTGGCGTCGGACGGTCGCCTTCTCGTATCCCGTCCCCGAGGGGATCTACCTGAACCCGTTCAACCCGGACCTCACCCCCGAGCGCCGGGCCGAGGTGACGCGCGAGATCCGCGCGCGGCTCGAGCGGTTCCCCGACGCCCACATCGAGGTGTTCAACCCCGAACAGATCTACCGGGGGAAGAACCTCGGGACGGCCCCGGCCCTCCTCATCCGCGTCGACGACATGAAGACCGAGCCGCGGATGGATTTCGCCTACCCGAACCCGCTGATCCGCGAACGCCCCCGCTTCTTCTACGGCTCGGGCACCCACCGGATGGACGGGATCCTGATCGCGGCGGGCGACGGCATCCGCTCGGGCGCCCTGGACGCCACCCCGAACCTCCTCGACGTCGCTCCGACCGTGCTCGAGGCGATGGGGCTGCCCCCCGCTCCCGCGATGGCCGGGCGCTCGTTCGCCCGGGACCTCGGGCTCGCGGCCTAAGGTCCCGCCGGAACCCTTTTCGGCATCCTTCGGTTGGAACCCGTCGAATGGCGGTGCGGACGGTCGACCTCCTGGCCGCCGGTCCGGCCCCGGTCGACCTGTACGAGCCGGCCGCGCCGGCGTGGGCGCTCGCCGAGGGGCTCCGCGACCGGAACTTCTCGGTCCGGGTCATCTTCCCCGCCGGCCCCGGCGGAGGGGTATCCCCGCCCGGGATCGAGGCCGTCCCGATCGAGCTCGCGACCCACCGGCCGGGCGCGGCCGTCGAGCCGGCCGACTTCGCCCGGTCCGCCGGTCGGCGGGTCCGCCCTGACGCGGGGCTCGTGCTCCGCGACCCCTCCGGCCTCGGTCCGCTTGCCCTCGCCCGCCGGGGCGGACGACACCGGATCGACGCGATCGTCCGTTCCGTCCAGCTCGGCGAGTTCGACCGGGAGCGCTCGGGTCGGCCGCCGAACGGGCTCATCGACCGGGTCGACCTCTGGCGGGACCGACGGGCGGTGCGCCGGCTCGAGCGGGCCGCGCTCGAGGAGGCCGACCGTATCCTCTGCGACGACCCCGCGCTCGCGAGCGAGCTCGCCGGCGCCTACCGCTTCGCTCCCGAGCGGATCGTGCCGACCGTCCCCCCGGTGGCGCTCGGCGCGGAGCCTCCGTCCCGCTCCGCCGCGCGCGCCGACCTCGGACTGCCCATCGACGTGCCCGTCGTCGCGGCGCTCGCTGCGTCGGAGAACGCGGAGGAGGCCGGGATCGACCGCGCCCGGGAGGCGTTCCGTCGGATCCGACCCCTCTTCCCCGGAGTCCGCCTCGTCATCGCGGGGACCGAGGCCCCGGTGGAGCCCGGAGTGCACGCCGTGCCGGAGCGCGACCGGGCGGTGTTCGTGCGCGCGCTCGCCGCCGCCGATGTCGCGGTCTTCGCCCGGCGCCGGCCCGGCTTCGACCCCGGCCTCGTGCTCGCGCTGCGCCTCGGGGTCGCCCCCGTCGCCCTCCCCTCGGTGCGGCTCCCGGCGGACCCGGCCGGAGCCGTGCGGTTCGTGCCGAGCGACGACCCCGGTGACCTCTCCTCCGCCGTCGCGGAGCTCGTGGCGGACCTCTCCCAGCGGCGCGCCGTCGCGGCCCAGGGACCCGCGTTCGCCGCCCGGTTCCATCCCGAGCGGGTCGCGGGCGACCTTCTGGGGGAACCGGGGGCCGCGCGCCCCTAGTCCGCCTCCGGCAGCTCTTCGTCGAGCCGCCACTCCCGGAATCCCCGGCCCCCCGAGGCCCGGCGAAGCTCGCGCGCGAGCCCGTCCCACCGTATGCCCTCGGGCACCTCGCCGCGGTCGATCCGCCCGAGGACCTTCCGGAACCGATCGCGGTGGGCCGCGAACGGGTCGTCCCCCATCCCCGATCGTGCGAACGGCCGAGCCGCCCGGACGACCGAGACCGCTCCCCTCTCGAGCACCCAGATCCCGACCGGATCGGCCCGCCGCCCGGCGGTGGAGGCGACCAGGCGGGCCGCCATCCTCGGGGACGGTACGACGACCGCGACCCAATCGGCCCACGGGCGGCGGCGGAGGGCCTGGACGAGGAGGTCGCGCGGACGCGAAAGCTTCGCTTCGACGAGCCCCACTTCTGCGCCTCGTCGGGCGGCCAGGTCGAAGTAGTCGGTCCCGTCCGGGTCGATGTAAACGCGGTACCCTTCGGTCTCGAGGTACCGGGCCGTGGCGCGGACGAGCTCGGCTTCCGAGCGCGGGCGGATCGCGGGGACGGTGTCCGCGCTCATGCGTCGCGCCGCAGGAACCAGCCGTCGAGACGCGAGCGCGGGATCCGGACGAAGATCGGCCGCCCGTGGGGGCAGGACCGGACCCGCTCCGGGAGCGCCTCCAGCGACTCGATGAGACGAACGATCTCCTCCGGGGCGACCACGTCCCCGGCCCGGATCGCCGCGTGGCAGGCGATCGACGCGGCCGTCCGCTCGGCCAGGCCGTCCGGCAGGGTCGGCCGTCCTCCCTCGGCGAGCTCGTGCAAGAGGTCGTGGACCGCCTCGACGCGCGCGGACCGGCCCCGGTACGTGGGCACCGAGCGCACGCGGACCTCTTCCGGGCCGAACGGATCGAGCTCGAAACCCGCCGCGCGGACCGCTTCCGCGTTCGCCGCCCAGGCCGCCCGCTCGGTCGCGGAGAGGCGGAGCGTCACCGGCGCGACCAGCTGCTGCCGGGCGAGCCCCCCCTCCCGCAGGAGGGACTCGTAGACGAGCCGCTCGCTCGCGGCGTGCTGGTCGACCAGGGTCAACCCGTCGTCGGTCGCCGCCACCCAGTAGAGCGCGTCGAGCGCCCCGAGGATCTCGAACCGGGGGGCGTCCGGGGCGGTCGCGAGCGGGCGGGGCGGCGCCCGTGCCGGTCCCGTGTCGAGCGTCCGCTGCCCCACCGCGGGGGCGGTACCGTTCGCGGGCACCGGCGAAGGGATCGTCGGCTCCGCGAGCGCCTCCGCCGAGGAGAGCGGACGGACCGAACCCTTCACGACGTCCGCCGCCGGCGGCAGGGAGAGCAGGGGCTCGCGGACCCGGCGTCGGATCGCCTCGGCGAGCTCCCCTTCGCGCACGAACCGGACCTCCCGCTTGGTCGGATGCACGTTGACGTCGAGCGTCCGCGGATCGAGCTCGAGGTGAATCACACCCACCGGGAACCGGGTCCGGGGGAGGACGTCCCCGAAGGCGGCCCGGACCGACTGGGCGATCGGGCGCGAGACGATCGCGCGGCCGTTGACGGCGAGGTAGAGGAGACCGGACGTCGGGGCGGCCACCGCGGGGAGGCCCACGGCCCCGAAGAGCCGGCCGCCGGGGATCTCCCCGCGGACCGCGAACGACGCGCTAAGGAACGAGAGCCCGAGGACGTGCGCCGCGGCGTCGCGGAGGCTCGCGGTCGGGGGGCAGGAAAGGATCTCCCGCCCCTCGGACTCGACCCGGATCCCGACGGTGGGCCGCGCGAGGTAGATCCGCTCCGCCGTGCGAACGACTTCGACCTGTTCGCTCGCCGGACTGCGGAGGAACTTCTGCCGGGCCGGCGTGTTGAAGAAGAGCTCCTCGACCTCGACCGTCGTCCCGGGGGCGCGGGCGATCGAGAACCGACCGACGAGCGACCCACCGACCAACGAGATCCCCTCGGCCACCTCGCACTCGGGCGGTCGCGAGAGGAGACGAAGTCGGGCGACGGCCCCGATCGCCGCGAGCGCTTCCCCGCGGAACCCGAGCTCCCCGATCGTCTCGACCGGTCCTTCCGGCGCGAGCTTGCTCGTCGCGTGGCGCTCCACCGCGAGCGCGAGCTCCTCCGGCGGGATCCCGGAACCGTCGTCGGCGACCTCGATCCGATCGATCCCCCCTCCGGTGAGACGGACGACGACGGAGGAGGCTCCGGCGTCGATCGCGTTCTCGACGAGCTCCTTGACGATCGAGGCGGGCCGCTCGACGACCTCCCCGGCGGCGATCCGCTCGACCGTCGCCGGAAGCAAGCGACGGATCGGTCGGCGGCCCGGGTTCCCCACGGCGGTCATTCGGCCGGCTCCTGGGCTCCGGCGGCGAGCCGCTGGAGCTCCCGGAGCCGCTCCTTCAGCTCGCTCGGGGAGAGACGGTCGAGGTCGAGGCCCTGCAGCGTCTCGAGCACGGGATCCCGGGCGGTCCGGCCGGAGTCCCACAGGACGGCCTGGGTGTACTTCGCGGACCGGCCCCTCGGTGTCCGGGCGGGGGCCGGTAGGGCCACTCCGTCGGATTCGAGCCGGTGAAGGAGCCGGTCCGCCTCGACCAAGAGCTCGTCGGGAAGCCCGGCCAGCCGGGCGACGTGGACGCCGTAGCTGCGGTCCGTCGCCCCCGGAACGAGCCGGTGGAGGAAGACGATCCCGTCCGGCCGCTCCTGGACCGCGAAGTGCGCGTTCCGTGCGCCGCGCAGACCCTGGACGAGCTCGGTGAGCTGGTGGTAGTGGGTCGCGAGCATGCTGCGGGCCTTCGTGACATCGTGCAGGTGGCGGAGCGTGGCCCACGCGATCGCGAGGCCGTCGAACGTGCTCGTCCCCCGGCCGACCTCGTCCAGGAGGACGAGCGAGCGCGCGTCCGCTCCGCGCAGGATCTCCGCGACCTCGGTCATCTCGACCATGAAGCTCGATTTCCCGCGGCCGATCTCGTCGGTGAACCCCATTCGGGTGAACAGCTGGGTCACGAGACCGACCCGGGCGAACCGCGCCGGGACGAACGAACCGGCCTGGGCGAGGACGACCAGGAGACCGACCGATCGCATGTAGGTCGACTTCCCCGACATGTTCGGGCCGGTGAGGACGAGCAGGCGGTGGCCGGCCGCGTCCAGCTCCACGTCGTTCGGCACGAACCGCTCGCCGAGCAATTGGTCGAGCACCGGATGGCGTCCTTCCCGGATGACGAGCGTCGCCGAATCGTCCACGACCGGCCGAACGTACCCCCGGCTCTGCGCCAGGTGGGCGAACGTGGCGAGCGCGTCAGCCTCGCCGACCGCGCGGGCGACCCGGTGGACGTCGCCGACGTACCGGTCGAGCCGGCCGAGGAACTCCTCCCACCGGGCGACCTCGGCGGACCGCGCGGCCTCGCGCGCCGCCCGGATCCGGTGGTCGATCTCCTCGAGCTCGTCGCTCACGAAGCGCTCCGCCTGCGCGACGGTCTGGCGCCGACGGAAGTGCGTCGGGACCCGGGCGAGGTTCGGCCGGGTCACCTCGAAGTAGTAGCCGAAGACCTGGTTGTAGCCGACCTTGAGGCCCTTGACGCCGGTGGCGGTCTGCTCCCGGTGCTCGAGCGCCGAGACCGCCTCCAGCGCCGCCCGCTCCTCGTCCCTCCAACGGTCGGCCTCGGGAGCGAACCCCCGACGGAACAGGTCGTCGGCCTCCTCGGTCGCGGGAAGGACGTCGGAAAGCGCGGCCGCCAGGAGCTCTTCGAGCTCCGCAGGGGGAGATAGGTCGCCCACTATCCGCCGGAGCGCGCCCGCGCTCGCGACGGGCGCGAGCTCCCCCCCCAACGCCCGGGCGGTGGCGAGGCCGCTGCGGAGCGCCCCCAGCTCGGGGGGGTGGACGCGGCGTCCGGCGGCGCGGGCGGCGATCCGGCTCAGGTCTCCGATCCCTTTCAGCCGGTCCCGGACCGACTCGAGGGCGGCGCCGAGGCCGACCAGGGCCGCGACGGAGTCCTGCCGCGCCTCGATCGAAGCGACATCGCAGAGCGGGTTCGCCAGCCAGAACGAGAGCGTCCGGCGGCCGGCGGCGGTCCGGGTCTCGTCCCAGGTCCCGAGCAGCGTTGCGCCGCCCGGATCTTCGGGGTTCATCGGACGGGTGATCTCGAGGTGCCGGAGCGTCTTCGCGTCGAGCACCAACCGACGGCCCGAGGTGCCTCGATCGATGACGGAGAGGTGGGGCAGGAGCCGTGGCTGGGTCACCCGGAGGTAGGCGACGAGGCGCCGGCCCGCCTCCTCCGTCGCGGGGGTCTCGGGGGCCCCCGGACGTAGGCCGGTCGGCAGCTCGGCCTCGGCGACGGGCGGCGGGGCCGCCTCGATCCGGGCCCGGGGGAACTCCCGGCGGAACTGTTCGACGGCCACCCCCGAATCCCCCTCCCCGGCGACCACGACCTCGCGGGGCTGGAACGGGGCCAGCGACGATACGATCCCCTCCAGGCCGGGGCCGTCCGCCGCCCCCTGGAACCATTCGCCGGTCGTGATGTCGACGACCGCGTACGCCCCGGACCCGGTACGTCGGAGGACGGCGCTCGCGAGGAAGCTGTGATCCGGGCCGCCGAGGATCCGATCCTCCACCACCGTGCCGGGGGTCACCACCCGCGTCACCTCCCGCCGCACGAGCCCCTTCGCGAACCGGGCGTCCTCGACCTGGTCGCAGAGCGCCACCTTGTACCCCTTGCGCACGAGGCGGCCGAGGTACGTCTCGACCGCGTGGTGCGGGACGCCGGCCATCGGGACCCGCTCCCCCCGCGCGTCGGCCGAGCGGGCCGTCAGCACGACGTCGAGCTCCCGGGACAGGAGGCGGGCGTCGTCCCCGAACGTCTCGTAGAAGTCCCCGACCCGGAACAGGACGAGGTGCCCCGGATACCGGGCCTTCACGCCCTCGTACTGGTCGAGAAGGGGCGTGGTCGAACTCGCCTCGGACATCGGCTTCGCCTCGCAGCGGAGGGCGGCATATATCCCGGAAGGCCGGGGATGGCGCGCCCGAGGTCCCGAGAACGCGGCCCCGTCCGCGCGCGGACCACCGCGCGTACGGACCCGGGCGGGGCGGGCCGGTCCGCCGCCGGGGAGGCGCGCTGAGGGGGAGATTCGAACTCCCGTGGCGGGATCGCCACCAGCTCTCAAGGCTGGCGCCTTACCGGGCTAGGCTACCTCAGCGCGCGGACCGGACCGGGCCTCGGCGAATTAAACCCTCGCCCCGGGTCGCCCGCGGAGGCGGGATGCAGGTGCCGGGAGACTCGCGACGGACCCGATCGGCCCGTCGTTTCGAACCCGGGTGGTCAGCTTGGAGGGCTGACATCCTACCACTAGATTACACCTGCACGGCCGTCCGCGGACGCCGGGCGACCGAGCCGGCTCGTTAATGCTTTGGGGTGGAGCCGCGCAGGCCGGACGCCGAGAGGTCGACCAAGGCGACCCGCTCGAGGACGAGCCCCTCCCAGCCGGACGACGGCACCGCCGAGCGCTCGGCGGCGGAGATGCCGAGCCGTTCGAGGAGGGCCTCGTCGACCGGGTGGGGGTAGGCCGATGGATCGGCCACGAGCGAGAAGCGCTCGAGCAGCGCGACCGGGTCGAGCGGCCGCTCCGCGACGAGGACGCACCGCTCCGTCGCGTCCGTGACCCCGACCTTGGCGAGCGCGCGCGGGAGCTGGTCGTCGCCGGCGACGTAGAGCGCGAACTCCGCGCCCCGGTCGCGCAACCGCGCCTCCCCCCGGCCTCGGGAGCGTCCGAGATGGGCCCACGCCGAGAGCAGGTGGCGTTCGCCGGCGATCGCGTCCCCGTCGAACAGCGCGACGAGGGCCGGGGACTCCTGGGCGATCCCGCGCAGCGTCCGGATCACCTCCGGCACCGTGGGCGCGCCCGGAGCACGCCGTCGAGCGCCGACGGCGCGCAAGGCGCGCTCCTCGGGGGCGGGGAGAGGTGGCATGGGCCCCCTACTCCGCCAGGAACTTGAGGAACTCTTCGCGCGTGCGGGGCTGGAGCGTGTAGTTCTCCTTCCGTTCGCGGCCGATCGTCGACGTCGGGCTCGTCCCGTAGTCGTGGCCGGGGAGGACGACGAGCGCGTCGTCCAGCGCGAGGACCCGGCCCTGGAGGCTGTCGTACATCTCCGACGGGTCGCCTCCCGGGAGGTCGGTGCGGCCGCACTCGCCGACGAACAACGTGTCGCCGGTCGCCAGGTGTCCCTCGAAGAGGTACAGCACGCTGTCCTTGGTATGACCCGGCGTGTGAAGGACCTCGACCGAGAGCCGGCCGGCGCGGACCACGTCGCCGTCCTCGACCGCGACGTCCTGACCGAGAGGGGCCACGCGGTGGGCGACGATCTTCGCGCCGGTGCGGGCGCGCACCTCGTCGTTGCCCGCGACGTGGTCCTTGTGGCTGTGGGTGTTCATCACGTAGCGAACTTTGACCCGAAGCTCATCGATCGCGCTGAGCACGGGGTCGATGCCGTAGGAGGGATCGATCACGACCGCATCCTCCCCCTCCGCGGCGGCCACGAGGTAGGTGAAGTTCAGGTAGGGCCCGAGACGGAATTGCCGGAGCAGCACGGGTCGTCGAACGGAGCCGCGTATTTTACCGTGGAGGAGCCGAGAGAGCTCTTCCCCGCCCGGGAACCGGTCGGCGGGGAAACCCCGGATTCACTGCTCGAGCACATCGGGACCGACGATCCGGTGGCCCGTGACCGCGTCCAGGACGACCCGACCCTCCATCCCTTCGGCGTACCAGTGAGGTACGTACAGTAGGGCGAACGGTCCGACCCGGACATCGTCGGGCGTCGGGGAGACCCGACGCGTCTCGATCACCAAGGCCCCCCCGTGCTGTTCCGTGTGGTCGACCCGCACCGCGTGGTGGCGACGGATCGCGTCGATCGCGATCGGCCGGGCGACGCTCTCGCTCAACTGGGGCTGGAGGCGTTGGTGCGGTTCGGTGATCTCTGGGACGATCTCCCGGTCGCCTTCTTCCCAGACCTCGGCGCGGCGGGTCGTCGCGTTCACGGCCACCAGGCGACGGAGCACGGGCCCGGCCTCCCCGTGGGGCGATGGGGAGCGCACGCGGTACGGGGCGACGTAGTACGGCACGAGCCGGAGCGTGTAGCGGGTCCCGTCCACTCCGGCGATCGCTTCGGCCTCGGCGCGGCCGATGCGGGGCCGGATCGTCCGGGACTGCCCGGCCGCGAGCGGGAACGGGCCCTCGAGCTCGAACGGATCGGCGTTCGGCCCGCTGCCCGGCGAGGGGGGCAGCAGGATCTCGCCCAGGGCGGGTCCGAGGGTCGAGGGGTCGATCACCTCGATGCCGCGGTCGGCGGCCGCGGCGCGGGCCGTCGGACCGGGGTCGTCGTCGTAGACGACGGTGCGATGCACGGAGTCGGAGGGAAAGAGCGTCTCCAGCTCCGCGGGGGAGCGCGCCGACGTCGCGATGACGACGGCGCGGTGGTCCCGGAGGCGGACGGCGACCGTCGCCTCGTCCCGGGTCTCGATCCGGTACCCCGCGGCCGAGAGGAGTCGGCCCAGCGCCGAGGAACTGGGGGAGATCCGGGCCATCACCCTCTCCACCCGTGAGGGGGCATATGGCCGTTCCGCTCGTCACGCACCGAACGGCCCGTCCCGACCCCGAACGTTCTCGGTCCGGCGTCGGCCCGGCCCGGACGCTCGCCTTAGGGGCCGCCGGTTTCCGCGCGCCGTGGGAAGATCGGCCGACCGAGCGGTAACAATCTATTTACGGCGCACCGGGGTCCAACGACCACCGATGGTGGAGGCCCTCACCCTGCGCGTCGCCGAGGCGTTCCAGCAGGACATCGGTCTCGGGACCGCACGGCTGGACGTCCAAACGCGCCAGCGCCTCAAGGTCGGTCTCGGGGACATCGTCGAGATCCGCGGCCGGAAGGCGACGCCGGCGATCGTCAGCCGGGCCCAGCCCGATGACGAGGGAAAGGGCGGCGTCCGCATCGAGGCGGTCGTCCGGCGCAACGCCGGCGTCAGCATCGGCGACCGGGTCTCGGTGCAGCGGGTCGAGTGCCCGAACGCCGAGGCGATCACCATCGCCCCAATCTACGCCGGATCGGCCCGGATGGACCTCGGGCCGGGGCTGGAGAGCTTCGTCGCGAAGGCGCTCTCCCGCCGGCCGTTCGTCCGGGGGGACGTCTTCGTCATCCCCGGCGTCTTCCTGATGGGCGGCTCGCTGCCGTTCATGGTCGTCTCGACCGCCCCGAAGGGGATCGTCCAGGTCGCTCCGGCGACCCTCATCACGATCCGCGAGGAGACGGTGAGCGAGACCGAGGTCGCCGCGCCCCGGGTCTCCTACGAGGACATCGGCGGCCTCAAGGAGAAGCTCGGCCGCGTCCGCGAGATGATCGAGCTCCCGCTCAAGCACCCCGAGCTGTTCGACCGCCTCGCCATCACCCCGCCGAAGGGGGTGCTCCTGTACGGGCCCCCGGGGACGGGCAAGACGCTGATCGCGAAGGCCGTCGCCAACGAGGCCGGTGCCCACTTCATCGGCATCCAGGGACCCGAGATCATCTCGAAGTACTACGGCGAGAGCGAGAAGGAGCTGCGCGAAAAGTTCGAGGAGGCCGAGAAGAACGCGCCGAGCGTGATCTTCATCGACGAGCTCGATTCGATCGCCCCGCGCCGCGACGAGGTCGTCGGCGAGGTCGAGCGCCGCGTCGTCGCGCAGTTGCTCACGCTGATGGACGGGCTCTCGGGCCGCGGGAACGTGATCGTCATCGCCGCAACCAACCGGGAGGAGGCGATCGACCCGGCCCTGCGCCGGCCCGGCCGCTTCGACCGGGAGATCGAGATCGGGGTGCCGACCCAGGAGGGGCGACTCGAGATCCTCCAGATCCACACCCGCGGCATGCCGATCGAGGCGAGCGACAAGGACCGGGAGCGGATCCTCAAGGACCTCTCCGCGCAGAGCCACGGGTTCGTCGGGGCCGACCTCTCGTCGCTCGCCCGCGAGGCCGCGATGCGGGCCCTGCGCCGCTACCTGCCCGAGATCGACTTCGACCAGCCGATCCCGATCTCGCTGCTCGAGCGGATGAAGGTCACCGAGAACGATTTCCGGGAGGCGCTCAAGCAGATCGAGCCGTCCAGCCTGCGCGACGTCGCCGTCGAGATCCCGACGACCCGGTGGGAGGAGGTGGGCGGCGTCGAGCGGGTCCGGCGCATCCTCGAGGAGTCGGTCGAGCTGCCGTTCAAGAATCCGCAGGTCTACAAGCACATCGGGATCGACCCGCCGCGCGGCATCCTGCTCTACGGACCCCCGGGGGTCGGCAAGACCCTGCTCGCGAAGGCGGCGGCGACCGAGAGCCAGGCGAACTTCATCTCCGTGAAGGGCCCCGAAGTGATGAGCAAATGGGTCGGCGAGAGCGAGAAGGCGATCCGGATGATCTTCAAGAAGGCCCGTCAGGCGTCGCCGTCGATCGTCTTCATCGACGAGATCGACTCGATCGCGCCGCGCCGGGGGCTCCAGACCTCGAGCGGGGTGACCGAGCGGATCGTGAACCAGCTCCTGACCTCGATCGACGGGCTGGAGAGCCTCGAGCGGGTGCTGGTGATCGCCGCGACCAACCGGCCCGACATCATCGACGAGGCTCTGCTGCGGACCGGACGGTTCGACCGGCTCCTCTACGTCGAACCTCCCGACACGGCGGGCCGGATCGAGATCCTCACGGTCCACACGAGCCGCATGCCGCTCGCGGACGACGTCGACCTCGCCCAGCTCGCGGCGCGTACCGAGGGGTACGTCGGCAGCGACATCGCCGCGCTCTGCCGCGAGGCGGGGCTCACGGCCATTCGCGAGAACATCAAGGCCTCCAAGGTGACCCGGGCGCACTTTGAGGCCGCGATGAAGCACGTCCGGCCGTCGTGCGACGCGGAGGTCCTCCGGTTCTACGAGGAGTTCGAGAAGCACCTGCTCCGGGAGCGGGTCGGCCGCAAGCGCGAGGAGCCGGTCGAGGCGATCTACCGCTAGCCCCTCCGGTGCGGTCGCTCGGGGGCGTTTCCGCGCGAGCAAGCTATAAGTAGCGGAGCTAGGTTCGCCGCGCCGCCCTCGATAGAACGGGGGATAACGGAACGGGAGACGTGGAACAATTGGTTCGCCCCTTGCACCGCGCTGCCCTCTGGGCTCTCGTGGTCGTGCTGCTGGGAAGCACGCTCGCCACGATCTCGGCAGCGCCGACACCCGCCGCGACGACCTTTACGCTGACCGGATATGTCGACCAGCCGGGCGGAGTGTCCGCCCCACCGGTCCCCGCGGGCGTATCGGTCGAACTCGTCTCGGCGGCGACGGGCACCACGTACAAGACCGTCACCGGTGCCGGGGGCGTCTTCTCCTTCACGACGGGCACTACCTCGAGCGCCCTCGCTCCGGGCTACTGGAAGCTCGTCGTCCCGACGTTGACGAACGTCAGCATCGGCACGGGCGGTAAGTCGGCGGTGCTTCCGCTGCTCGAGAACCCGGCGTTCGCGTTCTACAGCTACGCGGATCTCACGAACAAGAACTTCGCGACGACGATCTCGAACGTCGAGGTCCTTCCGTACAACGACACCCAGAACGGCACCGTCCACCAGGGCGGCCAGCCGGTGGCCGGCGTTGCGGTCAACCTCCTCGACCCTCAGTTCAACGGCCTCGTGCTCTCCAACACCACCACGAACTTGAGCGGAGAGTTCACGATGAAGCTCCCCTGGGGTCACTGGGTCCTCCAGTCGATCCACGTCTCGGGAAAGAACACCTTCACGAACTCCACCGCGCTCACCGTCGCGTCGCCGACCCTTCCCCTCGTGAACCCCGTCCTCTACGGGCTCACCGTCTCGGGATGGATCAACACGACGGCCGGGCGGATCCCCACCCTCGGGAACGCCACGCTGTTCGACTCGACGAACGGGTACATCTATTCCGTGGCGACCCCGGCGGGCGGCTACTACTCGCTTCCGACGTACCTCGCCGGCTTCACCCACGGCGCCCAGAAGTTCGACGTGATCCTCGCGGCGAACGGGTACGGGACGGTCTGGTATCCCCTGACGGTCTCGACGACCACCCAGATCCAGAAGAACGTGGTCGTGGCCACGATGCCCGAGAGCTCGATGGGCGTCTACACGACGGACCTCAACTTCACGGCGATCCAACCCGCCACGGGCAAGGGAAACCTCACCGTGACGACGAACGTGGTCCTCGGGAACGACAGCGTCGTGCCCGGTCTCCCCAACGCGACCGTCGGCCAGCTATGGGCCCAGCTCGGTCTCGACTACAACCACTCGATCACGTTCCCCGCCGCGGACGCGGCCAAGTTCCAGGCGTACCTGAACTCCCGGGGACCGTCCTTCCTCCCGGCCCAGGCCGCGGCCACGCTCAACGCCACGCCGTTCGTGTCGTTCACCACCCCCCAGACCCTCGCGAGCTTCACCACGAGCTGCGTCGGCTTCTGCGGGCTCAAGAGCCCGGCGGACGTGTCGTTCGGCTGGAACCAGACCTACGCGCTCAACGGGACGCTGACGAAGAACTCGAAGTCGTACTCGCTCGGCTTCTCCTTCCAACACCCCGCGTCGAGCTCGCTCGTGTACAACTACTCGGTCACGCTGCCGACCGGCTACGTCCTCGCCGCGGCGACGACCGCCCCCGCCCACACCACCCTCACGCCCACCGGTCCGAGCAAGACCTGGGGCCAGTTCACCCTCTCCTCCGAGGCGTGGACGACCGCCTCGGCCTCCGCGAAGTTCATCATCGTCAAGGCCGCGACCGTCACGCCGGTCGTGAACGTCACGTCGACCAACTTCACCTTCTCCTCCGCGAACGTGCTGAACGACTCCGAAGGGAACTACACGGTCGTTCTGGGCGCGGGCGAGGTCGCGACGTTCAGCGCCGCCAACTCGAAGTACGGGACCTCCACGAACGGCTCCCTCTTCACCTGGGACTTCGGCGACGGGCACTCCGCCAGCACGTCGAACCTGACGGCGAACCACACCTACACGGTCGCTACGCCGACGACCCACTTCCCGACCAAAGGGATGTACAACGGCACGCTCAATGTGACGACCTCCGGGGGCCAGTCGAACTCGACCAGCTTCCACGTCTGGGTCGTCACGAGCTCCCCGACCGCCGTGATCTCGTCGAACGCCACGGCCCTCGAGATGAAGAAGACGCTCGGGGGAACGCCGTACCTTGAGGTCAACTGGAGCAGCACGATCGCGTTCAACGCGGGCAACTCGACGGTCCCGAACGGGAACGTGAAGGCGATCGCCGCCTACTCGCTCGTCGCGTCCAAGACCGTCCACAAGTCCGCGAACTACACCGTCGCGAGCGGCGGCAACGTGAGCGCGAACTGGACGGTGGACTTCAGCCCGCCGAAGACGATCGGGACCGCTCACTACCTCCAGCAGGGCAAGGTCGGCTCCGATTACATCTCGTTCTTCGGATGGGAGTACAACCTGACGCTGACCGTCTGGTCCGGCACGGGAACCATGAATTCCACCTCGCTCGCGATCCTCGTCGTCGACACGCAACCTCCGACCCCGGCGTTCACCATCCTCAACAGCGCGGGAAAGGCGATCACGGGCAGCTCGATCCAGGAAGGGGCCAGCCGGACCGCCAAGGTCCAGCTCGACGCGGCGACGGCCCTCGACCCGAACAACGGGACGATCCTCTCCTACGACTGGCACATCACCAACGGCAACAACACGTCGCTCAGCCTGCCGAACCACGGATGGGCGAACGTCTCCACGGTGAAGCCGTACCCGACGTTCAACCTCGCGCCGCTGACCCACCCCTACACGATCAACCTCACCGTCAAGGACGAGGCGGGCAACACGGCGAACAAGACGTTCTCGTTGACCGTCTCGGAGAACTCGACCCTGCGGCCGGTGATGTACGCGACGACCCTGACCGGCCCGACCTCCCTGACCGACGGGAAGGGAGCGACGTTCTGGCTGAACGTGACGGACAAGGGCGGAAAGAAGTCGACCGCCGACAACGTCACCGTCACCTGGTACGTCCAGTCCGCGTCCGGAACGGGATCGAAGCGGTACATCACCTCGCCGACGACGTACTTCGGCTACTCCAAGGGCGCCGTGAACAACGTCCCCCTGGCGCTGGTGAACGGAAAGGTCGCGACGCTCGGCTGGAACACGACGATCCGCGCCGAGGTCACCTGGTCGCCGGGCTTCTCGGGCAACTTCGTCCTGTACGCGAACATCACCGCCACGAACGAGTTCAAGCCCGACTACCACGGCGGGTCGAACATCGCGGCGCTCACGATCACGATCCACGCGAACCCCACCACCCAGCTCCTCGAGTACGGGGGGATCGCGGCCGCGGTGATCGTGGCGATCGGACTGCTCATCTGGTGGACGCGCCGACCCGGCCGCAAGGCCGGAACGAGCGGAAGGTCGACCGGGCGGGGCGGGCTCGAGCGGGGCTCGAAGAAGCCCGAGACGACCGACAAGGAAAACGAAGCCTAGTCGGATCGGGACCGCCCGCGCGGCCCCGACCAACCCCTTCTTCCGATATTGAATCCCGGGCGGGCTCGCTCAGCCGTAGGGACCGACCTCGTCGAGGAGGTCCACGTGGGTCAGGAGCATCCGCCGGCAGCAGTACCGCTGCAGGCCGAGGCGGTCGAGCACGGCCCCGGCGGGTTCCCCGCGCGAGGTGCGCTCCCGGTACTCGTCCCAGTGCTGGCCGATCACGGCCCCGCAGGTGAAGCAGCGGACCGGCACCATCATCGTCACGGTCGGTGCCTCCCCTCTAACGGTACGACTTCTGCCGCCGCGCGCGCGCTCCGCGGCCGCCGGGCCGCTTCGGGAGCTTGCGTCGCGGGTCGTTGACGATCAGCGAGCGGTCGTAGCGCTTGAACGTCTCGCGGAGCTCGGCGTCCTTCATCCAGGCGACGAGGCCCCGGGCGACCGCGGTCCGGGCGGCCGACGCCTGACCGACGATCCCGCCCCCCCGGGCCTTCACGGAGATGTCGAGGCCCTTGGCCCGGTCCCCGACCATCATCAGCGGTTCCTGGATCTTGTGACGGACCAGCTCCGGCTCGACGATCTCGAGAGGGTGATCGTTGAACCGCACCAGGCCGGTGCCCCGGCGGATCGTCGCCCGGGCGACTGCCGACTTCCTCTTGCCGGTCGCCAGGACCACGGTCGGGGCCTTCATACGCGAGCTCCCAGGAGCCGGCTGATATCGGCGAGCGTCAGCGGGGCGCGAAGGGCAGGACGGGCCCGGGCGTCGGCCAGGGTCTCGGCCGGCGCCGCCTTCCACTCCTCGGGGACGCCGATGAACACCTGGAGACGGTCGAACGCGACCTTTCCGCGGGTCTTGAGGTGGGGGAGCATGCCGCGCACCGTGCGCCGGAAGATCCGGTCCGGGTTCCGCGGGAAGTGGGGGCCGCTGCGGACGGAGCCCCGGGCGCGGGCGGCGGTGTAGTGGTCGAGGACGAGCTTCCTCGCCCCGGTCACCACGCTCAGTTCCGCGTTGACGACGACGATCGTCTCCCCCTTCAGGAGGCGCTTCGCGATGAGGCTCGCGGCGCGGCCCAGGATGAGACCGCTCGCGTCGACGACCGTGGCCGGAGGCGCCGGGATCGCGCTAGGCAAGCAGCCGAACCCCCGCCCCTTCGGGCTTGGCCTTGAGGAGAGCGTGCAGCGAGACGGCGGATCCCCCCGCCGCGCGGATCTTGTCCCGCGCGCCGGAGGAGAACGCGAAGGCGCCGACGGTCAACGGCTTGGAGATCTCGCCGTCCGCGAGCAGCTTCCCGGGGACGGCCACGGTCTCACCGGCCGCCGCGATCCGCTGGAGCGCCGAAACGTTCACCGGGAACACCGAATGCCGCGCCCGCTCGAGGCGATCGGCGACCGAGGCCCAAACCGGAGCGTCGTGCGCTCGGGCCGTCCGGCGTAGCTCGATGAGCAACCGGACGAGCTCAGGGTTTTGCTTACCGACACGGCGGGCCATGGACGGGTCGGCCTCGACCCGGGTACCCGATATAAGCGTTGGGGCACGCCGAGCGCGCCGCGGACCGAGAGCCCCGTCGGCCGCGTCCCTTCGCCGAGGGCGCTTCCGATTCCCGCCAACGATTAAATACGGCCCGCCGCCATCGGCGGCTGAGGCGCCCTTCCATGCGTAAGTTCCTCACCGAGCTCCGCGGCAAGACCGTGATGACGAACGACGGCCAGATCCTAGGGATGATCGACAACTTCGTCGTCGATACGTTGACGGGCGGGATCGCCCATGTCCTCGTCACCCCGAGCGAGGACGTGGAGCAGCGCCTCTTCCAGAGCGATGCGTCGGGCCGGCTCGTGCTCCCCTTCAAGAGCATGCGCGCGGTCAAGGACGTCGTCGTGATGGACATTGGAAAGTAAGCCCCCCGGCGGCGCCCTGATCTCGGTCGTCACCACGGTTCGGGACGAGGAGGCCCACCTGGGCCGCCTCCTGGACAGCCTCGTCGGCCAGGAAGGGCCGTTCGAGATCGTTCTCGTCGACGCCGAGAGCCGCGACCGGACCGTCGCGATCGCCGAGGAGTTCGCGCACGAGCACCCGGGCCTCCTGCGGGTCTACCGCCGTCCCGGCTCACGGGGCGTGGGCCGCAACACCGGGGTTCGGGAGGCGCGGGGGCTCTACGTCGCGTTCATCGACGGCGACTGCTTCGCCGATTCGCAGTGGCTCGGCACGCTTCGCGCGGCCCTCGCGCCGGGGCGGGTGGTCGCCGGCCGCACCGTCACCGTCGGCAAGCCGAGGTACGGCCAGCTCGAGCGCGTCGAGCTGTACCAGGGCGGTTTCGACGTGACGTATCCGTCGTGCAACCTCGCCTACGACCGCGCGCTGTTCGAGGGGCTCGGGGGGTTCGACCCCCGTTTCATCACCGCCGAGGACATCGACCTCAATCTGCGGGCGGTCGGGACCGGCGCGTCGATCCACTTCGAGCCCGGGGCGGTCGTGTACCACCACATGCGGGAGAACTTCGTCCGGTTCCTCTACCAGGCGTTCTGGAACGGCTACGGCCGCAAGCAGCTCACGGAGAAGCACGGCAATCTGTGGGGCCGCTACCGCGTTCGCCGCCTCCTCTCCGGGCAGAAGGGGCCGATCGCCTGGGCCCGCCTGACCGCGGCGTTCGGGGGCTACGTGTTCCGCGTGGTGATCGGAGAAGGACGCCGGCTCGAGGACGAGGCCGCCGGGTAGACCGGGGCGGCCGGACGGGCGCGCCCGGGACCGGTTCAGTTCGCCTTCAGCAGTTCGGCGACCTTGACGACCTCGCCGAGCACCTTCGAGACATCGGCCGTCTGGTCGACGACCGCGACGAGGAGCGCCTTCTTTCCGCTGCCGACGATGATCGTCTTCGAATCGTTGCCTTCGACCACGATCCGCTCGGGTGGGGCGCGGTTGAGCTCGGTGTTCGCCGTGGCCGCGGCTCCGAGGATCGTGGCGCACATGATGGCGAACGTCTCCGTGTAGACACCGGCGGGGACGTCGGCGTACAGGACCAGGCCGTCCCGCGACACGAGCGCCGTCGCGATCCCGCCGATGCGGGTCTTGAGGTCCTTGATCACCGTGCCCACGTTACCCGTCGCCATCATCGCTCCTTCCCCTCAAACCTCTTCCACGTGAAAACGACATTCCCGCTGTCCGGTGCTGGTGCAGGCCTCTTCGGTGCATTTAACGCGCCCCCCCTTAAAACGTTCGTAGAACTCGCGAAGGATGCCCCGGAGGCGATGGCAGGTCGGGATGTCGCTCGGACTGACCTCGATCGACCCCTTGGCCACGACCTCCTGGTCGGAGAAGCGGATCTCCTCGACCCACCCGCGCTCGACCAGAATGTGGGCCGCGCGTTCGAAGAAATGGGCCTTGTCCTTGAGGGCCTCCTCGGCCATGTCGGTCCCGATCACCGAGCCTTCCTTGAAGAACAGGCCGTGGCAGGCATGCGACATCACGCCCTCGTAGAGCTCCTTGATCTGGCGGAGCTCGGCCTGATCGATCTTGACGTGACGGAGAGCCATCGACGGGCGGGCACCGCGGGACCCGCTATATACGTTGGCCATTCCCGCCCGAGGGGGGGGAGCCGCTCGGTACCCCGGTTCCCTCGACCGGCGGAGGCGCCGGGCCGCGTTCGATCGTCGCCTCGAGCTCGCCGAGCGAGCGCATCCGGCCCACGGCGACGTGCGGGAACGAGTCCGGCCGATCGAGGAGGAACGCCGAGAGCCCCGCGCGGTGCGCGGCGCGCACGTCGCTCCAGAACAGGTCCCCGACATAGGCCGTGCGGGCGGGCGGGCTCCCGAGACGCTCGGCGGCGGCGCGGAACGCCTGACGGTCGGGGACGACGGGGCTCCCGGGATCCCCGGCCCCGAGCAGGAGGCTGTCCGGCAGCCCCGTGCGCCGTAGGAGCCAGTGGGCGCTCTCGGCCGGGAGCGGCGTGACGATCCCGCAGCGGACCCCCCGGGCCGCGAGCCGGCCGAGGGCGAGCGCCGCGTCCGGGAACCGCTCGATCTCCCCCGCGGGCCGCAGGATCCGCCGCACGACGGCGGCCGACTCCTCGGGAGGAAGCCCCCGGGCCGCGATCGCCTTCAGCGTGGCGGTCAGATGTTCCTGCAGGGCGGCCAGGTCGGCCGGAGGAAGGCGCCCCGTCAGACCCTGCCAGCGACGGCGATCCCAGGCATGGAGCGAGCGGCGCAGGGCGGCCTGGACCCGCCGCTCCCCGAGGGGGGGGCCCTGCGGACGCCACGCCCACTGCCACGCGAGCTGGGTGTGGAACGGGACGAGCACGTCGTCCAGGTCGAACAGGACGGCGTCGATCTCGGCCTCCCCGGAGGAGAGCGGCACCGGTGCCTCGCGTTACGGGCGACCGCCCTTCTGAAGCTCGAGGAGGTCCTGGGTCGAGACCTTCTCGCCCTTCTTGAGGCGGGCGAGGAAATCCTCCTCGCGGGGCGGCTCGGCGGAAGACCAGCTCGCGGGGGCGCGTCCCCCGCGGGCGGCGTAGAGCATCTTCTCGATGTCGCGGACCTCCTCGATCGCGCTGATGTGGCCGCGATGGGCGTCGTCCGCCCGCGTCTTGACCTCGATCAGCTTCACCTGGACCTCGTCGGCCCGTCGCCGCAGATCGTCGACCGATTCGTACAGCGCGACCATCGTCTCGTGCTCGCGTTGCGCCTCCTCGGCGAGCTCGCCGACCCGGGCGTGGTGCTTCTCGGCCGCCTCGCGCGCCTCGGCGAACGCCTTCAGCGTCTCCTCGACCTTCGGGTCCTGGCGCAGCTGATCGTCCTGCTCCCGGATCCCGGCCTCGAGGCGCTTCATCTCCTCGATGAGCCGCTTCTCCTGCTCGCCGGTCAGGGCGGTCGTCATGTGACGGAACTCGAGCTCCTTGAGCTCCTTCTTGAGCCGCCAGACGGGAACGGCCCCCGAGCGCGGGGGGCGGTCCCGCTTGAGCTCCTGGACCTTCTCGCCGAGCTCCTGGAACTTCCGGTTCCACTCCTCCCGGAGGCGCTTCGCCTCCCGGACCTCGACGTTGAGCGCGTCACGATGGCGCCGGTGCTCCTGCGCCTCCGAACTCTTGTCGTGGATCTCGTCGAGGGTCCGGGACCTCTCCTCCGCCGAGGCGCGTGCCTCGGCGTTGAGACGGTCCCGCTGGGCGCGGGCGTCGTCCGCCCGAGCATTGCATTCGGCCCGCTTCTTCTCGAGCTCTTCGATCGCGTCGGTCAAACGGCCAGCGTCCCGCCGCCGGAGCCTCCCCGGGGCAGGGAGCGATTCGACAGGTCCGCGCGATATAAAGGCTCCGAACCGCCATGGCCGGAGCGTTTCGTCTGCCGCGTCATACTAATATTCGGTGCCCCCGCTCGATCGGAGCGTGGAAGAGGTCGGACGGATATTCGGGGACGTCGGCCTCGGCCAGTTCCAGCTGAACTTGATCCGCCCGGTCGAGCGGGGCGACTACCTCGCGGTCGAGGACGAGCTGCACGGAAAGGTCCTCTGCCAGCTCGACGACCTGCACCGCAAGAGCGATCTCAACCTCGAGCGGGCCGAGTCCCTCGGCACGGGCGACGACGCCTCCATCCACCAGAGCCTCCTCGGGATCGCCCGCATCATCGGCTACCGGGACGACCAGGGGGTCGTCAAGTGCCCGACGATCCCGTTCCGGCCGGGCGCCCACGTCTTCCGGGCGGAGGAGCCGCTGATCGCCGAGGTCCTCGGCCTGAAGCACCGGGCGAACTCCGGCGCGTACGTCGGTCTGTTGCGCAACCACTCGCTGCACGTCGAGCTCGACATCAACCAGCTGGTCCAGCGCCACGTGAGCGTGCTCGCGAAGACGGGCGGCGGGAAGAGCTACCTTCTCGGCGTCCTGATCGAGGAGCTCCTGCGCCACAAGGTGACGTGCATCATCATCGACCCGCACGGCGAGTACGGCTCGCTGCGGGTCCCCGCCGAGAAGAACGGGCACAGCGCCCGCTTCGGGGTCGAGCCCCAGGGGTTCGCCCGCCAGGTCCAGGAGTACTCGCCGGACGTATCGCTGAACCCCACGGCGCTGCCGTTGACGTTCTCGCTGCGGAACATCGACCCGCGCGAGCTGCTCGTCTTCATGGGGCTCACGAACGTCAAGACGTTCCTCGCGCCCCTCAAGCAGATCATCGAACGCGTGGCCACGGCGAACCCCGACTTCACCGTCCACGACCTCGTCCGGGCCGCCGAGGGGGAGGAAGGGGCCACGGGGGAGATCCTGCACGAACGTCTCGAGTACGTCGAGCAGACGAAGCTGCTCGGCCCGGTCGGCACGAGCCTCAACGACCTCGTCCGCAAGGGCGACGCGACCCTCGTCAACCTGCGGGGCATCACCCCCGACGTCCAGGAGCTCGTCGTCGCGCGGATCGCCGCGACCCTCTTCGAGAACCGCAAGAAGGGGAAGATCCCCCCCCTCTTCCTCGTCATCGAGGAAGCCCACAACTTCGCCCCGCAGCAGGGGACGGCGAGCTGCTCGCGGGTCCTCAAGAACATCGCGAGCGAGGGCCGGAAGTTCGGGCTGGGCCTGTGCGTCGTCACCCAGCGGGCCGCCCGGATCGACAAGAGCGTCCTCTCGCAGTGCAACACGCAGTTGATCCTCCAGGTGACGAACCCGCTCGACCTGAGGGCGATCGCCCAGTCGATCGAAGGGCTCACCACCGGGATGACCGACATGATCCAGTCGCTCCCGGTCGGGGTGGCTCTCGTGACGGGCGGCGGCTACCATACCCCGCTCTTCTGCGAGGTCCGTCCGCGCGCGACCCGCCACGGCGGCGAGAGCGTGCAGATCGTCGCCGCGTGATCCCCGACGCGGGGCGCCCGGGGGCGGTAGAGCGGCGCCGGTCGCCTAGCTCTTGGAGGCGGCGCCCTCGAGGTACCGCGTGACCAGTCGGACCCCGAAGCCGGTCGCTCCGATGTTCTGGTAGGCGGGTTGCCACTTGCGCGTGAGCGAGTTCGTGTACGCCGGCCCGGCGATGTCGAGGTGGGCCCACGGCGTCGTGCCGACGAACGTCTCGAGGAAGGCGGCGGCCGACAGCATCCCCGCGACGGGGATCTCGGTCGAGTTCCGGACGTCCGCGACCTCGCTCTTCACCATCTCGCGATGGAAGTCGGTGAGCGGCATCCGCCACACCGGTTCGCCCGTGAGGGCCGAGGCGGCGAGCAGGCCGTGGGCGAGGCGCTCGTCCGTGGTGACGAGGCCGGCGGTGTCGTCCCCGAGCGCCACGACCTGCGCCCCGGTGAGGGTCGCGAGATCGATGACCTCGTCCGGCTTGTACTGCTGCACGACGTAGCCGAGGCCGTCCGAGAGAACGACGCGGCCCTCGGCATCGGTGTTGAGGATCTCGATCGTCTTGCCGTTGAACGTCCGGACGACGTCGCCCGGCCGGTAGGCCGAGCCGCTCGGCAGGTTCTCGGCGCAGCAGAGGACCCCCACCACGCGCGGAGCGACCTCGAGCGTCGCGGCCGCGCGCAGGATACCGAGGGTCGCCACCGCCCCGGACTTGTCGAACTTCATCTCGCCCATGCGCGGTCCCGGCTTGATCGAGATCCCGCCCGAGTCGAACGTGATCCCCTTGCCGACGATCGCGACCGTCCGCCCGCGGCGGGCGCCGCCCGGGTACTCGAGGACGATCATCCGCGGCGGATGGGCCGACCCCGACCCGACGGCGAGGATGCCGCCGCATCCCATCTCGGCGAGCTTCTTCTCGTCGAAGACGGCGATCTTGAGCCCGAACTCCTTCGCGAGGTCGCGGGCCACCTCGGCGAGCCGCTCGGGCGTCGCCGTGTCGGCCGGCAGGTTCGCGATGTCCCGGGTCCAGATGACCGTCTCGGCGAGCGCGAGCTCGTCGGCGATCGCCTTCTTCACGAGCGCCTCCTCCCGGGCGAGCTCCTCGCCGAGGTGGATAGCGGTCTCCTCCACCCCGCCCTCGCTCGTCGACTTGTACTTCACGAACTCGTAGGCGCCGAGCACGGCGCCGTCCACGATCGCCCGCGCCGCCGCCTCGGAGGTGAGTCCCTCCACGGCGAACGACGGGAGCCGGAAGGCGACCGTCCGGGCCCCCTTTCCCTTCAGCGCCCGTACGGCCTCCGCGGCCGCCCGACGGACGACCTCGGCGTCGTAGCGCGCCTTCGGACCCAACCCCACGACGACGAGCCGGCCCCGGCCGTCCGTGCGATGGAAGACCGTCACTTCGCGGCGTTTGCCGCGGATCTCCTTCCGTTTCCAGGCGGCGGAGAGGAGGCCCTTCGAGGCCGCCTCCTCGCGGGCCAGGCTGCGGGGGAGCGCATCGTCCTTGTCGCCCCGCTCGAACATCCCGCTGACGATCGCGTCCGCGGCGGCTTCGAGGGCGTCGCGGCGGTCGACCGCGGCCTTCATGGTCCGGCCGACCCTAGAAGGACGGGCGGATCTTCTGGCGGTCGATCCGGATACCGGCCGGCGTGATGCAGAGAAGGTTCTTGGCGATCCCGGCGACGTCCCCTCCGGTGTCCTTCGTGACGTTCTTCAGATCGATGCTCATCCGCTTCACGGCGATCTGGTCGTTCGCGATCGACGTGTAGTCGAGGAGCACGATATCGCCCTGGTAGGCGAACTTGGAGATCTGGTGGAGGTCGTCGAACCGGAGGATCTCGGCGAGCCGGACGGTGCCCTTCGCGCCCGCCAACCCCGCCGCCTCGTCCTCGAACTGCATCGCCCCGAGGTCGACGAACGACCCCTCTTCCAACGTGTCGGACCCGTGATGGCGCCGGAGAATCCCGCTCTTTTTCATCATGGAGGCGCGTCCCTCTTCCCGGGCGCTCCGACGGAGGGTTTGCCTCTTAAGTCTATTGTTCGAGCGGGTCGTCCGGCGCGACCCGCCGGGGTCCCGGGGTCGACGGCCCGTCCTTCCGGAGGAATCGGAGGCAGAACGTCACGCGGTAGAGGTCCTGCCCGTCCTTGCGGCCGTAGAGGCTCGCCGACTCCGTCACGCGGGCGCCGAACTTCTGGCGGGCGAGCCGGGCGACCGAGCGGGCGGCCAGGGTGTCGGTAAAGAAGCAGTTCCACCCCTCGGGGAGCTCCTCGCGCCAGGAGCAGGCCGTCTTCCAGTCGTTCCGCGACTCGCGGACGATCGCCTGCCATATCGTCTCGAGGCGCGCCCGCAGCTCCCGCGCCCGCTCCGACCGGTCGTCGCCCGAGCCACGCAGCTGGACGATCGCCGTGTAGTACTTGCCGCTCCGACGGCTGCACGCCGTGCAGGTGCGGTGGACCGTCCGCACCGAGACCTTCAGCTCGACCTCCCGGTCCACGCCGCGGAACGCGACCCGGGCGTGGCCGACGAGGTCGCGGGTGGTGGCGGTCGACCGGAGCTCCTCCCAACGGACGGCGCGCAGGCCGACCTCCGGGTGGTAGGTCAGGAACGGGGCGAGGTCCTCGGCGGTGAGGATCGAGGTCGTCCCCGCGCGGTCCCAGTGACGCCCGAGCAGGCGCGCGCCGCACGTCGGGCAGAGGACGACCTCGGCGTGCTCCGGGACCGCGACGAGCGTCGTCCGGTCGGCCGCGCAGTCGGCGCAGAGACCGTCCGTCAGCGGCCGGCCCGTGCGGCCGCAGATGACGCAGAACTCCTGCTCGGTCATCGCTCCCCCCGTTCAGTGGAACATCCCGAAGATCTGGGCATGGGGCACCCCACCGAGCTCGCCGGCGGTTCCCGGGGCCACGTACCCCTCCTCTTCCGCCAGCCGAAGGACCCGGTCCCCGAGGAGGTTCGCGATCGTCGCCCGGGCGAGGGCCCAGGAGAGCTCCTCCCGCGAGACCCTCCGCTCTCCGTAGAACTGGCTCGAGACGGTGACGGTGTGGCCCTGGTCTCCGACCGGGAGCTCCCGGCCGAGCAGCTCCGCGTCGCACGCCGCGAGGACCACCTCCGCCCGGACCCGGTGCACGCGCATCACGAACTCCGCTTCGGCCGCCATGGTCCGCCAGGGCCGCCGAATGGCGGGCGGGGGTATATGAGGGGTCCCCGGGGGGCGGCTGCCCTCAGTAGAATCGCACGAGCTGGAGCTGTCCGGGCCGGGCCTCGATGACCTCGCCCTGGTTCCGCAGCGACTGGAGCAGGGCGTCCGCCTTCGGCGGGGGGATCCCCGCCTTCTGCGACGCCTCGAGGTACTGCTCGGGGGAGAAGTGGCCGCCGTGCGCCTCCTGGAGCTCCCGCATGATCCGCATCACCGTGTCGAGCCGCTCCCGCTGGCTGTGGCTCACGCCCGTCTGCGTGAGGTCGATGTCGTACTTCCCCTCGGTCGTCATCGAGACCCGTCGGAGGAAGTTCTCCATGATCCGGACCGCCCGACGGGCATCGTCGGCGGTCACGGTGCCCGAGAGGCGCGCGCGCGCGGCGGCCTCGCTGAGCCGGACGAGGGCCTCGAGCTGCCGGGCGGTGATCGGCACGGGAGAGTTCGGTTCCTCCCCTTGGTGCCGGATGCGGACGTAGAAGTCCTCGAGCACGGTGAGCGACTCCTCCGAGAGGCGGGGGCGGATCGTCCGGCGGGCGTAGGCGATGTACTTCTTGAGGAGGTCCGGGGAGAACGGCGCGACGTCCCCGTCCTCGCCTAGGCCGCCCGGCCGCTCGACCATCCGGTGGGAGGCAAGGATCCGGTTCGCGAGGCGGCGGTCCCTCTCCTGGTCCGGCACGTCCTTGATCGAGAAGATCACGTCAAACCGCGACAGGAGCGTCGGCGGAAGGTCGATCTGCTCGGCGATCCCCCGGTCCGGGGTGAAGCGGCCCCACTTCGGGTTCGCCGCGGCGAGGACGGGGCAGCGGGCGTTGAGCGTGGAGGTGATCCCGGCCTTGGCGATCGAAACGGTCTGCTGCTCGAGCGCCTCGTGCATGGCCGACCGGTCCTCGGGGGTCATCTTGTCGAGCTCGTCGATGATCGCCATGCCGCCGTCCGCGAGGACGAGCATCCCCGCCTCGAGGACCCAGCGGCCGCCGGCGAAGTCGTCCTTCACGGCCGCCGCGGTAAGTCCCGCGGCGGTCGCCCCCTTGCCGCTCGTGTAGATCCCCCGCGGCGCGACGTCCGCGATGTAGCGGAGCAGCTGGCTCTTCGCCGTTCCCGGGTCGCCGACGATCAGGCAGTGGATGTCGCCCCGGACTCGGACCCCGTCCGAGTGGCGCTTCGCGACGCCGCCGAACAGCTGGAGGGCGATCGCCTCCTTCTCTTCCTCCATTCCCTTGATCGTCGGCGCGAGCGAGAGGACGATCTTGTCGACGACCGTCGGATCGTCGCGGAAGCGTTCGATGAGCGCGATCTCCTCCGGGGAGATCTCGATCTCCGTGTACTCGAGGGTCTTCGACTCGAACGAGTTGGCGAGGACCATCAGGTCGAACGTGGTGTTCCGGATCACCCCACCGCGCGACGCGCTCGCCCGCTGGAAGCTCTTCAGCACGCCATTGAGGACGATGCGGTTCCCGGGAAGGACCCGCCCGCTGAGGTCCTCGGTCAGCAGCACCGTCAGCCCCTGCGGATGGGCCCCGTGCTTCAGCGTCTCGGGGTGCTCCTGGATCTCGATCCGCTGGGCATCGACGTACGTCGACCGCTCGGCGACGAGCCGGAACCGGGTGCGCCCCTGCGTCTTCCCGCACCCGCCCTGGGACTCCGGGCACTCGAGCGGCTCGCGAAAGACGAGCGACGCCTCGTCCTGCGGCTCGTGGAACTGGGTGCGGCAGGCGACGCACTCGAACACGGCATCGCGGATCTGCGGCCGGACCTCGGTGACGCGGCGGACGATCCCGTCGATCGCCACGAACCGGTTGAGGTCGGTCTCCCGGATCGCCCGGATGAGCCGGTGCGCCGTCGGCGGCAGGCCGATGACCCGCATCCGGAGGCCCTCCGCCTCGGGGGCGCTCGCGGGCAGGAGCTCCCGCATCGCTCGGACCCCCGCCCCGAGCAGCTCCTCGGGCCGCTCGAGGAGAAGGTCGGCGAGCGGGGTGTCCGCGGCGTCGAGGAGCGAGAACGGCACCTCGAGCGACCGCTCCTCGGGGTAGCGGTCGAGGATCTGGAGGACCCTGGGCCGGAGACCCGCCTCCTCGAGGACGGCCGCCCACCGGCTCTGGAGCTCGGGCGGCGCGGGCAGGGCCCTCTTGGCGACGACCATCGGTCTCGGCCTCTTAGGGGTCCAGGCGGTAGCGGTCCCGCGGGAAGAGAATCGCCTCGCGTATATTGGAGAGACCCGCGAGCACCCAGACCAGGCGGTCGATGCCGAGGCCCCATCCCCCGTGGGGGGGCATGCCGTACCGGAACGCCTCGAGGTACCCGGGGAACGTCGCCGGATCGAGCCCGGCCGAGCGGATGTTCTCCGTGAGGCGGTCGAGGCGGTGCTCCCGCGGTCCGCCGCTCGCGATCTCGAGGCCGCGGTAGTCGAGGTCGAAATAGCCGGTCAGGCGGGGGTTGCCGTCCTGCCGGCCGGCGTAGAACGTCGACGCCTTCACCGCCGTCGGGAAGTCCGTGATGAAGTAGAACGGCGTGCCGGAGTCGGCGGCGACCCGCTCCCCGATCGCCTTCTCGTCCTCGGTCCCGAGGTCCCGCTCGGCGCCGGGCCGGCCCAGCCATTCCTCGCACTTCGAGAACGGGATCCGGAGGAACGGCGTGGGCACCTCGGGGAGGCGTTCGGCGAGGGGGTTCTCCCGGGCGACGAGCTGCGCCTTCGTCCCCCGGAGCGTGTCGGCGACGATCCCCTCCAGGATCTCCCGGAGCTCCTCGGCGCCCGAGATGTACCCGACCTCGGCGTCGAGGCTCGTGAACTCGGTCGTGTGACGGACGGTGTCCGACGGCTCGGCGCGGAAGGCGGGAGCGATCTCGAAGACCCGCTCGAACCCCGCGCCGATCAACATCTGCTTGTACAGCTGGGGGCTCTGGGCCAGGTAGGCGCGCCCCTCGAAGTAGTCGACCGCGAAGAGCGTGGAGCCCCCCTCGGCCCCCTGGCGGAGAAGTTTCGGGGTCTGGACCTCGAGGAACCCGCGCTTGAGGAACGCGGCCCGGAACTCCGCGAGCAGGCAGGTCCTCAGCTCGAAGACGGCCCGCACCGAGGGTTTGCGGAGGTCGAGGACCCGGTGGTTCAGTCGCGTGTCGAGCTCCGCCCCGACCTTGTCGACGACCCCGAGCGGCAGCGGGGACTCGGCCCGGGTGACGACGACCACGGTCTCCGGATAGAGCTCCACGCCCCGGCGCGACTTCTCGCTGCGGCGCACCATTCCCTCGATGTCGACGACCGATTCGCGGGGGAGCTGCTCGAGCAGTTCGAACAGCGCCGGGTCGGCGGCCCCCTTCTTCAGCGTGACCTGCGTGGTGCCGGTGCGGTCGCGGACGAGGGCGAACGCGACGCCGCCGAGCGCGCGGTACTCTTCGAGATGGCCCGCGATCCGGACGACCTGGCCGTCCAGCTCCTTGAGCTCACGCGAGAGCCGGCGGGGAGGCGACAGAGGTCGCGACCTCCTTGCGTGCGAGGGCCGCCCGGACGAGGGCCAGATAGAGCGGATGCGGCGCCTCGGGGCGGGAAAGGAACTCCGGGTGGTACTGGACCCCGACGAAGAACGGATGGTCCCGGGCCTCGAGGGCCTCGACCCGGCCGTCGACGGCCGTGGCGGTCACGTCGAGCCCGTGCGCCCGGAACCGGTCGATGTACGCCGGGTTGATTTCGTAGCGGTGCCGGTGGCGCTCCCAGACCTCGTTCTTGCCGTACACCTCGGCGATGCGGGAGCCGGGGACGAGGGCGACCCGCTGGGCCCCGAGCCGCATCGTTCCGCCGAGGTCGGTGAGCGTCTTCTGCCCCTCGAGGAGGCAGACGACCGGGTCCGCGGTTCCGGGGTCGATCTCGGTCGAGTTCGCACTGGGAAGGCCGAGCACCGAGCGGGCGAACTCCACGGCGGCGATCTGGAAGCCGTAGCAGATGCCGAGGTACGGGATCTGGCGGGTCCGGGCGATCTCGATGGCCCGCACCTTCCCGTCGACCCCCCGGGCCCCGAAGCCCCCCGGGACGAGGATCGCGTCCGAGCGCTCGAGGCGGGCGAGGAGCGACGGGTTGCGCGGGATGTCCTCCGAATCGTACCATTGGAGCCGGAGGTCGATGCCGAGGTGGCCCTGGCAATGATGGAACGCCTCGGTGTGCGACAGGTAGGCGTCGCGCAGCTCGACGTACTTTCCGACGACCGCGATCTCGAGCGTGCGGTCGGCCCCGCGGTACGTCGCCAGGAACTCCTTCCAGACGGTGTAGTCGGGAGGTCGGTCGGGGAGGCCGAGGATGCGGCAGAGGAGCGGGCCGACGCCCTGGGCCTCGAGGACGAGGGGGACCTCGTAGATCAGCGACAGGTCCGGGACCGAGATCACCGCCTCGGGAGGAACGTCACAGAACAGGGAGATCTTCGCCTTGATCTCCGGCGTGAGGGGCATCGGGCCCCGGGCGATGATCAGGTGGGGCCGGATCCCGATCGCGCGCAACTCCCGGACCGAGTGCTGGGTCGGTTTCGTCTTCGCCTCACCGACCGGACCGACGACCGGCACGAGCGTGGTGTGGACGAACGCCATGTGGCCCTCCCCGAGCTCGTAGGAGAGCTCGCGGAGCGCCTCGAGGAACGGCATCGACTCGATGTCGCCCACCGTTCCGCCGACCTCGACGAGAACGACCTCGGCGCCGGCGGACTGAGCGACCTCGCGGATCGACCGCTTGATCTCTCCGGTGATGTGCGGGATGATCTGGACGGTGTTGCCGAGGTACTCGCCCTTGCGCTCCTTCTCGATGACCGAGCGGTAGATCTTCCCGGTCGTGAGGTTGTGCGTGCCCGAGAGGCTCTGCCCCAGGAAACGTTCGTAGTTCCCGAGGTCGAGATCGGCCTCGGTGCCGTCGTCGAGGACGAACACCTCCCCGTGCTGGTACGGGTTCATCGTCCCCGCGTCGACGTTCAGGTACGGGTCGATCTTGACGATCGTCACCGAGATCCCGCGGGCCTTGAGCAGGCGGCCGAGGGAGGACGTGGTGATCCCCTTGCCGAGACCCGAGATGACGCCCCCGCTGACGACCAGAACCTTCACGATCGCCTCCCCCGGCCGCTCGTAGCGGGCCCGGGCATAAAGGCTTGGGGCGCGGCCGAGCGGGGAGATAGGCGCGCGGCGGCCCGGGCCCCCGGGGAGCGGCTCAGAACGGGCGTCGGCGGCCGGACGCGTCGCGGTGGGACCGGGCGAATTCGGGCAGGTCGACGAGCTGTCGCGCGTCGAACACCGGACCGTCGATGCAGACGTGGAAGGGACCGAGGGCGCAGGCATCGCACATTCCGAGGGCGCACTTCATGTGGCGCTCCACCGCGCAATAGACCGGCATACCGCGCCCGGACCCCATCGCCGCCACCTTCTGCATCATCACCTCCGGTCCGCAGGTCCAGACCGCGTCGAACCGCTTCCCGGCGGCGAGCCGGGCCGCCACGCCCGTGACGAACCCCGTCTCACCCTCGGAGCCGTCGTCCGTGGCGACCTCGACCCGAGCCCCCATCCTCACGAACCGGTCCCGGAACAGGAGCTCGGCCCGGGTCGTCGCCCCGAGCGCGACCGTGACGGTGGCCCCGGCCGCGCGCGCTCGCTCCGCGGCCGGGGCGAGCACCGCCGCCCCCGACCCTCCCGCGACGATCAGGATCGCGCGGGGGGAGAGGTCGAAGCGGTTGCCGTACGGCCCCCGCAGACCGATCGGGTCGCCGGGTCGGATCGACTGCGCGCGGCGGCTCGCGTCGCCCATCGCCTTGATCGTGAGTCCCTTCGACCCGCCCTCGGTGTAGGAGACCGACATCGGCAGTTCGTCGTCGCCGGGGAGCCAGATCATCAGGAACTGCCCCGGCTCGATCGGCCCGGGGAACGGGAACCGCAGCGTGACGGTGGAGGGAGTCTCCTGGACCCGATCGGTGACGCGGACGACGTGACGCACGGCCCGTCGTAGCGGGAGGGCGATATAGCCCCTCGGCCGCCGGGGCGGCGGGCTAGACCGAGCGGGTCTGGTGCGCGACCCCGACCACGTCGTCAAGACGTCGGATGCCGAGCCCGTCGAGCAGCTCCGAGAGGCCCTTCGCCAGGCGACCGAAGACCCCGATCCCCTCGAACGCGACCGCCGTCCCGACCTCAAGCGCGCGGGCGCCGGCCATGACGTACTCGAGGGCATCCTCCGGGGTCGAGATGCCGCCGACCCCGATCACCGGGATCGAGACCCGCTCGAAGATCTGCCAGACGCACGCGAGCCCGACCGGCTTGATCGCCGCGCCGCTCAGCCCGCCCAACCCGTGCGAGAGCACCGGGCGCCGGAGCCGTAGGTCGATCGCGAGCCCCCGCAGCGTGTTGATCGCGCTCACCGCCGCGGCCCCCCCGCGCTCGGCCGCGGCCGCGAGCCCCGCGGGATCCGACGTGTTGGGGGTGATCTTCGCGATCACGGGGACCCGGACCGCGCGGACCACGGCCCGGACGATCCCCTCGACGTTGGCCGGGTCGCTGCCGACCTCGGTGCCGAACCCCTCGGCGTGCGGGCAGCTCAGGTTCAACTCGAGGGCCGCGACCCCGGTCGCTTCCATCCGGACGGCGAGCCGGGCGAACTCGTCGGCGTCCCCGGCGAACACGGAACCGATGATCGTCCCCCCCGAGGCCTTCGCCGCCTCGATCTCTCGCGGGTACTCCTCGATCCCCGGGTTGGGGAGCCCCATCGCGTTGAGCATCCCCCAGCGCTCGTACGTCTCCACGGTCGGGTTCGGATACCCCGCGCGCGGGACGCTCCCGATCGACTTGGTGATCACGCCTCCCGCCCCCGCCTTCCACGCGCCGGCGAGGGAGTCCCCGCTCTCCCCCCAGATCCCGGAGGCGAGCAGGAACGGGTTGCGCAGCGTCAGCCCGGCGAGGCGGACCTCGAGATCGGCCACGGTTGAGCGGGACGGGAGTTCCGCTTAAATCGACTCGCCCGGATATCCGAGCGATGCGTCTCGAACGATTGACCGACGCAGGGCGCCAAGCCCTGGAGCGCGCCTTTCAGCGCGCTTCCGAGCTCCGGCACCCGGCCGTAGAGCCCGAGCACCTGCTCGCGGCCCTGCTGGCGGACGACGAGGGCCCGGTCGTCTCGCTGCTCCGCTCCCTCGGCGTCTCCGTCGACACCCTGCGGACCCGCGCCGAGGAGGCCCTCGCCCATCGTCCGACCGCGGACCACGTGGCCCCGGCGGACCAGTACCTCTCGCGCAAGCTCACGGCGGTCCTCGACGCGGCGGAGGCCGAGGCGGCCCGCCGCAAGGACCGCTACACCCCCGTCGATCAGCTGCTCTTCGGGCTCCTCGCGATCGCGTCCCCGGCGCGCGACCTTCTCGAGGAGTTCGGGGTCCGCAAGGCGGCCCTCGAGGCCGAGCTCGAGAAGGTCCGGGGCGCGGACCGGCCGGTCCAGAGCCGAGGCGAAGAGGCCCAGTACCAGGCGCTCGAGAAGTACGGCCGGGACCTCACCGCGCTGGCGCGGGCCCGCAAGCTTGACCCCGTGATCGGCCGGGACGAGGAGATCCGCCGTGTGATCCAGATCCTCTCCCGCCGGACGAAGAACAACCCGGTCCTGATCGGCGAGCCCGGGGTCGGAAAGACGGCCGTGGTCGAGGGTCTCGCGCTGCGGATCGCGACCAAGGACGTTCCCGACGCGCTGCGTGAGAAGCGGTTGGTGGGGCTCGACCTCGGGGCGCTCCTCGCCGGCGCGAAGTTCCGCGGGGAGTTCGAGGAGCGGATGAAGGCCGTCCTCCAGGAGGTCGAGCGCTCCAACGGCGGAGTGATCCTGTTCATCGACGAGTTGCACACGCTCGTCCACGCCGGCGCCACCGAGGGCGGCGCGCTCGACGCCTCGAACCTCCTCAAGCCGGCGCTGGCGCGCGGCACCCTCCACTGCATCGGGGCCACGACGACCCAGGAGTACCGCCGGTACATCGAGAAGGATCCCGCGCTCGAGCGCCGGTTCCAGCCGGTACCGGTGGCCGAGCCGTCGGTCGAGGACACAATCTCCATCCTGCGGGGACTGAAGGAGCGCTACGAGCTCCACCACGGGGTGCGGATCCTCGACGCCGCGCTCGTCGCCGCCGCGACGCTCTCGGCCCGGTACCTCCCCGACCGAAGGCTTCCCGACAAGGCGATCGATGCGGTCGACGAGGCCGCCTCCGGGGTCCGCCTCGCGCTCGACTCCCGGCCCGTCGAGCTCGACCAGCTCTCCCGGCGGATCCGGCAGCTCGAGATCGAGCGGATGGCCCTGTCGAAGGAGAGCGATCCGGCGAGCCGGGAACGGCTCGGCCAATTGGAGCGCGAGCTCGCGGGGCTCAAGGAACGGGAGACGGCGCTCCTGGCCCAGTGGAGCCGGGAGAAGACCGAGGTCGAGCGGGTCCGCGCCCTGCGCGCGGAGCTCGACCGGGCCAAGGCGGAAGAGGAGGCCGCCGAGCGGGCGGGGGACCTCGAGGCCGCCGCCCGGCTCCGCTACGGGAAGGTCCCGGAGCTCCAACGGGAGGTCGAGAAGCTGTCGCGGAGCGCGGCGGCGGGCTCCGCCGCGTCGATGCTCCGGGAGGAGGTCGGGGAGGAGGACATCGCCCGCGTCGTCGCGAAATGGAGCGGCATCCCGGTCAACCGCCTGCTCGCGGGGGAGAAGGAACGGCTCCTCCACATGGAGGAGGAGCTTCGTCGCCGGGTCGTCGGGCAGGACGAGGCGGTCGATTCCGTCGCCCGGGCCGTCCGACGGTCCCGTTCGGGCCTCGGGGACCCGAACCGGCCGATCGGCACCTTCCTGTTCGTAGGGCCCACGGGCGTCGGGAAGACGGAGCTCGCCAAGGCCCTCGCCGCCTTCCTGTTCCACTCCGAGCGAGCCCTCGTCCGGCTCGACATGAGCGAGTACATGGAGAAGCACACGGTCTCGCGTCTCGTGGGCGCGCCCCCGGGGTACGTCGGCTACGAGGAGGGCGGGCAGCTGACCCAGGCGGTCCGGAGCCACCCCTACACGGTCGTCCTGTTCGACGAGATCGAGAAGGCCCACCCGGACGTGGTGAACGTCCTCCTCCAGCTCATGGACGACGGGCGCCTCACCGACGGGCAGGGGCGGACGGTCGATTTCCGGAACACCGTGGTGATCCTTACCTCCAACCTCGGGACCGAGCAGCTGGCCCATGCGAGGACCGACGAGGAGCGCCGCCGGGTGATCGAGCCCGCGCTCCGCCAGCACTTCCGCCCCGAGTTCCTGAACCGCCTCGACGAGATCGTGATCTTCCACGCCCTGACGGAGCGGGAGATCGGGCGGATCGTCGCCCTCCAGCTCGACCAGGTCGCCGAACGGCTCAAGGACCGACGGATCGTCCTGAAGGCGTCCGACGCGGCGAAACGGCTGCTCGCCTCCGAGGGGTTCGACCCGGATTTCGGGGCGCGGCCCCTCAAGCGCACCGTCCAGCGGCGGGTCGTCGACCCGCTCACGACGCGGCTCCTCGCGGGCGAGATCCCCGACGGGAGCACGATCGAGATCGGCGCGAAGGCCGGGGAGCTGACCGTCTCGACGGTCGCGCCCCGGTCCGGAGGGTAGGCCATGGCCCCGTCGGTCACCGTGGCGGTCGTCGGGGCGAGGGACGTCGCGAAGGAGCTCGGGAAGAAGGGGACGGCCTCCGACCTGACCCTGTTCAACGCGGTGCACGACGCCCACGCGATGACGATCGTCGAGCCGACGCAGTTCCCCGAGAAGCTCGCTCCGCTCCTCGAGGCGCTCTCGATGGCCGATCAGTGCCTCCTCGCCATCGTCGAGCTCTCCCGCCCCGTCGCGGAGACGATCGCCGTCGTCGACCTCGCGGACGTGCCGACGACGGTCGTCGTGGGCCCCACCGTGGGGGACACCGAGCTCGGGCGCCTGTTCAAGGGCAGCCGCCTCGAGTCCGTCCCCCGCGTTCCGCTCGACTATCCGCGGCTGCGCTCCCTGATCGAGGGATGGAACGCCCCGACCGCCGAGGGGCCGGTCGAGGTCCCGATCGACCACGCGTTCCCGGTGAAGGGCGTCGGGGCCGTCGCGCTCGGGGTCGTCCGACGGGGGACGCTGCACGCGCACGACCGGCTGCGGCTCTACCCCACGGGCAAGGACGTCGATATCCGCTCGCTCCAGGTCCACGACGTCGACCGCAAGGAGGCGATCTGCGGCGAACGCGTCGGGGTCGCGCTCCGGGGGGTCGACGCCGACGAGATCTCCCGGGGACAGATCCTGGCCCCCCCGGGCGCGCTTCGGGAGTCGCCGACGGTCGTCGGGGGCCCGATCACGCGTTGCCGCTACTACCGAGGGGACGCGGGGCCGGGGGCCGCGCTCCACCTCGCCCTCGGGCTCCAGGTCGTCCCGGCGACGCTCGACCGGGCCGATCCCGCCGGCGTCACGGTCACGGCCGACCGCCCCGTGGTGTACGGTCCGGGAGCGGCCGCCTTCCTCCTCGACCTCTCCGTCCCGACCGGGCCGAGGATCTTCGGCCGGTTCACGGTGGCCCCGGCGTCGCCGGCCTAGGACGGGCGCGGCCGCCGTCTCGAGGGTTCGCCCTCAGGCGAACATCGTGACCGATTCCTTGCGCAACTCCTCTTCCCCGACGACCTTCTCGATCGCCCGGTCGAAGTCGGCCACGGTCACGCTGTCGCGCTCTTCTCGGATCGCCCACATGCCGGCCTCCGTGCAGATCGCCCGGATGTCGGCCCCGGTGGCGCCCTCGCACCGACCCGCCAGAACCTCGAAGTCGATCGGCTCGTGGATCGCCATGCCCCGGCTGTGGATCCGGAAGATCTCCCCCCGTCCCTGGTAGGTCGGGACGGGGATCTCGATGATCCGGTCGAACCGCCCGGGCCGCAGGAGCGCATCGTCGAGGATGTCCGGACGGTTCGTCGCTGCGACGATCTTCACGTTGGCGAGCGGCTCGAAGCCGTCCATCTCGGCGAGCAGCTGCATGAGCGTGCGCTGCACCTCCCGGTCGCCGCTGGTCGCGACCTCGAGGCGCTTGGCCCCGATCGAGTCGATCTCGTCGATGAAGATAATCGTGGGCGCCTTCTCGCGGGCGAGCTGGAACAGCTCGCGGACGAGCCGCGCCCCCTCCCCGATGTACTTCTGGACGAGCTCGCTGCCGACGAGCCGGATGAACGTCGCGTTGGTGTGGTGGGCGACCGCCTTCGCGATCAGCGTCTTCCCCGTGCCCGGGGAGCCGATCAGGAGGACGCCCTTCGGCGGGTCCACCCCGACCTTCTTGTACAGGTCGGCGCGCAGCAGCGGGTACTCGACCGCCTCTCGAATCTCGCGGATCTGGTCGGACAGCCCTCCGATGTCCGGGTAGCTGACCGACGGCTTGTCCACGATCTCGCTCGCCGTCACGAGCGGGTCGAGCGACGCGGGAAGGACGCCCATCACCGCGAGCGTCTGCTTGTTGAGCGCGACGCGGCTGCCGACCGTGATCTTGCCGTGCTCGACCGTCTCCGCCGAGTTGACGACAAAGTCGGGGCCCGTCGAGGACTTCACGATCACTCGTCCGTCGGTGAGGACGTCCCGGACGCTCCCGACGATCAGCGGAGGGTAGCGGAGGCGGTCGAGCTCGGTCTTCAAGCGTTTGACCTCCCGCTGGAGCCGGAGGATCTCGGCCTCCATGTAGTGCCGCTCGCTCTCGACCCGCTTGATCGCCTCGGCGAGCTGGGTGTTCCTCAACTCGAGGAAGTTGACCCGGTCGAACGAGTCGTGCGGGGGGACGGGGGTCGCGTCGGGATCGCTCATCGGTCCGTGGAGCCGAACGACCTCAGGGTTCGGTACCTATGAGACAGCTAGGGGGCTTATAAGTAATCGACCATCGGGCCATCTTCCGAGGTGAGCGTGGGGGTCCGGACCGACCGTCGGGCGCGCGCCTTTGCCCCCGGACATGTCACCGGGGCGTTCCTCCCGCAGACCGACGCGCGGGACCCGCGGGGCCGCGGATCGGTCGGAGTCGGGCTGGTTCTGGACGCGGGGGTCTACGCGGACGCCGCCTGGAGCGCCGCGGACCGGCCCCGTCTTTCCGTGACCGGGGACGGGCGCCTCCCGCTCCACATCTCGACGGAGGTGGCGCGACGGCTGCTCGCGCTTCGCCCGGGACGCCTCTCGGTGCGGCTCCGTCATGAGCTGCCGATCGGCCAGGGGTTCGGGACGAGCGCGGCGGGGGCCCTGGCGACGGCCCTCGCGGTCGGTCGCCTCGTGGGAGCGAGCCGGCAGCACGCGGTGGAGACGGCCCATCTCGCCGATCTTTTCGGCGGGGGCGGGCTCGGGGGCGTCGCCGCGATCCTCGGCGGGGGCCTCGAGATCCGACGACGGCCCGGGATCCCGCCGTTCGGAGCGATCGCCCGCCAGCCCTACGCTTCCCCGCTGCTGGTCGCCGTGGTCGGTCCTCCGATGGCCTCCCCACCCCTCCTTTCGAGCCCCCGCCTGCTCGCCCGCGTGGCGGCGGCCTACCGGAACGTCGGGGAGCTCTCGGCCGACGTTTCGCCCGGGCGGTTCTGGGCGGCGAGCGAGGAGTTCACCGACCGGCTGGGGCTCGCCCCGCCGGAGGTGCGCAGGGCGGTGCGCGCCGTGCGCCGCCGGGGGGGCCGCGCGGCCCAAGCGATGTTCGGTCGGAGCTTCTTCGCCTCGCTCCCGGCCGGCCCTCGGAGGCAGGCGATCCTCACGTGGCTCGAACGGCGGGGTATCCGTGCCCTCGAGGTGCGCGCCGGCCGGCGAGGCGCGACGCTTCGTCCGGTTCCCCCGGCGTAGAACCCCCTCGGTCGGGGAGCGGCCGCCGAGGAGCATCGCAACGCTTTTCAAGCAGACGCCGTCTCGGCGGCACCCATGACGCGAAAGCCGGCCCGCATGTACCGCAAGGTCGAGGGCCAGGTCTACACCCGGCGGGAGTACATGGGAGGGGTCCCCGCGCTCCGGATCACTCAGTTCGACACCGGGAACCTGCGCACGGCCTTCCCCCTCAGTCTCTCCCTCGGCATGGAAGAGGCCGCGCAGGTCCGGGACACCGCGCTCGAGGCCGCCCGGGTGAGCGCGGTCCGCGTGCTAGAAAAGGCGGCTCCGAACGAGTACCGCCTCAAGCTCCGGCGATTCCCCCACCAGATCCTCCGCGAGCACAAGATGGCGATGGGCGCCGGCGCCGACCGTATCTCGGACGGGATGCGCGGCGCCTTCGGCAAGCCGGTCGGCCACGCCGTGCGGGCCGGCATCGGCGCGGAGCTGATCACGATCTACACGACCGAGGCCCACCTCGACGCCGCGAAGGAGGCGTTGCGGAAGGCCTCCCACAAGCTCCCGGTTCCGACTCGCGTGATCGTCACTTCGACCGCGTCGTAGACGGCGGCCGCACGACGAGCACCGGGCACGGCGCCCGGTTCACGAGCGCCGAGGAGACGCTCCCGAGCAGGATCCTCTTGGCGGTGGAGAGCCCTCGCGAACCGAGGACCAGCAGGTCGAACGGGTGGGCTCCGAGGAACGAGAGCAGCTCGTCGACCGCCGCCCCCTCCACACAGACGCCCTCCACCGCGCGGAGCCCCGACGACCGGGCCCGTTGCACCGCCGCATCGACGAGCCCCCGGAACTGGGGCACCGTGCTCTCGGGGAGGATCGGGGGCAACATCGGCTCGTTCGGCATCACCATCGCCGGGGTGATCGGGGCGACCGCCACGACGGTGAGACGGGCATCGTAGCGTCGGGCGAGGTCGATCGCCACCGAGAGGGCGGCCGACGCATGGTCGGACCCGTCGATCGCCACCGCGATCGAACGAAACGTCGCCTCCATCGCCGTCCTAGCGACCGGGGCGGACGTACATGGACGTTGCGTCGGGCCGCCACGGTTCGGCCCGAACTGCTTTGTAGGGGACCCGAGCTTCCTTTCCCCGACGGGTGTCTAACTTGCCTCCGGTCTGCAGCAACTGCGGTGCGTCCGACTTCGTCTGGGCGAACGAGCTTCGAACGGGGACGATCGGCCGGGGAGGTCTGTCGATCCGGTCCGGCGGCGAGCTCTCCCTGGGGACCCGACTCTGCCGCAACTGCGGCCACGCCGACCTCTTTCTGAAGGACCCGGGCATCCTGAAGATGCCCCACACCTGGAGGCCGGGGGAGTTCGTCGCGATCCCCTCCCGACCGTCTTCTCCCGCCGCCCCGCCGGCAAGCGCGCCCCCGGCGCCGGTCCACGCGGCCGCCCCGCCGCCCCCTCCGCCACCCCCACCGCCGCCGCCCCCGGCGGCCTCTCCACCGGCTCCACCTCCACCCGCTCCCTCCTTCGCCGCCCCGGTGGCCGTGGAACCCGCCCCGGTCTCCGCGCCCGCGACGACGGGGACGGAACCGGCCCCGAGCGAGCCTACGTCCCCCTCGAAGCCGCCGGGCCGGCGACGGGGCTCCAAGACCAAGGGCACGGCCTGATCCGGTCGCTCCGAATTCGGGTCCCGAGGGACCCTCGCTCGCGTTCAGGGCGGCCGCGGCGGGTCCGTCTCACCGGTTTCCTGGCTAGCGAACCGGCTACCGCGAGAATAGCGGGGCATGGATTTGAACCATGGATCTACGGGTTATGAGCCCGTCGGGATTTCAGGACGGCCGGGCAACGCCGACCGCTTTCCTGACTACCCTACCCCGCTGCGCGGCGGCCATGGTGGCCGCCGTATATGAGCGTTGAAGGGGAACGGCGCGGAGGCAGGCTACAGCGACACGCGGTCGGGGGCCGTTGCCGGCTTCGTCATGGCGAACCGCGAGAGGTCGGCGAGCCCGAGGAAGAGCATCAGGATCCCGACGAACTCCGCGTAGTAGAGCACCACCGGGAACGACGCGATGTAGAAGGCCCCGCCCGCGCCCAGAACGCACGCTCCGGCCACCATCAAGAGACCCTTCGGCCGGAACGTCCGGCGCAGGTGCACGACGGCCGCGGTCAGGAGCACCACGGTCGCGGGCACAGTGACGAGCGAGGAGAGGACGAGGAGAAGTAGGGGAGGGTTACCGACCACGATCCCTTGGCGGACCATCGAGACCGCCATCGGGGTCGTGAAGCTGAACCACGCCACGGTCCCGAGCGTCACGACCATGTACGCCGCATAGATCGCCTCGAACCGACCCGGACGGAACGCCTTCGCCGAGCCGAGCGAGAGGACCCCGACGATCGCGGCCGAGAGGAAGACGTAGCCCTGCAGCAGCGGGGAGTTCACGACGCCGAGATAGGCGACCAGCTCGATGGCCATCGCGGCGGCGCCACACCCGAGACCCAGGGCGAACATCAGCTGGTGGCGCGATCGACCCTGGTACGATCGGAACACTCCCCGGATCGAAAGGTACGAGAGGACCCCGGAGAGCAGAGCTAGGGAGAGGGCGATACCGGCCGACTCGAGCTCCACCACGGTTCCCTCCGGCTTGGGGGAGACGAGAACGAGAAGGCCATCCGCCTTGCGTACGAACCGTTCGAACCTTCCCCCGGTTCCCGGGGGTGCGGCCGCGAGCCGCGGGACGGACCGGTCCGCGCCGGGAGCCGGGACGGTGGGGAGGTCGCTCGGCGCTCCCCCGGGGGGAACACGGCGGTCGTGGGGACCGCCGCGGCCCGGGAGTAGGCGGCCCTGACCCACCCCGACTCCCGGTCCCCGGGGGCAGACCGTCAATTCGGTTTGACCTCGATTCTAAGTAAGGGGGATTTCTCGGCCGCCGAGGGTGGCGGACTCCAGCCCGCTCGGCGATGGCCAACGCGTTGATCGTCTTTGATTCTTGGTACGGCAACACGAGGCTGGTGGCGGAGGAGATCGCCCGAGGCATCTCCTCGACGGGCCGGGTGATGACGACGGTGGCGAGCGTTCAGGAGCTCAGTCCCCCCCGGCTTCGCGACTACGACATCATCGTCATCGGTTCCGCGAGCCACCTCGGAGCCGCCACCCGGCCGGTGAAGAACCTGCTGCATCAGCTCGCTCAGGACCGGCTGGACACCAAGACGGTCTCCTTCTTCGATACTCACCTCGCCCGACAGACCGGCGGCGCCGTCCTCCGGATGAAGAAGGCCCTCAACCGCGAGGACCCGAGCTTGCACATCGCCTCGCCGGGGATATCGGTCTTCGTCGACGGGGTCCGAGGCCCGATCCACGAAGGCGAGCAATCGAGGTGTCGCGAGTTCGGCGCCCGGCTGGCGGGCATCGCGCTCGCCTGAAAATGCCCGTCCCGCGTACTCAGGTCGGTCGGTCCCCGTCGTCCCGGGTTCTTCATTATGTACACGTCTCGGTATCGTAGGTCCGGTCGAATCATGCCGCCCTCGAAACGGACGAAGCCCCGGCGGACCACGCGCCCCGCTCGAGTCGCCCCCATTCCCCCCGGTTACCCGACGGTCGTTCCCTACCTCGCGGTATCGGGCGGTGTGGCGGCCCTCGAGTTCTACAAGAAGGCGTTCGGCGCCAAGGAGCTGGCGCGACGGATGACCCCGGACGGAAAGTTGGTCCATGGCCGGCTGCGCCTCGGGGATTCGATCCTGATGCTCTCGGACGTGTTCCCGGGGTCGGATGTCGTGCCTCCCTCGACGCTCGGCACGACGACGGTCACCCTGCACATCTACTCGAAGGACGTCGACGCGCTTTGGGACCGGGCGGTCGCGGCGGGGGCGAAGGTGACGATGCCCCTGGAGAACCAGTACTGGGGCGAGCGGTACGGCCACCTTCTCGATCCGTTCGGCCACCACTGGTCGTTGTCGATGCGGGTGAAGATGTCCCGCACCGAGATGGCGGCGAAACAGAAGTACGCGATGGACGCGTTCTCTCGCGGAGAACATCCCGGCCGCGACGCACCCTACGGCGACGCCTAGGGGCCCCCGGGCGACGCGCCCGCAGCGATCCCGCCCGCTCGACGGATCTCGCCAGCCGGGGCCGTGGCGCACGGCGATCGAGGTGGGCTGCCAGAGACTCGACCGTCGGTAGGCGGCGAGGGTGGCGGAGCCGTCCGGCGGAACCCCGAACCATGAATCGCTCCTCCCCGCCGGAGAGATGGGGCCTCTCGTCATTCGAGCAGGACTTCCGGTCCCGGCCGACCTCGCCCGGAAAGCGTCCCCCTAGGCCCCCGGCCCGGGGAGCGGACGCGAGACGCGGGGAGACCGGCCCGAGCGCTTCTCCCCCGCCGGCAGGCCGGAGGCGGACGCTCCGGGAGAACCTCCCTCAGGTGAGGACGTGGATGTTCTTCTTCTCGCTGATCTCGCGAAGGATCTTGGGCCAGACGGTGACGCTCACCTCGCCGATGTGCGCCTTGCGGAGCAGCAGCATCTGGGTGCGGGATTGGCCGATCCCCCCTCCGATGCTCAGCGGGATCTCGCCGTTCAGGATCGCCTGATGGTACGGGTAGCGCAGGAAGTCGAGCTGCTTCGCCATCTCGAGCTGCCGGCGGAGCGTGTCGGCGTTCACGCGGATCCCGCCCGACATCAGCTCGTGCCGGCGCTTCGTCACCGGGTTCCAGACGAGGATGTCGCCGTTCAGGCCGTGCATGGCCCGGCCGGAGTCGGAGGGGACCTCGGTCGACCAGTCGTCGTAGTCCGCCGCCCGCATCTCGTGCGGAAGCCCGTCCTGGAGCGGCCAGCCGATCCCGATGATGAACACGGCCGCGTGCTTCTGGAGCAGCTCCGTCTCCCGCTGCTTCCGGGGGAGGTCGGGGAACATGTCGAGGATCTCCTCCGCGTGGAAGAACCGGATCTCCTCGGGGAGACGGGGGTACCTCGCGTCCCGCAGCTGCGGGAACATCGCCAGCACATGCCGCTCGGCCCCGGTGATGACCTTCCAGATCTTCCGGACCGTGACCTTCAGGTACTCGAGCCCGCGGTCGCTGTCGTTGATCGCCTTCTCCCAGTCCCACTGGTCGACGTAGGCGCTGTGGTCGTGGTCGAGGAAGTAGTCCTTCCGGACCGCCCGCATGTCCGTGACGAGGCCCTCTCCGGGCCCCATGCCGAGCTCGCGGAGGGCCATCCGCTTCCACTTCGTCGCGGCCTGGACGACCTGGGCCTCGATCGGATGGACGTTCCGGTCGTTGGAGATGTGGAACTGGATCGGGGTTCGGGAGCCGTCCCGGTCGAGCATGTCGTTGACGCCGCTCTCCGCCTCCACGATCAACGGGACCTGCACCATCATCAGGTTCAGCTCCCGGCAGAGATGCTCCTCGATGTACGCCTTGGCCGCGTAGATCGCCCGCTGCGTGTCCTTCGGGTTCAGGAGGGACCGGTAGTCGGAGGGAAGGACGCGTTCGACGTCGGTGTAATTCCCGATCCCCGGCCCGGCAAGGTCCGCCCGCTTATCGCCCGGCATCGCGTAGCACCATCCGGCGCCTCGACCGGGCACGGCGGGGATAAAGGCCCCGTCAATCGGGTTCGACAACTTCGGCCGATCCACGCCACCCCGAGGGAATCGGTCCCCCGGAGCGGGATTCGGGGCCGGCGTCGCCCTCGGTCCGTTCAGCCCGGAACGCTCGGAGACTGCACGATCGCCGTAACCTCGACGGGGATCTGCGCCTTCTCGAACAGGACCCCGACCGGGCAGGTCTTGAGCGTCAGTCGCAGTGCGGTCTCGACCTCGGACGGATCGGCCCGGGTCCGGACCCGCAGGGTCCCGTGGACCCGGGTGATCGTGGGCGCCCCGCGCGGACGCTCCGCCTCCAGCGCGACGGTCATCCCCTGGATCGCCAACCGGCGTCGTCGTGCCACGAGGGCGAAGATCGTGGTGATGCATCCGGCGAGCGAGAGCACGCAGAGCTCGAGGGCGGAGGGGCCGGCGCTGCGTCCTCCCTCGTCGATGGGAAGGTCTACGATCACGCGGTGAGCGTGAGCGTCCTCGAGGACCGTCTCGTAATCGTGCTTCCAGGTGCCGATCGCCTGCATGGCCCGGTGAGACCGGTCGGTACGGGATGGTCTGTCGGTCAAGCGGGATTGACCCGTACGGACGAAGGGAGGGGAGGCCGGCCCGCCTCACTCGACCTTGAGGTACTTGCTCGCGACCAGGGTTCCGATAAGGACCATCGCCGTCGCGAACACGGCCAGGTATCCGAGGTACGTCCAGTCCGGGGTGCCGTAGACCAGGATCCCGCGGCCGAGGAGCGAGGCGAAGGCGACGGGATTGACGTGCGTGATGTCCTGCATCCAGACCGGGTAGTTCTGGGCGGGGAACAACGCCCCGCTCGCGAACATCAGCGGCATCGTGATGAAGTTCGAGATGACGCCCGGGGTCTGCCAGTCCGTACTGGAGGCCGTGACCGCCAGGAAGAACGCGGAGAACCCGAAGCCGAGGAGCACGAGCCCGAGGAGCCACCCGGCCCACATGAGGGGGTCCCCGCCGAACCGGACGCCGAACACCCATGCCGCGACGATCATCACGGGTATCTGCACCATGCCCCGCGTGGCGGATCCGAGGGCCTTGGAGAGGTAGACCGTGCTCCGGCCGGTCGGCGTGAGGAGGACGCGCTTCATGAAGCCGAACCGCTTGTCCTGGATCGTGCTCATGGAACCGAACATGCCGACGGAGAGCATCGAGGTCGAGAGCACGCCGGGGAGAAGGAAGGCCAGGTAGCCGGTTCCCGGAGGGGCGTGGAGCACGGCGTCGAGGGTCTGGGTGGACAGGCTGGCGAAGCTGCTCCCAAAGAACGCGAGCCACATGAACGGCTGGACCAGTGTGATGAGGAGCACGAGGGGGTTGCGGAACGTCTTGATCAGCTCGCGGGCGTACAGGCCGTAGAACTGGCTCCCCTGGCGGATGTAATCGCTGGACTCGGCGCGGTCCGGTCGGGGCCACCAGGCGAAGCGGCTCTCCGCGCTCATTGCCGCGATCTCCGGACGTTCATGTAGAATTTCCGGAAGTCCTGGACGTCGGAACCCGCCTGATCGATGCGCTTCCCCGTGATGTCGATGAAGACGCTCTCGAGGCTCGGTTTCTCAATGTTCACGCGCTGGATCGAGCGTTCCGGAAAGCTGGCGAACAGCGAGGGGAGCGTCTCCTCGGCGGAACCGACCTTGAGGATCCAGCCTTTCCCCTGGGGATGGGCCTCCACGACCCCCGGCAGGGCTCGGAGCTGGGCTTCGGTGACCGGCGCCGCGGTCTCGATCTCGAGGAAGTCGTTCTGGATCCGGGACTTGAGCTCGGCGGGCGTGCCGGAGGCGACGAACTTGCCCCGGTCGATGATCGCCACGTGGTCGCAGAGGGCATCCGCCTCCTCGATGTAGTGCGTGGTCAAGAGGACCGTGATCCCGAACTCCTTGTTGACCCCGGTAATGAGCTTCCACAGCATGCGGCGCACGTTCGCATCGAGACCGATCGTGGGTTCGTCCATGAAAATGACCTGCGGCTGGTGGAGGAGGGCGAGGGCGATCTCCATCTTCTTGCGCATGCCGGTCGAGTAGGTGCCGACGCGGTCCTGCTTGCGGTCGGAGAGCTCGAAGTAGGCGAGCAGCTGCTCGGCCCGTTCCTTCCAATCCACCAGGCGTTGGAGCTTTGCCTGAAGCCAGAGGTTCTCCCAGCCGCTCAGGTCGTCGTCCAGGATCACCTCGGCCGCGACCCAGCCGATGTTCTTCTTCACGTGCATCGGCTGCCGGCGGACGTCGTATCCGGCGACCGACGCCTCGCCCTCGGTCAGGTCGCTGAGCCCGGTCAGGAGCTTGATGATCGTGGTCTTCCCGGCGCCATTCGGGCCGAGGAGGCCGAAGATGCCCCCTTTCTGGATGTCCATGTCGACGTGGTCGACCGCCGTCAGCTCCCCGTAGACCTTCGTGATGCCCCGGGCGACGATCGCGCTCTCGGTCACGCTCGGCACTCCCCACCAGAGGCCGACGGACGCGGGAGAAGAACTTCCGCTGTCCGAACCCGAGGGGAGGCGAGGTCCCCTTCCCCAGCGGGGACCTTCCGGCGAACCGAAGCCGCGGGAGGGATTTGAACCCTCGGCCTGCTCCTTACCAAGGAGCCGCTCTGCCAGCTGAGCCACCGCGGCATCAGCCGCTCTTCGGCTCCGCGCGCTTATCGCCCTTTCTCCCGCCCGGGCCCGGTGCGGGCTCGGCCCAAGGGAAGCCGACCGATTGCTCCGCCCAGCGGGGCCGGCCCGTCGGGAGGAGCGGCTCCTTCGAGAGGAACGCGCGCATCCCCTGCTTCTGGCCGTCGGTCCCGAAGAGCCGCGCCCACAGCTCGAGCTCGTAGGCGAGCCCCTCGTCGATCGCCGGGTCGATCGCCCGGGCAAGGGCGTACTTCGCCGCCGCCAGGGCGACCGGCGGCTTGGCCGCGAGCTCGTCGCCCAAGGCCAGGGAGGCGGTGAGGAGCTCGGTCCGGGGAACCACCCGATCGACCAATCCCTCCGACTCCGCGCGCCGGGCCCCCACCGGTTCGCCCGTGAGGATCCATCGACGCGCGCGGGCGGCGCCAACCCGGCGGGGAAGACGACGTGTTCCGCCCCACCCCGGCATCACGCCCAGGTTGATCTCGGGCTGACCGAACCGGGCATCTTCGCTCGCGAGAATGAAGTCGCACGCGAGCGCGATCTCGCAGCCTCCGCCGAAGCAGACCCCGTGGACCGCGGCGATCACTGGGAGCGGGAGCCGCTCGATCGCCCGCGTGACCCCCTGGCCCCGAGCGCCGTGGATCCGGGCCTCGTCCGGTCCCAGGCGCTGCATCTCCCGGATGTCGGCGCCGGCGGCGAACGCTTTTTCCGAGGCGCTCGCGAGCACGACGACCCGCGCCTCGGGATCGTGCGCCACCTCCTCGAGCCGAGCCGTCAGCCGTTCGAGCACGGGGCGGGAAAGCACGTTGACCGGCGGATGGTCGATCGTCAGGACGATCGTGCGGCCTCGACGCTCGTGCCGGATCCACTCCCGTTCCTCGCCCGCGGACATCCGCCGAACGAGCCGGGCCGCGCTCTTAATCTCCCCCGGCCTCGCCGTCGCGTGCGCGCGCTCGTCACCGCCTGGCACGGAGCGTACCTCGTCGACGGCGCGAGCGTCGTACGAAAGGCGCTCGTCGCCCGAGAGCTCGAAGTCCTCTGCGACCGGGCTCGCCGGCGCGCGACGGGCCGCACGACGCCGGAGGAGGACGCGCTGCTCGCCGAACGCGGCACCGAGGCCTGGGTGACCCGGGATCGCCGGCTCGTCGGCCCCGGGGTCACGTACTCGATCGAGGCCCCGATCTCGGTAGCGTTCGAAGCGGACCCCGATCTCCAGCGGGCGTACCTCCTCCGGACCGCGCAGGAGGCGCTCGAAGCCTCCTGGGACCCGTCGATCCACGTCGAGGAGGCGGTCCGCGCGGTACGCGACCTCGACCGCGCGAGCAACCTCGTGGGAGAGCGGCTCGTGAGCTGGGTCGGCCGGGACACCCCGGACGTCGATGCCGCCGATCCCGCGCGGGCGGCGCGTTCCGCGCTCGAGCCCGGGGGGACGTCGGCCCTCGGGCCGGACGATCCCCGGCTGCGGGAGGCGCGCCTGCGACTCGCCGAGCTCTACGGGGCGATCCGGGCCACTCGCGACGCCCTCGAGGCGGCGGTCGCCGCGTCGGTGCCGGTGCATACCCCGAACCTCCACGCGCTGCTCGGCCCGGAGCTCGCGGGTCTGATGCTCGCCCAGGCCGGGGGCCTCGACCGGCTGGCCCGTCTTCCGGCCAGCACGGTCCAAGTGCTCGGCGCCGAACGCGCCTTCTTCGAACACCTGCGCGGCCGGGCCCCGCCGCCGCGGCACGGCCATCTGTTCCTCCACCCGCAGATCCAGTCGGCCCCTCGCAGCGACCGGGGGAAGCTCGCCCGGGCGCTCGCGGGCAAGGTCGCGATCGCCGCCCGCCGAGACCAGGCCGGGTCGCCCGTCGCCCCGGAGCTCAAGCTGTCGTTCGAGCGACGCGAGGCCGACCTGCGCTCGCGACGCGGCGCGGGCCGGCGGAAAGGACGGAAGGGCTCACCCCTTCCACTTGACCGTGCACCCGGCGACGGGTAGCTGCGCGGGAACGACCGGCCCGCCGGCGAGCGCCTGGTCGATCGCCGTTTCCAGGTACCGGTGGGCGACCCGTTCGGGGTGCTGATGGTCGTCGTCGATGCGCCCTTGGAAGACCAGGCGGCGGTCCGGCCCGAACAGCATCGGGTGCGGCGTGACGAGGGCGCCGTAGGCGTGGGCCACGTCCTGGGTCTCGTCGCGCAGGTAGGGGAACGGGTACCCCTTTTCCTTGGCCCGTCGGGCCATCGATTCGCCGTCGTCGTCCGGATAGGCATCCGCGTCGTTCGAGTTGATCAGCACGATCGCGACGCCCTTCGGTCCGTACTTTCGACCGAGGTCGACCATCCGGGACTCCCAGGCCTGGACGTACGGGCAGTGGTTACACCAGAACACGACCAGCAGGAGCCGCCGGTCGGCGAACTCCGAGAGGCGGTGGGTCGTCCCGTCCGTCCCCGGCAGAGCGAAGTCGGGGGCCGCGTCGCCGGGGCGCAACGCGAACGTGCTCATCTCGGCCATGCCCGCGCGAGCGCCGGCGCGCTCATATGCTTTCGAGCCGAGCGTCGGGCGCGCCGTCCCCCCCGGGGACCTGAGTGCCGATCGTGTCCCCGACCTCCGATCCGCGTCCGGTAGCCGCCACCGTGGTCCTCGAGGCCGGGCCCGTCGAGTACGCCTCGGGCGACGAAACGTTGTTGCGCGGGGACGGCGGGCGGGTGCGGGTCGCCCTACTGAAGGCGCGGTGCGTCACCTTCGGTGTGGGAGTGCGCCCGGAGTCGGCGTATCTAGAGCGGGCCGCGGCCGAGGGCATCCCGACGGTCGCCCGACGGACCGGTGGGACCGGCCTGCTCCACGAGGTGGGGGATCTGGCCTGGACGATCGTCCTGCCGCGCGACGATCCGCGCGTGGGCGCGGACTTCCACCGGGCGTACGACCGGCTCGGCCACGGGGTGGTCCGGTGGCTTGCCGGCTACGGCGTGGCGGCGCGGTGGGCCCCGGCGCCCGGGGTCGTTCCGGAGTACTGTACGCTGGGCGATCGTGGTTCGGTCCTCTCGGCCGGGGACCGCATCCTCGGCGGCGCGGCCCAGCACATGGTGCGCACCGGTCTCCTGCACCATGGCACGATCTCGGTCCACGTGGACCGCGCGGCGATCGACCGATTGTTCGACCTGGGGCCCCCGAGCCCTTCCGATCGGCTCGCGGGCGTGTGGGAGCTCGGGCTCCGGGAGCCCGGTCCCGCGCTCGCCCGCGGTCTCGCCGAGGCGATCGCCTCCGACCTCGGCCCGCGGTGACGGGGGCGACTACCCCGGCCGATCCGACCAGAGGTGGTCGGCGGCGCGTTCGGCCGCGATACGGATCTCCGACCAGTCCGCGCCCTGGAGCCGGCGTCCGCGCACCACCGGTCGGCCCGCGACGAACACCGAATCGATCGCCTCCGCCTCGGCCGAGTAGGCGAGGTGCGAGACGATCGCCTCGGGCCGGGCCGGCACCAGGGACGGGTGGTCGAGGCGAACGAGCGAGAAATCGGCCTGCTTCCCCGGCTCGAGGGAACCGAGGGAGTCCGCCCGCCCGAGGAGGTGAGCCCCGTCGATCGTCGCGAAGTCGAGCAGGAGCTGGGCCGGAAGGGCCGAGGCATCCCATCGCTGGTTCTTCTGGACGAGCCCCGCGACGTGCATCTCCCGCAGCATCGACAGCGAGTTGTTGCTCGCGACCGAGTCGGTCCCGAGCCCGACCGTCGCGCCCGCCTCGCGAAGCTCGACGACCGGAGCGACGCCGCCGGAGGCGAGCTTCAGGTTCGAGCTCGGACAGTGGGCGATCCCCACCTGGCGGCGCGCGAGGATCCCGATCTCCTCGCCCGTGAGCCAGACCGTGTGGGCGGCGACCATCCCGGGCCCGAAGAAGCCGATCTGCTCGAGCCAGACGATGGGACGGCGGCCGGTCCTCGCCTCGTGCTCGTGGACCTCGCGCCGGGTCTCGGAAAGGTGGAAGTGGCAGAGCCGGGTCGTGCGCTCGGCCAGCTCCCGGGCCCCGAGCCAGGTCTCCCGGTCGCACACGTACACGCCTTGCGGGGCGACGAGCGGGGTCACGGTGGGGTGCGACTTCCAACGGTCGATGAACGCCCGGGCGTTGTCGATCGGGCGCCCCTTCTGGGTCGTCTTGTCCGGGTCGAGCACCGCCCATCCGAGGAACGCCCGGATCCCCAGCGACTCCGCCGCCCGGGCGACCGCATCCTCGAGGTAGTACAGGTCGAGGAAGGAGGTCGTTCCTCCGAGGAGCATCTCCGCGATCCCGGCCCGGGCCGCGGCCTCGACATCCGGCTCCGTCCGCCGGGCGTCGACGCGGAACAGCGTCTCGAGGAACCCGGAGAGGTCGCGGTCGTCGGCGATCCCCCGCAGGACGCTCATCGCCACGTGGGTGTGCGCGTTGACGAACCCCGGGACGGCGGCGAACCCGTGCCCGTCCATCTCCTCGGCCCCCTCGCGCGAGGCGCCGGGCCCGACGTGGACGAACCGTCCGTCCTCGATCCGCAGGTCGCCGCGCAGTACCCGGCGGGCGGGGTCCTGGGTGACGAGCAGGGCGTCCCGCACGACGAGCGGAGGAGAGGTCGCCGGCGTCCGCACGGAGCTCGCTACCGGGCCGGGGCGATAAATCGTTCGGCCGAGGGGGGCCGGGCGCGGGAAAGGGGGGTCCGGGGAGGCCGCGCGACCGGACGCTAGATGTCGAGGTTCTTGACCTCGAGCGAATGCTCCTCGATGTACTGGCGCCGAGGTTCGACCTCTTCGCCCATCAGGATCTGCATCAACTCGTTCGCTCGCGCCGCGTCCTCGACCGTCACCTTGAGGAGGGTTCGGGCGCCGCGCCGCATCGTCGTCTCCGCGAGCTGCTCGGCGTTCATCTCGCCGAGCCCCTTGTACCGCTGGATCGTGACCCCCTTCATGCCCCCGAGCTCGGCGAGGACCTGGTCCCGCTCGTCGTCCGAGTAGCTGTAGGTGATCTTCGCGCCCTTCTGGATCCGGTAGAGCGGGGCCTGGGCGATGAAGACCCTCCCCTCCGAGATCAAGACCGGCATCTTCCGGTAGAAGAGGGTGAGCAGGAGCGTCCGGATGTGGGCGCCGTCCACGTCGGCATCGGCCATCAGGATGATCTTGTGGTACCGAAGGCGGGAGATGTCCTGCTCCTCCCCGATGCCGATGCCGATCGCGGTGATCAGCGCGCGGATCGCCTCGTTCTGGAGCATCTTGTCGAGGCGGGCCTTCTCGACGTTCAGGATCTTCCCGCGGAACGGGAGGATCGCCTGGAACTCGCGGTCCCGGCCCTGCTTGGCCGTGCCGCCGGCGCTATCCCCCTCCACGAGGAACAGCTCGCACTCCGCCGGGTCGCGCGAATGGCAGTCGGCGAGCTTGCCGGGGAGCCCCCCTCCGTCGAGCAGCCCCTTGCGGCGGGTGAGCTCCCGGGCCTTGCGGGCGGCCTCTCGGGCCTGGGCGGCCTGGATCGCCTTGGAGATGAGCGCCTGGCCGACCGCCGGGTGCTCCTCGAGGTACTCGGTGAGCTTCTGGTTCACCGCGCTCTCGACCTGTCCCTTGACCTCGGAGTTCCCAAGCTTCGCCTTCGTCTGCCCTTCGAACTGGGGCTCGAGGACCTTCACCGAGAGCACGCAGGCGAGCCCCTCGCGCACGTCGTCCCCGGAGAGGCCCTCCTTGTCGCCCTTGACGAAGTTGTGCTGCCGGGCGTAGTCGTTGAGCGTTCGGGTGAGGGCGGCCCGCAGTCCGATGACGTGCGTCCCACCGTCCACGGTGTTGATGTTGTTGACGAAGGCGAGGGAGGTCTCGTTGTAGCCGTCGTTGTACTGGAGCGCGACCTCGATGTCGGTCGTATCGCGCTTGGTGTGGAGATAGATCGGGGGACGGAACAGGACGTTCGTCGCCTGGTTGAGGTCCTCGACGAACTCCGCGATCCCCCCGGCGTGGTGGAACGTCTCCTCGGCGTTCGTCCGTTCGTCCCGGAACTTGATCGTGACTCCGGGGTTGAGGAACGAGAGCTCCTTGAGCCGGCGCCGGATCATATCGGGATCGAAGACGATCGTCTCGAGGATCGTGGCATCCGGCCGGAACCGCGTCTCGGTACCGGTCGAATCCGCCGACCCGACGACCTCGAGCGGGCTGACCGGCGCCCCCCGCTCGTAGCGCTGGAAGTACTCGTGGCCGTCCCGGCGGACGCGGACCTCGCACCACTCGGAGAGGGCGTTGACGACGTGGACGCCGACCCCGTGGAGCCCTCCCGAGACCTTGTAGGTGTTCCGGTCGAACTTCGATCCGGCATGGAGGACGGTCATCACGATCTCGAGCGCCGGCCGATTGTACTTCGGGTGGATCTCGACCGGGATCCCCCGGCCGTCGTCCCAAACCGAGCACGATCCGTCAGGCAGGAGCGTGACGCGGATCTCGGTACACGCGCCGGCGAGCACCTCGTCGATCGAGTTGTCCACGACCTCGTAGACCAGGTGGTGGAGGCCCCGCGCGTCCGTCGACCCGATGTACATCCCGGGGCGCTTGCGCACGGCGGAAAGACCCTCGAGGATCTGGATCGAGCTCGCGTCGTACGTCGAGGGCGGAACGGACTGCTGGACCATCGGAAATCGGCGAAGTTCGCCGCTCGGGCAGAACGAGCCGGCCTCGCGTTATAACGCTTGGGCTCGGGAGGAATGACGACAACTGCCGGACGGCCCATCCGACCGTCCCGGTGGGGTCTCCCAGAAGGGTTCCGGGGGCCGCTCCGGAGACCCCGCGGGCCGTCGGCCGTCCGTGGCCCCCCGCCGCGCCGATAGGGCTAATATCACGGCGTGGCCTCCGAACGACCGACCGTCATGCCCGAGGACCGGACCGACGTTCCGCCGGTGGCCGGAACGCCGCCCGTGGAGGCGCCGGCGCCCCCTCCCGCGGAAGCGCCCGAGGACTGGGCGAGCCAATTCAAGTACCTTCTTGCCGACTTCGAGAACTTCCGTCGCCGGGCCGAGCGGGAGCGCGAGCTGGTCACGCGCCAGACCCGGGGGGCGATGCTCCGCGAGCTCCTGCCGATCCTCGAGGCGTTCCGATCCGCCCGCCAGGCGGCGGACCGGCTGCCCGCCTCGGATCCCCTGCACCGCGGGTTCGCCCTGCTGGACCGCGAGTGGTCCACCTTCCTCAAGCGCGAAGGGGTCGAACCGGTGGCCCGAGCGGGCGAGCCGTTCCGCGCGGAGGAGGCCGAGGCCGTCGGCGAGACCCCCGCGCGGGACGAGGCGCCCGACGGGTCCATCGTGGAGGTCGTACAACAGGGGTACCGCTTCTTCGGCGGCCTCCTCCGCCCGGCGAAGGTCATTGTCGCACGGGCCCCCGCGGCCGGTGGACCGGAGCCGGCCCCTCCCCCGACCGTCGCGGCCTCCTCGGAGGAGAAGCCGTGACCGGCTCGTCGGAGGTGCCCGGATTCTACCGCCGCTCCGTCGCCGAGCGTCGCGCCTTCGTGCGCGAATGGGCCGGGCTCACCGAGCAGGAGGCGGCGGCCTACGAGTTCCCGCCGGGGATCGACCCCGGCACGATCGACCGGATGATCGAGAACGTGATCGGCGTCATGCCCCTGCCGCTCGGCGTCGCCACGAACTTCCGCATCAACGGCCGCGACTACCTGATCCCGATGGCGATCGAGGAGCCGAGCGTCGTCGCCGCCGCCTCGAACGCCGCGAAGGTCGCGCGGGCCGCGGGCGGCTTTGCCGCGCAGTCGACCCCGCCGATCATGATCGGCCAGATCCAGATCCTCGACGTCGTCGACCCGGCGGCGGCCCGACACCGGATCCTCGAGAGCACGGAGGCGCTCCTCGAAGCGGCGAACGCGAAGGACCCGGTCCTCGTGAAGTTCGGCGGGGGGGCGAAGCAGCTCGAGGTACGGATCCTTCCGTCGAGCCGCGGCACGATGTTGGTCGTCCACCTCCTCGTGGATGCGCGCGACGCGGGCGGCATGAACGCCGTCAACACGATGTGCGAGGCGCTCGCTCCCGAGGTCGCCCGCCTCGCCGGTGGCCGCGCGGTCCTGCGGATCATCTCCAACCTTGCGATCCACCGCCTCGCCCGGGCGCACGCGACGTTCCGCGCGGACCTGCTGGCGACGGAAACCTCCTCTGGGGCGTCGACCGTCGAGGGGATCCTCGACGCCTACGCGTTCGCCGCGGCCGACCCGTTCCGATGCGCCACCCACAACAAGGGGATCATGAACGGCATCTCGAGCGTCGTGCTCGCGACCGGTAACGACTTCCGGGCGATCGAGAGCGGCGCTCACACCTACGCGGCGTGGCTCGCCTCGGGGGAAGGATCGGTCGTCCGGCCGCTCACGACCTACGAGAAGGACCGAGAAGGGAACCTGGTCGGATCGATCGAGCTCCCGGTCCCGGTCGGCCTCATCGGGGGGGCGACCGCCGTCCACCCGACCGCGAAGGCGAACGTCCGGCTCCTCGGTGTCAAGAGCGCCCGCGAGCTCGGCGAGGTGCTCGCCGCCGTTGGGCTCGCCCAGAACTTCGCGGCCCTGCGCGCGCTCGCCACCGAGGGGATCCAGCGGGGCCACATGGAGTTGCACGCCCGCAACCTGGCGGCGAGCGCCGGGGCTCGGCCCGACGAGGTCGACCGAGTCGTCCAGCGCCTTATCGCCGAGCACAAGATCCGCTTCGACCGGGCCAAAGAGATCGTCGACGAGCTGCGGCGCGGCCCCGGATGAACGTCGGGGTCCTCGCGCTCCAGGGAGACGTCCCGGAGCACCTTCAAGCACTCGCGCGGACCGCAGAAGGACGGGCCGTCGTCGCCGTTCGCTCGCCGCGGGACCTCGCCGCGATCGACGCCCTGTTCCTCCCGGGCGGGGAGTCGACCACGATCGCCCGGCTCCTTGAGGGGGCGGGTCTCTGGGAGCCGTTGCGCGAGCGGATCCGGAACGGGCTCCCGGTCCTCGCCACCTGCGCGGGACTGATCCTCCTGGCCCAGCGGCTCGAGCCCGGCGCCGCCGGACGGGACCCGCCGACGCTCGACGTCCTCGACGTGACCGTCCGGCGGAACGACTACGGCTCCCAGCGCGACTCCTTCGAGGAGCCGATCCGGGTGGAGGGCCTCGGTACGGAGCCGTTCCCCGGGGTGTTCATCCGGGCGCCGCGGATCCTCTCGGTCGGGCCGGCCGCCTCGGCGATCGCGTGGAGGGGAACGGAGATCGTCGGGGTCCGCTCGGGCCACGTCTGGGGGCTCACGTTCCACCCCGAACTCTCCTCCGACCTGAGGGTCCACCAGCTGTTCCTGGCAGGCGTCCCCCCCTCCCGTTGAGAAGGCGCCTCCGACGGGTCCCCCGGCCGAGGGCCGGGATCAGTGGAACGTATCGAAGCGGTACGGCTCGAGAGGGAGCTCCCCGATCGCCATCAGGAACTCAGGGGGAGTGAGGACTGGTTTCGGGTACTGGCGGCCGTCGTCGATCGCGATCCGCGGGCACGCCGTGCTCACGTACGCGTCGAACGAACGTCCCTCCAGGTCCCGGGGATCGATCCGGTCGGCCAGCAAGATCTCCGCGTCGAGCCCCCGACCCCGGGCCCGCTCCTGGAGGGCGAGGGCCGTCGGCATCCGTTCCTGACCGACGAACGTGGAGACGAGCACCCCCCACCGCCGGGCGCCCCGGACGGAGGCCACGAGGAGCTGACGCCCCCGGACGAGGGCCCCCCGGTCGATCGGCTCCTCGAGCACCCCGCGGAACGGATCGATCGACCAGACCGGCCGGTCGACGGCGAGCGCGAGCCCGATCGGATGGAACCGACCCGACCCGAGGAAGAGGAACGCCTCCACCTCCTGGCGCGTCGCCTCCGCTCCCGTGTAGTTGCACCCCAGGGCCTGCGCCGCGTACGCGAGCCGCCGGTCCCCCTGCCCGATGCGGACCTCGAACCCGCGGGCCCGCAGCGCTTCTGCGAGCGGGTCGACAAGGTCGAGGTGCTGCACCGACGCGACCAGCCCGAGGCGGGACGGCACCCCGCCCGCGCGCACGGTGTCGGCGAGCGCGGACGGGTCGCCGGCCGGCGAACGCATCTCGACGAAGAACGTCGACCGCTCGGGGAGCGCATTGGGGATCGGGGCATGGCCGAGCACGATGGCGAGGTCGGCGCGGGGCGCCTCGTCCCGGGACGGGGGATCGCAGGCCCCGAAGCACGGCCGCGCCGCAACGTCGACGGGGATCCCGACCTCGCCCCGAAGGCGGGCCGCCAGCTCGTGGGCGTCCCGGACGAGGCCCGCCGGCACCTGGAGCACGATGCGTCGGGGCGCGGCCCGACGAACGGCCGCGATCAGATCGGGCCCGATGTTCGCGAACACCTGGGGGGCGGGGATCGGGGGCGTGGCCGAGGAGTTCGTCGAGGGCATCGACCCGCGAGGACCGGTGGCCCCGCTAAACGTTTGGGGACGAGGGGATCCACCGGGCGACGAGACGACGCACTGCTTCCCGGTTGTCGTCGTAATGCAAGCGGCGGATCGCCTCGCCGGGGGTGACCCACTCGAAGGCCTCGTGCTCGGGGCTGAGCGCGGGGCGGAACGTCCGCGCGACGCGCACGGCGTACGCGTGAAGCCGCCACGTCTCCCCGTTGTCGGCGCGGAACGGGACGTGCCAGTCGAGCGATTCGAGGGGCGGCGCCGCCCGCAGCCCAGTCTCCTCCTCGAGCTCGCGGGCGAGCGCCGCCTCGAGGCTGGGATCGGTCGGGTCGACCTTGCCGCTCACCGGGACCCAGATGCGGCCGCGGGACGGGGGCCGGCGGAACAAGAGGAGCTCGAGCGGCGGCGCGGCGTACAGGTACCCTTCGACGCACTCGCGTACTATCGGACCGAGCGGACCGTTCACCGACCGCCCCGGGTCAGGATGCGGAGGATCGCCTCGGCGGGGGCGCCGTTGGTGCTGACGAGGGCCTCGATCGCCTCCTCCCGGGAAACGTTGGCCTGCTCCATCACGAGGCGCACGTCGTCCTCCGGGGGACCGGACGGGGCCGGCGGGGCGTTCCCGGCGGCCGCGGGACCGGTCGGCACGGCGCCCCGCGGGCGGACCTCGGGAGTGCCGACCACCTGGTAGGTGCGCACGCCCTGGACGGTGAGGACCGTGACCTCCGGGGCACGGAACACGTGCTCCTTCGTCGCGGTGCGGATCACGACCTCCTCGACGCCCGGCACCGGCTCGGTCGTCATCCCCATCCGGCGCATCATCATCTCGACCTGGCGCGGGTTCCGGCCGCCGCCCGGGAGCATCGGAACCTCCGTCACGCCTCGTCGTCGCGGGTGGCGGCCTGGATCTTCTGCTCGAGCTCAGGGTCGTCGACCGGGGTCTCCTCGATCGACGCCCGGCGTCCCCGGCCCCGGGTCCGCTGACGCGATGCCTCGTGGACGCGGTGGGTCTGCGCGGCGAGGTCCTCGAGCAATCCGGAGACCCCGGCCATCAGGTTCCAGCCGGTGTGGGAGGCGTAGAAGATCCCGTCGTCCGTATGCAGGCGGGCCTCGACCGTCAGGTCGTTCGTCCGATGGGTCGCGTGGGGGGCGAAGTGCAGCGAGAGCAGGCTCGGATGGCAGTAGCGGGTCATCCTTCCGAGGCCGCGGGCGACCAGCTGGTCGATCTCGGCGATCAGCGCGGGGTCCCCGGCGCCGCGCAGCCCCGTGATCTCCACGTAGACGTCCTCGACCCGTGGCCGTGCCGCCGCCGGTCGGCTGCGCGCCACGATCAGCCCGACAAGGTCGGACTCGGCGAGGACGCGGGTCGGCTTGCCGTCCTCGACCACGAAGACGCTCGACACCTCTTCTTCCGTCATCCGGCGAGCGGCCGAGATGATGTCCGTCCCGCTCGCGACCGTGATCGCCGGGGAATGCATGATCGAACCGACCTCGACGTTCAGGGCGGTGCTGACGGCGCGCGGGTCGCGCTTGCCTCCGACGGTCGGCCGCCAGAGCACCTCCGTGAGGTCCTTGACGCCGACCGCTCCCACCAACCGACCCTTTCGGTCGACCACCGGGAACGGGTGCTCTTCGAGGAGACGGATCTGGTCGACGAGGTTCCGGCAGAGATCGTTCTCCCGGACCGTGACGGAGGGCGGCCGGGAGAGCTGGTCGACGGTCGGTAGGCGACCCCGGTCGAACAGCGGTACGCGCCCGAGCTCGCGGACGAGGTCGGACCGGCTGACGATCCCGAGCAGCTCGCCCCGGCGGCCCACGACCGGCGCGGCCCGGAGGCCCGCGGCGAGCAGCATCTCGGCGATCTCGGGGTAGGTGGTCGAGGGCGTGATCAGCGGCGGAACGATCAATAGGTGCTCGACCTTCGTCATCAGGGCGCGGCGGACCCGCCGGGCGATCGACTCCACCGTGATCATCCCCACGAGGTGGGAACGCCGAAGCACCGGGATCTCGTGAAAGCCGCGGCTGCGCATCAGACCGAGGGCCCGCGACACCGGAGCGTCGTACGGGAGGGTCGCCGGGCGCTTGGTCATCAGGTCGTTCGCGGTTGGCCACGCTGCCGGCATCGCGACGCCAGCCAAGCCAGAGGTCTTAGCGACTGCGGAGGGGCGAGCTCAGACCGGGCGGGCCATTTGGTAGCCGTTCTCCCCGTCGGAGTAGTACGCCCGGAGGAGGTCGACGACCGAGTACTGGTAGCGGGCGTAGAACCGGATCGCCGTCGCGTTCGACACCCGCACCTCCAGGGTCACGCGGCGGAAGCCCCGGGCCCGGCATCGCCCGAGGAAGGCGTCCATGAGGAACGTTCCGATCCGCTGCGCCCGGTGGCCCCGGGCGACCGCGAACATCAGGACCCGCGCCTCGCCCGGCACCTGGCTGACCCCGAGCAGGAATCCGAGGGGCACGCCGTCCGGATCGGAGGCGATGAGGAAGCCGTCCGGCCACTCGGCGCTGAGGGAGGCGTAGAGCGAGGGGTCGTACCGCTCGTGGAGCGCCTCCTCGACGATCGAGGCGATGAACGGCACGTCGCCGGGCCGGAACCCGCGCAGCGTGACGGGGGGACGGTCGGAAGGTACCGGAGCCTCGGAGCGGCTCAGCGCGGTGTCAGCGATACATTTCACCCGCCCCGTCCGGTTCGGCCGCACGCATCCGCACCATCGATTCGCGGGTCTGCTGGAGCGTCTTGCGGACCTCGGATTCTATCTGACGCGCCTTCTCCCGGAGCGGCTTGGTGTCGAGCACGAGCAGCGGCACGAGCGGGTTCACGGTCTCGATCACTTTCGCCGCCGCCCGGGCGTCGGGGTAGTCCTTGTGCGCCTGCGCGACGAGGCACAGGACCGGCGTCGTCCGGTTGATCGCCCCGAGCAGAAGTCCTCCCGCCAGCCCCGTGACGACTCCGTTGGCCGCCTGGAAGCGGTACTTCTCGAGGAGCGGGGCCGCGGCCCGGTTCGCCATCGCGACGACGCGCGCATCGCCGCGCGCGCTCTCGTTCTCGATCGGCTGGCCCTCGATCGCGACGATCAGCTGGACCCCTTTCGCCTCGGCCCAGTCGAGCAGCACGCGGCCGAGCTGGTTGAGCATCGAGACCGGCGGCTGGATGTCGGCGATGACGACCACGAGCTGGTCGCACGACCGGTCGACGCCGCAGACGAGCTTGCTGGCGTAGAGCCGGACCGGGGCGCTGACGACGCCCTCCTCCATGATGACGGTCGGGGGGAACTCTTCGCTGATCATGTACGCGACCAGCGTCATGTCGAGGGAGTGCACGAGGTAGCTCGCCGCGACCGAGCCGACCAGCCCGTGCGTCGGGAAGCCGACGACGACCATCGCCCCCTTGAGCGATTCCTCCCGGGTGTCGACGATCCGGACGTTCGGGACTTCCACGCGCCTGCCTCGTTCGCGGGCCGGATTCCCGGGCGCCTTATTCCTCTATGTTCTTACGGGAAGGGCCCCCGGAAGTCCCCTTCCGGCGGCGGGAACGGCGCCCGGGGGGCCGGGCGTACGATTAAGTCTCGCCCGGCCTATCGGGCGAAACGTTCGTTCGTGGGATTCTCCACCGAACGGCGAGAGGATAACGGTCCCATGAAACGTCAGATGGTGGAGATGCTCGCCGAGCTCATCAAGATCCCCAGCGACCCATTCTCCGACAAGCAGGAGGTCCTCGACTACGTCCAGTCGTTCACGGACCAGATCCGGATGCGCAACACGCTCTTCGGCGACCCCCACGCCCCGGCACTGCTCGCCGAGTTCGGGCAGGGGGGGGTCGTGCTCTCCGGCCACCTCGACACCCCACCGGTCGGAGACTACTGGAGCTTCTCCCAGAGCCAGCTCGCCTCGGGCCGGATGTACGGCCGCGGCGCCGCCGACATGAAGGGAACGGTCGTGGCGATGCTCGAGGCCGCGCAGGACCTCGTCGCCCGGAAGATCCCGGTCGTGCTCGCGCTGACGACCGACGAGGAGACCTCGATGCAGGGGGCGACGGCGCTGGCGAAGACCCTGCCGCTGCGGCGGGCGAAGGCGGTCGTCGTCGGGGAGCCCACCGGCCTGCGGGTCGCGTACGCCGAGAAAGGCGTCCTCGACCTCGCGATCGAGACGCGGGGCAAGGCGGCGCACGGGGCGATGCCGCACCTCGGGGAGAACGCGATCTCGAAGATGATGCGGATCCTGCGGGGCCTCGAGTCGTTCAAGGGACGGATCGCCCACCCCGAGCTCGGCTCGGTCACGCTCAACATCGGGACGTTCAGCGGCGGGAGCCGGTTGAACGTGGTGCCGAACAAGTGCACGAGCGAGGTCGACATCCGGTTCCCGCCTCCCTACACGCCGGACCAGCTCTACCACGAGATCGAGGAGCACCTGCGCCGGATCAAGACGCCGTTCACGCTGCGCCGGATCCTCACGATGCCGGCGGTCCAGATCGACCCCAACTCCGAGCACGTGCGGCTCCTGCGGGAGGTCGCCCAGGCCGAGCCGACCGTCCTGGTCCACGCCTCCGAAGCGGTCCACTACTCCCAGGTCAATCCGCGGGTCGTGATCTTCGGCGCCGGGGAGGAAGAGCTCTCCCACCAGGCGAACGAGTACGTCAAGACCGAGGCCGTCGCGCGGGCGACCGAGGTCTACAAGAAGTACGCTCAGCGGCTCGCCGGCACCCGGGCGGCGTCGTAGGCCGACGCGGCGGCCCCCCGCGCCATCAAGTAACTCCGGGGGTAGCCGGCGATCGTGCGGATCGCCCAGGTCACGACACGGTATCCGCCGGGGCCCGGCGGCGTCGAACGCCACGTCGGCGAGCTCGTCCCGCGCCTCGCGGCGCGGGGCCACACGGTCGACGTGTTCACGAGCGACCTCTATCGGGAGTTCCCCTGGCAGCGCCTCGACCCGAACGTCCCGCGGGAGGAGGCGACCCCGTTCGGCGCGGTGCATCGCCTCCCCGTCTGGTCGCTGCCCGGTGAGCTTCACTACACGTTCTTCCGAGGTCTCGAGGGGGCGCTCGAGCGCGCCCGGCCGGAGATCGTCCACGCCCACACGTACGGCACCCACCAGGTCGCGGTCGCCCGCCGATACCGGCGCCGGCGCGGGACCCCGTTCGTCCTGACCGCCCACTTCCATCCGATCTGGTCGATCGAGGGCGGGTGGCTGCGTCACCGGATCCGGGGGTTCTATGACCGACGTCTCGCCGGCTCGGTCGTGCAGAGCGCGGCCCGCCTCATCGTCCAAACACGCGAGGAGGAACGGCTGCTGCGCTCGCTCGGGCTCCCGCTCCCTCCCGTCGTGATCATCCCGCCGGGGTACACGCCGCTGCCGCCCGCCCCGCCGGGGACGACGGTCGCCCGCGACCGCTTCGGGATCGACGGGCCGTTCGTCCTCTTCGTCGGACGGCTCGCGTCGAACAAGGGACTGGTGGAGCTCATCGAGGCCTTCGGGACGCTCGCCCGCCGAGACCCGGCCGCCCACCTCCTCCTCGTTGGGGAGGACGGGGGGATGGCCGGTCGGATCGACGAGCGGGTCCGAAGGCTCGACCTCTCCGGTCGGGTGCACCGCGTCGGCTATGTCCGCGACGACGCGACCCTCGCGACCCTCTACCGCGAGGCCCGGATGCTCGCCCTCCCCAGCGAGTACGAGGCCTTCGGCCTCGTGCTTCTCGAGGCGATGGCGCAGGGGACGCCCGTGGTCGCCTCGCGCGTGGGCGGGATCCCCGAGGTCGTCGAGGACGGGGTCACCGGCCTCCTGGTGCCCCCCCGTTCCTCCGGAGCCCTCTCGGAGGCGATCGCGCGGCTCTGGGACGATCCCGCCCTCGGGGCGAGGCTCGGAAGCGCGGGGCGGACGACGATCGTCTCCCGCCACACCTGGGACCGGGTCGCCGACCGCCTGGAGACGCTCTACCGGGAGGTCGTCGGGTCGTGAAGATCGTCCACGTCACCCTCCGGTTCGATGCGCCGGGCGGTGTGGAGACGAACGTGCGCGAGCTCACCCGGCGGCTCCGCGCCGGCGGGGACGAAGTCGAGGTCTTCGCGAGCGACCTGTACGACGAGGCCGCCTGGGACCGCCGATCGAACTTCCGCCCCGAGGTCGACGGGGTCCCCGTGCGCCGGTTCCCGGTCCGCAAGCGCCTCGTCCCGAGGCTCACCCTCCCGCTCATGGTCGGGCTCATCGACGCGCTGGCGGAGAGCGGGGCGGACGTGATCCACGCCCACTCCCACCGCTACGGACACGTTCTCCAGGCCGCGGCCGTGGCGCGCCGGTGCGGGATCCCGCTGGTCATCTCGACATCGTACCATCCGGCCGACCGGCGGGAGTCCTGGCGCAACCGGCAGATCCTCCGCCTCGACGACTTCGCCTTCGGCATGACGGCCTATCGAATCGCCCGGGCGATCGTCGTCCAGTCAGAACAGGAGGCCCGGCTCCTCCGGGAGTTCGCCCCGGCCGATCGTCTGAGGATCGTTCCGCCCGGCGTCGATCTCGCCGAGTGGAGCGATCCCGCCCGCGACCGGGCCGACGAGCTCCGGCTCCCGCCCGAGTACTTCCTGTACGCCGGGCGGGTCGCAGCGAACAAGGGGCTTCCGAACCTCGTGGACGCGCTCGCCGCCCTGCCCCCGGCAGCCCGCCGCCCGCTCGTCCTCATGGGAAAGGACTGGGGGGAACGGGCCGCGGTCGAGGCACGGGCCCGGGACCTGGGGGTGACCGACCTTCTGGTGTGGCTCGGTCACGTCCCCGACCGGAGCACGTACCGGGCGGTGTTCCGGGGAGCGCGCGCTTTCGTGCTTCCGTCCGAGTGGGAGGCGTACGGGTTCGTCCTGCTAGAAGCGATGGCCGCGCGGACCCCGATCGTCGCGACCGCCGTTGGAGCCGTCCCGGAGGTACTGGGGGACGGCGGGCTTGGCCTCCTGGTCCCGTACGGGGAGGCGGCGGCGATGGGCGATGCGCTACGCTCGATCCTCGATGACCCCGAGGGCGCCCGTGCTCGAGTGGAACGGGGTTGGCATCATGTCCAGGGGCTGGACTGGGCCGCGTCGGCAGAGCGGTTCCGCGCGCTCTACCGGGAAGTCGCGGGGCGCTGAGCGGGCCCCCGGTCGAGGCGGATCAGCTCCTCGCCCACGTGGTCGAGTTCGAGGCCCTCCTCATCGGGCCGGAAGCGGGCGATCGCGCGGAGGATCTGCCCGAGAAGATTCAGCCACATGCGTCCTGCCCCGCCGACGCGGCGACCCGTCCGCAGGCTCGCGCCACGATCCGATCCGTCGGCATGGTCCCCGCTCCTCGTGAGGAGAGCGTGCGAGGTAGAAGGCCTTTAGCCCGGGGCCCCTGTGCGCGAGCGCCGCGCTCGCCGACGGGGGAGCTCTTCCCGCGGCGGGCGGCGGGCGCTTGTGACCGCATGGACCCCGGAGATGGCCGAGGAGGCGAACGGTGCGTCCCGCTCGCGTCCCCGCAGCGGCACGGCAGCGCCGGGGCCGGTTCCGGAGTCATGGAGATGAGTCCTCGGTGAGGGTGATCCAGGTCACCCTGCGTTTCGACTCGCCCGGCGGCGTGGAGACGACCGTCCGCGAGCTCTCTCGCCGGCTTCGGGAGTCGGGCGAGGACGTCAAAGTGTTCGCGAGCGACCTGGTCGACGAACCCGGCTGGGTCCGAGAATCTGAGTTTCGCCCCATCGTCGACGGTGTTCCGGTGCGGAGGTTTCCCGCGATCAAGCGTTCCTTCCTGCCGCACTATCCCCTCCCCGTCATGGCCGGGCTCGTCGATGCCCTCTCGGAAAGCGGCGCCGACGTGATCCACGCCCACTCCCATCGCTACGGGCACGTCCTCCAGGCCGCCGCGGTCGCCCGTCGGCGGAACCTCCCGCTCGTCGTCTCTACGCACTATCACCCCGCCGACCGCCGCGAGCCGCCGGTCAAGCGCGCGTTCCTCCGGATGGAGGACCTCATCTTCGGCATGACCGCCTACCGCACCGCCGCGGCGATCGTGGTCGAGACCGAGATCGAGGCGCGCCTCGTGGGGGAGTTCGCGCCGGCCCGCCGCATCCACATCATCCCACCGGGGATCGACCTGGCCGAATGGGCCGACGCGGCGCCGGACCGGGCGACGGTCGTCGATCTCCCGGAGCGGTACCTCCTCTTCGCCGGTCGGATCGCCTCGAACAAGGGACTGACCCAGCTCTTCGACGCCGTGGCGCGGATACCCGCGGCCGAGCGCTTGCCCGTCGTCCTGATGGGTCACGACTGGGGTCAGCGCGGGCTCCTCGAGGCGGACGCGCGTCGCCTGGGGATCGAAGGGTCGATCCGCTGGCTCGGCCACGTGCCGGACCGTCTTACCTGGCGCGCGGTCGTCCGCCGCGCGGCGGGGTTGGTGCTGCCGTCGGAGTGGGAGGCATTCGGGCTCGTGTTGCTCGAGGCGATGGCCGCGGGCACGCCGATCGTGGCGACGGCGGTCGGCGGAGTTCCCGAGGTCCTCGAGAACGGGCGCTCCGGCCGCCTTGTCCCCTACGATCGACCCGACGCCCTCGCCGAGGCGCTTCGGGGGATCCTCGGCGATCCCGGCACCACGCTCCCGCTCGTCGCCCGGGCGTCCGAGCACGTCCGCGCCTTCGACTGGTCCGAGAGCGTCCGTCGGCATCGGGAGCTCTATCGGTCCGTCGCGGTTCGCTGACCTCGGCCGGGGTGCGGGAATCCCCGCTCTCGCGTGCCGGCCGATCAGGACGGGGCGGTGTTCGACAGTTCCTGGCCGAGACGGTCGAGGACGGCGATCCCCCGACGGAGGTCGGCGCGCGACGCCGCGAACGACAACCGTAGGTGCGAGGCCCCGCGGGAGCCGAAGGCGTCTCCCGGCGTGGAGATGACCCCCCGGGCGAGGAGCGCCTGGGCGACCTCCGTCGCCGAGTGGGGCCAGCTGAACCGGGGGAAGGCATAGAACGCCCCGGACGGGGGGACGAGCGACATCCCCGGGATCCGCCCGAGCAGGCGGATCACGAGCTCCCGGCGCGCGCGGAACTCGCGGACCATCGCCCGGGTCGCCCCGTCCGACTCGAGTCCGGCGAGCACGGCGACCTGCACCGGGGTCGACGGACACGCCATGAGGTGGTAGTGCATCTTGTTCAGCTCGACGGCGAGCGGGCGCGGCGCGACGAGGAACCCGATCCGCCAGCCGGTCATCGCGAGCATCTTCGAGAAAGAGTTCACGATGACGACCCGGTCGCATCGTCCCCAGAACGAGGTGGCGGGCCGGTCGTACGTGATCTCCTCGTAGACCTCGTCCGAAACGATCGTGAGTTCGTGCCGGTCGGCGAACGCGACGATCCGGTCGACCATCGACTTCGGGAAGACCGCCCCGGTCGGGTTCGATGGGCTGTTGACGACGATCGCGCGCGTCCGGGTCGTCACGAGGCTCTCGAGCTGGGCCGGATCGGGAAGGAACCCCGCGGACTCGTCGAGCGTGTACGGGACGGGGACCGCCCCGACGAGCCGGGCGTGCGGGGCGTAGAGGACGAATCCCGGGTCCGGCACGAGGACCTCATCGCCCGGGTCGTACAGGGCGAGGGCGGTCGACATCAGGCCCTCGGTCCCGCTGCCCGTGATGATGATGTTCTCGGGCGAGGTCGCAGGTTCCCGGTCCCGGTATCGTTCGGAGACCTTCTGCCGCAGCTCCGGGAGGCCGGCCGACGGGCCGTAGTGGTTCCTTCCCTCCCGCACGGCGCGGCAGAGCGCCTCGACGACCGCGGCCGGCGGGTTGAAGTCCGGCTCGCCGAGGCCCAGGTTGACCGAGTTCGGAGGCGCGGCCTCGAACATCTTGCGGATGCCCGAGATCTCGACCTCCCGCGTCCGCTCGGCGACCATCGCGCCGACGACCACGGGACCCTTCTTTATCGTTGTGGCAGGCGCGGGAGCCCCTCCGCCGCGGCGGCCGGCTCCCGCGCTCGGGGAGACCCTTTTATCCCCGGTCGTCCCGGCGCTGGGGGGGATCTGGGCACGACCGTCTGCGTGGTCGTCGGGGCGCAGTTCGGCGACGAGGCGAAGGGAAAGATCTCCGACTATCTCTCGGCCGGCACGCGGTACGTGGTCCGGACCGGGGGCGGGCCGAACGCGGGCCACTCCATCCACCTTCCCGAGGGGGCCGTGGTGCTCCACCAGCTCTCCTGCGGCGTCCTGCGCCACGGCGTCGCCGGCGTCAGCGGCCCGGGGATGGTCATCAACCCGATCACCCTCGAGGACGAGATCCGCGAGCTCGAGAGGCGGGGCCTGCTTCGCGGGGAGGTCGTGATCTCGGACCGCGCGCACGTGCTCCTGCCCGTCCACGAGATCGAGGATGCCTGGGCCGACGACCTGCGAGCCCGTCAGAAGGGCGCCTCGGCCCTGGGGACGACCCGGCGGGGGATCGGACCCGCGTACGCCGACCGGGCGGCCCGCACCGGCCTGCGCATCGTTGACCTCCTGCGCCCGGCCACCCTCCGGGACCAGCTCGAGCTGCTCTACGCGACGAAGGCTCACCTCACGAATCTTCCTCCGATCGACGAGCTCACCGGGCGGCTCGCCGAGGTCGGCGGGCGGCTCGCGCCTTGGATCCGGGCGACCGAACCGATGCTCTGGGACGCCCTCGGCCGGGGCGAGCGGGTGCTCCTCGAGGGCGCCCAGAGCGCACTTCTCGATGTCGATTTCGGCACGTATCCGTTCGTCACGAGCTCCCATCCCACGAGCGCCGGAGCGCTCGTCGGGAGCGGTATCCCGCCGACCGAGGTCGACTCGGTGATCGGGGTCGCCAAGGCGTACACCACGCGGGTCGGCGCCGGGCCGTTCCCCAGCGAGGACACGGGAGAGGCCGGCGAGTTCCTCCGCCGGGTCGGCGGGGAGCGCGGGGCCACGACCGGCCGGCCGAGGCGGTGCGGCTGGCTCGACCTCGTCCTCCTGCGGTACGCGGCCCGGTTGAACGGCTTCACGTCGCTCGCGATCACGAAGGTCGACGTCCTCGGCGGCCTCGACGAGATCTCCGTCTGCACCCAGTACGTCATGCCGGACGGGTCGACCGCCCGCGACGTCCTTCCCGCGAACGCCGATGACCTCAACCGGGCCCAGCCGGTCTACGAGCGGCTGGAGGGCTGGCCCGAGTTCCACGAGAGGTTGAAGGAACGGCTCCGGCGCGAGGGCGCGGGCGCCTTGCCCCCGACCCTCCGCGCCTACCTCGCCCGCCTCGCGGAGGAAGTGGGAGTCCCGGTGGAGTTCGTCGGCTACGGGGCCCGAAGGGAGGACACGGTCCGCCTCGACCCGGTGGCCGCCCCGCGACGCCGCGCGGGCCTCTCCGCGTGGTCGGGCTGACCGCCCGTGTCGTTCGACCCGTTCCTGTACGTCGCGTTCGGGATCGGATTCGTCGCGGGCCGGTTCGTACGCCTTCCCGGTCCGTGGGTCGGACGGGCCACGCTCGGCACGGTCTTCGTTCTCGTCGGCCTCCTCGGGGCCTCGCTCTCCGACGTTCCCCTCATCGCGCTCGCCACGACCCTCCCGGTCGCGCTCCTGTTCGTCGGACTCGTTCTCGGCCTCACCGCGGGGGTGTTCCTGCTCCTATCCCGGGGGTCCCCGGCCTCCCCCGGAACGGCCCCGCGTCCGGGCCCCTCGGAGCGGTTCCCCGTCTCCTTCGCGCTGCTCGCGGCCCTCGTCGTAGGGTTCGCCTTGGGCCGTGCGGTCGACCTGCCGTTCGCCGCCGGGATCCCGTGGGCGCTCTACCTGCTGCTCGCGCTCGTGGCGTTCGGCCTGCATCTCGACCTCCGCACCGTGCGGCGGGCCTGGGTCCCCATCGCCTCCGCGGCGGTCGGAGCGATCGGCGCCGCGCTCGTCGTGACCGCGCTCCTCGGCACGGAGCTCCCGGCGTCTCTCGCCACGGCCCTCGCGTTCGGATGGTACACTCTCGCGGGACCCCTCGTCGCAGAACGGGCCGGCCCGGCCCTCGGACTCCTCGCCTTCCTCACCAACTTCCTGCGCGAGGACCTCACGATGATCCTCTCCCCTTCTCTCGGACGGAAGCTGCGGGGGGAGGGACTGACCGCGCTGGGCGGAGCTACCTCGATGGACACCACGCTCTACTTCGTCACCCGGTACGGGGACGAGGGCGCCGGCGGGCTCGCTCTCGCGAGCGGACTCGTCCTGACGGTAGCGGCGAGCCTTCTGCTCCCGGCCGTACTGGCCCTCTAGAATCGTTATGCGGGTCCGTCGTTCGTCCGGTACATCGGGCTCGTGGTCCAGCGGTTAAGACGTCGCTCTCACACAGCGAAAATCGCCGGTTCAAATCCGGCCGAGCCCACTCGCCCTGTTCGCGGCACTATCATGTATGCGCCGGGCCTCGTCGGATGAAGAAGCGCGATGGTGGAGAAGCGATCGCTCCCCCGACAAAGCCATTCTCGTAGAGGGATGGCCGCAGTGGAATGCCCGCCGAATCGAGGGACGCCGTGATGGGCGGACCCGCGGGTCCGGGTCACCTCCTCGCCCCGGGAGCCCCCGGCGCACGGCCGCTGGACTCGGTGCAGCGGGAGTTCCGGGATCCGTCGCTCGAGGGGCGTCGACTGTTCGCGGAGGCGTTCGGCACCTTCTTCTTGGTCCTGGTGGCGGCCGGGGGCCCGGTCGTGAACGCCGTCAGCGGTGGGAAGTTGAGCCTCACGGCGCAGGTCGCGGCGCCCGGCCTGATGGTCATGGCGATCATTCTGTTCATGGGGGCGACCTCGGGGGCCCACCTCAATCCGGCCGTCAGTATCGCCTTCGCGCTCCGGGGAGACTTTCCCTGGCGTCGCGTCCCCGGGTACATCCTCGCCCAGCTTTCGGGGGCGACGATCTCCTGCCTTCTCCTCGTGTCCCTCTTCGGCCGGGTCGGCTCGCTCGGGGCCACGAATCCCGGGCCCGGGATCAGCGACCTCCAGGCGCTCGTACTCGAGGTCGTCCTCACGGTCGGGCTGGTGAGCACCATCCTGGGTACCGCCTCTCGCGCCCAGAACATCGGGCCGCTGGCGGCGATCGCGGTCGGGGGGTACATCGTCCTCGCCGGCCTGTGGGCCGCACCCATCAGCGGGGCCTCGATGAACCCCGCCCGCTCCCTGGCGCCGGACTTCGCCCTCGGGCACCTCGGCCACGCCTGGGTCTACGTCGTCGGACCGATCGTGGGGGCGATCCTCGCCGTGGGCATCGCCTACATACTTCGCGGTCCGGGAGGGGACGAGCCGGCGATCCTGGCCGCGCAAGGGCGGTTGCCGGAGATCCTCCAGCAGTCGCCCCATAAACCGCATCTGAAGTCGGACGGACGTTCGGGGTCGCGCTCGGTACCCGAACCAAGGGGCCCGGATTGAGCGCGGGGTTCGACCGCCTGAGGATCGCCCCCGGCCGGAGGTTGCGCCTCTCCGGCTCCGACGCGTCCGCCACTCCGCGGTGGACCCGCGGCAAGCGGAAGGGCGAAGCCGCCCTCCCCGCGCTCCGGCAGGAGCTCGACCGGCTCCAGGAGCTCCTCTACGCCGACGGCCGCCGGGGTCTCCTCGTGGTCCTCCAGGGAATGGATACGAGCGGAAAGGACGGCGTCATCCGTCAGGTCTTCGAGGGGGTCAATCCCCAGGGCGTCCAGGTCAGCTCGTTCAAACGTCCCACGCCGGAGGAGTTGCGCCACGACTTCCTCTGGAGGATCCACCGTCGGACGCCGTCGAGGGGGGAGATCATGGTCTTCAATCGGAGCCACTACGAGGACGTGCTCGTCGCCCGGGTCCACCGGCTGGTCCCTCGCCGGACCTGGTCGAAGCGGTTCGACGCGATCAATGGATTCGAGCGGGAGCTCGTCGACGAGGGATTCTCGGTGCTCAAGTTCTTCCTGCACATCAGCCGCGACGAGCAACGGCGGCGCCTCCAGGACCGGCTCGAGGATCCGACGAAGCAGTGGAAGTTGAACGCGGCCGACCTCGAGGAGCGCCGGTTCTGGCCCGAGTACCAGGCGGCGTACGAGGAGGTCCTGCGCCGGACGAGCACCCGTTGGGCCCCGTGGTACCTCGTGCCGTCGGACCACAAGTGGTACCGCAATCTGGCGATCGCGACTCTTTTGGTCGAAGCCCTAGAGGGAATGCATCTGCGCTACCCGAAGCCTACGCTCGACGTCGCTTCGCTGAAGCTGGAGTAAGTCCGCCGGGCCCGGCGGGACCTCCCCGACCCGGCCTCGCCGCGGGCGGCGGCCCGGGATCTTCGGTCCCCCTTCGATTCAGCGAACGACCTGGAACATGTGCTCGAAGGTGTTCAACGCCTGTCCGGCCCGGACCCAGAGGGGCACCGACGCCTCGAGCCACCGTGCTCCGTCGATCCCGCCGATATCGAGCACCCCGGCCCATCCCAGCTCCCGGAGGATCTCCTCGGTGCGCTTCTTCGCCGCACCGTCATTTCCGCAGATCAGCATCCGGACCGGGCCGGACTCGAACTTCGGATCGACCATCCGCACGTTGCTCATGGTGTTGAAGCACTTGACCACCTTCGCCTCGGGAAGCTTGCGCTGGACCCGCTCCCCGAGCGAGTCGGTCGTACCGACGAAGAGCCCGGGCGGCATTCCGTGCGAGAAGTCGAGCGGGTTCGTCGCGTCGAGCACGATCTTCTTCCCGAAGCTCGCGGCCCCGGCGAGGTCGATCGCCGGTTCGGTGCCGGCGCCGTGGGTGGCGAGGATCGCGATCTCCCCGAACGCCGCCGCCTGGGCGAACGAGCCGACCGAGGCCTTGCTTCCGACCTCCTTCTTCCACGCGTCCAGCTTCGCCGGCTCCCGCGTTCCGAGCATGACCTCGTAGCCATGCTTGGCGAACCCGCGGCCGAGCTGCTTGGCGACGTCACCACTTCCGAGAATCCCCACCCGCTTGAAGGCCGGCATACCGTACGCTCCCCGACCGGAGCTCGCCGCGGCTTATTACGCGATTCGTCGTCCGAATCCTCTGGGGCCGCCCCCGGAGAGGGAGCGGCCTAGCCGAACCGCCCGTTCACGTAGTTCTCGGTCAGCTTCTCGGCGGGCTCATGGAACACCTGTTCGGTCCGACCCATTTCCACGAGCTTGCCGAGGTAGAGGAAGACCGTGTGGTCCGACACCCGGACCGCCTGGGCGAGATTGTGCGTGACGATGACGACCGTGTACTCGGACCGCAGCTTCGCGAGCAGCCCTTCGATCTTGGCGGTCGCGATCGGATCGAGCGCGGAGCAAGGTTCGTCGAGGAGCAAGACCTCGGGCCGGACGGCGAGCGCGCGGGCAATGCACAGGCGCTGCTGCTGCCCACCCGATAGGCTCGTGCCCGGGGCGTCCAAGATCGACTCGACCTCCTCCCAGAGTCCGGCGTGGTCGAGGGCGGTGACGACCCCCTCGTCGAGCTCCTCCCGGCGACGGACCCCCAGCAGTCGAAGGCCCGCGGCGACGTTCTCGAAGATCGAGAGGTTCGGGAACGGGGTCGGCTTTTGGAAGACCATCCCGACCCGGCAGCGAACCATCACCGGATCGAGGGCCCCGAGGTCCTCCCCGTCGAGACGTATCTCCCCCTCTACCCGCGCCCGAGGGGTCTCCTCGTGGAGCCGGTTGAGGCACCGCAGGAACGTCGACTTCCCGCACCCGGAGGGGCCGATGATCGCCGTCGCCGCGCGGTCGGGGATGCTCAGCGAGATGTCGTAGAGAACCTGACGACCCCCGTACCACGCCGAGAGGCCCGCGACCTCCATCTTCGCGGCCACTGCGTCACTCCGCTCCCGTCGCTTCCTCGGTGCGCAACGTGAGTCGGGCCGCGAGAGTCACCGCGAGCATGATAAGCAGGAGGAGGAGCGCGGCCCCCCAGGCATCCGTGACCCAGTTCGGGGTCCCGGCGACGGTGAGGGACTCGTAGATGAACGGGGCCAGCGAGGCCACGGGCTGGTTCCAGCCGGCGAAACCGTAGCTGCTCCAGCCGACGGTGAACAGGAGCGCCGCCGTCTCCCCCGCGGCGCGCCCGAGCGCGAGGATGCAACCGGTCACGATCGCGCTCCGGGCGCTCCCGAGCACGATCCGCACCGTGATCCGATGGCGCGGAAACCCGAGCGCGAGCGCCGATTCTCGCACACTGGTCGACACGGTGCGCAGAGCCGTATCGGTCGTTCGGGCCACGATGGGGATCATCAGTATGGCGAGGGCGAATCCTCCGGCGACGATGGTGTAGACGTCGGCCCGGTCGTACCGGAACAGAACGGCGAAGACGAAGACCCCGACGAGGAGTGACGGGATGCCGATCATAGCGTCGACGAGGATCCCGACGGCCCGACCGAATCGGTTGCGTCCGTACTCCGATAGATAGATCCCCGCCAACACCCCGATGGGAATGCCGATCGCGGCGGCGAGACCGACCAGGATCAAGGTCCCCTGGATGGCCGGGGCGATCCCCCCGAGGCTGCAGTTGCGCAGGCACTGCGCCGGGAGAGGCTCGGTGTAGAACGCAGGGTGGGTGATCACGCCCCCTCCGTTATCGACCGCGAGGCGGGTCACGCTCGCGAGAGGATAGACCGCCACGATGACCGCGCCGGCGAGGAGCGCCACCAGCGCCCAGTTCAGGGCACGACGGACGAGAAGGCGTCCCTTTCGCGCGGCGAGCACCCGGGGCCACCAGAGGGGGACGGAGACGCCGGACGACCCCGCCCGCGGCAGCTCCCGGCGCGGCCGGTGGGATCGCCACCGGTAAAGGAACCCGGTTCGCGGTTCCTGGTCGTCGCGGGACGGGCTGAGGAAGACCCGGGCGCCGACGTTGATGGCGACGGAGACCGCGAACAGCACGAGCCCGAGCTCGAACATGGCGCTCAGCCCGAGTCCGCTGGCGCTGTCGAACCTGTTCACGATCCAGCTCGGGATCGTAGTGGAGGGAGAGAAGAGCGAAGTCGGAATCCGGTATTCGTTGCCGATCACGAGCACCACGGCGATCGCCTCACCCAGCGCGCGACCGAGCCCGAGGATCACCGCTCCGAGGATGCCCGGCGCGGCGGGGCCTAGCACTGCCATCCGGGTCGCTTCCCACCGCGTCGCCCCGAGACCGAGGGCGGCGTCCCTTCGCTCGCGAGGCACGGCGCGCAGCGCCTCTCGGGAGAGCGCGGCGATGGTAGGAATGATCATCACGGCGAGGATCACCCCGGCCGTCAGGACGCTCTCCCCGAGCGGATGGCCGGAGAAGAGCCCCCCACCCCCGTGGGTGTACCGCGTGAGCCGAGGCTCGACCTGGGTCGCCATGAACGGCACGAGGACCACCAACCCCCAGAATCCGTAGACGACGGAGGGAACCATCGCGCCGAGGTCGACAATGTAGGCGAGCGGGGCCCGCCACCGGCGGGGGGCGACCTCCGCCGTGAACAGGGCCGCGCCCAGGGCGACGGGAACTCCGAGGAGGAGGGCCAAGGCACTGGTGAGGAGGGTACCGACGATCGCCGGGCCCGCCCCGAACACACCGGTCGAGAGGTCCCAGATCGAACCGGTCAGGAAACCCAGACCGAAGTGCCGGATCGAGGCCGACGAGTACTCGGCGAGCAGTCCCGCAATGGCACCTGCCAGGAGGAGGATCCCGAGGGCGGCGGCGGTGGTTCCGCCCCGAACCAACCCGCCGAGCCACCGGAAAAGGGCGACTCGGCGGGGAAGGCGTGATGCGAGGTGGTCGTCCCGATTCCGTGCCTCCTCTTCCTCCCTAACGGGCACGCCCCTCCTTAGAAGGCACAGGCCGGGATGGAGGCCCCGTTATAATTGATGGTCTGGAGGGCGGCGGAGTCCTGGCTGAGGATGTCGGCCGGGGGCACGTTGTAATCGAGCGGGGCGGCGTACTGCTGCTGGGCTTGGCTGATCGTCCAATCCAGCCACTCGACCAGAACCTGAGTGTAGGCGAGCGAAGGATCGGTCGTGCTCCCGGCCAGCCCGGGGTTCTGCAGCACCAAGAAGTAGGAGAGCGTCGCGAGCGGGTAGTCCGCCGTTTGGGGTGAGTTCACCCAAGTCACCGTCGACCAATTGCCGGTCGCGGCGGGGATGGTCTCGTGGCTGTCCCAGTAGTTGATGGCCGACTGCGTGTCCGCGACCGTCGGGACGACAAAGTGGCTCGCGGGGTTCCCCATCGCGGCGATCCCGCCCGGGTCGTACGTCTTTGCGTCGGCGAGGTCGACGTATCCGATCGAATCGTCGCCCGCCGCACTGGCGACGTACTTCACAAGTCCGGAATTGCCGTGCTGAGAGGTTTCCGTCGCGATGGTCGGCCAGGTTGGCTGGATCGACACCCCGACGGCCGAGGAAAAGGCGGAGTCGTCATCGGCGAGGTAGTTCGTCAGAACGTAGGTAGTTCCCGCCGCGTCCGAACGAACCACCGGATCGATCGTCGCGTCGGGGAGACCGCGGTTGTCCGTGGCGAGGCTGGTATCGTCCCAGTTGGTGATCGTTCCGAGGTAGATCTCGGCCAGCTGGGGGCCTGTGAGGTTGAGGGTCCGGGTGAAACCCGGGATGTTGTAGACGATCGTCACCGCACCCCCCGTCACGGGAAGCATGAGGCTCGTCCCGGGAAGGTGGTGGATCTGCGACCCGGTGAGAGGTTCGTCCGAAGCGGCGAAGTTCACCGTGTTCGACTCCCAAGAAGTGATCCCCGCGCCCGCGCCGCTCGGATTGTAGTTGATCTTGTTGGTGGTGTTGGCCGTGAACGTCGCCTCCCACTTGCTGATGAGGGGGCCCAGGAAGCTCGCGCCGGCTCCGGAGAGTGTTGTGCTCCCCGGGCATGCCCCCGGTGGCGTGGCCTTTGCGGCCGGCGTAAGGCCGTACCAGTGCGTCTCGGCCCCAACGCCTACGAGGATAACGACGATCACGATGGCCCCTACGACACCGTACAATCCGGCCCGGCCCGATCGCCGCACCACCGCCCGAGGCCGCGAGCCGGTCGGTGGGGGGGCCGAACCGTTGGAGGGCGAGGCGGGGGAGGGGGCCGCCGGGAGCTCGGGGGAACTCATGCCGCCACCCCCGGTGGGAGGAGGGCGGCGCCGGCGGTCCCTATCATCGGAACCCGGTGGAGAGGCAGCCAGGGACGCGGGGAACGTCCCTGGCGCGGGGAGCTCTTGGTCGAGAGGGGGAGCGCGGTAATCCGGTTCGGGGGAGAGGCCGTCATAGCAAAGCCCTCACCCGGGGCGTCGGATATAGACGCGACGAACTGCGAAGATTGCTCCGACCTGCGCGGAATCCGCGCACGCTTCACCGGCCCCGCTGGCGGGCCCCCGGAGAGCCCGCAGGTCCCGCAATGAGCAACTACTTTCTACCCGGGAAGAGGTTGGGCGGCGATGGCGAGATCGCCCTCGGGGACGGACGAAGGGTTCGTCGCCTGGATCGAAGGACTACCGTGCGCCGGAAAGACCACGCTCTCGCGCTCCGTCGCCGAACGGCTACGGGCCGCCGGCAGCAAGGTGGAGATCCTGGATGGGGACGAGGTCCGGCGCATGTTCTCCCCCGAGCTCGGGTTCTCCCGCAAGGATCGGGAGTTCCACGCCCGCCGGGTAAGCTACGTCGCCCGAATGCTGGCCCGCAATGGCGTGGCCGTCCTCGTCGCGATGATCACCCCCTACGAGACGTCCCGCCAGGCGGCCCGCGCGACGGTCGGGAGCCGGTTCGAGGAGGTATGGCTCCGCTGCCCGGTCGAGATCTGCCGGCAGCGGGATACGAAGGGCCTCTATCGTACGTCGGTTCCCGGCGGGGCCATCAAGGTCACCGGCGTCGACGATCCGTTCGAGGAGCCTCTGAACCCGGACCTGACGGTCGACACCTCGGCGGAGACGGCCGCCGACTCGACGCGGCGGATCCTCGACCACCTCGCCGTGCGCGGGTTCCTGCGACCCCTCCGTCCGTCGCCCTAGGCGCGCCGGCCCGAAGGGGGCGGCGGTCTAGATCTCGAAATCTTCCTTCTTCTTCGGAGGGCCGCGCCGGCGGCGCGCCCGGAGGAGGACGGCGATCGCGACCACGGCGAGCGCGGCGGCGACTCCCACTCCGATGTAGAGCCAGGGGACCGACGCGGCCGGCGACGGCGAGGCCGACACGTTGAAGGCCACGGTGACCTCGGCGTTCGCCCCTTGGACCGTGACGGACCCGCTCGACTTGCCGGCGGCGTAGCCGCTCGGGTTCGTGACCGAGTAGGGGTAGGTCCCGTTCGGCACCTTGAAGACGACGCTGGTCCCGACCGGCGCGAGGGAGGTAGTGTTGAGCGTCACCGACCACTTCGGCTTTCCCGAGAGCCCCGTCTCGGTGAACGTCACCTTGTACGTCGTCGGGACCCAGGCGATCGCCTTCTCGTTCACGTCCGCCCCGGAGACCGTGACGGTGCCGGTGCGGGCGAGCGAGCTCTCGTTCCAGCCCGGGACGTTGGCGATCGAGTAGCCGTAGGCTCCGTCCACCATCTCAAAGACGATCGACGACGGGGCGGTCGTGGGCGGCGAAAGGGTGCCGTTCAGCGTCACGGACCACGGCCGTCCCGTCGGAAGGCCGGTCTCGGAGAAAGTGACGGCGTAGAGCGTGGCGAAGTCGATCGTCACGGTCTGGTTCTTCCCGTCGAGCGGGGGGGTCGTGCCGAACCGCGGGTGGGGGACGAAGCCGGGGGTCGGTAGGACGGTGTAGGGGATCGCGGGGGTCTCGGGCAGGCTCCAACTGGGGATGAACACGAGGGGGACGGTCGCGAAGTAGTCCGTAGAGACGAGGGCGAATCCCCACGGGGTCAGGGACGGGAGCCCGACGGCGGCGAACTGGAGCCAGTGGGAGATGAACGCCGGCTCGGGATGGTGGTCCTCGAGCAGGGTCGGGTTGTTGTGGATCACGTAGGCGCCGGACCCCGAGTGGTCCGACCAGTAGTTTCCCACCCCCGCCGTGGTGTTGAAGAAGACCTTCGTGCTGTTGTTGACCCGCGCCTGAACGTGGGCCGCGGCGAAGGTGCCCTTCGTATTCGCTCCGTTGTTCGCGACGAAGTTGTTGCCGTCGATCCGGTCGGCCGTTCCGTTCTGCACCCGCACGCCGAACGAGGAGCTGCCCTCGAACGTGCTGCCGGTGATCGTGCTGCGGGTCGTGTTCCCGAGGTACGCTCCGATCTCGTTGCCGTAGAGGAACGCGGCCGCAATCTCTGTGGACGTGCTCCCATTCAGGAGGATCCCGGTGGACCCGCTCCAGTCCGTGACGTTCTCGAGCAGGGAATAGTTCGTGCAGTTGGCCCAGACCGTGAACGGGTAGTAGTGGGCCGAGACGTTCTCGACGGTGCCGTTCGCGACATTGTAGAGCACGACCGCCGCGCTGGGCTGCAGCTGATAGGTGATCGGATTGGTGAGGTAGTAATCGGCGGGGCTGGCCGGGAGCGCGCTCTCGTTGGCCTGCACGCCCCGAACCGTGAACTCGGTCGCGTTCGAGACCTCGACGCCGAGCGAATCGCTGCCGAGGGTGACGTTCCGGATCGATCCGTTCGTCCCGAAGTCCCAGAGGAGCGCCTCCGACAGGTTCGTCGCCGTGAACCCCGAGGCGCGGACGGAGCTCGCGTTGCTGAGGGACGCCCCGACGCTCCCGTTCACCGCGGAGAAGTTGGTCAGCGTGAGCCCCTGCGCGACCGCGGCCTGGAGGCCGAACGACCCGTTGACCGCCCGCACGTTCTCGAACAATCCGCCGGTCGAGTTGTCGAACGCGTCGATCCCCGTCGACTGGCCGAGGACGGTCGCATTCTCCACGGTGACGAGCGTGTCGTTGAAGAAGTCCACGCCGAACGAGGCGGCCTGCGAGAGCAGCCCGTCCACGAAGAGGTGGGAGCTGTTCTGCCAGGATCCCGCGGACGGGGACGCCGTCGCGTTGAGGTCGCGGATCGTCGCGTCCGAGGAGGCCACGGCGAGCACCCCGTCCGAGAGGTCGAGGGAGAGGCCCCGGATCACGACATGGTCCGTGGCGTTGAGATCGAATCCGACCGACGGCCGGCTCGAGATCGCCGTGGTGGCCACGACGTCGCGCGCGGTCAGGCCCGCGGTCGACTGGGCGTAGACCCCGAAGCTTCCGTTCGCGGCGGTGAGACCCGAGAAGCTGAGATCGGAGGAGAGATCCAGGTACGCCCCGACCGAGGCCGAGCCGTCGTAGTCGGTACCGGTCGCGAAGAGCTTCTGAACGACCACCGTGGAGGAGTTGACGACCGATATCCCGTTCGCCCCCTGGATCGCGGAGATATGGTCGAGGGTCGCGCCGGTCGACGCGATCACCGAGACCCCCCACGACTCCTGAGCGCTCACGATGTGCGAGGCGCTCGCCCCGCTCGTCCCGTAGAACTCGATGGACGCGGGCGAGGCGATCGACCGGTAGTAGAGGGTGGTGTTGCCGGTGAGCGTCGTGTTCGAGACCGAGAAGTGGCCGAGACCGTAGAAGAAGAAGTACCCCTGCGTCCACATCGGCGAGGGGAGGGGAAGGAGCGGGTTGGAGGAGGTGTACGTCGCCGCCGCCTGCGTGAGGCCGTCGAGGCGGACCGAGCTGTTGAGCCGATCCCCGGCGAAGAGCACGAACGTCGGGTAATCGAACCCATTGACCCGCAGGAACGGGGCGGCGAGCGCGGCCTGGGAGGCGTTGATCCACAAGGTCCGCGTGTGGGAGGCGTACCCGGTGTGCGGGAGGCCCGCCGCCCCGAACGCCGCCAGCTGGGCATCTCCGTGGAGGTAGATCGGCGCATCGAGGACGCTCGCCGAGGTCACGAGAGCGAGCGTCCGGCTCGAGCTATGGCCCACGACGGTCGAGTTGTTCAGGCTCCCGTCCGCCCAGGCCGCGAACACGTACGGGTCTCCGCTCGGCGGCGGGGGTAGCTCGGTGACGGCGACGCCCGACGCATCCGTGGGGACGTACGTGTAGTTCGCCTTGGCCAGCGACCCGGTCGTCAGATTCTTGTACGTCGCGAAGAGGAATCCGTAGCTCGGCGTGAGGGTGATGTCGATATGGATCGAGCCCGGGGTCGCGGCGAGGGTGGCCCCGACGGTCGAGGTGTTCCACAGGCCGTAGAGCAGGGAGGGACCCTGGTCCAGGAACTCTGTGGTGGGCGCCGTGAGGTAGTAGGCGGCGACCCCGACCGAGGTCTCTCCGCTGTCGGCTCCGCGGTCGTAGGCGGACCCGACGCTCACGTACCGATGGGTCGCGGAGTCCCACCGGGAAAGCGTGGCGTTCCCCTGGAGCGCGACGATGTTCGCGTTGGTTCCGCCTCCGTCGCCCCCGATAGTGAGCTCGGCGTCGTACTCGTTGCCGAACGGGTCGTAGGTCCCGCCGTTCACCTCGAACTTCGGGCCGCCGGCGGCCGCTCCGTTGAAGACCACCGTATCGTAGGTTCCGCCGGTCGGGCCCGAGCAGGTCGAGTCCGTGACCGTATAGTTGAACACCGCCGCCGGGTCGCCCCCAACCAGCGTGAGGGAGAGGGAGAGCGAGAGCGAGAACGGGTAGCTGACCTGGCACGTCGGACCGTAATCGTAGTAGAACTCGTTCAGGCCGATCGCCCCCGTCGGTCCGTGGGATAGGATCGTCCCCGGGGCGACGATCGACGAGGGGGAGGAGAAGTTCCATATGTTGTCCTCGAACTCGAGCTCCGTGCCGTTGAAATGCACCACGTTCTGGAACCAGAACGTCCCGGCGCTCGAGCCGGGGTAGGAGATGTTGACCCCGACGGCGTTCAGTTGGATCGTCGTCCAATCGGGCGCCTCGTGATACGGGGCGTAGCCGGGGCTGTACGCCGCGAACGAGTGGAGGCCGAGCGTCCCTTCCACGCTCGATGTGCCGTAGTTGTACGGGGTTCCCGAGGGGCCGATCCCCAGATCGGCGATCCCCATCGGAGCGGGGCCGGAGGCCGGACCGGGGCTCACCGCCGTTCCGAGCGGCGGGTTCGTGAAATGGCTGTACGGAGTGGGAAGGAAGGCGTTCCGGCCATCGAACTTTCCGTCGGCGATCTCACGCTCCGCCTTCGCGACGACGGGAGAGACCCCCGGGCCCGAGTCCGGCCGAGCCCGATCCGGAGCGGCGCCTGCCGCTCGGTCGGGCAGGGGGCTCGGGGCGGTCGGAGTACCCAGGGTGGCTGGATGATACGGCATGCCGGCCCCGGTGGTCCCCACGGCGAAGGTGGACGAGAGGAGGAGGGCCAGGACACCGACGACCCACGCTAATCGGGCCGGGGAGCAGATGCTCGGCATCGCGGGAACGACGACCGGACCCGATTATATACCCATTCGGAAGGGAGACCGGGCCCGAGTCCCGCGGGAACGTCGTCCTCGCGCTCAGGAGACGGGCCGCTCGGGGGCCGGACCCGGAGCGTCCTCCTCCGTGGCCTTCGCCCGGAGGAATCTCCGGGTCTTCTCGCGGTGGCACCGACGGCAGACCGTCTGAAGGTTCGAGTACTCCAGCGCCGCGCCCCCTCGCGCGATCTCCACGATGTGGTCGACGTCCAGTTCCCGGGAGCGCAGCCGCCTCCGGCAGATCCGGCACGTGTACCGGTCCCGAAGCATCACGTAGCTGCGCGCGGCGTCCCAGAAGTAGTGACCGTGGAAGCGCCATCGGCACTTGCGCGAGCAGTACGGGGTACGCCGCGAATCGAGCGCCGTGCCGCATTCCACGCAGTGGGCCGATCGCCGGGCCTCCGTCCTCCGCCGGGCCCCGTCGGAGAACCACGCCGCGGAGAGGGAAATGATCCGGCCGCTTGACAGGACCTCGACCGACGCTCGGGCGGCAGGCACGCCCCGGGGTCCCGCTGCCGGAACTTGAGGCTTGGGTCGCACGCGCGGGCGCTCCGGGCATCCGTGGACCCTCCGTCGGGGCGGGGAAGGACCCGGGCGCACGGCGCTCACGCCTTACGCCCGAGCGGTTCGTCGGACCGTGAAGTTCCCGCTGGCCGACTGGATCGATACCCATCCGGGGTTCCGGCACGACCTCGCCCGAAGCGGGATGATGGGCGCGGTCCGCCGCCCGGCGCTGTCGGCCCTCGAGCTCCGGTCCAGCGACCCCGAGGAGCTCCGCACCGAGCTCGCCGATTCGATCGGGGTCGCCCCCGAGCGGGTGTTCCTGACCCACGGGGCGACCGAGGCCAACGCCTGGGTGCAGCTCTACGTGGCCCGGTCGCTCGGGCATCGGGCCGGGACCTGCCGGGTCAGCCTTCCCGAGTACCCGCCTCTGTTCGACGGCGCCCGCATGGCCGGCTTCGAGATCACCGACCTTGACGGCCCGAGCGACCTCGCCGTCCTCTCCCAGCCCCGGAACCCCGAAGGGGACGAGTGGCCGGCGGAGCGGGTCGTTCGTTGGGCCGCGGGGGCCCGGCACCTCCTCGTCGACGAGACGTTCCGGGAGTTCGGGGACCGACGCTCGCTCGCGAACCTCCCCCGGGAGAGGCTCTGGGCGACGGGATCGTTCACCAAGTTCTACGCCGGGGACGACCTGCGCGTGGGGTTCGTCGTCGCTCCCGAGATCGAACAGAAGTCGTTCGCCCGGTTCGTCGGCCTCTTCGCCGACGAGCTCCCCCCGACCTCCGTCGCCGGGGCCCTTTCGGCCCTCCGGCACCGGGCGCGGATCCGCGAAGAGGTGCAAAGTCTCATGTCGACGAACCGTCGGGCCCTGGCCGGGGTCTTCCCCGTCTCGTCGGTGCCCGTCGCCCCGGTCTGGTTCGACCGGACCGGCGTCCGGGCGGCCGACCTCATGCCCCGACTGCTCGCCGCCTCCGTGCTGGTCTGCCCGGGCTCCTACTTCGGGGACCCCGGGGGGATCCGGATCTGCCTGACCCGACGGTCGTTCCCCGCCGACCTGGCGGCGTACGCCGCGGTGCGGGGTCCCGAGGGGGCGCCGGGCGTTACGTCCGCCCGGGGTACGGTGCGCTCGGTTCGACCGCGCCGCGGGGGGACCGGCCGAGCGAGAGCCGGGCGAGGGTGATCTTCGGCACGGCCTCGACCCGCTCGGACCGGGGCGCCCCGGCCCGTTCCTTGAGGAACGTGGCGGCGAACCGCAGCGCCCGGTCGGGATCCGAGTCCCGGACGAGGAGGAAGCCACGGGCGAGCTCGGTCAGCACCGCCGGGGCCGGCACGATTTCGAGCAGACCTTTCCGTTCCGGGTCCGGAGGATCGCGGTACGGCGCCGACCCGGTCATCGAGGCGGACGACCCGCGAACGCGGTTCAAAAAGGAGACGCTCGACAGGCCCCTCGGGCGCCCTGGACGGACCGGGAAGACTTTACTCTCCGGGCGAACTGGCGGGTCGGTGCGAAGATGAGCCGCAGCACTCCTCCCCCTACCGCCTCGCCGCCCGAGCCGCACCTCGCTCCGACCCACGGGGTCTCGGTCCGCGTCCCGATCCCGGGACCGAACGCCCGCCGGATCATCGAGCGGGACCGACGGTTCCTGATGACGAGCACGAAGACCTCCCCGATCGTCGCCGCGTCGGGGGACGGGGTCTGGATCACCGACGTCGACGGCAACCGCCTTCTCGATTTTGCGGCGGGCGTCGGCGTCGCCGCGGTCGGCTACTCGCATCCCGACGTCGTCCGCGCGATCCGCGAGCAGGCCACGCACCTGACGCACTTCGCGGGAACGGACTTCTACTACGAGAACCAGACGATCCTCGCCGAGCGCCTCACGAAGATCACCCCGGGATCGTTCGAGAAGAAGGTGTTCTTCACGAACAGCGGGGCGGAGAGCGCCGAGGCGGCGCTCAAGCTGGTGCGCTGGCAGCGCCAGCGCCCGATCGTGATCGGCCTGCTCGGAGCGTTCCACGGGCGGACGATGGGGGCGCTCTCGATGACGACCTCGAAGCCGGTCCAGCGGGGCCGCTACGCCCCGTTCGTCGGCGGGGGCCACCACATCCCGGGGCCGTACTGCTACCGATGCCCGTACAAGCTCGAGTACCCGAGCTGCGACCTCTACTGCGCCAAGATCCTCAAGGAGCTGTACTTCCAGACGTCGATCCCGCCGGACGACGTCGCCGCGTTCCTCGCCGAACCGGTGATGGGCGAGGGAGGGTACATCGTTCCCCCGCCCCGGTGGCACGCGACGCTCAAGTCGATCCTCGATGAGCACGGGATCCCCCTCATCGATGACGAGGTGCAGGCGGGCATGGGACGCACCGGCGAGTGGTTCGCGATCCAGCACCACGGCATCGTCCCGCCGATCGTGACGATGGCGAAGGCGCTCGGCGGAGGCCTCCCGATGGGGGCCGTCACCTTCCCCAAGGAGATGGACTTCCCGGTCCAGGGGGCCCATTCGAACACGTTCGGGGGCAACCTCGCGGCGGTCGCCGCCTCGCTCGCCACGATCGACGTGATCGAGAAGGAGCACCTGCTCGAGAACGCCCGGGTCCAGGGCACCTACCTGCTCGGCCGCCTTCGGGAGCTGATGGCCCGGTACGACGAGATCGGCGACGTCCGCGGGCTCGGCCTGATGACGGCGACCGAGTTCGTCCGCGACCGCAAGACGAAGGAACCCGCGATCGCGTTCCGGGACGGGGTCCTCGAAGAGACGTACCGGCGCGGGCTGATCCTGTTGCCGTGCGGTCGGTCGTCGATCCGGTACATTCCCCCGCTGATCATCCGGCGCGAGGAGATTGACGAGGCGATCGAGATCCTCGACGCCTCGATCCGGGCGGCCCGCGCCCGTTCATGAAGGTCGGGCGCCTCGGCGACCCCGGGACGGTCCGCCTCGACGAGGTCCCCGAACCGACGGCCGGCCCGGGCGAGGTCACCGTCCGCCTGGCGGCCTGCGGGGTCTGCGGCACCGACCTCGAGAAGCTCCGGGGGAACTACCGGACCGCGGGGATCCTCGGGCACGAGCCCGTCGGCCGGATCGCGCACCTCGGTCCCCGGGTCCCGGGGCTGGCCGAGGGCGACCGGGTGTTCGTCCACCACCACGTCCCGTGCGGCGCCTGCGACGTCTGCGCGCGCGGGGACCCCACGTTCTGCCCCACCTACTCCCGGACGAACCTCGACCCGGGAGGGTTCGCCGAGGCGTTCCGCGTGCCGGCGGAGAACGTCGCCCGCGGGGCGGTCCTGCGCCTCGACGATCGGGTCGATTGGAACGCCGGGACGCTCCTCGAGCCCGCCGGCTGCGCCCTCACCGCCCTGCGGAAGGTCGCGCTACCGGAACGCGCGACCGTCCTGGTCCTCGGCCTTGGGCCGGTCGGGATCCTCTACGCCCGCCTCGCCCGCGCCCTCGGCGCCCGCTGGGTCGGGGGCACCGAGATCTCCGGGCGTCGTCGTGACGCGGCGACCCGGGGAGGTCTCGATACCGCGATCGATCCCCGCGAGCCCGACGCGGTGCGGACGGCGGTCGACCGGGCGACCGGCGGGCAAGGGGTCGACCTCGCGGTCGCCGCGACGGGCCACCCGTCGGTCGCGAGGACCGCGGTCGAGGTCGTCCGGCGGGGGGGCACGGTGAACCTGTTCGGCCTGCCCGAGGCGGGGAGCCGCCTCGACGCCGACGTCCAGCAGCTCTACCTCCGCGGCATCCGGCTCATCCCGTCGTATGCCACCACCGAGCCCGACATCCGCGAGGTCCACCGGCTCGTGGCCGACGGCCATCTCGCCGTCGCGGACCTCGTCTCCCACCGCTTCCCGCTCTCCGAGATCGGCGAGGCCTTCCGGGTCGCTGGCCGACCCGAGGAGTCGGTGAAGGTCGTCGTGACCGGCGAGGCGTTCTAGCCCGCCCCGGCGTCGGCCCCCTCGCCGACGACCGCCCCGCTCAGTCGGTGTCCCGCGGGGACCCGGGCGTTGGGCCCGAGAATGCTCGACGTGACCGTCGCGTCGCGCCCCACGGTCGCGCCGTCCATTAGGACCGAATCCTCCACGCGCGCCCCCGGCTCGACCCGGACCCCACGGCCGAGCGTGACGTACCGGCCGAACCGCGCGCCCCGGGCGCTCACCTCGCCCATCGAGGCGACCGGGCCCGTCCCCTCGGCCCCGGCGGGCAGGCCCACGGTCCCCCCGGCCCGCCCGTCGTCGAACAGGAGGCGCTGGGAGCGGAGGAGCCGCTCCGGCGTTCCCGCGTCGTCCCAATAGCTCCGGAGGCGGTAACCGAACAGTCCCTCGGGGAGGAGTCCGGGGACGATCTCCCGCTCGAAGCTGACCGGCCGGCCGGCGGGAATGCGGTCGAGCACGCCGCTTCGCCAGACGGCGAGCCCCGCGTTGATCCACCGGGACGGCGCGTCCTTCGGCTCCGGCTTCTCGACGAACCGCGTGATCCGGTCGCCCGGGTCGAGGGCGGCGACCCCGTACGGGCGCGGGTCGTCGACCTCGGCGAGCGCCATGGTGCCGATCCCGCCGTGACGGGCCTGGAGCGCCGCCATCCCGGCCAGGTCGGCCGAGGCGATCACGTCCGAGTTGAGGAGGAAGAACGGGTCGCTCATCCGCCCGCCGGCGTTCTTCATACCGCCCCCGGTACCGAGCGGTTCGGCCTCCGGGACCGTTCGTATCGGCCAGCGCGCGGGGTGGCCCCGCACGTACGCCTTGACGAGGTCGGCCTTGTAGCCGGTCGCGAGGACGACCTCCTCCACGTCGGCCGGGAGCAGGTCGAGCACGTGATAGAGCATCGATTTTCCGGCGATCGGTACGAGCTGCTTCGGCACGCTCAACGTGAGCGGCCGCAGCCGGGTCCCGAACCCGCCGATCAGCACGAGCGCCTTCATCTCACGGGCCGGAGGCCGGGGGGCCGATATCTGCTTCGACGCGGCGTCCGGCCCTCCGGCGCCCGGATCCGGTCCTCGTGCTTCAGCCGGAGGCGCCCGCGCGGGCCAGCCAGCCGAGACGCTCGAGCTCCCGGAAGAGGAAGTCCGCCGATTCTGTCGGGGAGCCGCGTGCGGCGTCCACGACGATCTCGGGTTGCTCGGGGGCCTCGTACGGGTCGTCGATCCCCGTCATCTCCTTGATCACGCCCGCCCGGGCCTTCTTGTAGAGCCCTTTGACGTCCCGCTCTTCACAGACCGAGAGCGGGGTGCTGACGTACACCTCGACGAACCGGCCGATCTCCGTCCGCGCCTTCGCCCGGGAGGTCCGGTACGGCGAGATCAGGGCCACGATCGGGATCGAGCCATTGCGGGCGAGCAGCTTCGCTACGAACGAGACCCGGCCCGCGTGCGCTTCGCGGGAGACCCGGTCGAATCCGAGGTCGGAGCTCAGGCCCCGACGGATCTCGTCGCCGTCCAGGAGCTCCGCGTACCACCCCCGGGCGGCGAGGCGCTCCGCCACCGCCTTCCCGATCGTCGTCTTTCCTGAGCTCGGCAGGCCGGTCAGCCAGATACAGAATCCCGGTGGTCCCCTCGCCATTCGATGTTCCCCCTACTCCGTCAGGATCACGTTGGGCCGTCGGAGGATGGCCGCGACCTCGGGCCGAAGGATCTCGACGGGCAGTTCGGTGCCGGCCGCGAGGCTCTCCCGGATCCGCGTCTGGCTCGTTTGGACCCGGTACGATGGGTTGTGCGCGCAGACCTTCTCGCTCGCCATCCAGCCGCACCGGCGGCAGAAGAACGACTCCTCGTACCGGAGCGGAAGGATCCCGAGGTCGTACTCGTCAAAGATCCGGTGGCAGGCGTACGGGTCGTAGTACTTGCCCACCCCCGCCTGGTCCCGCCCGACGATGTACACGCCGCAGCCGTAGTTCTTGCGCACGATCGCGAGGAACAGCGCGGCCTTGGGGCCCCCGTAGCGCATCGTGATCCCGAGCGGCTGGACGAGCACGCGGGAGGGCGGGTAGTAGTCGCGCACGAGCGCCTGGTACGACTCGAGTATGATCTCGGGCCGGTAGTCCCCCTTCTTCAGCCGACCGACGACCGGGTGGATGAACAGGGCGTCGACGTCCTCCCGCTCGAGCGTCAGCCGCTGGATGTACTCGTGGGCGGTGTGGGGAGGGTTCCGGCACTGGTACGCCGCGACCGACTTCCAGCCGCGCCGGGCGAACTCCTCGCGGGTCTCCGCCGGCGTGGGATCGGGCTTCCCGCCCGCGACCTCGGGCCGGCGCAGGAGCGTGACCGGCCCCGCCCAGGCGATCTCGCCCATGGCGAGGAGGTCCGCGACGTTCGGGTGGGCGGTCTCCTCCGTCCCGTAGACGCCCCGAGCGATCGCATGGCGGTCGAGAGGGAACTCCTCCTCGATCCGGAGCATTGCGATCGCGCGCCCACCCCGGTCGACGATCGCCACCTCGTCCCCCGGGCCGACGCCCCGGAGCGACTCCCGGGCCGATCCCGTGGGGGCGGGGAAGAGGATGGGAATGGTCCACGGGAGGCCGCCGGGCAGCCGACCTTTCGCGACGACCGACGCGAGCGCCTCCGACCCGAGGAACCCCTCGAGCGGGCTGTAGGCGCCGATCCCGATCTTGTCGGCGTCGTAGATCTGATCGATGAACGGAGCGACCTTCGGCAGGTCCCGAAGCTCGGCGTCGCGCTTCTCGCGCAGGGCATCGCTCGCGAGCCGGTGCACGAGGCGGCCGCCGTGGGGAGTGGGAATCATGGGGACCTCCTTGACCGCGCGGGCCCGGGGGCGGCAAGAGTATTTGGCTCCGCGGGCGGCCGGCCCGGGGCCCTCCCCGGGTCCCCGGGGGGCCGAGGGCCGACCCGAGACCGGGCGAACGTCCCTCCCTCGCGCGGGGGGGACGCGAGGAGCGGGCCCCGCGGTCCCCCGCTCTACCTCTCGGCGCTCGGCCCGCTCACGGCACCGCCGGCGGGCCGGTCGGGGTGGGGGGCCGGTCCTTTCGGGGGTCTCACGCGGGGGTGGTGGTACGGCCCCGGAACAGGACGCCCTCGAGGAGATGGACCATCCCGGCCAGGGCGAACGCCATCACCGCGGTCGCGAGGCCGAACGCTTCCTCGTTGGCGGCGCCCACGTACGAGCGCTGGTTCAGGATGAACCCGAGCGGCACCAAGAGACCGGCCAGGATGACCACGACCGCGACCGTGGATCCGTCCCAGAATCCGGTCCGGCGCGGGGAGGGGGGAGGGGTGGGCCGGGTCGGTCCGGGGGCCGCTCGCACCGGCACCGGGCCCCGGCGCGCCTCCTCCGCCGCGCGCAGGCGCGCCCGGTAGCTCCGCCGGTAGCGCAGATAATAGAAGGCGATGACGAGGCCGTCCAGGAGCGCCAAGCTCCCGAGGTACGCCCCGTACATCGGGAGGGGGATCGTGATCCCCGGCATCACGCCGCCCCAGATGGTCATCAGGGCGAAGAACGAGAGAAGGAACGTCGCCGTGAACAGAGCGACGGGCCGGTCGCGCGGATGCGTTCGGGGGTTCTTTAGCCGGGGCACGAGCCGACCGAGGACGATCTCGATCCACGGGAGGAGGAGGATGAACGCCCCGAGGAGTCCGACGAGCAGGACGGCGATCGTCGGAGTGACGTACTGGAAGTCCGCGACCTTGTAGAGCCACAGGAAGTACCAGTCCGGTTCGGGCGACGCGCCGCCCTGGTTCTGGGAGCCGAACGCCGCCGGCAGCGCGATCAGGAACGTCGACGCGATGAGGAGAAGGAAACCGACGTACAGGAGCCCCCACTTGAGCATGTAGAGGAAGATGCGGGGGAACCAGTTCCCGAGCTTCCGATCGTCGGCCGCGGTCAGCACCCGTTTCGCCCGAGGGTCGCTGCTGGCCCCGGGGCCGATCCCGTGCGATTCGAACAGCGTCACGTGCACGTAGAGGAGGGTCACGAGGACGATGGGGATCAGGACGACGTGCATGGCGAACACCCGCGACAGGAGACCCTGGTACGTCCCGTTCCCCTGCAGGAGGGGGCTGATGATCGGACCGAGGATCGGGACGGAACCGACGAGCGCGAGGCCGACGTCGGTGGCCCCCACCGAAAGCGCGGTGTACGGGAGGAGGTAGCCGGTGAACCCCATCCCGAGCATGCAGACCAGCAGGACCGCCCCGAGCGTCCAAGAGAGCTCGCGGGGCCGCTTGTAGACGCCCGTGTAGAAGCCGCGGTAGAAGTGGACGAACGCGAGCAGGATGGTCGCGTACGCCCCGTAGAGGTGGCTGCTCAGCAGCAACCAGCCGAACGGTACGGTCTGGATGATGTACTGGGTGGAGGCCCACGCCTGCGGAGGGGCGCCGGTCGTGGCGGCGCTCGCCGACGGATCGTAGTAGAAGAGCAGCAGGAGCCCGGTGAGGACCTGCAGCATGAAGCCGATCGCGACCAGCGCGCCCGTCCAGTAGGACGGGTTGAAACTGAACTCGGGCTGGGGCCGGTAGGGCCACTTGGAGATGTGCGTCCGGCTCTCGATGAAGTTCCAGATGTAGTTCAGCGACCGGTTGTACAGGGCCGCTCCGACGCCCCGCCGGGGCGGGACTCGGCCGGCCGGACCGTTCTCCTGCTCCGACACCGGGGTTCCATCCCTACGTCGGACACTGCTGGCTGGGCGTCTGGGCCGGTTCCATTTCGAGCGGGGTCGTGACGACGTCCCCGCCGACCAGGGTGTTCGTATGCCCCTTGACCGGGGGACCGGAGGCCCCGACCGCGAACACTTCGTCCGTCAGCTGGTCCCAGGAGAGGAGGACCTGCGGTAGGGGGGACTGGGCGGGACCGGTGATGATCGACGCGCCTCCGCCCGAGGCCGGGGCGGAAGGATCGTAGGTGGAGCCGTGACAGACGCAATGGATGAACGCCGCCCCGTTGTTGAACGATCCGCAGGCCCCCGGGGGATAGTAGGAGATGAACGGGGGCGTGCAGCCGAGATGCTGGCAGACCGCCGAGAAGGCGATGATCGAGCTGTTCGGGCCGATCCCCCCCGGAACGGCGGTGGGAAGATTCAGCAGCATGTTCGGCTCGTTGTTCAGCGGATAGTTGAACACGATGAGGGCGTTCGACGACGAGGGGTAGCGGTAGCTGGAGGCGAGCACCGGCGACCCGTCGGAGTACATGAGCTGAACCTTCGGGAACGAAGCCGCCCCCGCCGGAGGGGGCACGGCGAACCGGAGGAAGCTCGCGACGCCCGCGCCGCTGAGGGCGAGGACACCCCCGATCAACGCGAGCTTGACCGTGGTGCGCTTGGCCTCGTCGACCTCCTCCGAGCTCGGCGCGGGGGTTGCATCGACGCGCCGAACGACCCCGGGCGCGAACCGGGCCGCGCCCTCGTCCTGAAGGCGAAAGAACAAGGGGGAGGACGAAGGACAGAGCGCGCAGTCGGCGCCTCCCGAGAAGGACCCGCCGAAGGCGGTCAACCGGCACCGCCTGTTCCCGGCGACCTCGGAGGCTCGTACGGGACCCCATTCCGGCGAGCCTCCCGGTACGCGTCCCACTCCGCGGCCGTGACCGGCACCTCCGCGGACTCGCCCGGAAGCTCCGCCTCGTCCGAGTCCTTGAACACGTAGGCGATGATCCCGATGCTCGCCAGGAAGACCCCGAGCTCGGTCAGGTTCAGCACGGCCACGCAGTTCCAGTCGATCCCTAGGATGACCGGCCCGGACGACGGACAGAGACCGTCGCTGCTGGATCCGGAGGAGCCGCCGCTGTTCGGAACGTCGTGAACCGCCGGGGCCAAGGCCGAGGCTCGGGGGACCGACGGGCTAGCTCCGGGGGAGGCGGTGGCGATCGATACGACTCCCACGAGGGCGAACGCGCCGAGGAACAGCGTCAGTGCCCACGCGACGCGGGTCGCCCGACGGATGCGACGGCTCCCCATGGACTACGGGGCCACGACGGTCATGGTCCCCGTCATGAATCCGTCCGTCGCCATCGAGAACGCATCGCACGGAGCGAAACATTGCCAGGTGTACGTCCCCGTGACGTTGAAGTACGCATCGAACGTCACGGTCGCCCCCGGAGCTCCTTCCAACGAGCCGTTGGCGGAAGGTATCGGTACGTTGAACCCGGTGTAGACCCCGCTCACGATCGAGAACGTGTGCCCTACCGCCCCCGTGGGCAGGGAGTGCTCGCACGGTCCCGGAGCCGAGGGGGTCGAGTTCACGTAGATACAGTTCGCAACGGGTCCGGAGACCGAGGCCTGCAGCGGGGTGACCGGATTCAGGCCGGTGTCAAAATCGACGATGGTGAACTCGAGATCCGTGTGCGCCGGGACGGTGAAGTTCGCCGGCGCGTACTGATCGGCGGTCGCATTCTGGGCCGTGTCGAACGGATTGTCGATCGAGAGGAGGACGTCGGACTCGGCTTCCTCCGACGCCTTGGAGATCGGGGCCGGCCCGAGACCGACGGGGTATCCGGTGACGGCGGCGAAAGCGAACCATGTGATGAGGAACGTGACGACGACGAGCACCACGTACGGAAGGAAGCTTCTTCGGGGCGCGGCGGGCAGCGTCGGGCGGGAGACGCGTTCCCGGGTCATCTCCCGGTACGTAGGTTCGGCGTTGCCCGGCGTTCCGGTCGCCTGATCGGCCATTGCGGTTTGGACCCGGCCTTGCTTCTTATGCCTAGTGTCCATGCGAGCTCGATTCCGCCCCGAGACAGGTCCGCGACCGACCGTTCCCCCGTCAGTGACCCCCCTCCGCGGGGTCCGCCCGGGCGCTCGGTCCGGGGAGAGCCCCCGCGACGGCATCGCCTGTCCGCGGCGCGCGGGCCGGTCCCTACTTCGACCCTATAAGGGGACCGTCGACTCCCGAGTGGTTCTGATGCCGTCCCGCCGTGGAGTGAGCGAGGTGTGGTCCCTTCTGACGTTGCGCGGGACCCGCGCGAGGCTCACGGGGCTCCGCTATCGCCTCCTGGTCGGACTGATCGCGATCGGCTACGCCGTCGGCGCCATGATCTTCGGCGGGATGCTCTACCTCCCCTCCCGCCCGCTCCGGCTCGGCACGTTCTTCTACATCTACCCCTCGGGCCCGGGTCCCCACTGGATGTACCCCGCGATCCTCGCGGGGAGCCCGTACTTCCAGCTCGATCTGCCCATCGTATCGGCGATCCTCATGACCCTGAGCGCCGCCGGCGTCGGGCTGGGCATGGCCCTGGCGGTCTATCTCGGGGTCCGCCTCGTTCGGCAACGGCGCGCGGGAGCGGTCGGACCCCTCGCCATGGGCACCGCGGCGGGGCTGACCCCGGCGATGATCGCCCTCGTCACACTGGGGGCCTGCTGCTCGACGACGGTCGCCGCGACCGCGGGGATCAGCCTCGCCGCCCAGTCGAGCGGGACCAACGCCGCGACGCTCCTGGCGAACACGTGGTACCTCGGCCTCTTCCAGGTGGTGGTGGTCTACGTAGCGCTGGTCGCCCAAGAACAGCTCGTGAAGGTCTACGGTCTCCTCCTCGGGGGATCACCGGAAACCGAACCCCCGCACGGCACCGCAGCCCCTCCGTCGTCCACCCCCGGGGGGATCGGGAGCGCCGCGGTGAGGGTCGCCCTCGTGGCGGCCGGACTTACGTGGTCGCTTTCGATGTTCGCCCGCTGGATCACGACCCCTCCGGGGAGTGCGGGCGCGCCGGCCTGGTTCGGTTGGATCGTTCAGCACCAACTGCCGGGCCTCCTCGCGGTCCTGGTCGCCCTGTTTCCGGGGGGAGCGCGGGAGCTCTGGAGACGGCTTTCGAGGAGCGGATCGGCCCTCGCGATCCGTGGCGCCCTGATCGTTTCGGGGTTGGCCCTCCTGACGTGGCTGCCCCCCGCGGTGTCGCGGAGGGGCGCGCCGGCCCTGGGCAACGAACTCCTCGGTTTCTGGCGCTACCCGGCCAGCTGGGGAGCGGTCCATCCTCCCGCCCTCGGCCCTTACGGGCTACTGTTCCGGTGGGCGTTCCAGTTCGGGCTGCTCGGCCTCTTCGCGCTGTCCATGGGGATCTCCCCCGAGGTGACGTTGCGACCGTTCCTCCGTCGTTCGGCTCGCGCGAGATGGGCGCCCGCGGACCCCTCCCCCCTCGAACCCGGTCCTACCGTGGCGCCGCCACCTCTCCGTGTTCGCCGCTACGGCCCCGACCCGAAGGGCCGAGCCACTCCGGAAGGGAGCGGCCCGCGAACCTAGGCGGGACCGTTCTCGGCGCCCCCGGGGGGCCGGGGGCGGGGGGGCCGTCCCGCGGGGGATGCCGGTGGGGAGCCACCGACCGGACCTCAGCGCGGATTGACGGCCCGCGGAGAGACCCGTGTCCCGACGCCGACGAGGGACCGGCCGAACGGAAGGTCGGGCTCGCGCCGGCGGCGTTCGAACGCGGTCCGAGGCCCGCGACCGCCGGGGCTCACTCGTACGACACGTCCGAGCGCATGTACGCTCGGATCGCGAGGAACAGGATGACGACGGTCTCCCCCAGGAGCAGGAGCATCTGGTAGGCGTCGATACCGGTGAGGTGCCCGGCGTACGCGTCCCGCACCGCGTCGGCGACGTACGTGAGCGGATTCACCTGGTAGAGGACCCGGAGGACGATGGGAAGCCCGGGGCTCAACGGGTAGAACACCGTGCTAGCGAAGTTCACCACGAAGATGAGGAGGATCTGGACGCTGTTGTAGGCGGTGTTCGATTTCACAAGGGCCGAGATGAACAGCATCAACCCCCCGAAGAATATCGAACCGAGGGTGATCGACGCGAACATCACCCCGATCCAGAGGAGCTGCGTCGGGCCGGAGCCGATGAGGGCGTACGCGACGCCGAGCATCACGGCCGCTCCGCCGAGCCCGAACAGCATCGAGGTGAGCATGATCCCGAGCAAGTACTGAAGGCGGGTGAACGGACCGACCAGGAGCTGCGCGAGCATCCCCCAGCGTCGGTCGGCCCACAGGATGCTGCCGCCGACCGTACCCGCCATCACGACCTGGAACGCCATGATCCCGGGGGTCAGGAACGGGAGGTACTGGGATCCGCCGCCGCCGTGAGAGGTGATGGACTGGAAGCCGTACCCGAAGAAGACCAGGTACATCCCCGGGAGCCCGATGAGGATGATCAGGCTCCCCGGGTCGGTGTTGACCTTGATGTTCCGGTAGATGAGCCGGAGCAGGTTAGGCACTGGCAATCGACTCCCCCCCGTGGCCCACCGAGCGTAGGAACACGTCCTCGAGCGTGTTCTTGCGCACGTTGAGCCACTCCAGTTGGACCCCCATCCTCTGGGAGACCTCCACGATCTTCGAGAGAGCCTCTTTCGCGTCGTCGGTGAGGATCACGGCAGAACTGCCCCTCGTGGTCACGCTCGCGCGAGCCCCGAGAGATCCGGTCAGCGTGGAGTAGAACCGCGTCGCGTCGCCGTCGCTCACCGTCAGGTCGATCGTCTTCTTGCCGCCGTAGAGCCGCTTCAGCGCCTCGAGAGTGTCCAAGACGAGGATGCGCCCCTCGTCGATCACGGCGACCCGGTCGCAGAGGTAGTCGGCCTCCTCGAGGTTGTGCGTCGTGAAGACCACGGTGAGACCGCGCCGCACCTCGTCGCGGACCGAGTCGAGCAGCTCGCGACGCATGATCACGTCGAGGCCGACCGTCGGCTCGTCGAGGAAGAGGATCTCCATGTCGTGCATGAACTCCCGCGCGACCTGTACGCGGCGCTTCTGGCCTCCCGACAGGTCGAACGCCCGGCGCTTTCGAACGTCGCCGAGGCCGAACCTCGCGAGGAGCTGCTCGCGGCGGCGCGTCCTCACCTCCTTCGGAATCCCCCAGAGCACTCCGTAGACGTCGAGGTTCCCCTGGACGGTGGTGAAATCGAACGACTCCGCCTGCTGCACCACGCCGATCCGGCTTCGGATCTTCTGGCCGTCGCGGGCCGGATCCATCCCCAGGACCCGGAGGGTCCCCGAGGTCGGCTGGATCAACGTCGTCATCGCCTTGATGAGCGTTGACTTGCCCGCTCCGTTCCGCCCGAGGAGGCCGAATACCTCCCCCCGACGGACCGTGAAGCTGACCCCGTCCAACGCGAACCGACGCCGGTCGTACGTGTGCCGGAGGTTCTCGGCGGAGACCACGAGGTCTCCCGCCTCGCTCAGTGCGGGGGCGGCGCGCGCGTCGTCCACTATCGGGACCATCGGGTGGGCCTCATTAAACGATGCTCACGTGGAATGACCACCTTCGGAGTGTCGGCACGGCTTCGGGACCGATCCTCTTCCCGCCGGCGACCGACCGCGCGACCCGCGAGAGACGGATCGTTCCCGGAAAGCCAGGGAGCGTCGCCGTAATGTGCGAGGGGAGGGATGGCGAATCGAATGGCGAAACGAACGGCGACTCGCAGGCCCTCGCCCCGGCCGCGGCGGCTGACGGTCGTGCTGGCCCCGTGGTGCCCCCACTGCGTTCCGCTGTCGGTCGTGAACGGCCGACGGCTCGCGAAGCGCCTCGAGGTGCCGCTCCGACTCCTCGACATCGACCGGCGCGCTCCGGAGAAGATCGCGGACCGACTCGTCCGAGATCACGGGGATGCCTCGCCGGATTACCTGATACCGCAGGTCTTCCTCGAGTGGTCGGACGGGAACGTCCAGCCGCTGCTGACGGGCTTCTCCGAACAGGTTTCGCGGACCGCCCGGGCGTGGCGCGACCTCCTCGCCAGCGAATGGCTCCGGTCGGTTCGGAAGGAGGGACGGACCTGACGCGTCGGGGAGCGCTCCCCCGCGTCCTGCGCGTCGCGTTGGACTCGCCGGGAGGGAACTGTTACCGTCACTGTGACCGACCGATCCGCCGTCGGCGCCTCCCGAGCCAGCTTCCCGGAACCTGGATCGTGCGGGCCTGCCCCTCGGGGGTGGTGTCCGTTACCGCCTACGCGGAATGGACCCGACGGGACCCGACCCGGGCGGTGCGAAGCGCGCTTCGGCGATGGACGTTCCCCCCGACCCTGGTCCGGTTTCGGGACCTGCGGCTCGCGACCCGTCACGGCCCCGAACTCGGACGAGCCGCGGAACGCCTGCTGGCGACCGTCCGACCGTCCCGGGGCGTTCGGGTCGTGTACTGGAGAGTCTACCCGTTCCGCGGACGCGACGGGACCGAACGACGACTGTTCGCCTGTTTCCGCCGGACCCATCCTTCCCCGGCATTCTTCACCGCCCCGTCGACGGCCCGGAGTTGGGGCTGCCCGGCGTGCGCCCGACGCCGGCGCGCCTGACGGACCGCCTCCCGGATCGACGGTCCGCCTTGGCTCGGCAGGGGATCTACCCGTTCCGAGCCACCGACGGGGCCTCCCCCAGGTCAACCCCGGTTGACAGGCGCCCCATAACTCATCGGCTCTTGCGGGCGAGCGAGGACCCCGATGAAGAGCGAGAGCGCGGTGCGGACGACCCCCGGCGGACGGACGGCTCCGGCTTCCGATCGACTGCCTTCGAACGCCCACCTGGAGGAGATGACCATCGGCATCGAGACGGTTCAGCGAGGCGCGGTCGTGGGCCTCCTCAACCGCCTCCTCGCGGACGAGTACGTGCTCTACACCGAGACGCGAAAGTGCCACTGGAACGTGACCGGCCCGACGTTCCACGACCTGCACAAGTTCTTCGAGGCCCAATACGAGGAACTGAACACGGTCGTCGACGATGTCGCGGAGCGCATTCGGGCCCTCGGAGGCTGGCCCGCCGCGACCCTCGCGGAGTTCACGAAGGCCTCGCGGATCAACGAACGCCCGGACCCGATCCTTCGGGCCGAGCAGATGCTCCGGAACCTACTGGCCGACCACGAACAGCTGATCCGCGGGCTCCGTCAAGACTCCGAAGCCTGTGTGGGACACGGAGACACGGGGACGAACGACTTCCTGATCGGGCTCATGGAGCAGCACGAGAAGATGGCCTGGATGCTTCGATCCTGCTCCGAGCCTAACGGGTAGCCCTCCCTCGACCGGCCCGCGACGCCGCTTCGCTCCCCCTCCGGGACGGGACCTGCGACGGGGACCGAAGGAGGTCCCCGTGGCCCGAGATCGGTAGTCGGGGAGTCAGCGAGCCCATCGGCAGTCGCCCCCGAAGTGGGAGGGGAAAGTAGGAGGGAAGGTAGAGGCGAAGGCGGCCCGGGCCGTACCCGGATTCGTCCCAAAGCGCGGGCCATCGCGGATTACCCCTCGGTAAGCGAACATTGACACCCCACGGTGGGCGTGCCCCGGGCGAACCTCCATGAGCGAGCCGACCAAATCGAAAGCTCAACCCTCCGCGAGATCCCTGCTAGTCCTCGTCTCCGGTGCGACGGGCCAGCAGGGCGGCCGTGTGACTCGCCATCTCCTGGCGCGGGGCCACCGCGTTCGAGCCCTGGTGCGGGATCCTCACAACCCAAAGCTCGAGCCGATCCGTTCGAAAGGGTTCGACGTCGTGCAGGGAAGCTTCGACGATCCTACGACGATCGAACGGGCGGCCCGAGGCATCGACGCGATGTTCCTGATGAGCACCGCGTTCGAAGCCGGCCCCGCAGCGGAGACGCGACAGGGGATCGCGGCGGTCGACGCCGCGAAGGCCGCCGGGGTGCCCTGGCTCGTCTACTCCTCGGTGAGCGATGCGGACCGCCGCACGGGAATTCCTCACTTCGACAGCAAGCTCGCCGTCGAGGAACATCTTCGGCGATCGGGGGTGCCCCATGCCATCAGCGCTCCGACCTCCTTCATGGAGAACCTCCGGAGCCCCTTCCAGCTGCCCTCGCTTCGGCAGGGAAGGCTTTCGATGGGACTGGCCCCGGCCCGACGCCTTCAGATGGTCGCGCTCGACGATCTCGGCGAGTTCGTGACCTTTCTGCTCGAGAACCCCTCCCGCTTCGGAGGGAAGCGGATCAACGTCGCGTCGGACGCCCTGAGCGGGACGGAGACGGCCCGCGTCCTCTCCGAGCTGAGTGGTCGGACGATCGAATACCAACAGATCCCGCTCGACGTCCTCCGAAAGCAGAACGCAGACTTCGCCAAGATGTTCGAGTGGTTCGAACACGCGGGCTACACGGCCGATATCGAGGGATTGCGCCGCGATGAGCCGCAGGTCGGTTGGCAGCGGTTTCGCGACTGGGCGGCCCGGCAGGAGTGGCCCCGCCTCCTGGCGTAATTCTCGGACGGGGCCTGCCGGCCCTGAACTCATCTCAAGGCCGTCGACGCCGTTGGAAAGCAGACCTCCTCCGCCACTCACCGCGAAACGGTCGGGCGGGGCACTCTAGCGGTTCCGAGAGGGTTTCAAGCCGAGGGAGAGGCGTGACCAGCGGTTCCAGCCACGAATCCCAAACAGACCTCTTTCGGGAACGGTCCGAGTTCGGAAAATGGTACTTATGGTTAATAAGGGGGACTTCCGTGCCGAGCCAAGGCTTCCGGGCCAAAAAGGTTGAGAAAGAATGGCGTTCGCACCGTTTGTCGATGACTTGGGATTTATCGTCGCGTTGATCCTCGCCGGCGCCGCGGTCCTGACCTACACCTCGATTCGAACGCTCTGGCACATCATCCGGAACGACCCGACCCGGGTGCGGGCGTCCATCAAGGCGTCCGGTGTTCCCGCGGGCATCATCGGCCTGGTCTCTCTAGCGATTGGCATCTGGATCGAGTACACTTGGCCCTTCCTGCTGTCGGACGGGCTCGGCTCCTACGACATCTTCTTTGGAGACGTCATCTGCCTCTTCGCGATGGTCATGATCGTCTACGCCCTCGTCGCGTACTTTGGACTCAAGCTCGAGTACGCCGGCTTGTTCGCGTTCGTCGCGGGGGTTATCACCGCTTGGTACGGGTACTGGGGGTACACGACCCTCGTGAAGCCCGGCGCCTTCGGGCTCACGAAGGACCCGCTCGAGACGTTCCTCATGTACGGGGCCTTCGCCGCCGCGGGAGTCTTCGCGCTCCCGGCCTCGTTGGTCGTGGATTGGTGGCTCGAACACCCGGGGTCCACCTTCCCGAAGCTTTCGCTGAGCATGAAGCCCGTTTCGGAGATGGTCGAGGAGAGCTCGTCGGCGGGGGAGAGCTCCGGGAAGCCCCACTACAGTGTGCCGGCCTGGACCTACCTCCTGACCGTCTGGTTCCCCATCTTCATGTTCCTGGCGGCGCTCGCGGCATGGTTCTACATCGGAGACATTCTCCCGGGCCACCTCACGAGCCCGCCCTGAGAAAGAGGAACACACACCGGCGCGGCGTCCTCCACGGGGCGGCCGGAGCTCCCGGCCCGCTCGGCCGCCCGATCCCGTGGGGACCGCCTTCCCACCCCCCCCGGCGGGGGAGAAGGAAAACTTTCGCCCCGGAACACTCTCGTCCGCCTCGCTTGAGAGCGGGCTCGATGTCACTCGCGCACGCTTGGATGGAAGCGGGATCGCGACTCTCAAGAAGTCCCTACCGGCCGAGGCGGGACGTATCGCCAGATCATGCGACCGTCTTCTACGGAATGGCTTCGGGGGGTCCCTCGAACCGGGCTACTGCGGCATGTCGGAGAATCGAACCGTCGCCGAGTGGCGCACGGGACTCGCGGCAACGGCCCTGAGAGGGAACTGAGCCAAGGGGTTAGTTCCGTTCGCGAAGCCGAAGGAGAGAAGCGTCGAAAACTTCGGTTTCGAGTTGGTTCCAGATTCCCCCGGAACTGGACCGTCCCGATCCAGCTTGAACCAGGGGACCCCCCGTTCCACAACCCCCTCATAGAGAACGGTTGGTGCTTTCGGCAAGGATTCCCCTCGATAGGAAAGGAGCCCCGTGTCTAGTGCCGGCCCATGAGCAGGGAAATCCATTGCCGCGACCATCGACCATTCCGGCCACATTGTAGAACAGAGCCCTCTACAGAGTGGTGGCGGCGACGATGGTGTCGATGAATATCTACATATACTGTGTTGACTTGCATCGACTTGATGTCGTCCAAGCTCGAGATCGGCCTAGTCGGTCGACTAGGAAGGCTGACTGGGTCCGATGGAGATTCCTGCCTGCCGCACTACCAGGGGATGGGCAAGCGAGTTGCGAAGGCAAAGGAGTTCGCCGCCTCACTCGCGCGCGCCCGAGCGCTGGGGGATGAACAACGGCTGATCGCTGTCGCGATTCTCCGTCGTGAGGGAGAACTCTGCGCGTGCGAGATCCAAGCCGCTCTCGGACTCTCGCACGCGACCGTGAGCCACCACATGTCCATACTCACCTCCGCCGGCATCGTGAACGCCCGTCGAAAGGGGAAATGGATGTACTACACATTGGCCGCATCGGCGGGGGTCGATCTTCCATGACGGAGGCCGAGGGTTCGCCCGCGGTCGTCGAGTCTCGTCGGGAACAGGTACGAGATCGGTACGGCGCTATCGCTGCCCAGGGCTCTTGCGGTTCGCCGGGAGCGGATTCTCAGGGATGCTGTAGCCCGGGGGCGGCGACAGCCAAACTCGCCGATCCCCAAGCGTTGACCCAGATCGGATACGCGCCCGAGGAACTCTCGGGTCTGCCGGAGGGCGCCAACCTTGGACTCGGCTGCGGGAATCCCACAGCGCTGCTCGCCCTGAAGCTCGGGGAGACGGTCCTCGATCTTGGAAGTGGAGCGGGCATCGACTGCTTCCTGGCGTCCAGAAAGGTGGGACCTCAGGGCCACGTCATCGGGGTCGACATGACCGCCGAAATGGTTGCCAAGGCACGCGAGAACGCTCGGAAGGGGGACTACTCTAACGTAGAGTTCCGACTGGGAGAGATCGAACATCTTCCGGCGGCGGATCGGTCGGTCGACGTGGTGATCTCCAACTGCGTCATCAACTTGTCACCCGAGAAGGACCGGGTCTATCGCGAAGCGTTCCGGGTCCTCCGCCCGGGCGGGCGATTCGCCGTTTCGGACGTGGTCGCGACGCGACCGATCACGGCCGAGGAGCGAGCCGACCCGGCACTCTGGTGTGCCTGCTCTTCGGGGGCACTCGAGATCGACCGTGTTCGCGAACTCTTGGGAGCGGCTGGCTTCGAAGCGGTGGACATCCAGCTCCGGACCGAGCCGACCATCCCAGACTCTCTCGGCGGGCAGGCGTCACTGGGAGTGGTTTCCGCCGACATCAGGGCAACGAAATCCTCGGAGGCGTGACCCCGATGGCTCCGAAGACAGTCCTGTTCATCTGCATCGAGAACTCCTGCCGCTCACTGATGGCCGAGGCGATGTTCAACTCGAACCCTCCGGCGGGATGGACAGCAATCTCGGCCGGGACGATCCCGGCCGCGTCGGCCAACCCGCGGACGGCGCCGATGCTTCGCGAGCTCGGTCTCGACGTGCCCACCCATACCCCTCAGCTGCTGACCCCCGAGATGATGGAGCTCGCCCAGATCCGAGTAACCATGGGCTGCCTCGATGACGCGAGCTGCCCCGCGCGCCTCAAGACACTCGAGCTGCGAGACTGGGCGCTCCCCGACCCAGCCGGCCTGAACGACGACGGATTCCGACAGATCCGCGACCGGCTCGCAGGACTCGTGAAGGGCCTCCGGACCGAGCTCGCCCTATCGGACCGACGCCGGAAAGTGGTGGTCGAGAACGGTGCCGCGAGACCGCCGCAATGACCTCACGAGCCGCAGCCCCGCTCAGAGCCGGTGCCCGCCGGCGGACCGCAGCGACGGTTGATGCGATCGCCGGCAGTAGTCTCCGTTCCCAGGGCAACGTTTCCTGGCGAACGCCCCCATCCGTCGTTCGATATCACCCCAGCGCCGAGCGCGTCAGCTGACCTTGGCCGCGGTTTCTTCGGCAAGGGCGCTTCCCTCGGCCCCTCGCCCGGCCGGCCAACTCGACGTGGTCGACAGGTACCTCCCCGTCTGGATCCTTTCGGCCATGGCGGTCGGCCTAGGCATGGGCCGTGTGTGGCCGGGAATCGGCGCTGCCCTCGGGCTTTGGCAAATCCAGTCGGTCTCGGTACCGATCGCCATCGGTCTTCTGCTAATGATGTACCCGATTCTGGCACGCGTGCGGTATGGTCGGATTCGGGAAGTCACCCGAGGATGGCATTCTACCGTGTTCCCGCTCGTTCTGAACTGGGTCGTTGGACCCGCCTTCATGTTCGTTCTGGCGTGGACGCTCCTCCCCGATGATCCCCTCCTACGGACCGGAGTGATACTGGTCGGCCTTGCCCGGTGCATCGCGATGGTGCTGGTCTGGAACCAGCTTGCGGGCGGGGACGCGGAGTATGCCACGGTACTGGTCGCGCTCAACGCGGTGTTCCAAATCGTGGCCTACGCGGGGTTGGCGGTCTTCTACCTGGTTCTCCTCCCCAGTTGGCTTCACTTGCCCTCACAGGCGATCTCGGTCAACGCCTCCACCGTGGCGCTGAGCGTGCTGGTCTTCCTTGGGGTTCCGCTGGCGACCGCGCTGGCCAGCCGGTTCAGTCTCGCCCGGTGGAAAGGACGAGCGTGGTACGATGCTCGATTCTCCCCCGCGGTGAGCCGGCTGACCCTGTGGGGCCTCTTGTTCACAATCGTGGTCATGTTCGCGATTCAGGGCCTTTCCATCACCACGCTTCCCTTCACGGTCCTCCGAGTGGTCGCGCCCCTCCTCGCCTACTTCCTGGGGATGTGGGCGCTGGGATTCCTCGGCAGCCGCTGGCTTAAGTTCGGTTACGAGAAGTCGGTGACCGTCGCATTCACGGCGGCCAGCAACGACTTCGAACTCGCGATCGCGGTGGCGGTGGTCGTGTTCGGAGTAGCCTCCCGAGTCGCATTCGCATCGGTCATCGGGCCATTAGTGGAGGTTCCAGTCCTCCTGTCGCTCGTGTACGTCGCGTTGTGGAGTCGATCATGGTTCGACCGCTATCTAACACCCGCTCTAAGCCAGAAGACAGGGGAGCCCAAAGGATCCGCTTGAGCACTCCTCCCCGAGCTCGATGATCACAGCTCACCTCAGCGGGCCTGGACAAGGGCACGAATTGACAGCCGCCGTCCGTGGTCCGGGAGCCACCTGCCCCGAGGGACTCGGCCGTGGCGAACTCCTCGGGTCGCTCGTACTACATGGCCTCCGGCCCTCCCCCATTTGGAGGGGTCCTTCGGAGTCGGGCCGGCGTAAGCTCCCGTCATCTGGACTGAAGCCAGAGAGTTAGGGGTCGCAGTTTACGGTAGAGCGAGAGTCCCGAATCAGTCAGCGCGTACGCCTTGACCGGCCCATTCCTTCCGCGCGTCGGTACGCGGTGGATTAGCCGGGCACGCTTCAGCGCGCGCAATGTCGTTGTCAACGTGGCGGGGCTGATTCCTGAGAGGCTCATCTGTATCGGTAAGAAACGCACCGGACCTACCGAGTAGAGAAACGACGCAGATGGTCCACTTCTTCCCGACCAAGTCGATCAGCCCGGCCAGCGGGCAAGGACGCTCGAAATTCATCGCAGCAGCGTCCGACACGGGCTTAGTACCTGGCGCCGTCCCATAACCCATTGTGTTGGCGACTCAAAGGGCTCCGCTGCTTGCATCGGCGAGGGCCGAACCGTGGGGCACAATCTGGAGAGGGCATCGGAGCACCCCGGACTTGCTGCGGTCTGTAACCCGGGGCCCGGGAGGTCTCCCCCACCCCGTCAAAGACGGATGGGCCGACGTCCCCTTACCATTCTCAACGGGGATGCAGTAGACCTACGGTTTTCCACGCGCCCTGGACGGGCGCCGTCCCGGGGGGTAGGAATCCCACGCCTTAGGTGAGGTCCGGACCGATAGGTGCCCGTGGCCTAGAGAGGGGGTGGGTCTCGGGAAGCGGTCTTGCGATCGCTGCGAGGCGGGGAGTGGTCGCGGAAGTGGTTGGGGGGACTCCGTGGGCATCGCCTCGCCGCGATGCCGCGAAGCTCCCCGGTGGAATCCGTTTCTATGACGGATAGAACATCCCGACCGTAGTGCACTTCTCTATCGCGGCGCTATCGAAGGCGCCGGCACTGTAGTAGAGATCACCGTTCACGTAGAACGTGTAGGTCCCGGCGGTCGATATTGCAAAGTCCCGGACCAGCGTGGTGCTGACCACCAACAGGCCGGGGGGCTGCGAGCTCGCGATGTCCACGAGCGAAAAGTCGCTCGAACAGTCCGAGGTCGTCTGCCCGAGGTTGAGCTCGATCTGAGTTTCGTTGCCTGCCGAGTGGGAAACCTCCACCCAAACCACCGCGGTCACGACCACGGTCCCGCCGCTCGTCGTCGTGAAGCCCACTTGGGCACCGGCGTAGTCCGAGCACGAGGAGAGCCCCACGGCGCCCACCTGGGTGGCCTGATCCACGACGGCTCCGCCGCCCGGGGTTCCTTGCGGGCCGGTGTGCCCGGTGTTGGTCAGTGCGATCCCGAGGGCCGACCCGCCGAGGAGCAGCGCTACAACGGCGAGAATGATGGGGATCTGGCTCAGGGACTTCCCGTCCTTCCTACCGGGATCGTGCGTCGTCGACGCGGAGGAGTTTGGGCCTGGCGTTCCTTCGGGCACGTTGCCGGACATGAGCAGGCATCGAAGTTCTAAGGATAATCGCTTGGGTGCGAAGAGCGGCCTCTGCGCGATTATCCCGGAACGCACCCGGTCGACACGGCCGGTGTATTGCGGGAAGGTCCCGGGTCGTTCCGCTTCGAAACGTACCCGTTTCCGGACGCAACTCTCGATATCCTCTTCAGTACAAACGTGCGCCCACGCTTCTGGCGCTAGGAGGTCAACTGTGCTCGGTTCGCCGCCGCCCAGAGAACGGGCTGTGGATACGGCCCCAAGGGACCCAGAAATTCCAGCCGAGGGAGGGAATCGTCGATTGGCTCGATTCCCTCGGTGCTCGGTGCGGTCCAGGCGGGGCATGCCCGAGGCAATGTGGGCCAGTGCAGAGCCCGGGAAGTCGACAGTCGTCGGGACCGAGCCGGGCATTGGGAAGGCCGAGGGGCCCCGCTTGCGAAACGATGATATCCATGGACACCATAGAATGGCCATGTCCGGCTCCGACACGCTGACTTCGATCCAAGTCCACGAGTCGACCCGTCGAGTCTTGCAGCTCTACAAGAAGCCCGGACAGACCTATGAGAATGTCATCGAAGAGTTTGTCGAACAGTTCCCCCCGGAATCGTTTCTCCAGGAGATGGAACGCCGCCTGCGCGAGTCCCCCCCTTTGGAACTCGCCGAGGTGCGTCGTAGATTGGCTGCCCGTCGGGGCAAGGCCTGATGGAAATCACCGTCCGAGCGGCGGCCCAAGTCGAGCTTGAACTCCTCCCGAATCGGATTCGCATCGCATTTCTGGATGCCCTTTCCCGACTCGAGAGCGCCCGGGGACTCCCCGTTCCCGGCTTGGACATTGTCGCGATGCGTGGCTCGCGGTCCCTCCACCGCCTAGCAGTCGCAGATTACCGGGCCGTCTTCCGTTATGACGGGAACGTTCGGTGCGACTTCTTGACATTTGGACCTCGCGCAGGTTTCTACCAACGCTTTCGATGATAGTGGAAACCGGTGGTCTGCGCCGGGGCGACAAGATACGCGTCGGAAGACCGGTCGCCAGGACGAGCTCAGAAATTCCAGCCGAGGGAGGGAATCGAACCCCCAGGAAACAGATCTGCAGTCTGTCGCATTAACCATTCTGCCACCTCGGCTCGCCGGTCCGAAGTGCGCCGGGTTTAAAGCCCTCCAGAGGGGGGTCTCGGGCCTAGACCGACCGAAACCCGCGCCGCGCGCGCAGCGCGGCGTTCCGCAGGCTCCACCGGAGACGCCCGCCGAGAGCGAGCGAGGAGCCGCCCGCCGCCGTGGCCCCGCGGCGGATCGCCTCGAGGAGGTCGTCCGTCGAGGATGGTCGTTCGGCCATCACCGTATAGGCGCGTGCGAGCCCCCTGACGGTGTGCGCATCGCTTCCGCCCGTCGACCCCCAGCCCCGCTCCTGGGCGAGCCGGTCGGCCGCGCGGTTGGCCGCCGGCGACGTCTGGCCGTTGACGGTCTCGAGCGATCGAACATCGGCCCGGCGGGCGCCCGCCGCGCCGACCCCGTGAAACCAGCGGAAAGGGTGGGCGGGCACCGGTTCCCCGCCATGCTCGCGTACCCAGGCGATCGTCTCCGCGAACGGCCGACGCGGGGGCGGGACCGAGCTGATCCCGTACGCGAGGAGGTGCCCCTCGGCGGTCGAGACCTCCACCCCGGGAACGACCAGGAGGTCGGGGTGCCTCGCCGCGAGCTCGCGGAGCGGTCGATGGCCGTCGACCGTATTGTGGTCGGTCAGGGCGAACCCCTGGATCCCGGCCGCAAGGACCCGCGCCGCGATGACCTCGAGCGTGAGCCGGGAGTCCGGCGAGCGTTCGCTGTGGACGTGCAGGTCGAGCCGCACGCCAGGCGTCATCGCACCTTGGCGCCGACGGGCACGGGAGACATCGCGCGGATCTCGAGCTCCGGGCCGAACGCGAGGAACGTCCCCCGGTCCGCGGCGGGCCCGTCGAGGCGAACGACCCCGACCGCGCCCGGCGGCCAGCGTCCCGCGATCGCCACCGTCCGTCCTCCGATGTCCACGGCGCTCCCTCCGCCCGGAGCATCCCCGATCACCCGACCCATGAGCAGCGGGATCGCCGCGAACTCCTCGTAGGCGATCGTCCGGTCCGAGGGACCGGCCCCGGTCACGTAATCGCCGGGCGCGGTGCCAGCCGGGGGGACGAGGACCACCGACCGGTCTCCGGCGTCGACGGCGAGGACCATTCCCTGCGAGGTCATCTTGCGGATCGTCCGGGGCGCGAGATTGGCCAGGAGCACCACGGCCTGGCCTGTCAACTCCTCGGGCCGGTACGACGGGCGGAGCCCCGCCACCAGGGTGCGGGGGGAGGGCTCGCCGACGTCGACCTCGAGGACGTACAGCTTGTCGGCCGAGGGATGGACCGCGACGCTGCGCACCACGCCCGCCCGAACGGCGAGCGGTGTCGGCGATCCGGCCGCCGGCGCCGGGGGCGGAGCGGAGGCGACGGCCCCGGCGGTCTTGGGGAACAGGGGGCGGACCTCTCCGAGCGGCTGGCCGGGCGGGGGCGGTTGGAGGGCTCCGTCCCAACCACCCCCCGCCGGTGCCTCGGAGAAGCCGAGCATTCGGAACACCTCTGCGGTCGAGAACGGGATCACGGGAGCGAGCCAGGTCGCGATCGCCTTCAATCTCCACAGGGTCTCGTAGACGATCCGGGCGCGTTCGGGCTCGGTGGCCTCCCAGGGCTTCGACTCGTGGAAACGACGGTTCGCCTCCCGTACCTCGGCGAGCGCGAGGTCGAGCGCTTCCTTGAGATGGACGGCCTCGTACTCGGCGGAGATCCGGTCGTGCGCCTCCCGGAGGTGGGGCCCGACGCCGTTCGGGCCGGTGGGGGACCACGCGGGCGGGGGAGCGGGGATCTGGCCGGCATAACGCTCGCGGGTCAGGACGAGCGTGCGCTGCACCAGGTTGCCGTACTGGTTCGCGAGCCAGTCCTCCCAAAGTTGGTCGAACTCCTCCCAGTTGAGCTCGGTGTCCCGGTTCTGGGGCGCGAGCAGCGCCGCATAGAACCGGATGACGTCCGGCGGATAGAGGGCGAGGAGCGCGGGCAGGAACGCCTTCGCATCGCTCTTCCGCGATTTCGACACCTTCCCGCCGCCGACCAGCAACCACTCGTTCGCGGGGACGTCGTACGGGAGGCGGAGGCCCGTCGCTCCGAGCAGGATCGCGGGCCAGATGATCGTGTGGAAGAAACGGTTGTCCTTCCCGATGAAGTAGTACGACCGGACCGATTCGCGCTCGTCCCAGAACCGGTGCCAGGCCTCGGGCCGGCCCGCTCGGATCGCCCACTCCTTCGAGGCCGAGAGGTAGCCGATCACCGCGTCGAACCATACGTAGAACCGTTTCGACGGGTACCCTTCGAGGGGCAGCGGGACGCCCCAGTCCAGGTCGCGCGTGATCGGGGTCGGGTGGAGCCCCTCCGCGAGGAAGTTCTCCGCGACGCGGCGCGTCGCCGGACGCCAGTGCGTCTGGGCCGCCACGAACTCCGCCAGCGGTGCCTGGAGCTTGTCGAGCTCGAGGTAGAAGTGTTCCGAGGGGCGGAACTCCGCGGACGTGCCGCAGAGGGAGCAGCGCGCGTTCCCTAGCTCGCGGGGCTCGAGCGGCCGACCGCACTGGTCGCACTCGTCCCCGCGGGCGCTCTCGAACCCGCAGTGGGGGCACGTCCCGACGAGGTAGCGGTCGGGGAGGAACCGGGCGTGCTTGGGACAGAACGCCCCCTCCTCCGTCCGGCGCGCCACCAGGCCGCGCTCCAGGAGCGCGAGGAACGTCTCCTGGACCGTCCGCTCGTGGACGACCGTATGGGTCGACGTGAAGAGGTCGAACGAGAAGCCGAGCCGCTCGAACGATTCCCGGTTCACCGCGTGGAACCGTTCGGCGATCGTAGCGGGGGAGACCCCCTCGCGCTCGGCCGTCACGAGGGTGGGCGTCCCGTGCATGTCGGAGCCCGAGACCATCAGGACCTCGTTACCCCGGAGCCGGTGGTACCGGGCGAAGATCTCTCCCGGCAGGAACGCGCCGGCGAGCTGGCCGACGTGGAACGGGCCGTTGGCATACGGCCAGGCGATCCCCACGAAGATCCGGGACATCCACGACCTCCGCGCGCGACCGGGCGACGGTCTATACGCTTTCCCGCCGCCGCCGTCGCGAGGGGAGCCGCCTTTATCCACGCGACCCGGTCCCGGGAACGTGGGCGAAACCGAAGCCCCGATGATCCGTCCGTCGGTCCCGGCGGCGGACCAGGAGATCGGCGTTCGCCACCCGATCCTCTCGCACGGGTTCGTCGCCCTCGTCGACTACATGGGGGACGATGCCGCGATCGTCCAGGCGGCCCGCGTCTCGTACGGCCGGGGGACGAGGACCGTCCGGGACGACCGGGGGCTGATCCGTTACCTGATGCGGCACCGGCACACGACGCCGTTCGAGATGGTGGAGCTGAAGTTCCTCGTTCGGCTCCCGATCTTCGTCGCGCGGCAGTTCATCCGCCATCGCACCGGCTCGTTCAACGAGGCGAGCGCCCGGTACTCGGTCGTCCCGGACGAGTACGAGCTTCTGCCCGCCGACGCGATCCGCCGCCAATCGACGCGCAACCGGCAGGGCCGGGCCGAGGCGCTCCCCCCGGAGGTCGTCGGCCGGTTCCGCGGCGATCTCGACCGGATCTCCCGGGACGCCTACGCCGCCTACCAGCAGGCGCTCGACGCCGGCGTCGCGCGGGAAGTGGCCCGGCTCCTCCTCCCGGTCGCCTATTACACGCAGTGGTACTGGAAGACCAACCTGTGGAACCTCTTCCACTTCCTCTCGCTCCGCCTCGACCTCCACGCCCAGGAAGAGATCCGGCTCTACGCGGCCGAGATCGCCCGGCTCGGTCGATGCGTCGCTCCCGTCGCGTTCGAGGCGTTCGAGGAGTTCGAGCTCCAAGGCCTGACCCTGACCCGCCGGGAACGGACCGCCGTGCGGGCGCTGCTCGACGGGCGCACTCCCGAGGAGGCGTGCGTCGCGGCCGGCCTCCCGTTGGCCCGCGAGGACGGCAAGCCGATGACCACCGGCGAGGGCGTAGAGTTCCTGGAGAAGCTCGCCCGCCTGCGGTCCGACGATCCGGTCGGCTAGCCGGCGCCCGGGACCGGACGCGCGCCGATTCAGAACCGGGGGTCGTCGCCGCCTTCGAGGGTGAATCCGGACCTGGGTTGGAACGGGGGTGGCTTCGGCCCGAACCGGTCGGGTCGCACCGGCGCGATCCGGTCGGTCTCCCGTTCGCCGCCGTCCGAGGCGAGGAATTCCGCCAGCCGGGCCGCCGCCCCGCCGGCGCGCATCACGCCGAAGCCGTTGAACCCGCAGAGGCTGTAGAGGCCCTCCGCGCCCGGCACCGGGCCGATCAGCGGGCGCCGATCGGGAGTGGAGACGCACACTCCCGCCCACGCCCGCACCAGGTCGGCGTCGGCCCACCCGGGGAACCGATCCGCGAAGCTTTCCGCGATGTGGGCGACGAACGCCGCGTCACCCCCCGGGGGCGCTGTGTCGGGATCGACCTCGACCAGTTGGGTGCCGTCCCCCGCGAGGATCCGCCCGTGGTCTTCGGGCCGCACGTACACGTCGAGATCCAGGTCGTGGGCGGAGGGGAACTCCGGAGCCAGCGGTCCGGTCGGCCGAAGGAGGGCCGCCTGCGTCCGGTACGGGGCCAGCGGGAGGGGAAAGCCGGCTTCCGCGAGAACGCGTTTCGACCAGGCGCCGGCGGCGACCACGACACGGCGGGCACGGACCGATCGGACCCCGGCCGAAAGTCTCCAGCCGGTCCCCTCGCGGCTCAGACCCCGGAACGGCTCCCCGAGAAGGGTCTCCGCCCCCGCCGCGCGCCCCTCTTCGAGGTAGATCTCCGTCATCGTGCTCGGGGTGACGACCCCGTCGTCCGGGTCGAGACACGCCTCCAGTATCTCCCCCGTCCGGAGCGAGGGGAGGATCCGCCCCAGTTCGGACGGTGGGAGGCTCCGCGTTCCGGCGCCCCACCCGCTGAGACATTCTCGGGCCGCCCGGAGGGCCTCGGCCACTTCCGGCACCGAGGTCCATCGAACGAACCCGTTCTTGCGGTACACCGACGGGTCGTGGCGCGCCGCCAGCCGGGCGTACTCCTCCCGCGACTCGCGGACCACGTCGAAGTCCCAGCGGTTCCACAGCTGCTCGGTGACGATGCCCGCCGCCCGACCGGTGGCCCCGGCGGCCGGCGTGTGCGGATCGTAGACGAGCACCGTGCCGACCGACCGTCCCCGGAGGTGGAAGGCGAGGGCGGCGCCCGCGATGCCCGCGCCGAGGATGGCGAAATCCACCCGGTCGGACATGCCTCCGGGGCCGAGCGCGCTTCGGGTTAATACTGCGGCTTCGCGCGCTGGTAGGCGTCCCTCAGCGCCTGGGTGTCGACGTGGGTGTAGATCTGGGTCGTCGCGACCGAGGCGTGGCCGAGCAGCTTCTGGATGTAGCGGATGTCGCAGCCCCTCGAAAGGAGCGCGGTCGCGAGGGTGTGCCGGAGCACGTGGGGCGTGACCCGCCGCGGGATCCCGGCCGACTGGGCCGACCGGCGGACCACCCGTTCGACCGTGACCGGACCGACGGGGAAGAGGCGGGGCGAGGGGGTCCCCGAGAGGGTCCTTTCGGTGAGGTACCGGTCGATCGCCGCCCGGGTCCTCTCCTCGAGGACGACCTCGCGGTCCTTGTCGCCCTTGCCGGATCGGACGTGCAGGACGTTGCGTTCGAACTCGAGGTCCTCCGTCTTAAGGTGGCACAGCTCGCCGACGCGCAACCCGCCGAACGCCAGGACGTGCACGATCGCGCTGTCGCGGGCCGAGTCCTTCACGGCCTCGAACAGCCGGTGCATCTCCTCCTCGGTCAGGTACCTCGGGAGCCGCTCGGGCCGGCGGGGGGGCTGGAGGGTGTCGGCCGTCTCGAGGCCGAAGCTGCGGAAGAGGCAGGCGAGGCCCCGGATCGTCGTGTAGAGGGAGTTCTTCGAGTAGCGCCGGTGGAGGACCAGGTACTCGCGGAACGCTTCGAGGTCCTGCATCGTCACCTGATCGAGGGGCTTCTGCGTGTAGGCGAGGAAGGTGCGCGCGATGTGCCCGTACTGCTTGACCGTGCACGGACTGCGCTCCTGGGCCTGGAGCATCCGCTGGAACCGGTCGACGAGGTCGGTGACGCTGAACGCGGATCCCACCGGCACGCTCGGGGCCGGTCCTCGAGGGCGTCGGCCGACCGATGACTCGTGGGGGTCCGGCGCGGACGTCGCCATGGTCGGTCGCTGGCCGGTCTTCGCCTAATAATCGTATGGACGCAGTGGAAGCCCCGGCTCCCGCTCGGACCTCAAATAGGCGGGGACCGTCCCGGGGCCCGTGCACTGCTCGGCGTGTACCGCCCCCGCGGTGATCGACCAGCCGTACCGGGGTCGCCACGTCTGCGCCGACCACCTCGCGGCGTCGATCGAACAGCGATTCCGTCAGGAGATGCACCGTCAGCTCCCGCGGTTCCGAGGCGGGACGATCGCGGTGGCCCTCTCGGGAGGAAAGGACTCGGCGGTCACGCTCTCCCTGACGCATCGGTACTTCCAGGAGCGACCGACCGTGACGCTCGCCGCGATCAGCGTCGACGAAGGAATCCCCGGCTACCGCCCCCGCACCCTCCGGGCCGCGGAAGAGCTCGCCCGTTCGCTCGGGGTCGAGCACCGGGTGGTCCGGGCCGCCTCGGAGCTCGGGACGACCACGGACCGGGCGGCCCGCGAGCTCCCCGGCACGCCGCCGTGCTCGTTCTGCGGCGTCTGGCGACGGCGCTTGCTCAACGCCGCGGCACGCGAGCTCGGCGCCCGGGCCCTCGTCCTCGGTTTCAACCTGGACGACCTCGCCCAGACCGTCCTCATGAACGTCGCGCGGGGCGATCTCGGTCGGCTCGCCCGCATGGCCCCCCACCGGACCCGCCAGACCGGACTCGTTCCCCGGATCGCCCCGCTCGCCCAGGTCCCCGAGCGGGAGGTGTACGTGTACGCCCGCCTCCGGGGAATCCCCTTCGATCACGCGGAGTGCCCCCACGCCTCCCGGGCCGCGCGGAACCGGTTCCGCGAGATCGTCTGGCAGCTCGAGGAGGACCATCCCGGGACGCGGCAGTCGCTGCTCCGCACCCAGGAACGGATCGCAGGGCTCCTCGGGGCCGGTTCGACCGCTCCGGCCCGCTGCCGGGCCTGCGGAGATCCGGCCGCGGGGGCGCTCTGCCGGGCCTGCGAGTTCCTCCGGCTCGCCGAGCCGGTGACGGAGGCCACGTGACGGACCCCGGCGGCGCGACGGCCGACAGCGACCCGAGATCCTCGGTCGTCAGTCGGATCTTCGTGGTCGGCGCCGGCATCATGGGCAGCGGCATCGCAGCCCAGTGCGCGCTGGCCGGGCACCGCGTGACGATCGAGGACGTCTCCGAGGAGCTCTCCCGACGGGGCGTCGCGAACGCGCGGCGCGCCCTCGACCGCGCCGTGGAGCGGGGGAAGCTCGCCGCCGCCGAGCGCGACGCGGCGATGGAACGCATCGACGCCGCGATCGGGCTCGGCCGGGTGTCGTCGGCCGAGATCGTGATCGAAGCCGCGCCCGAGGACCTGGCGATCAAGCGCCGGCTGTTCGCGGAGATCGAGGGGTCGGCCGCCCCGGGAGCGATCCTCGCGTCGAACACCTCCTCCCTGCCGATCACGTCGATCGGCCAGGAGCTCAAGGACCCGGGTCGTCTCGTCGGGATCCACTTCTTCAATCCGGTGCTCCAGATGCCGCTCGTCGAGCTGATCCCTGGCCACCGGACGCGGCCGGAGGTCGTCGATCGGGCCGAGCGGTTCGCGCTCGGTCTCGGCAAGACGGTCGTGCGGAGCTCCGACACCCCGGGATTCGTGACGACCCGGGCGCTCGCGGTGCTGGTGAACGAGGCGGCGTGGATGCTGTACGAGGGGGTCGCGACGCGCGATGACATCGACGCCGCCTACAAGCTCGGGTTCCACCACCCGATGGGGCCGTTCGAGCTGATCGACCTGGTCGGCATCGACACCGCCGTCGCCATCCTGGATGTCCTGTGGGACGGGTTCCGGGACAGCCGGTACCGGGCCTGCCCCCTGCTCCGGACGATGGTCGCCGCGAAGAAGCTCGGGCGCAAGACCGGGGAGGGATTCTACCCCTACCCGCCTCGGGACCCCGGCCGATGATCGGGGTCGGTTCCGGCGAATCGCTCGTTCTGCTCCTCCTCGTCGCGCTCGTTCCGGCGCTCGTGTATCTCTCCTGGGTCCGGCGGGCCGTGCGGTTCCAGGGAGAGGCGTGGACCGCGGTCCTCGGCGCCTTTGCCTACGGCGCGCTTTTCGCGACGGTCACCGCCGGGATCCTCGAGGTGGTGATCGTGGGCCTCGGGAACTCGGTCTCGCAGCGCTACCCCGCCCCGGAGTTCGTCTTCCTGAACGCGAACTCGACGGCCGGGGCGTTCTTCCTCGTCCTCGTCGTCGCGCCGTTCGTCGAGGAGGCGCTGAAGGCGTCGGGCGTGTACGCGTACCGCGACCGCATCTGCCAGCCGTCCGACGGGCCGGTGCTCGGCGCCTCGGTCGGGCTCGGTTTCGGGTTCTTCGAGACGTTCCTCTACGGGATCGGGGCGTTCCTCCTCGGCGGCCTCGTCGCCGGGATCGTCATCATCGCGATCCGGGGCGTTTCGAGCGTTGTCCTCCACGGCGCCTCCACCGGGATGTTCGGCCACGGCTTCGCCCGCTCCCAGTCCCTCCGGCCCGGGGCGGGCACCGGTTCGTACTACCTGCTCGCGGTCGCCATGCACGCCTCGTTCAATGCGCTCGCCTCGCTCACCGTCCTCCTGGCCCTCTTCGGCATCGGGGGGGTGGCGGTGGAGCTCGCGTCGGTGGTGGCGCTCGTCGCGGCCAGCGCTTTCGCCCTCGGGGCGATCGAGCACGTCCGCGCGGTCATCCAGACGGCCGATTACCCCGCGATCGCCGGGTACCGCCGGCCGCCCCCCTCCCGGGGCGCCCCGCCGACGCAGCGCTGACGGCCGTTCAGCGGCGCGGGGCCGTCTCGCCCTTGCGTCGCCAGTCGGCCTCGGCGACCGATTTGTACACCTCGCCCTCGTCCGAGGTATGCGGGGCATTCCCCGTCTGCCCGACGTCCCGAATGCGGGCCTTCTTGAGGAGCCAATAGTGGATCCGCCACGTCTTGCCCCGCGACACGGTCGCGTCCTCCTCCTCGCTGGTGAGGAGGCCCTCCTCCTCGAGCTGGTAGAACCGGTCGCGGTCCTCGCTCGAGAGCTTGTTGTCGAGCACGGTGTCGTCGAGGCCGAAGTAGCCGAGCACCATCCGCGCCACGGACCGGGCCTCGCCGGCCGGGACCTTCCCGTGCTCGACGAGGGTCCGCTCGATCGCCCGGGTCAGCTCGAGCTCGTTGATCGATGCCATCTACGCCCCGGGGCCACGCCGTGCCGTAGTAAAACCTTCCCCTCACCACCGGCGGCCGGAGATGTTTAGTGGGATGCGGTGTCGTGCGGCCGTGGGCGACCCTCCGACGTTCGAGCTTTCGGAGCCGATCCGGGCGATCGCCCGGCGCGCCCGGGACAAAGGTCTCTGTCCCGAGTGCTACGGCCGGCTCGTCGGCCGGTGGGGCCACGGACTCTCGAACCCGGAACGGGCGGCTCGCCTCGCGACGGCCGTCGGGCCGCCGGAGGTCGCCCGGGCCGACCCGTGCCCCCTCTGCGGAGGGACGTTCGACCGCCTCCCGGTCTGGGTCGAGCGCTGCGTCCGCGCCGCCGAGGGGTTCGAGTGGTACCGGTTCACCTGCGGCTCCCGGTGGGACGCCGAGCGGCTCGCGGTCGAGGAGGCGTTCTGGGGGGAGGCCGGCACGGAGTGGGGCGAGAGCGCCCGCTCCGCCTTCAACCGGGAGCTCGGCAAGCTCCTCGAGGCCCGCACCGGCGCCTCCGGCGGGCCGGACCGCCCCGACCTCGTCTTCCTCGCCGACCTCCCCGTCGGCCGGGTCGAGATGACCGTGATGCCGTTCTACGTCCGGGGACGATACCGAAAGTTCGACCGGACCCTGCCGCAGACCCGGTGGCCCTGCCGACGCTGCCAGGGGCGCGGCTGCACGACGTGCGGCGGCACGGGAAAGACGTACCCGACGAGCGTCGAGGAGCTTGTCGGCGCCCCGTTCGTCCGCGCGGCGTCGGCCGAGGGCACCCGGTTCCACGGGATGGGTCGGGAGGACATCGACGCGCGCATGCTCGGGGGGGGCCGGCCGTTCGTGCTCGAGCTCCTTCGGCCCCGCGTGCGTTCGATGGACGTCACGGCGATCTCCGCCGACCTGGGCCCGGACGCCGCCGGGCGGGTCGAGGTCGTGGACGTCCGGCCGGCGGTCGCCGAGGACGTCGTCCGGGTGAAGGAGGCCGCCCCCGAGAAGAGCTACCGGGTCGGCATCCTCGGCGCGGTGGCCGTGGGAAAGGTTAATGAGGCGCTCGGGCTCGCAACCGCCCGAGCGATCGCCCAGCGCACCCCCCGACGCGTGGCGCACCGCCGATCCGACCGTGTCCGAGACCGACGGATCGTCGCGGCGCAGCTCGTCGAGGCGGCGGACGGGCGGTTCACGCTCGACGTTCGGACCCAGGCAGGAACATACGTCAAGGAGTGGGTGGAAGGAGATGACGGGCGCACGGTACCGAGCCTCGCGTCCCTCGTCGGAGCACCCCTAAAGGTCGAGTACCTCGACGTGCTGGAGATCCACGACACGGAGACGTAGATGGTCAAGAGTTCCAAGGGATTCCGATCGCGCTCCCGCGGCACCTTCACGAAGGAGGTCCGCGAGCGCGGGCTGCCGCCGGTCACCCGGTTCCTCCGGGAGTTCGCCATCGGCGACAAGGTGACCGTCAAGATCGAGCCGTCCGACCCCCACGGCCAGCCCCACCCCCGCTACCAGGGGCGCGTCTGCACCGTCGTCGCCAAGTCGGGGCGGGCCTACCGGGTCCAGTTCGTCGACGGCGGGAAGCGCAAGGAGCTCATCGCGAACCCGATCCACCTCGAGCCGGCGTCCTCGGGAGGTTCGCATGCCTGATCCGGTGCCGCTCGCGCGCGTCAAGGAGCTGCTCGCCGACGAGGCGACCCGCCGCACCCTCCCCCGGGAGGCCGGGCTCGCCCTCCAGCACGCCGAGATCTTCGCCCGCCTCGAGCCCGAGCCGACGGCGAAGATGATCGCGGAGCTGCGGACGCTCCCGTTCGTCGACGCGGCGCTCGCCATCAAGATCGCCGACGTACTGCCGCAGTACCCCGAAGAGATCCGCCTCCTCTTCTCGAAGGAGCGGGTCGCCCTCGACGAGACCCAGGTCGCCCGGCTGCTCGAGATCGTTGCCCAGCACCGATGAGCGGGAGGACCCGTGGAGAACTACGCGCGCATCCTCGACTACCTGCCGAACGGCCGACAGACGGAGCGGGGGTTCCACCGGGAGCCGCTCGCGCTCGGTCTCGGTGAGGACGAGCTCAAGCTCCTCGAGCTCGTGCCTCGGCCCGGGGCGACGCTCGCCGCCGGCCAGCGGATCCCGCTCGTGCCGGTCGAAGGCGTGCCGCCCCCGATCGACCACGTCCGGCGACGGCTCGGCTACGACGAGCTGACCGTCTCCGCGCGCTCCGAGCTCACGAACGCCCTCGAGGCGATCGTGAAGGAGAACTCCGCCCGGTACCTGCGCGTCTTCAACGACGCCCCCGCGGTCTCCCGGCGGTTCCACCTCCTCGAGCTCCTGCCCGGGATCGGGAAGAAGACGATGCAGCAGATCGTGGACGAGCGGCGCCGCGCGCCGTTCTTGAGCTTCGAGGACATCGAGCAGCGGCTGCACCTGAAGAGCCCCGAGCGGCTGATCGTCGCGCGGATCGAGCAGGAGCTGAGCGGTGCCGACGACAAGTACCGGCTCTTCGTCGCGCCCTGAACCGGGAGACCCCCCGGTCCCGTCGGGCGTTCCGGAACGGCCGAGCGCGATCCGGGAGACGCTCGAGCGGCTCGGCGTCCGACCCTCCCGCGCCTGGGGGCAGTCGTTCCTCTCCGACCCGTTCGTCGCCGACGCTGAGGCGGCGCTGGTCGAACTACCTCCGGGCCGGCCGGTCGTCGAGATTGGAGGGGGGCTCGGCGTGCTCACCGCGGCCCTCCTCCGCCGGGGCCTCGGACCGCTGACGGTCCTCGAACGGGATCGACGCTTGGCCGGGTTCCTTCGCACTACGTTCGGCGCGCGGATCCGGGTCGTCGAGGGAGATGCCCTCGTGGTCGATCTCCCTCCCGCGGAGTGCGTGGTCGGCAACCTGCCCTTCTCCGTCGGAACGCCGATCCTTCAGCGGCTGATCGAGGCGCGCGTCCCCCGCATCGTCTTCCTGCTCCAGAAGGAGGTCGCGGAACGGATCGCGGCCGGTCCCGGCTCGAAGGTGTACGGCCGGCTCTCCCTCTTCGCGCAGCTCTACGGCTCGGTCGAGCTGTTCCGGACGGTCTCCCCCGCCGCGTTCACCCCCCAGCCCGAGGTCTCCGGGCGCATCGGGGTCCACCGGGCGCGGCCGGGTCCGCTGCCCGTACCGTCCGTCCCCGAGTTCGAACGGGCGGTCCGCCTCCTCTTCGGGGCGAGGCGCAAGCAGCTGGGGAACCTCCTGCCCCGCCTCGCCCCCTCGCGCGAGGAGGCGGAGCGGCTCGCCCGGGCGGCGGGGTGGCCGACGGATTGGGCGGGCCGTCGGCCCGAGGAGCTTCCCCCGGAGGCCTACTTCGCCCTCGCGCAGGCGCTGGCATCGCGGAGCTGACGGACCCGCGCCGTACCGTGGACGGCCGAGCCGGTCCTACGGGGTCGGCGGGCCGGGTCGCAGGCCCTGGACGATCTGATCGTACTGCTCGCGGGTGATCTCCCCACGCGCGTAGCGCAGGCGGGCCGTCCGGATCGCGGGATCAAAGCCGCCGGGCCGTCCGTACGGGCCGTTCCCTCCTGCGGCGCGGTACCGGTCGCGCCGAGAGCTCCAGAAGGCCATACGGATCGCCGTGAAGGAGAGCCAGAACACGAGGAAGATCACCAGGATCCCTCCCACCGGGAAGCCCGCCCCGTAGTACCCCCCGGGCCGGGACAACAGGAACCAGACCACGACGCCGAGGGCGACGATCGCCGCGACGGCCACGCCAGCGAAAACGAGCCACCGGCGGGGTCGCGGCGTTCCGAGGTCTCCCGGCCACGGGACTCCGTAGGGTAGTGGGGCCGACGGGAGGCTCATCGTTGCGGGGCGATGCCGATCCGCCCTACATAATCCCGCGTCTCGCACCGGACCGTGGCGCGCGCTCTGGCACCCCGGAACAAGGTCGGGGTAGAGCTACCCTCCACCGTCGGGAGGCCCGGCCGTCCTTCCAGCCTTATATCCCGGACACCGGTACACGTCGACCGGACCGGTATCGTGGGCCGTGCGGTTCCCAGCGCGGCGGCGGTACGGCTCCCGGGAGAGTGCCCTCGATGCCAGGTCGCGGGCGGGACGAGCGCCGAGAGCGCCTCCGCGTGCTCCGGTCGACGGAAGCACCGGCTCCGGCGCGTCTGTTCATCGCCACGCTTCGGGTGCAGATCCCGAGGAGCATCTGGACGGGGCCGTTCTCCACCGAGAACCCCACCGTGCGACTCGAGGCGCTGAACCGCACCGAGGTCGGCGCTCACCTTTCCGTTTCGGACTACTGGATCAGCGGGGCCCCTCCGGGCGGCTGGGCGCGGAAGATCGAGGGGTACCCGGACGTCCAGGGGGTCGAGAGCCTGGCCGAGGTCGGTGACGGCTGCTTGTACCGCATCACGTACCGGAACCCCCCGATCCTCAACCTCTACCGGCGGCTCCACCTTCCTGTCCAGTTCCCGCTGCGCATCCAGGGGGGCTACCTCAACTGGGAGGTCGTCGCCCGCCGCGCCGAGTTCGACGAGGTGCTGCGATACACCCGGAAGGTGAACGTCGGGATGACGATCGTTTCGATCCGGCGCCGCCCGCTGCGCAGCCACCTGCCGATACTGACGGAGACCCAGCAGGAGCTCCTCACGAACGCGATGGCCGCGGGGTACTTCGCGGTTCCCCGCGGGATCACCCTGACCGATCTCGCCCAGCGGCTGGGCCGGAGCAAGTCGTCGATCTCGGAGGCGATCGCGATCATCGAGAAGAAGCTCCTCGAGACCGCGATGCGCTCTCCGTCCGGCTCGGGGTGAGCGCCGCGGCGGACCGGCCCGCCTTGCCATTGATCTCCGACCGGTCCGGCGGTGCAGGGCGGGGACCGCGCGCGGCAGGTCGCCGAGATCCGACCGAGCTCCCCGACGGGGCGACGATCCTCGGGACGGCGACGGCGCGACCCTCGGGCTAGGCTCCGGGACGGCTCGGCCCCGAATGGCTACGACGCGTCCCCCGGCGTACGGAGGTCGTGCCCGTGCTCGAGGACCGACTTGAGGTTCACGAAGAAGTACGCCCAGCCGGACTGGGTCCCCCCGTACATCTCGAGCCAGGCGTCCGTCCGTTGGTATCCGGTGTGCCGGATCTCGATCCGGGTCCCGGCGCCTGCGCGTCGGAGCGTGAAGGTGACCCGGGTGTCCCCGAGCCGCCGTGTGGGCCACGTCAGCGAAAGGCGGCGGTTCTTGACGTAGTCGAGAACCTTCCCGCGGTGCCGGTACCCTCCCTGCCAGGTGAACTCGTACGACCCTCCCCGCCGGGGTTCGAGCTTCGCCTTGGCGAGGAACCAGGTGACCAGCCCGGCCGGTTCCGTGAGCGCCCGGAAGACCGCTTTCACAGGGGCCTTCACCTGATACACCTGGCGAATAGTCAGACTCTTTGCCGCCATCGTCCCCCCTGGCCCGCCGGATCGCCGTCCGGGCTTTGACGCCCTTGGCCGGCCTTGTGGCCCCTCCGTCGACCTACAGGAGTTCCTGGGCCCCCGGGGGACCCCCGAGGTCGGCGCCATCATATGCGGGAGTGGGCCGGCCGATGGCAGGATCCTTCCTGTTCGGCGATCGAGAATGAGGGCGTCGAGCTGAGGTCGCCTTCGATCCACGAGATCGCGATCAGGGTCTCGGAGGGATTTCGGGAGCCATAAGAATCCCAAAGCCCGACGTTGGGCACCCTTTATATAGAAGAGCAAATTTTCCACTGTTGGTGTAAACGATGCTTCAGGGCACACCGATCCTCGTCTTGAAGGAAGGCACGGAGCGAGAGCGCGGAAAGGGAGCGACCTCGAACAATATCGCCGCGGCGCGCGCCGTGGCGGACACGGTCCGGACGACCTTGGGACCGCGGGGCATGGACAAGATGCTCGTCGATTCGATGGGCGACATCACGATCACGAACGACGGTGTAACGATCCTCAAAGAGGTCGACGTCGAGCATCCGGCCGCGAAGATGCTGGTCGAGGTCGCGAAGACCCAGGACCAGCAGTGCGGCGACGGCACGACCACGGCGGTCGTCCTCGCCGGTGAGCTCCTGAAGCGATCGGAGCGCCTGCTCGAGCAGAACGTCCACCCGACGGTCATCACCCGCGGCTTCCAGCTCGCGGTCCAGGAGGCCCGTCGTCTTCTCGAGGCCGAGATCGGCACGACCATCAAGGCCGACGACCAGGGGATCCTCGTCGACTGCGCCCGCACCGCGATGGGCTCGAAGGGCGTCGGCGGCTCGCGGGACGAGCTCGCCCTCATCGCGGTCCACGCCGTCCAGAAGATCGCCGAGCAGCGGGGCGGCAAGACCATCTGCGACGTCGATCAGATCAAGGTCGAGAAGCGCCACGGCGGCACGATCCACGACACCGAGCTCATCGAGGGGATCGTCCTCGACAAGGAGCGGGGCCACCCCCGGATGCCCTCCGAGGTAAGCCCGGCCAAGATCGCCCTGCTCAACTCCGCCCTCGAGGTCAAGAAGACGGAGATCGAGAGCAAGATCAACATCAAGAACCCGGCCCAGATCCAGAGCTTCCTGGACGAGGAGGACAAGACGTTCCGCAAGATGGCCGACTCGATCAAGGCGGCCGGTGCGAACGTCGTCGTCTGTCAGAAAGGGATCGACGACGTCGTGCTCCACTACCTCGCCCGCGACGGCATCTACGCCATCAAGCAGGTGAAGGAGTCCGACCTCCAGAAGCTCGCCCGGGCCACTGGCGGAAAGATCGTCACCGGTATCAAGGAACTGAGCCCGTCCGATCTCGGCAAGGCCGCGAAGGTCGAGGAGCGCAAGGTCGGCGACGACGACATGACGTTCGTCACCGGCTGCTCGAACCCCCGCTCGGTCTCGATCCTCATCCGAGGCGGCACGGAGCACGTGACCCAAGAGGTCGAGCGCTCCCTGCACGATGCGCTGAAGGTCGTCGCCAGCGTTCTTGAGGACGGGGTCGTCTGCCCCGGCGGCGGAGCGACCGAGATCGAGCTCGCGGTCCGGCTGCGCAAGTGGGCATCGACGGTCGGCGGCCGGGAACAGCTCGCGGCCGAGGCGTTCGCCCAGTCGCTCGAGTCCATCCCCTGGGCGCTCGCCGAGAACGGGGGCTACGACTCGATCAACACCCTGATCGAACTGCGCAGCGCCCACGACGGACCGTCGGGGAACAAGAACATCGGTGTGAACCTCGCGGACGGAAAGGCGGCCGACATGTGGAAGCTCCACGTCATCGAACCTCTGCGCGTCAAGCGCCAGGCCCTCAGCTCGGCGGTCGAGGTCGCGAACATGATCCTGCGCATCGACGACATCATCGCCTCGAAGCGCTCGAGCCCCGCGCCCGGTGGAGCCGGCGGGGGCCACGACCACTAGGCCGGAACCGCGCCCCGACCCAACCTTTCCCGGGCCGACGCCCCGCCGACGTCGGCCCGAAGCTTTCTTAACGCAAATCGGGTAGGCGCCGCTCGCTATGCGCACCAAACCGGTAGAAGCCGTCCTTCGGCTCGACATCGTCGCCCTCGAGCCGAGGCCCGCGATCTACCTCTCCTACGACGGGCTCGCCGGCCTCAGCCAGCGGCCGATCCTGCGGGACCTCATGGACGAGATCGAGCGCAAGGGAACGGAGGAGGCCAAGAACTTCCTCGAGGCGATCCGCCGGCGCCGGTCCGCCCAGGTCCACGTCTACTTCTCCGACTACGTCAGCTACGGCATCGGTGGGGGGGACGCGGCCGCGGAGTTCTTCCTCGGAACGTTCCTGCTCCTCCACGAGCCGGCGCGCCCTGCGGGCAAGGAGCCGGCGGTCCCGGAGCACCTCGCCCTCTTCCGTCCGGGCGGCGTCGAACGCCTCGCCCTCGAGAACCCGACGAACTGACGACCGTCCGCACGAGCCGTTTTCTACCCGGCGGCCCCTCGCCGGCGACCGACGATGGGCGACGAGACCCGGCTGGAGCAGGAGCGACGGGCAAAGGTCGCCCGATGGCGCGCCGGCGGCAAGGAGCCGTACCCGTGGTCGTTCCCCGACCGGGTCGGCACGGACGCGGTGCGCGCGGCCTGCGCTCAGCTATCCCCCGGGAACGAAGGGTCCGTCCGGCGCGTCGCCGGACGGCTCCGGGCGGTGCGCCAGCACGGGCGGACGGCCTTCGCCGATCTTGAGGACCTGGCGGGTTCGATCCAGCTCCTGATCCGGGTCGACGAGCTGGGCGAGGAAGCGTACCGCGACTGGCTCTCGGACCTCGACCCGGGGGACATCGTGGGGGCGGAAGGAACCCCCACGGTCACCCGTCGGGGAGAACCGTCGCTGATCGTCCGGTCGCTCGCGCTCCTCGCCAAGGCGATCTCCCCGCCCCCCGAGAAGTTCCACGGTCTCACGGACGTGGAGGAGCGGCTGCGTCGGCGGTACGTCGACCTCCTCTCCTCGGCCGAGGTGCGCGACCGGTTCCGGGTCCGCAGCCTCCTCGTCCGGGAGATCCGCCACTTCTTCGACGAGGCCGGTTTCCTCGAGGTCGAGACCCCAGTGCTCCTACGGGTCGCGAGCGGGGCGGCCGCCGCCCCGTTCGTCACCCGCTCGAAGTACCTGGACGCCGACCTTCAGCTGCGGATCTCGATCGAGCTCCCGCTCAAGCGCCTCCTGGTCGGCGGTCTCGAACGGGTCTACGAGCTCGGCCGGTCGTTCCGGAACGAGGACCTCGACACGACCCATTCCCCCGAGTTCTCCGAGCTCGAGGCGTACTGGGCGTATGCCGACTACCACGACATGCGCCGATTCACCGAGGGGCTCTTCGAGCGGTTGGCCCATCGGGCCGTGGAGCTCCGACCGGACTCGCCGGAGGTCGCAGCCGCGGCCGGGCGGTTCCGTCCGCCGTTCGCGACCGTCGATTTCGTCGACGCCCTCGAACGCGAGAGCGGGATCACCGACCTCTTGTCGAAGAGCCGGGAGGAGCTGCGGACCCTCGCGCGGCGCGCCGGCTCGACCGTCCCCGACAACTCCTCGTCGGGGACCTTCCTCGACAAGCTGTTCGAACATTACGTCGAGCCGAAGTTCGATCGCGTCACGTTCGTGGTCGACCATCCGGCCGTCACGACCCCGCTCGCGAAACGCCACCGGTCGAAACCCGGCCGGGTGGAACGGTTCGAGGTGTTCGCGCCCGGCTACGAGCTCGCCAACGCCTACACCGAGCTCACCGACCCGGACGAGCAGGAACGGCGTTTCCGGGAGCAGCTCGGAGAACGGGGCGACGACCGGTACGCGTTCGACCTCGATTACGTCGAGGCGCTCCGGTACGGTCTTCCCCCGACGACGGGGATCGGATTTGGCGTCGACCGGCTCGTGATGGCCCTGCTCGGCCTGCCGTCGATCAAGGACGCCATACTCTTCCCGCTCGTCCGCTCGAAGTAGCCCGCGCCCCTCCCTTTATAGACCCGTTCGACCGGTGCAACGGCGATGGCGGCCGACCTCCCTCCCGGCGATGCCCTGCCGCTGCGGATCGAGGGTCTCACGGTCCAGTACGGCGAGCGCCGGGCGGTCACGGAGCTCACGTTCACCGTCCGCCCGCGGGAGATCTACGGGCTGCTCGGCTCGAACGGCGCCGGGAAGTCGAGCACGATCAAGTCGGTCGTCGGGCTCGTGCGCCCGGTCGCCGGCCGGGTGGAGGTGTTCGGGCGCGACACGGTCGCGGACGCCCTACGGACGAAGGCCGAGATCGGCTACGTTCCCGAGACCTCGATGCTGTACGACGCCCTCACGCCCCGGGAGTTCCTCGAGTTCGTCGCCGGGGTCCGCCGGCTCGACCCCACGACCGCCACCACCCGGGCGCGGACCTACGCGACGGCGTTCCGGCTCGACTCCGAGTTCGAGGAGCCGATCGTCTCGCTCTCGAACGGCACGCGCCAGAAGGTGCTCCTCATCGCCGCGCTCCTTCACGCCCCCCGGTTGCTCGTGCTGGACGAGCCGCTGAACGGCCTCGACCCCCGGTCGGTCCGCCTCGTGAAGGACCTCCTCCGCCGCTACGTCCTGGAGGGGAGCCGAGGGGTCCTCTTCTCGACGCACACGATGGAGGTCGCCCAGGAGCTCTGCCACCGCGTCGGGATCCTCGACGGGGGCGTGCTCCAAGGCGAGGGCACGGTCCCCGAGCTCCGCAACCGGATCGCGCGGGGCGACGCTTCCCTGGAGGAGATCTTCCTGCGCCTGACGCGGGAGGACGAAGGGCTCCCCGACGCGGTCGCCCTGCTCGGGGAGTCGTAGGATGGGCTGGCGCGAGGCGTGGCGGCTCGGCCGCGTCGCGTTCGGGGAGCTCTCGTTCCAGGCGGTCTACGCGTTCCGGATGGGCAACATCGTGCCCGTCGCCTCGGCGCGGACGCTCGTCCCGAAGGCCGAGCGACGGGTCACCCAGAGCAAGGTGATCGTCAGCGCGGTGCTCGCCCTCCTCGCGGTGGGGGCCGCAGCCATCCTCCACCGCGGGGCGGCGTTCTCGAACTCCCTCTTCGGAGTTTCGATCGCCCCGACGGTCCTCGACACCGGGATCCTCACCGGGCTCCTCACGCTCGACGCCGCGTTCCTCTGGTGGACGGGACTCCAGGTCCTGCCTACGCTCCTCTCGTCCGCGGTCCTGCCCGTGCTCGAGCCCCTCCCGATCGATCCGGCGACGTTCCGCCGGGCCGCCGCGATCCTCTACCTAAGGCTGTTCGACCTCCCGATCCTCACCGTTCTCGTGGTGACCCCGGTCGCCCTCGGCCTCGCCCTCGGGGTCGGTGCCGGTATCGCGATCTTCCCCGGCGTCGTGGTGTCCGTCCTCTTCGCGCTCGCGCTCTCGCTCGTCACGGGTCGGTTCTTCGTCCGGCGCATCCAGGGCGCCCGCGGCGGGGGCGGCGGGAGCGTCGTCCGTTGGATGCTGCTGCTCCTGTGGCTGCTTCCGTCGTTCGCCATCCTCGGGTTCGTGACGGCGGGCTTCCGCTTCCTCTTCCTCCTCGTGGACGTCGCCGGCCAGGGGGCGTCGCTCCTCCGCGACCTGCTCTACAGCGCCTACCCGGTGCCGTTCGCGCTCCTCACGGGGGTCGCCGCCCACGGAACGGCCGGTGCCGGTCTTGACCCCGGGGCCGCGTTCGCCGCCGGGATGGCCGCCGCCGGGTACGTGGCGCTGGCGGCGTGGGCCACCGTCTGGCTCTTCCGTGAGATCCGGGAGCTTGGCCACCTCCCGTTCTCCCCCGCGGCCGCGCCGCCGCGGACGAGCCACGAGCTCCGGCCGCAGCCCGCGGCCTGGGCCGTGCTCACGAAGGACGTGAGGATCGCGAGCCGCACCCCCGGGTACGCCTTCCTCCTCCTGCTCCCGATCCTGGATGCCGTCGCGCTCGGGCTGCTGACCGTCGTCGACGCCCCCCAGGCGGCGGCGGCCCGGGGCCTCGCGCTCGGAACGGTGACGGCCGCCGCGCTGCTCGCAACCTTCTTTGGGCCCGCGTTTTTCGCGATCGAGGTGGTCGCGTACTCGTACGGACGGACCCTCCCGCTGCGGGACCGTTCCGTCGTGATCGGAAAGACCGCCCTCATCGCGCTCATCTACCTGTCCGCCAGCCTGATCGTCCTGGTCCTCGCGAGCGTGCGGGTCTTCGAGCCGCTCCTCTTCGCCGCCTTCATCGCCGCCGAGCTGCCGGCCGTCCTCGCGGCGGCGTTCGTCGAGCTCGGCTGGCTCTTCCGCCGGGCCCGGACGAGCGGCTTCCCGGTCGCCAACCTCTATTCGGGGGGATGGGTCGCCTTTCTCGTGGCGGTCCCCGGCCTCTTCGTCGCCGGCGCTCCGCTGCTCGTTTACCACTATGTCGGATTGCCCGGCATGGCGCTCGTGGCGGTCGCCGAGCTCGCCGTCCTCGCTCCGTTCGGCCTCGGGGGAGGCTCCGCATGAGCGCCCCACCCCTGCCGCCCCGATTCGACCCCGCCACGATCGAGGCGAAGTGGCAGGCGGAGTGGGAACGGTCGGGGGCTTTCGCCGCCCCCGAGCGGCCCCGGGGCCCGACGTTCTCCCTGGTCCTGCCGCCGCCCAACGTGACCGGCATCCTGACGGTCGGCCACATCCTCGGCGACACGGTGATGGACATCCTCGTGCGGGCGCACCGGATGCAGGGGATCGCGACGGCCTGGATCCCCGGCCTCGACCACGCCGGGCTCGCGACCCAGGTGGAGGTCCGGCGACGGCTCCAGCGCCAGGGGGTGCGGTTCGACGAGCTTCCCCGCGAGCAGGCGCTCCGCGAGATCGACCGGTGGCGGGAGGAGCACGAGGCACGGATCCGGGAGCAGATGCATGCCGGCGGGTTCTCGGTCGATTGGTCCCGGTTCCGCTATACGATGGATCCGCAGAGCACGCGGGCGACCCGGGAGGCGTTCCTCACGCTCCACCGGGCCGGGCTGATCTACCGCGGAGAGCGGATGGTCAACTGGGACCCGCGCCTCCGGACCGCGCTCTCCGACCTCGAGGTGGTCCATTCCGAGGAGGACGGGGAGCTGCTCTACTTGCGTTACCCCTGGGCGGACGGGACGCCCGGCGGCCTCGAGGTCGCGACCGTTCGGCCCGAGACGCTCTTCGGGGACGTCGCCGTCGCGGTGCATCCGGACGACGAGCGCCACCGGACCGACGTCGGCCGGAAGGTCGTCGTGCCGCTCTCCGGCCGAACCGTCCCCGTGATCGCCGACCCCGGCGTCGACCCGGCGTTCGGCGCGGGGGCGCTGAAGATCACTCCGCGCCACGACCTCGTCGACCGCGAGATCGCCTCGCGCCACCCCGAGCTCGAGACGCCGGTCGAGATCTTTGACGAGTCGGCGCGTCTCATCGGGGCGTGGGTCCCCGAGGCGTTCCACGGCCTCGACCGCGAGTCGGCCCGGACGCGTGCGCTCGAGGCGCTCGAAAGCGCCGGGCAACTGCTGCGCCGGGTCCCGTACCGCCACGCCGTCGCCCGGTCGGAGCGCTCCGAGGTCCCGATCGAGCCGAGGCTCTCCACGCAGTGGTTCGTCCGGATGGCCCCGCTGGCGGCCCCCGTCGTCGACGCGGTCCGCCGCGGAGAGATCCGGATCCACCCCGACCGCTGGAGCCGCACGTTCTTCCGGTGGATGGAGGAGATCCAGGACTGGTGCATCTCACGCCAGGTGATCTGGGGCCATCCGATACCGGTCTACTACTGCGGGGCGTGCGGGGAGGCGACCGCCGCCGCCGAGCGACCGGCGGCCTGCCCGGCCTGCCGGGGGACCGACCTGCGGGACGACCCCGACGTCCTCGACACCTGGTTCACCTCCTGGCTGTGGCCGTTCGCCGCGCTCGGCTGGCCCGAGGAGACGCCGGAGCTGGCCCAGTACTACCCGACCAGCGTCCTCGTCACCGGCCGGGACATCATGTTCTTCTGGGTCGCCCGGATGATGATGGCCGGCTACCGCTTCACGGGACGCCGGCCGTTCGCGGACGTCTACTTCACCGGCATGCTCCGGGACGAGCACGGCCGGCGGATGTCGAAGCATCTCGGCAACTCTCCGGACCCCGCCGACGTGATGCGAAGCCGGGGCGCCGATGCGCTCCGATTCTCCCTGGTCTTCCCCAACCCGACGGACGAGGACGGGCCGTTCGGCCCGGCAGCGCTCGACGGGGCGCGAAACTTCCTGACGAAGCTGTGGAACCTCGTCCGGTTCACGCTGCCGCACGTTCCGCCGGGCACGGTGCCCCCCGAACGGCCCCCCGCGCTCGGCCGGACCGGCGCGCTCGAGAACCGGTGGATCCTCTCCCGCTACCAACGCACCGTCACGGAGGTCGACCGCGCCCTCGTCGCGTTCGAGCCGAGCCGGGCCGCGACGGCGCTCTACACGTTCGTCTGGCACGACCTCGCGGACCGGTACATCGAGATCTCCAAGGAAGCGCTCTCGGGCGCCCGCGGCGAGCCGCTCCGCCGCGAGACGCAGTCGGTCCTCCTGTTCGTCGTGGAGCGATCGCTTCGGCTGCTCCACCCGATCGTCCCCCACGTGACGGAAGAGCTCTGGCATGCCCTCCCGCACCCCGAGGGATTCCTCGACGCGGCCCCCTGGCCTCGGCCGTCCGAGGTCGACCCGGACCCGATCTCCGAGGTCGAGATGGCGCCCGTGCTCGAGGCGGTCCACCTCCTGCGGAACCTGCGGGCCGACGAGAAGGTCCCGCCCGGTGCGACGCCCCGCGCCTGGATCCGTGCCTCGGGCCCGGAGGTCGCCCGGATCCTCGCCGCCGAACGGACGACGATCGCCCGGCTCGCGCAGGTCGCCGGCCCCGACCTCCTGGATCCGGGCGTTTCGCCGCCGGCGCCGTCCGCGGGGCGGGTCGCCCCGCTCGGGGAGTGCTTCCTCGAACGTTCCCCCCTGACGGCCGCGACGTCCGAGACGCTCGAACGCGAGCGGGAGAAGCTCGCACAGCTCCTAGCCCGCACGCAGGGCCGGCTCGCCGACGCGGGGTTCCGGGCGCGGGCCCCTCCGGAGGTAGTGCGGGAGGCCGAAGAGAAGGCGGCCGAGCTAGTCGAGCGGATCGGCCGCCTCGACGAACAGTTGAAGGAGGCCGGCGCTTCGACCGGGACGCCATGACCCCCGCGGCGCGCCCCCGTCCCCGTCGCCCGGCAAAGCCCCGCGTCCCGCCGGCGGGACCGATCGAATCGATCCCGTTGCGCGCCGGCGCCAAGGGGCATCCGGCCCTCGGTCTCGGCCTCTGGGGTCTCGGCCGATGGTCGGCCGAGGACGAGGCCCGCACGAAGGCGACGATCGGCCGGGCGTTCGAGAAAGGGGTCCGGTGGTTCGACACCGCGGAGGTCTACGGGGGCGGTCGGTCGGAACGGATCCTCGGAGAGGTGCTGCACCGGACCGTGGGGGGGGCGGACGACGCGTTCGTCGTCACCAAGGTCTCCTGGGAGCACCTGCGGCCCGCCCAGATCCGGGCGAGCCTCATCAGCAGCCTCGAGCGGCTCGCCCGCCGGTCGGTCGACCTCTACCTGGTCCACGCGCCCGACCCGCACGTCCCGCTCGCCGAGACGATGCCCACGCTGGAGGCGCTCTGGAAGGAAGGCAAGGTCGGGGCGATCGGGGTGTCGAACTTCTCCGTCGAGGAGCTCGAGGAGGCGGCGCGGCATCTCTCGGAGACGCCGCTCGCCGTCAACCAGGTCCGTTACAACCTCCTCGACCGGGACGACGGGGACCCGGTCCGGGAGTATTGCCAGAAGCAGGGGATCCTGGTCGAGGCCTACACGCCGCTGGCCCGGGGGATCCTGAACGGCCGGTACCTCGACGGCCAGCGGATCCCGGCGGAGGTGCGGCGGCTCTCCGAGCGCCTCCTCGAGCCCGGGCGCGCGGCGGAGACCCTCGCGCGGGCCCGGGCGCTCCGCGACCTCGCCCGGGACGCCGAGGTCCCGCTCGCCTCGATCGCCCTGCACTGGCTCCGCCGCCAGGGCGCCGCCCCGGTCTTCGGCGCGAGCCGTCCGGGCCAGGTCGACGAGAACCTCGCGGCCTGGGCGGCCCGGCCCCCGGAGAAGATCCTCGACCGGGCGGAGGCCCTCGCCCGAGGGGAACGTGCTTAGGCTCGTCGCGCTCGACATGGATGGGACGCTCGTCGACGTCGCGAGCTCCTGGGCGGCCGTCCACGACCACTTCGGCGAGCACAACGCGGAGGGGCTGCGCCGGTTCCTGGCGAACGAGATCGACGACGAGGAGTTCATCCGGAGCGACATCGTCATCTGGCGACGCCACGCCCCCGAGCTGACCGTCTTCGACCTCGAGCGGATCCTCGCGGGCGTTCCCGCGATGCCCGGGGCGAAGGCGCTCGTCGACGGACTTCACCGTCGGGGGGTGCGGACGGCGATCGTCAGCGGGGGAATCGACCTGCTCGCCCGCCGCATCGCGCGGGAGCTCGGGATCGACGTCGCGCTCGCGAACGGGTTCCGCGTCGATCCGGGCGGCCGCCTGACGGGCGAGGGGATCGTCCGGGTGCCGATCCACGGCAAGGAGGCGGTCCTCGCCGCGCTGCAGGCGCAGCTCGGGATCCCCCCCGAGGAGACGGCTTCGGTCGGCAACTCCGAGATCGACGTCGGCCTTTTCCGCCGAAGCCGCCTCGGGATCGCGTTCCAGCCCGAGGACGAGGAGGTGCGCCGCGGGGCCCACGCCGTCGTCGCCGAGCGCGACCTCGCGAAGGTCCTCGACGTCCTCGAGCGGTTCCCGTCGGCCTGAGGGCGGGAAGCCTTATCCACGACGGCTCGCTCTTGACTCCCTCGATGGAGCCCTACTCGGTCCTGCTCGAGCGCGCCCGCTCGAAACTCCCCCCGGTCCGAGCGGCCGGGGAACGGTTCCAGGTCCCCGAGCCGGACGTGATGTCCGACGGGAAGAACACGATCCTGAGGAACCTCCAGGACATCGCGAGCGTGACGCGCCGCGAGCCCGCCCACTTGATCGGGTTCCTGGCGAAGGAGTTCGGCTGCCCGGGGGTCCTCGACCTGCCGCGCGGGGTCCTCAAGTCCCGGCTCACCAAGGACCAGCTCGGCCAGCGGGTGCGCGAGTACACCGCGAAGTTCGTGATCTGCTCCGAGTGCAAGCGGCCGGACACTCACCTGCAGAAGGACGGGCGGCTCACCCTCCTCGTCTGCGAGGCGTGCGGCGCCCAGCGCCCGATCACGGTGCGCCGGGTCGTCGCTCCCGAGAAGCCCCGCGCCCCGGTCGTCGTCGGCGAGGTCTACCGACTGACGATCGAGGACGTCGGCCGCCGCGGGGACGGGGTCGCGAAGAAGGAAGGGTTCGTCATCTTCGTCACGGGGGCGAACCAGCGCGGCGTCACGATCAACGCGAAGGTCACGAAGGTGCTCGGCAACAACGCCTACGCCGTCGTCCAACCGTAGCGGCGCCATGCGCAGCGTCCGCTGGCTCGGACTGCTCGCCCTCTACGTCGGAGCCCAGCTCGTCGGCCTCGCGCTCGCGAACCCGTTCCGCTCGGAAGGGTTCTCGTCGACCTCCAACCCGCAGAGCCCGACCGCCCCGATCCTGATCATCGTCATCATCGTCGCCGCGCCTCTCGCGATCCTCCTGCTCGTCAAGCTCCGGGGAGGCGTGGCGGCGCTCCGCCAGATCATCCTGGCGATGATCGCGGGGTCGCTCTACGTCACGCTGTTCGCCACCTTCTCGCTCCTGCCCCCGGGGCAGGTCCTCCTCCCCCCGGCCGCGGCCGAGATCACCTTCGTTCCGGCCCTGACGCTCGCGGCGCTCGCGAGCGCCCTGATCTACCTCGCCCTGCTCGTCGAGCCCCAATGGTACATCGTCGACTTTGCCGGGTTCGTCGCGGCCGGCGCGCTCGTCGCGATCCTCGGGATCTCCTTCGGCATCCTGCCCGCCTTCATTCTCCTCGGCGCCCTGATGATCTACGACGCGATCGCGGTCTACCGCACGAAGCACATGGTGACCCTCGCCGACGTGGTCACCGAGATGAAGCTCCCGATCCTGTTGGTGATGCCGGATTCCGCCGGCTACGACTATACCGCGGCCCCGACCCTCAGGGAGCAGCGGGCCCGACCGACGGAGGAGCGGGCGGCGATGTTCATGGGCCTCGGCGACATCGTGATCCCCGGGACGCTCGTCGTCTCGGCGTTCGTCTGGCTACCGACGTCCCCGGCGCTCCTCGGCCTCGGCGCGAACCTCTGGGTCTCGGCCGCGGCGCTGCTCGGCTCGCTCGTCGGCTACGGGGTACTGATGCGGTACGTGCTCGGCGGGAACCCGCAGGCCGGCCTCCCGCTGCTGAACGGCGGGGCCCTCGCGGGCTACGCGGTCGGCTACCTCCTCCTGTTCCACTCCCTGACCCTCGGGCTCACGGGGGGGCTTTAACCCCGCTCGTCTCCCCGGCGACGTGCGGCGGAAGGTCGAGGACCTTCGCATCGACGACGGTCCGTCCCTCGACACCCTCGTGCGGCGGATGGAGGCCGCGGGAGGGTTCAGCGCGAAGGAGGTCGCGGACGGCGTCGACCTGCTCGCGCGGATCCTCGCCGACCCCGACATGACGGTCTTCCTCTCGTTCCCCGCGGACATCGTCGCGACCGGGACCCGGGGGGTCCTGGCCACGCTCGTCCGCGAGGGATACGTCGACGCGGTCGTCACGACCTGCGGAACGCTCGACCACGACCTCGCCCGGGCATTCCGGAACTACTATCACGGTGCCTGGAACCTCGACGACGCCGACCTCCACCGGCGCCACCTCTACCGGCTCGGCAACCTCGTCATTCCGGAAGCGAACTACGGCGCGATCATCGAACGCAAGATGCGCGCGGTCCTGGAACGCCTCTGGGCGGAGGGGGCGCGGGCGATCTCGACGCAGGCGCTCGCCCGCGAGATCGGGTCCGCGATCCCCGCGAACGCCCGATCCAGCATCCTGCGCGCCGCCTTCGATCGGAAAGTGCCCGTCTTCGTCCCCGGGATCACCGACGGGGCCGTCGGTTCGCAGCTGTGGCTCTTCTGGCAGGACCACCGGCAGCTCTCGATCGACCTGCTCTCGGACGAGCAGGCGCTTTCCGACCTCGTCTACGGCGCGAAGCGGGCGGGCGCGGTGATGCTCGGGGGCGGGATCTCGAAGCACCACACCATCTGGTGGAACCAGTTCCGGGGCGGACTGGACGCCGCGCTGTACCTGACCACCGCGGTGGAGTGGGACGGAAGCCTTTCTGGCGCCCGGACCCGGGAGGCCGTCTCCTGGGGGAAGGTGAAGGCGACCGCCCGCCACACGACGGTCGAGGGGGACGTCACGGTACTGTTCCCGCTGATGGTCGGGGCCGCCCTCGAACGCCTCCGTCGCTAGGGAAACTCCCGCGCCCTCCAGTACGTCGGTGCAGAACGCCCGGCCCCACGTCGCCCCCGGACTCTCGGAGACCTTATGCGGGCGACCCGGCTCGGCGGCCCTCGTCGCGGGCCCGTAGCTCAGGCCGGTGGAGCAGGCGGCTCTTAACCGCAAGGTCAGGGGTTCAAATCCCCTCGGGCCCGTCGCCTTTCCCCCCGGTGCCCGCCCCTCGGGCGGGGCCTCCGGGGTCCCTCACGAGGTCCCGTACGCTCTCTTGATCCGACGGATCCCATCGAGCTCGACGATCAGTTTTGCCACGGACCGGCCGGTCATTCCCCTCCATTTTCGACTTCCGGAGGCGATGGAATCCCGTATCAGGGTCGACGAGACGTGGCCCGTCCTCGGGAAGCGGATGACCCGTATCCGTCGCTTCGCCAGGTTCGCCATCTCGCTCCGTTCGGTCGACAAGAAGAGAACGTCCGGCCGGCATTTCCGGATCAGGTTGCCGAGGGCCCAGGACCTCGATGGGCCGTCGCGCAGGGCGACGACCTTGATGCCCGTGATCTGGACCTCGCCCAGGTAGGCTTGCCACATCCTCTTTCGTTCCACCCCGCTGAAGGGATTCGACCGCTCGTCTCGATGCTCGGCGCTGCCGATGGCGACGGTCAGGTTCCAGTTCCGGCTCAGCTTCTGGATCACGCCCATGTGTCCCTTGTGGGGCGGGTTGAACCTCCCCCAGTAGACCCCGGTCGTCGTTCGGTCCTGCGGGGGTTTCCCCCGGTTTGGACGATGCCTGTCGTGGCCTCGAGCCTCCCTGCGGGAGACGGCCTTTCGGGACCCCCTGGGACCGGCTCGTCTGCCTCGGTTTTGATGTTCCTTTTCGTCGGGTTTTGTCCTCATTCCCTTGATTCCCCTCGGGCAGCTCCGCCCCTCGGGCGCCCGCCACCGCGTCGAGCTTCGGTAGGGGGGTCGATCGGCCATATGCCATCCCCTCGATCGAACCCGGCCACGCCCGGCCTGAGGATTCCAGCCGGATCGCCCGGTGGTCGCCCCCCCGAACCGACCGCCCGTGGGGGGCGTCCTTCGACGGCCGCGGCGCCGGGGAACGGTCTAGGCCTCGGCCGGTACGTACGCTTCGGCGAGGTACTCCGATATGTCCCGGACCGTAACGCCCGTCGGGGCCACCCGAGTCAGGTTCGCCAGGCACAGCGGGCAGGCGGTCACGACCTGAGGATTGACGCCTCCGAGCTGCCCGATGCGCTGACGCGCGATCTCCGTCGACTTTCCGGGGAAGAGCGTCTCGAGCGGCCCGCCGCAGCAGAAGGTCAACCTGCCCGAGAGCTCCGGCTCGGCGAGGGCGACGCCGCCCTCCGCCAAGAGGCGGCGCGGCTGGTCCACGACCCCCTCGTACCGGGCGTAGACGCAGGAGTCGTGCATCGTCGCGGTCCGCTCGAGGCGTTGGACGGCCTTCAGCTTGCGTTCGGCCAGGACTTCGAGGTAGCTTCGGACCTCGAGGTCGTAACCGGGCACGACCTTCGGGTAGACGCTGCGCAGCATGTTGGTCGTGTGGGGGTCGACGGTGATCGCCCGCTTCACCCCGTTCTCCTTCAGGACTTGGTGGACGTACCGGGCATGCCGCACGAAGACGGCGTCGAGCCCCTCGTCGTACGCGAGCGCCCCGGAGTAGAGGTCCTTCTCGTAGAGGTATCCGAACTCCACGCCGGCCGCCTTCAGGAGGCGGGCGATGTTGCGGAGCCGGTCGTTGTAGGCGCGCCGCTCCGCCGGGTCGGTGCGCGCGAGCAGGGGAGTGAGGTTGATGTACCGGTTCATCGAGCGGGCGAATCGGAACAAGCGGTCGCCGCGGGAGTTCTCGTACTTCGCCAGCCGGTGGCTCATGGCATTGATCGACGGGACCATCTGCCACATCTGGCCCGTGAACAGGACCGTCTCCCCGCCCCGGGGGATCCCGAGGCCCCGCGCCCAGGCGGTCCGGGTTCGCCGGCCGAGCGGGAGCGCGCTCCGGCGCCGCTCGAGGTTGTCGCCGAGGATGCCGAGCGTGCTCGCGATCGGAACCGGCACGGTCGACTCCCCTCAGGCCTCCGCGAGACCGTGGACCTCGCGGTTGAGGTAGGTGCGCAGCGTGCGAACGTTCTCGGCGATGTGGATGCCGGCCGGGCAGTTGGCCTCGCACATGCGACAGAGGAGGCAACTGAAGATCGTCTCGGTGTGGTCGAGGACCTCCGCGCGATCCCCGAGGAGGACGTAGCGGAACAACCGGCGGGGCATCAACTCGAGGCCGAGGGGGCACAGCGCGGTGCAGGTGCCGCAGTTGATGCACATCCGGGCATCGAACTCCCCGCCCAGATGGAGGCGGGACAGGAACTCGGGATCGACCTTCATCGAGGTCCCTCCACGAGCTCGTACCGGTAGTAGTCGTCCGCGCGGGCCTTGGGGAGGTCCCGTACCCGACCGTACCGGCGCATCGCCATGACCCATTTCGTCACTTCGTGCGTCGGGGCGCCGAGCGCCGCCGCGATCTCGGGCAGCGTCTTCGGCCCGTCGCGCAGGAGGGCGGCCACCCGGTCGCGCTCGACCATCTCGTCCCGCAGCACCTCGTCGAGGTTCCGAAGGGCCGCCCTTCCGGTCATGTCGCCTCCTTCGCCAGCGCATCGATCATCGCGGTGATCTGCTCGTTCGAGTACCCCTGGACGGAGACGGCTTGCTTCGGACAGGCCGGCACGCACGCCCCCTCGCCCTTGCAGAGGACGCCGCTCACCTCGGCGACCCGCTTGTCGCCGTACTCCACGGAGGTGACGGCCCCGTACGGGCAGGCCTTCGTGCATTCGTCGCACCAGACGCACAGGTTCGGATCGACCTTGGCGATCGTCGGTTCGAGGTCGACGTACCCCTTCAGCAGGAGCGCGCCCGTCTTCGAGACCGCCGCGAGCGCGTTCTGCACGCTCTCGGCGACGTTCTTCGGCCCCTGGGCGGCCCCGACGATGAAGACCCCGTCCACCACCGTCTCGACCGGCCGCAGCTTGACGTGGACCTCGTGGAAGAACCCGTCCTGGCCGACCGGAATCTTCAGGACCCGGGCGAGCGCGTCGTTCGCGCGCGGGATCATCCCCGTGACGAGCACGACGAGGTCGGGCCGGATCTCTACCTCCTCGCCGCGCATGAGCCGGTCCTTCACCTTCACCACGAGCCCGGCGGCGTCGCGCGCCACCGTGGGGGGCGCCTCCTCCCCGTACCGCAGGAAGACCGAGCCCGAGCGCAAGGCCCGCTCGTAGAGCGCCTCGTACTTGCCGTAGGTCCGCACGTCGCGGAAGAGATGGAACTGGTGGAGGTCGGGGTCCCGCGCGCTCGCGACCGTCGCGATGTGGGAGGTCGCGCTGCAGCAGTAGCGGGAGCAGTAAAGGTGCGGACCGGCGTCCTTCGACTCTTCGCGCGAACCGACGCAGTAGACGTAGACGAGCGTGCGGACCGGCCGCCCGCGGTACTCGAGCCGACCGGGGCGGTTCGCGAGGAGCTCCTTGAATTCCGGCAGGGTAACGACGCCGTCGAGACCGAAACCGAACTCCCCCGGGGCGGGGGCGTACGGGTCGAACCCCGTCGCGACCACGATCGCCCCGACCTGCAGGGAGACCGTGTCGCCCGTTCCGGTGCGGAGCTTGACGGCGAAATCGCCGATACGTCCCTCCTTCTCGACGAGCTCGGTCGACAGGTACAGCGTGACGTTCTCGCGTCGACGGAGCTCGCGCAGGAGACCTTCCACCAGCTCCCGACCGTCCTTCTCGTTCGGGAAGAGGCTCCCCCAGCGAACGACCTGCCCGCCGGCCTTCTCCGCCTTTTCGGCGAGGTGCACCGAGATGCCGAGGTCCGAGAGAGCGAGCGCGGCCCGCAGCCCCGCCACGCCCGCGCCGATCACGAGCGCCTGAGGAAGGGTCTCCACGCGCATCCGCTCGAGCGGCACCGATAGGGCGGTCTTCGCGACGCCGGCCCGGACGAGCCGAAAGGCCTTCTCCGTCGCCGCGGGCCGGTCGTGCGTGTGCGCCCAGGAGCACTGCTCCCGGATGTTGACCTGAGTGTACTCGTAGGGATTGAGCCCCGCCCGCTGGGCCATCGCGCGGAAGGTGCTGAGGTGGAGCTTCGGCGAGCAGGAGCAGACGACGACTCCGTCGAGCTTCTTCTCCCGGATCTCCTGGATCACCGCCTGCTGCGCGGCGTCCGAGCACGCGAACATCTGGACCTGGGCCGAGACGACATCTCCCTCCTGGCCGACCTGCTCCCGGAGCTTCTCCGTGTCGACATAGTCGGAGATGTTCCCCCCGCACTGGCAGATGACCACGCCGAGGCGGCGACCGGTCATGGGCGCGCTCCCCCCCGCTTGAGATAGGCCGCGATCTGCGCCGACGCGGCCTCGGAATGCAGGATCGTGTCCGGGATGTCGCGCACGGCGGTCGCCGAGCCGATGACAAAGACGCCGGGGAGGCTCGTCCGGCCCGGTTCGAGCTCCTCGTCCGTCTCCTGGATGTAGGAGTAGGGGTCTTTCGCGAGCCCGCCCTTCGGGAAGAGGTGGAAGGCACCCTGGTTCGGCAGCAGCCCGACCGCGAGCACCACCATGTCGTGGCGCGCCTGCTTCGGTCCGCCGTCGCCCTCGATGTCCTCGTAGTGGACGATCAGGTCGTTCGCGTCGGTCTCCTCGATCCGCGAGACCTTCCCCTTCGTGAAGTAGACGCTCATCCCCTTCGTCTGCTGGAAGAACTCCTCGTACCCCTTGCCGAACGCCCGGATGTCGATGTAGTAGACCGTGACGTCGGCGAGGGGGACCGCGCCCATCAGGAGCTGCGCCTGCTTCATCGAGTACATGCAGCAGACGCGGGAGCAGAGGCGGTTGCCGACCTGCTCGTCCCGCGAGCCGACGCAAAGAACGAACGCGACGTTCGTGGGGGATTTTCCGTCCGACGGACGGACGACCGCGTTGAACGGGCGCGTCGGAGCGAGGATCCGATCCATCTGGACCCCCGTGATCACGTTCGGGAACCGACCGAACCCGAAGGCGGGCTTCTGACGCGCGTCGAACGGCGAGAAGCCCGTGGCCAGGGCGACCGAGCCGACCGTCACGGTCTCGGGACGGTCCCGCATGTCGAGCTCGATGGCATTCGCGGGGCAGACCGCCACGCACTGACGGCACTCCGAGCAGACCCCGCAGTCGAGGCAGCGGTTGGCGCTCGTCCGCGCTCCCTCCGCGCTCATCCGGCCCTCGTATTCCGTGAACGAGGTGAGCCGCTCCGCGACCGGTCGGCGGACGGGGGGTACGGGCTCGCGTCGGGTGCCGCCGTCGCGCGCCCGGGCCACGACCGCCGAGCGGTCCGCCATCGGGAGCCGATCGTCGAACCGGACCCCCCCGATCGGCGCGCCGGCTAAGAACCGGTCGATGTAGAACGCCGCCCGCTTTCCCTGACCGATCGAGGCCACGATCATCGAAGGGCCGGTGACGGCGTCGCCCCCCGCGAACACGCCGTGGAGCGAGGTCGCGAGCGTCTCGGGGTCGACCTGGATCGTCCCGTTGCGCTGTAGCGACAGCTCGGAGGCGAACGGGGCGGTGTTCGGAGCCAGACCGATCGCCGTGACGATCGCCTCCGCGGGGACCGACTGCCGGACGTTGCGATCGAACGATGGACTGAAGCGGTGATCGCGGTCGAAGACCGCCGTGCACCGTACGAGCTCGATCCCGGCGACCTTTCCGTCGTCGCCGAGGACCCGGCCCACCCCCCAGGAATTCGTGATGAGGACTCCTTCCTCCTCCGCCTCCTGGATCTCCCAGGGGTGGGCGGGCATCTCGGCTCGGGACTCGAGGCAGAACAGCTGGACCCGACGCGCCCCCAGTCGCAGCGCGCTGCGGGCCGAGTCGATCGCCACGTTCCCTCCGCCGATGACCACGACTCGCTTCCCGCCAAGATCGGCCGGGCAGCCCTCGTTGATCTCGTGGAGGAACTGCATGGCGTCCATGACCCCCGGGGACTCCTCGCCGGGGACGGAGAGCTTGCGGCCCCCGCGGTCCCCCGCCGCCACGAACACCGCGTCGAACCCGGTCTGTTGGAGCGTCGCGACGGAAGCGATCCGGTGCCCGGTCTCGATGCGGACGCCCAGGGCGGTGACGTTCTTCAGGTCCCGGGCGAGGACCTCCTTCGGGAGTCGGTAGGCGGGGATCCCCCAGCGCAGGATACCGCCGGGCTCCGCGTCGGCCTCGAAGACCGTGACGTCGTGACCTCCCCGGGCGAGGAAGAACGCGGCCGAGAGTCCCGCCGGCCCGGAGCCGACGACCGCGACCTTCTTTCCGGTGCGCTTCGTGGGAGGCCCGTATTCCGGCGCGGGGTGCTCCGCGTAGTAGTGATCCGCCAGGAACCGCTTGATGCCCCGGATCGGGACGGTCCCCTCGAGCTCTCCGCGCGAGCACTGTTCCTCGCAGGGAGCGTAGCAGGCGCGGCTCAGCACCCCCACCAGCGGGGCGTCCTCGAGATGCTGGCGGAACGCCGCCTCGTACTGACCCGAGCGAACGAGCGAGATGTATCCATGAGGCTTCACGCCCGCGGGACAGGTGAACGAACAGGGCGACGTGCCCCGCCGCGTGATGACCGCCTTCTTCGGAACGGCTTGCGGGAACGCGATGTGCGCCGCGCGCCGCGCGGCGAGGTCGTAGTTGAACTCGTCGGCCACGGCGACCGTGCACGCCGCCTCGCAGAGGGCGCACCCGGTACACTTCGCGGCGTCGACGAACGTCGGCTTGCGGGTCAGACGGACGAGGAAGCCTCCCTCGGGTCGGGGGACGATGTCGTCCACCTCGGAGTAGACCAGCGCCCGAACGTTGGGGTGATTGTTCACCGCGGCCATCTTGGGCGTCGAGATGCAGCTCGCGCAGTCGAGGGTGGGGAACACCTTGCTGAGCAGTATCATCCGGCCGCCGACACTGGGCTCCTTCTCCACCACGAGCACCTTGAACCCCATGTCCCCAAGGGTGAGCGCGGATTCCATGCCGCCGACCCCGGCGCCGATGACGACCACATCGTAGTCGGTGGCCGGCCCGGGGGCGGCCATCTACGCCTCCACGGCCGTCGGCATCTCGGCGAGGGCCTTCCCGAACTGTTTCATGTGGTTCACGAACGGCTCGGAGCAGACCGAGCAGATCGCGGCCATCTTGACGCGTCCCGGTTCCAATCCGTCCTTCCGGAGCCACGCCTGGGACTGATCAACGATCCCGGCCGTCCGGGCGACGCAATCGGGAAGGAACGTGCACTCCGCCCCGTCCGCCGCGACGAACACCCCCGCGAAACCGGCCTTGATGGCGTGCACGATCCACGCGGGGTTGATCCCTCCCGAACAGGGGACCGCGATCACCTGGACCGAGGGCGAGTACTCCATGTGGGAGCTCCCCGCGAGATCGATGCCCATGTCGGAGATCGCGTTCGTGGAGAAGACCAGCACGCGGGGCCGGGGGCCGGTCGCGGGGACGTCGGGCACTACTTCCCCCGTCGCAGGTAGACGTGCCAGAGCCCCGCGTCGGGGAGGGTCCCCAGGTACTCGTGTCCGACCTTCTTCGCCCAGAGAGGGATGTCCTCGGTCGTTCCCTCGTCGGAGGAGATGACCTCCATCACCCCGTGCATCGGAACCGCGGGAACGGCCCGTTTGGCTTCCAACAGCGGGCCCGGGCAGGCCACGCCGCGGGCGTCCACGACCTTGTCGACCTTGAGGGCTTTCAGCTCCTCGACGTTCATTGTGGTCTACCTCCAATGCTCAGCCAGGGGCGGGGATCGGTCGGCGAACCCGAGCCGGCTCCGCGGCCCGGCGCCCCCTCACCGAGGGGGCGGGACGAGCCTCCCAGCGGACGCGCGGCAGACGCCTCGGCGGGTCCGCCAGGAGGCCCTGACGGACGAGCCGACAGCTCTCCGAGATGACGGGGTTCGTCAGGGCATACCGCACTTCGCGTCCGTCCCGGCGCGCGCGGACGATCCCCCGGTCCTTCATCACGCGCAGCTGCTGCGAGGTGTTCTGCAGGGAGAGGCTCAGCCAGGCGGCGATCTCGGTGACCGTGCTCGGGCCCGCTCCGAGCAGGTCGACGATCATGAGCCGCTTCGGGTTGGCCAGGACGCGGATCAGGTCGGCCTCGAGCTCGAACCCTTCTACATCCAGGTCCGAGAGCGGGGCCCGCGATCGAACGGCCATCAGCGTCCGCCGTGCTCAGATGAAGAGGGTCATCCGGCTGCGGTCGGCGGCGTCGATGAACGAGCCGACGTTCCCGATGACGATCCCCGGAATGAGCTCTTCCTTGTGGATCCCCATGAGGTCCATCGACATCTGGCACGCGATGAAGCGGATCCCCTGCTCCTGCGCCGCCGCGATCAGCTCGTGGAGGCTGAGGACGTGCTTCTTCGCCATCTCCTTCTTGATCATCCGGGTTCCGAGCCCGGCCATGTTCATCTGAGAAAGATGGAGGTGGTCCGGTCCGCGGGGCATCATGCGACCGAACATCCCCTCGGTCATCGTCTTCTTCCCCTCGACGTGGACCGGCCCTTCCCGCCGGAGCACGTTGAGCCCCCAGAACGTGAAGAACATGCTCACGGGAAGGTCCATCGCCGCGGCCCCGTTCGCGATGATCATCGCCGCGAGGACCTTGTCCAGGTCCCCCGAGAAGACCACCATCGATAGGCCCTTGGCGACCGGCTCGGGCTCGCCGTGCTGCTCGCTGGACAGCCCGAGATCGTGGTGCAGGCTCGACTTGTCCGTTTGAACGGTTGCTCCCGACATCTTTTGCTCCCTTCGGATTCGTTCCATCCTCCTGCAGTTGCGCACTTGCAGGATGATGCAAGCAACCTCGAGGGCCCACTAATACTCTCAGTCAGTCCGGATTTACCTTCTCCGAGGGATCTCCCCCCGGGAAGGGAGAGACGTGGCCCGGGACCGCGTAGGGGCCAGATCACCGGGACGCCGCCCTCGATCGAATGGACCAGAACGGACCAAAGGGAAGAGAGAACGGAGAATCCGAAAGCGACCCCCATCGTTCGAAACAGGGATGGGGGGTCGCCCCAGGGTCCGTACGGCAGAGACCCGCCCTCACCCGGTCGATGAGTGCTTCCGCGTCGGCGTCCCTCGCCGTACGGGTTCCGACGGCGATCGCCCCCGTCGAAGAAGCCAAGAAGGGTGCGGCCCTTCCTACCGGGGGGTTGCGGAGATGGGGCACCGGTCTTGCGGAATGATTGTGGTCGTGGCGATACTTGTCATCGCGTCGACCGTGCTAGTCTCGGGATCGGTCCACGGAACGCCGGGGGTTCGCTCGGCCCTTGCCCTGGCGGGCCAGGGTCCCTCCGCATTCGCTCCCGCTCCCCAGCTCGGGGGCCTTCCCTCGACGAGCCCCCCCGTCACAGTTCCCACCGGTGCCGGCCCGGACTCGGTGCTCGTCGATGCGACCAACGGCACCGTGTTCGTGGCGTCTCAGTTCAGTGACAACGTGAGCGCGATCTCCGTCGCGACGGACACGATCCTCGCATCGATCCCGGTCGGCTCGGAGCCCGCCCCTCAGGCGATCGCCCTGGACACGACCAACTGGACGGTCTACGTGGTGAACTCGGGATCGGACAACGTCAGCGTGATCTCCGTGGCCGAGGACGCGGTGCTCTCCTCGGTGACGGTGGGGGCGACCCCGGATGCCGTCGTCGTCGACTCGGCGAACCACAATGTCTACGTCGCCAACGGGGGGTCCGCCTCGGTCAGCATCATCTCCCCGGTGACCGGAACCCCGCACGTGATCGACAATGTCCCGGTCGGCATCGATCCGGACGCGCTCGCGGTGGATACGATCACCCACAACGTCTTCGTCGCGACCGCCGGCAACGACAACGTCAGCGTCATCTCGGGGGCGACGAACGTCGTGCTGAAGAGCATCACCGTCGGGAGCTCCCCCGGCCGCAACGGCGCCATGGTGTTCGACCCCCTCGACGGCGACATCTACGTCGCGAACATCGGCTCCGACAACGTCAGCGTGATCGGCGGGTCCAATTTCACGGTGTTCGCCACGATCCCCGTGGGGCTGGAACCGAGCGGCCTCGTGGTCGATCCGGCCGCGAAGGAGGTGTTCGTCGCGAACTACTTCTCCGACAATGTCAGCGTCATCTCCACGACGAACAACACCGTCGTCGCCTCGATCCCCGTGGGGTCCGACCCCGCGCCGAACGGGGCGATCGCCTTCAACCCGACGATCGGCGACGTCTACGTGCCGAACGGGGGATCGAACAACGTGAGCGTGATCTCGGTGGCCGATAGCTCCGTGGCCGCGACGATCCGCGTGGGCCTCGGACCCGACGCGGTCGCCGCGGATGCGAAGAACGGCGCGGTCTTCGTCGCGAACCAGGGCTCCGCGAACGTGAGCGTGTTCGTCCTGTCGGACGTGACCTTCAAGGCGGTCGGCCTTCCCCCGGGCTCCACCTGGTCCGTCTCGGCCGGCGCGCCCCCGGTGCTTCGGACGAACACGACGGTCCGGAGCAAGGGAATCCTCGAATTCCTCGAACCGAACGGGACGCTCTCCTACACCGTCGGTTCGCCCGCGGGTTACGGGGTATCGAAGGTCACCGGTCCACGCACGCCGACCCAGAGCTCGGCCAACCTGACCGGGGCCCCGGCCACGTTCACCATCACGTTCGGCCCGTTCGAGACGTTGACGTTCTTGGAAACCGGCCTCGCCTCGGGCGCCCTGTGGGGCGTGGCGATCCAGCCGTCACTGCATCACGGCGGGCCCGCCCCCCAGACGCTGGCGACGCACGGCGCTTCGATCGCGTTCACGGTGGTGAAGGACTCCTGGAAGTACCTCATCACGACCAGCCCGATCGCGGACCGGGCCCTGAATCCCCACGGGGCGGTCGCGGTCGGCAAGCTCCCCGTGACCAAGACGATCAGGTTCGTGCTGAACACCGCCCGCGTCGTCTTCAAGGAGGCCGGGCTGGTGAGGGGAACTCTCTGGCAAGTGAACGTCACCGGCCCGATGAACGTGAGCGTCAGCTCCACCAAGGGGACGATCAAGCTCCTTCTGACGAGCGGGACCTACCATTTTGTGGCCTGGAACTTCAGCGGGATCCACCCTCACCCGGCAAAGGGTACGTTCACGGTCTCCGCGCCTCACGCGCCCCCGGTCCAGCTCATCAGTTTCACAAGCGCGCCGAGGCATGCCGGGCTGCAACCCGGGATCGACCGGGCTCTGTCGCCCGAGCCGGCCGTTCCCTCCTTCGCCGCTGCCGTCCAACGGTTGGCCTGAGGGCGGAGGGCACTCCCCCGGCCCTCGGGACGGGCTCTGGGCTCGCCGCGTACTCGTCGCCCCCGGTGTCGCGGACGGAGCGGCGGGAGGCCTGCCGTGACTCCCTCAGGGCAGGAAGGGGGCGAGGCGGGGTAGCTGGTCGCGGCGGACGAGCCAGCCACCGCCCGACCGCCGCGGCGAGCGGGGGCCCGGGAAGCTTGCCGATCGATCCGAGCCGCCGAGGGTCGCGCCCGGTCCTTTACCCCGTTCTCGCCAGGCCATGAACGAAGTCGCCGCCGGCCCCAGAGGCATCTGCGGACCCCCGGGAAGTACGGATCTCGGGGGCCCGCGGCAAAGCGCGGCTGGAACCCGGCGGGTCGGCCCTGAGGCCGAGCCCGCCGCGGGCGCTCTGGCGTCCGACGCCGGTACTAGTGGTGGGTGTGGACCGTGAACCTCACCGAGACCCCGAGGGGCGCGCCGGTGATCCGAACCCCGCCCGAGACGGGCGACGCCACGTAGCCGGTCACTTTGCCGATGTGGAAGCTGTAGGTCCCGTTGACGAGGTGGAGGACGATCGTCGGCCCCGTGGATGAGACGAGCGAACCGCCCGCGGTGACCGACCAGCTCGTTCCGCCCGGAAGTCCGGTCTCGGTGAACGTCACCGGCCAGGTGTAGCGGACCTGGACGGTCGTGGCGTGGGCGACCGACACCGTCCCGCTCGTGCCCACCGCGACGCCACCGATCTTCACGAGCGTCGTCATTCCGTGGAACGACCCGATCGAATAGCTGTACAACCCGGGGGTCAGGTTCTTGGCGATGATCTTAGGGGTGGTCGAGCACAGGGTCGACCCCAGCACGACGCACCAGTTCGTTCCGGCCCCGAGACCCTTCTCGTGGAAGACGATCGTGCCAGTCCCCCCACGCACGAAGGTCACGGACTGCGGTAGGCTGGCCCCCGCTATACTGATCGACCCGGAGGGCGGGAGGACGGAGGAGACCCGGTAACCGCCCGGACCTTTCACAAGGTACGCGTGGCTGCCGTTCGCCACCGGGAACACGATCGACGGCCCGGTGGTGTGCTGGAGCTCGCCGTCCAGGGACACCGACCAGACCTTGGTGCCCGCGGCCGGAAGCCCGGTCTCCGTGAAGGTCAGCGTGTACCTCACCTGGGTGAACGCCACGCCCACCGACGCGGACGCCCCGTTGACGGGGACCGATCCGGACGGCACGCCGGGGATCCAGCCCGAGACGTAGCCGATCGTGTAGCCGAAGGTGCCGTTGGGCAGAGTAAAGACAATCGACGGACCCGTCGAGGAAAGGCTCACGGCGTTGATCATCACGCTCCAGGACGTTCCGCTCGGGAGGCCCGACTCGGTGAACGTCACTCCGTACGTCACCTGCGTGAACACGACGGTCGCGGAGGCATCGGCGCCGTTCACGGTCACACTGCCGGTCGGCACGCTGGGGCTGTAGCCCGCCACGTAGCCCACCCGGTAGCCGTAGGTGCCGTTCGGATCGCTGAAGGTGATCGACGGACCTGTCGAGGTGTGGACAGTGCCGGAGAGGTCGACCGACCAGACGGTCCCGCTAGGAAGCGTGGACTCCATGAACGTGATGGTGTAGTTCACCTGCACGAATTCGACGGTAACCACGTTCACCGACGCGCCGTTCACGAGAATGCTTCCCGAGTAGGGGAGGGTCGACTCGCGCCAGCCCGGGACGTTCTGGATGGCGTAAGAGTAGGTGCCGTTGGGATCGTTGAAGAGGAGACTGTCGTTCCCGCCGTCGCTCGTGAGAGCCTCGCCGACCCGGCCCAGGTTCACCTCGAACGTTTGACCGGAGGGCAGGCCGATCTCCGAGAACACGACGGAGTAGGTGACCCGGCTGTAGGAGAGGGTCGGCTTCGTCACCGACGCGCCATTCACGAGGATGCTTCCCGAATAGGGAAGCGTCCCCTGGTGCCAGCCCGAGATGTCGGTGATCGCGTACGTGTAGGTGTCGTTGGGGAGACCGGGCCAGGCAAGGGTGTCGGTCCCGCCGTTCGTCGTGAGGGACTTCGGCGTTCCCCCGACCGTCACCATCCAAGTTTGACCGGAGGGCAGACCGCTCTCCGAGAATGTGATGGTGTACGTCACCTCGACGTAGGCTAGCGTCGGTTCGGTCACGGCCGCCCCGTTCACCGTGATGGATCCGTGATAGGCGAGGGTCGGTTGGTGCCAGCCGGAGATGTCCGCGATCGCGTACGCGTAGTGAGGGTTCACGACAGAGTTGTTCGGCACCGAGAACGTGACCGAGTCCGTAGCGCCGTCGGTCAGGAGCGACTGAACGCTCCCGTTGAGGGTCACCTGGAAGGTTTCCCCGGACGGGAGGCCAGACTCCGAAAAGGCCACCAGGTAGTTCACCTGGAAATACAGGAGGTTCGGTTCCGTTATCGACGCTCCGCTCACGGTGATGGTCCCGTGATAGGAGAGGTTGTTCTGGTGCCATCCCGAAATGTCCGTGATAGTGTAAGCGTACACTCCGTTTGGATCCACGAAGCTGAGGCCGTCGTTCCCCCCGTCGGTGGTGTACGTGGACGACGCCGGACCGACCGTCACTTTCCAGAGCTTTCCGGCGGGCAGACCGGACTCTGTGAAGATGATCGCGTAGCTCGTGTCCGGGTGGGGCGGAGCCGCGAAGGAAGGAACCATGGCGACCCGATCTGAGCCGGCCGAAGCTCGGACCGAGAACGATGCGGCGCCCGCCGACGCCGGCGCGACAGCGAAGACCGCAAGGGCCGAGAAGACCATAACGAACACGACGAGCACCGCGGCTATCCGGTTGACCTGAGAACGCGCCATCGGAATGAGGATGGAGCGGCGCTACATAATCTTGACCAAGAGGGGGTGGGGAGATCGACGGCAGACCTCGGCCCGCGGTAGGCATTTGGAAGGGTATTCCCGCCGCGGAAAGGATGCCCGGGGTATCCTCTAGGTCCAGGGATAGGTTCGTTCTTCAATCCCTCCGGTCGGCCGCCGGTCGTGGAGAGGTGGGGGCGAGGATTCGTCCGATCGATTCGAGGGTCTCCCACCACCGGGTCGTTGCCTCGACTCCGAAGGTCCGTTCGACGACCTCGTTCGGATAGATCAGACGCGGCCCGAGCCGTCGGTAGAGACCGAGGGCGAACGGTCCGTCGATCGCCAGCACTCGTACCCCCCATTCCGCGGCCGAAGGAACTTCGATCGGCAGGCGTACCTCCCTCGATAGCGGCCGATCCGCGACGGTGATGAACTTTCGGACTCCAGGGACCCGTCGGACCGATCCGACGGGGTCCGCGTCGAGAATTCGCAGGACCTCCCCCTCCGGTACGAGCATCATCGGCGCCTTGAACGGCAGCTTCGCGTTCAGAGCGCGGCGGACCACGGCGGCACTCACCCCTGTCTTGGCCACGAACGTGCCCGCGGCACCGATGCTGGTGAGCGCGAGCTCCGGGAGCTCCTTCACCAGCTGGCTGGGACGGAAGACGTTCCCGCCGACGTTCGCCCCCTTGACCAGAACCGCCCACGCCATGGGCGGGCAACTCCCGGCCGTCCTAAGGATGAGCGGGAACGGGCCAAGGAGCTTAGAGACCTCTCGGGAGGTGCCCCGGTAGCGAGACTAGGGACTGGAAGAGGGTCGCGGGTCCGAGGGCTCAACCTTAGCCGTCCTAGATCGGCGCTTTCCGCGCAGGTCGTCCGCGAGCCCGGTGAGCAGCAACTTTTCGAGCAACTGCTCGTGTTTCCGCTCGTCGGCCTCCATGCTGTCCCAGAGGATCCGCATCACCCCGCCGAGGTCGGGTCCGAGATTGCCCTCGCCGTCCGCCTCGGCCGCGTGTTCCCGCTCGATCAACCGCTCCACGTCGGCCCGAGTTATCCCGGTCGGCACGACGGAACTGACGCCGCGGTCGAGGTACGCTCCGAGGGATGCGACGATCTCGGCGTGGCGCAGGCTGTCCGAGGCGATCTGCCGGAAGAGGGCCCGGGTCAGTTCGTCCCGCGAGTGCTGGGCGAGGCGCATGCATTCGGCGACCGCGTTCTGCTCGCCGGCAATCCGGTGGTGGAGCCAGCGGGGGATCTCCCTGCGACGCTCCGGACGCATTTCCGAGACCTGCTTCCCTCGGGGCCCGGAGTGACCCGAGCCGACGAGCTCCCCGAGAGCGATCGCGGCCTCGAGCACGGGGCGGGATCCGCTGGGGGAGGAGATCAGCTCCTGGGCGGCATGTCGGGCGATCCGGCGGGACTCCTCGTCGCCCAGGTACCGCGCCAGCGTCGGACCGAGCCGCTTTCCCGAAAGGTACTGAGAGACCGACGACGGGACGATCCCGAGGAGGCTCGCGGCCTGCCGCTCCGGAAGTCCGAACTGCTCGACCAGCTCGCGGGCGACCAGCGCCTGCATCACCTGCACCCCGGCCACCGGGGAGAGCGGCGAGCGGGTCATCGGGCCGTTCCCTCAGATGGCGTTCACGGCGAAGCCGATCACGAAGCCGACCATCACCCCGAGGTAGACGAGACGATTGCGTCGGACCGCGGCGTCCCTCGAGTCGAGGGGCCGGAATGCGACCCGGAGCATCGGGAGGATCACGTAGGCGATCGCCCCGATCGCGAGGGCGTCAAAGACGACGAGGAACAGATCGTTGCTCCAGTGGTATCCGATGGCCCCGCCGATCAGGGTCGGAAGCCCTCCGACCAGGAAGAGGCCGACCATCATCGGCACCCTGCGCGGGGCGTTGGTGCCGAGGAACGGCGAGGCGATCGGGAACCCCTCGGTCACGTTCTGCAGGAAGAACCCGACGAACACGACCGCGAGGATCCCGAGGGCGCCCGTCGTCCAGCTGACCCCGAAGACCAGTCCCTCGGTCAGGTTCTGGAGGCCGATCCCGAGGGCGATGATGAGGGCCGTGGTGCGGGGGCCCCCTTCCGCCACGGCCTCGGCGCTCCGGGGATAGTTGTCGATGGCCAACAGCGCCACGAAGGCGACCACGAAGGAGGCGGCGAACGCCACGGAGTAGCCGAGGCTTGCAACGTATCCGCCGGGATAGATGATCGCGGCGGCGTCGGAGAACACGTCGGCCAGGAGGAAGATCAGGATCCCGATCGCCGCGGCGTTGAGGCCGGTGGCCCACCGACCCTGGGCCCGTTTGCTGTAGACAATCGGGAGGGAGAGGAAGATCGACAGGCCCATGACGGTGGTCAGCACCATGAAGAGCGGAAAGTCCCCGATCGCCATCGCTGAGTCGCCGAGGACCGGGATGGGCTATAACCGATTTGTCTGTGATACAACTACAACTCGCGTTCACTCTGTGAACGCCGGCCCGCCGACGCTTCCCTCGCGGCTGCCCCCTCTGAGGGGATCCTCAGGGAGACCCGCTCGGCCCTGAACTCCCCTGCTCCCCGAGAGCCGAGGCGACTTACCCGGCCGCCAGCGACCCTTTAAGTTACCTAACTTAATTGAGTAACCTGAGGTAATCCATGTCCGAACCCCTCCGTTCGATCGTCCGCCGCTTCCCCGGGGTCCCGACCCTGGAGGGCGCCGGGGTCCATCTGCGCCGATCGTTCTCGAACCATGAGGTCCCGCTGTTCGACCCGTTCCTCCTCCTGGACCGGTTCGGCTCGGCGAACCCCGAGGAGTACCTGGCCGGCTTCCCCTGGCACCCCCACCGGGGGATCGAGACCGTGACGTACATGCTCGACGGGCGCGTCGAGCACGGCGACACCCTCGGCAACTCGGGGGTGATCGGACCCGGCGACGTGCAGTGGATGAACTCGGGGAGCGGGATCGTGCACCAGGAGATGCCGAAGCGCAGCGACAACCCGAACCTCGCCGGTTTCCAGCTCTGGCTGAACCTGCCGGCGCGCGAGAAGATGTCCGTTCCGGCGTACCGGGGCCTCGGCTCGGGAGAGATCCCGGAGGTCTCGACCGACGGCGGGGGCGGGGTCAAGGTCGTGGCCGGAACGTTCGGAGCCACGGAAGGCCCGGTCCGGGGGATCTCGGTCGACCCGACGTATTTCGACGTCCGCCTGGCGCCCGGGGAGACGTTCGGCTGGTCCCCCCACGCGGGCCACACGGTGTTCGCCCACGCGGTCGACGGGCGGGGGTCGTTCGAGGGGCTCGACGCGGCCCCGCTGAGCGCCGGCGAGACCGCGCTGTTCGGGACCGGCGGCGATGTGCGGGCGGCCGCCGGGCCGGACGGCTGGCGCTTCCTGCTCGTCTCGGGCCGACCGCTCCACGAGCCGGTGGCCTGGTACGGCCCGATCGTGATGAACACCCGGGAGCAGCTGGTCGAGGCCGCCCGGGAGCTCCGCTCGGGGGAGTTCGTCAAGCACCGCCGGCCGATCCTCGAAGAGTAGGCGGGCGAGCGTCCGAGCCGAGGAGCTCGGCGAACGCGCGGCGCAGGACCACGGTCGAGCGGCGGAGCTCCGCCACGGAGAGCGATTCCCGGGCCGTGTGGTCGAGGCGGGAGTCGCCCGGACCGTACGCCGCGCCGGGAATCCCCCACGCGGCGATCACGAGGTTCAGGTCCGAGGTCCCGCCCTTGCGCCAGAGGGTCGGTCGCGCGCCGCCGGCCCGGATCCCGGCGACGAGCGCGGCAGCGACCGGGTTCGTCCCCGGAAGATCGACCGGCTCCGCGCGGGCGATCTCCCGGATCTTCGGGCCGCCGGGGTCGCGCGGCAGGGCCTCCCGGAGCTGCCGGACCGAGATCCCGGGCGGAAGCCGGACATCGAGGGTGACCGAGGCGATCTCCGGATCACCCTCGGGGGACGTCGACCAGGCGATGACCTTGGTCGTCGGGGAGCGAAAGGCCGATTCCGTGCGTCGGGCCCCCGACCAGGCCCGGACGGCCCCGATCCAGTCGATCGCGACGTCCGCGGCGGTGGGCGCCGGGGCGGAGTAGTGTTGCCGACGGCCGCGAAAGGTGGCCTCGAACCGCAGGATCCCCTTGTAGCCGATCGTCAGCCCGTCCCAGCCGCTCGGCTCGCCGGCGATCACTCCGTCGGGCTTGCGACCCCGCAGGAGATGCCGGGCGCCCCGGCTGTCGGTCTCTTCCCCGACCGCGGCGACGATCCGAAGGGTCCCCGGCCCGGAGAACTTCGCTCCGGCGAGGAGGGCGGCGACGATCGCCCCTTTCGCATCGACCGATCCCCGGCCGTGGACCCGACCGCGAACTTGCCGCGTCGGGCGGTCCCCCTCCACGGTGTCGATGTGACCCAGGAACAGAAGTTCGGGCCGGCCCCGACCCCGGATCGCGATGCCGTTGCCGATCCGGTCGATCCGGGTCCGGTAACCGAGCCGGCCCGCGATGCGGACGAACTCCCGGACCGCGGCCGCCTCGCGGCCGGACGGGCTGTACCGAGCGACCAGACGTTCGAGGAGGCGGCCGTCATCCACGGCCGATCACCTCTTCGATCGCCTCGAGGCCGGCGTTCCAGTCGTTCTCCTCGATCACGAGCGGGGGCAGGAGGCGGAGCACGGTCGCGCCCGCCGGGAGGGCGAGGAAACCGCGCTGCTCGAGCGCCTCCAGTACGGGCCCGACCCGGTCCCTCAGGTCGACGCCGATCATGAGGCCGAGGCCGCGCACCTCCCGGACCCGCTCGCGGGGGAGGGCGGAAAGACGTTCGAGGGCGACCCGGCCGAGGCGCGCCGCCCGTTCGGGCAACCGGTCCCGGACCGTCCGATCGAGGGCAGCGAGCCCCGCCGCGCACGCGAGCGGGTTCCCGCCGAACGTCGAGTGGTGCGTCCCCTGGAACCGGGCCTCGACCGCCGCGGTCGCGACTGTCGCCCCGATCGGGACGCCGCCGGCGAGCGACTTCGCCAGCACGAGGAGGTCGGGGACGACACCCGAGTGCTCGAAGGCGAAGAGCCGGCCGGTGCGGCCGATGCCGGTCTGGACCTCGTCCCAGGCGAGGAGAGCTCCCGCGCGGTCGGCGATGGCCCGGGCCGACCGAAGGAACTCCGGGGTTCCGACGTGCACCCCCCCTTCGCCCTGCACCGGCTCGAGCAGGACGAGGGCCGTCCGATCGTCGACGGCCGCCGCGAGCGCCTCCGCATCGTTGAACGGGACGTGGACGAACTCGGGAACGAGAGGCTCGAACGGGGCGCGCAGCTCCTTCCGCCACGTCGCGCTGAGCGCGCCCAACGTCCGACCGTGGAACCCCCGCATCGCCGCGACGATCTTCGGGCGCCCGGTCGACGATCGGGCGATCTTGATCGCGGCCTCGACCGCCTCGGTGCCCGAATTGGAGAGGAAGACCCGAGCGAGGGAGCTCGGCAGGAGCCCGAGGAGCTTCTCGAGGAACGCCGTCCGGACGGGGCTCGAGAAGCCGGTGCCAAGATAGATCAGCTCGGCCGCCTGGGCTTGGATGGCCCGGACCACCTCGGGGTCCGAGCTCCCGAGGTTCCCGGCCCCGTGGGTCGCCCCGAGGTCGACGTACGACCGTCCTTCCGCGTCCCAGAGGCGAGCGCCGGCGCCCCGGACGATCGTCCGGCGGCGTCGCTGGCCCTCCCCGAACTCCCGATCCCCGGGGGGCGCGCCGCTCACCCGATCACCGTTCCCTCCCCGGCGAGGGCGTGGGCGATCGGCTGGCTCAGGTCGGAAGGAGCGATCACGACGCGGCCCACGCCGGCCTCGAGCGCGTCCCGGGCCGCGAGCAGCTTCTTGCGCATGCGACCCTCGGCCAGGGGGAGGAAGCGCTCGACCTCGTCGCGCGCGATGCGAGGGATCCGGGAGGACGGATCGTCCTTCCGTTCGAGCAGGCCCGGGACGTTCGTGAGAAGCACGAGCGCTTCGGCGGAGAGCGCGGCGGCGACCGCCGAGGCCGCACGGTCCGCGTCGACGTTCACGATCTGCCCGTCGGCGGTCACGGCGGGCGGGCCCACGACGGGAACGAAGCCGGCGCCGCGCAGGGTGGTGAGGAGGGTCGCGTCCACATGTTCGATCGTCCCCGAGAGATCGTCCACCAAGTGGACGACCCGGCCGTCGACCAGCGCGCGGGCGCCGGTGCGCCGCCGCGCCAGGAGGAGACGACCGTCCACGCCCGAAAGCCCGACCGCCCGGACCCCCCGGGCGCCGAGGCCGGCCACGAGCTCGGTCTGGACCTTTCCGGCGAGGGCGAGAACGAGCACTTCGAGCTGGGCAGCGTTGGTGCGACGGGAAACGACCCCGCTCGGCGAGGTGTAATGCTCCGCCGGTCGACCGAGGGCCGCCCCGAGGCGGTCGACCTCAGCGGAGCCCCCGTGCACGAGGACGTACTCCGGATGTTTCGCGACCTCGTCGAGCACGTGTTCGGTCCGGTTGCCGGAGGCTCCGCCGACCTTGACGACGACCGTCACCCCGTTCGCCCCCTAGATCGGATGGAGGCCGGCGAAGTCGAGGCCCGTCGTCTCGGGCAGCCCCGCGCGCAGATTGAGGCACTGCACCGCATTGCCCGCGGCGCCCTTGCCGAGGTTGTCGATCGCCGCGAGCAGAACGATCCGGTCGGCGTGCCGGTCGACCGCGAAACCGAGATCGCAGTAGTTCGTTCCGGCGAGGATCTTCGGTTCCGGTTCGCGGAAGATCCCGTCCGATTCGTGGACGAGCCGCACGAACGGCTCCGTCCCGTACGCGGCCCGGTAGGCCGTCCAGAGCTCCTTCTCGTCGAACGGCCGGGAGGTCGCGACGTGCACCGTGGAGAGCACGCCCCGGACCGCCTCGACCGAGTGGCAGGAGAGGGCGATCCGAAGGCCGGTCTCCTGCTCGATCTCGGCGGTGTGCCGGTGCCCCGCGGGGGCGTACGCCCGCATCACGCCCGAGCGCTCGGCGTGCTGGCCGGCCGGCCCCGCCTCCCGACCGCTCGCCGACGACCCGCTCTTCGCATCGACCACGACGTGGGCGCGATCGACCCCGTCGAGCGAGGCGATCGGACGGAGGGCGAGGATCGAGGCGGCGGCGATGCACCCGGGAACCGCGATGAGGCGGGCCGTTCGGATCTCCTCCCGGTGCCATTCGGGAAGCCCGTAGACGCTCGTTCGAAGGAGGTCGGGCGCGGAATGCTCCCGGTCGTAGTACTCCGGGTAGGCCGCCGGGTCCTTGAGCCGGAAGTCCGCGGACAGGTCGATGACGGTGCCGCCGCCCGCCAATAGCTCGGGCATCGTCCCCATCGATTCCCCGTGGGGCGCGGCCACGAACGTCACGTCGGCCGGCGCCAGCGCCGACCGGGGTTCGAAGCGCAGATCGGTCCTTCTGCGGAGGTTCGGATGCGCGCGGGCGACCGCCTTTCCCGGCATCGAGTCCGACGTCACCTGCACGACCTCGGCCTCGGGGTGGCCGAGCAGCAGGCGGAGGAGCTCGCCACCCACGTACCCGGAGCCGCCGACCACCGCGACCTTCATCGGCGGGCGACCTCCACCGCGTAGTCGACGACCGCCCCCGCGACGTCGACGCCGGTCGCCGCGGCGAGCGTCTTGAACTCCGGGGTCGGGTTCACCTCGTGGACCGTCAGGCCGCTCGGGGCCTCCATCAGGTCGACGGCGAGGACGCCGCCGCCGACCGCGCGGGCCGCCCGGAGCGCGAGCTCGGTCAGTTCCGGGGTGAGCGGCGCCGGTTCGGGCACGGCCCCCCGGGCCGCGTTCGTGCGCCAGTTGGCCGAACGCCGGTACATCGCCGCGACGACCGACTCCCCGACGACGAACACCCGCAGGTCGCGGTCCGGCTTCGGGACGAACTCCTGCACGTAGAAGACCGAGTGCACGGGGGAGGAGAGGGCCTCCTTGTGCTCGAGGATCTGCTCGGCCGCCTCCGCATCGTCGACCTTCGCCATCAGCCGCCCCCACGACCCGACCGCGGGCTTCAACACCGCCGGATAGCCGATCTGCTCGATCGCCTTCATCGCCGCCTCCGCCGAGAGCGCGATCACCGTACGCGGGGTAGGGATGCCGCACTCGGCGAGCCGCAGCGAGGTGCGGATCTTGTCGCCCGCGAGCTCGACGACCTCGGGGGCGTTCACCGTCGGAACCCCGTAGTGGGCGAAGCACCGGGTGGCGTAGATGGAGCGGGTGTGGCTGACCGACCGGTTCAGGATCACGTCCGGGAGATGGTCCGGGCGTTCGAGCCCGAAGGTCACCTCGCCGTCGTCCCACCGTTCGACGTCGATCCCCCGCGCCTCCGCGGCCGCGAGGATCGCCTTCTCTTCGGGGCGGATGATCGTGTAGAAGACGCCGAGCCGGATGCCGTTATTCACCCCAGTCCTCGGCTTCTTTGGGGGCCGGCTGGACGGCGAAGGGCGCGGTCGCCTGCACCTCGAGCTCCGTACCGCAGTCGCGGCAGGGGAATACCTCCCCCAGGATCTTGTCGTGATTCTCCACACTCGCGGCGCATTCGGGGCATTCGGTCATCGATGTTCCTCCTTGACGAGCTCCTCGATCTGCTCGACCTGGCGGCCGAGCGAGGAGAGGGATTCGGCCCGGGAGCGCAACCGCGCCCGGGCGAGGGCGATCTGGGGACCGATGGCCGCGGTTCCCGGGCCCCCGGGCGAGGCCCGGCGGTCGGCCGCGGCCTGGGGATCGAGGATCCGCGCCACATCGCCGCGAGCCTGGGGGAATCGGGCGCGCAACGCGCTCGCGTCGAGGCCCGGGGGCGCGCCGGAGACCAACTTCGCCACCTCCTCGTGCGCCTCGCGGAACGGAACCCCTTGGGAGACGAGCCACTCCGCCACGTCGGTGGCGACCATCTCGGGGTCGGCCGCGGCCGCGCGGAGCCGGGCGTGGTCGAACTTCATGTCGCGGACGAGCGTGGTGAGCGCGGAGAGCGTACCCCCGACCGTCGTCACCGAGTCGAAGACGCTGACCTTGTCCTCCTGGAGGTCCCGGTCGTAGGAGAGCGGCAGACCCTTCAACGTCGTCAGGAGCGCGACGAGGTCGCCGACCGCCCGGCCGGACCGGCCGCGCACCAGCTCGGCGATGTCGGGATTGCGCTTCTGCGGCATCTGGCTGCTTCCCGAGCCGAGGGCCGCCGACCGCTCGAGGAACCCGAACTCCTTCGACGCATGGAGCACGATCTCCTCGCCCATCCCGCTCGCGTGGACCGCGATCAGGGCCAGGTCGAAGAGGAGCTCGGCCAAGGGGTCCCGGTCGCTGACGGCGTCGAGCGAGTTCTCGAACGCCCGGTCGAAGCCGAGCCGGCGCGCGACGTAGTCGGGGTCGATCGGAAGCGTCGAGCCGGCCAGGGCCCCGGCGCCGAGCGGCGAGACGTTCGCCCGGGCGACGGTCGCGAGCAGGCGGTCGAGGTCCCGGTCGAACTTCCAGAAGTGCGCGAGCAGCGCGTGGCCCACGGTCACGGGCTGGGCCCGTTGAAGGTGCGTGTACCCCGGCATCGGGGTCGAGGCTTCCTCCTCGCCCCGGGCGAGGAGGACCTGAAGCAGCTGAAGGACGAGGTCGCCCAGGCTCCGGACCGCGCTTCGCAGATACAGTCGTTCGTCGAGGGCGATCTGGTCGTTGCGGCTGCGGGCAGTGTGGAGCTTGCCGCCGACCGGGCCGACGAGCTCCGTGAGGCGGAGCTCGACGTTGGTGTGGACGTCCTCGAGCTCGGCGCGCCACGGGAACGCACCGGAGTCGACCTCGCGGCCGATCGCCCGAAGGCCCGCGACGAGGGTCGCGGCCTCCGACCCGGTGAGGATCCCGGCCTTGCCGAGCATCTCGGCGTGAGCCACGCTCCCGGCGAGGTCGTACGGCAGGAGAACCCGGTCGACGGAGAGCGAACTGAGGAACGGGGCCTGGGAGCTGCGCACGTACGACGGCGGTGCGGTCCGCCCGCTGGGGGATGGCTGGGGCGTAGACATGATCAGGGTCGGGCGCGGGTTGCCCGCGCTACGTTCGGCACGGCCGGAGGCTCGATCGCCGCCCAGGTGCGCGCCGGCAATCCCCAGACGTAAATGAACCCCTCCGCCATCTCCTGCCGGAACTGGTCGCCGGAGGAGTACGTGGCGAGGGTGTGCTGGTAGAGCGAGAACGGGGAACGGCGGCCCGAGACCTGGGCCGATCCCTTGAACAGCTTCACGGAAGCTTCGCCCGTCACCCGCTCCTGCGAGACGCCGACGAACGCGTCGAGCGCCCGGCGGAGCGGCCCGAACCAGAGGCCGTCATAGACGAGCTGGCCGTAGCGCTGCTCGATCCCGCGCTTGACGTCAAGGAGGTCGCGCGGAAGGACCATCGCCTCGATCGCCTGGTGGGCCCGTATCAGCACCGTCGCGGCAGGGCATTCGTAGACCTCGCGCGACTTGATCCCGACCACCCGGGATTCGACGTGGTCGATCCGGCCGACGCCGTTCGCCCCCGCGATGTGGTTCAACCGGGCGATCAGCTCGTGGAAGGGCAAGGGGGCTCCGTCGAGCGAGACGGGCTTTCCCTGCTCGAACCCGACGTTCACGTACGTCGGGGCGTCGGGCGCCTGGGCCGGGGAGCGGGTCCAGCCGTAGACCTCCTCGGGCGGTTCGACCGCCGGGTCCTCGAGGATGCCGCATTCGACCGAGCGGCCCCAGAGGTTCTCGTCCGTGCTGTAGGGCGAAGCCTTGGTCGCCTCGACCGGAATTCCGTGGGTCCGTGCGTAGGCGAGCTCGTCCTCCCGGGTCATCTTCCACTCCCGGGCGGGGGCGATCACCTGGAGCTCGGGGGCGAGGCTGGTCGTGGAGAGGTCGAACCGGACCTGGTCGTTGCCCTTCCCGGTGCAGCCGTGGGCGACGTACGTCGCGCCCTCGCGCCGGGCGACGTCGACCAGGTGGCGGGCGATCAGCGGTCGGGCGAGCGACGTGCTGAGGGGGTAGACCCCTTCGTAGAGGGCGTTCGCCCGGAGGGCGGGAAGGAGGTACTCTTCCGCGAACTCCTGCCGGGCGTCCGCGACGTAGGCGCCCACCGCGCCGGACGCCTCGGCCTTCCGGCGGACCTTCTCGAGGTCGACGGGCTGGCCGACGTCGACCGTCACGGCGACGACGTCGAGCTGCTTGTGCTCCCGAAGCCACGGGATCGCGACGGAGGTGTCCAGTCCCCCCGAGTACGCCAGTACAACCTTCTCGCGCACCATTGGGGGTCTGGGGGTGAAGGGGCGAGGGACCCCTACCGATTTATAGGATGTGACCGTCCTCCGACACGATTGGACAGAATTGTCCAAAAATAAACACACATGCCGGAGGAAGGCGAGTCGATCGCCCACCGCGTCCGAGAGTACCTGGACGGTCACCCGGTGCTCGCCGACGCGATCCGCGCCGGCATCGCCAACCACTCGGCGGTGGCCCGTCGGATCTCGGAGGACCTGGGGGTCCGTCAGCCGGAGGCGGTCATCGCCGCGTGCCGGAGGTACCCCCGGGGCCGGGCCGAGGCCTCGGGCGAGGCCAGCGTCCGGAGGGTCCTGCGCAAGAGCCGGATCGAGACGCGCTCGAAGGTCGCGGCGATCACCGTGAGCGAGGGAGCGGACGTGCTCCAGCGGCTCGGGGACGTGGTGGAGGAGCTGCTGGACGAGAACCTGCTCTGTCGGCTGATCCAAGTGTCGCGGGGAACCGTGATCCTGGTCGACGAGGATTCCGTCCCGAGGGTGACCCGCCGCCTGCGCGAGGGACAGCTCGTCAGCGTCCGGAAGAACCTGGTCGAGGTGGCCGTGACCGGCCCCGAGAGCATCGAGGAGACCCCCGGGCTCCTCCGTTTGCTGACCGGGATCCTTTCGAGCCAGCAGATCAACATCGTCGAGGCGCTGAGCTGCTACACGGACACCATCTTCCTTCTCGACCGGGAGGACATGGCCGCGGCGACCAACGTCCTCTCGAAAGCCCTCTCCTAACGCTCCCTTCCGGCGTGGGCGGCCCCAGGGCTCTGGCGGGGGTCCTCCGTCGGGGACGCCTCCGGGATCGGTCCCCCCGCGGCGGGCCCCGTAGGACCCCGGCCCGTTCCCGGCGGCAGCCCCGTTGTTACGTTTTTGAAATACAACATAAGGCTATATGCCCGACGACGTACGCCCGGACGTGACCCCCCCTGGCGCGGCTCTGAACGATGCCACGCCGCCCGTGAACCCCTACGTGCTCTCCTCCGACGAGCGACGGGGCGCGGCGATCATCTACGGCGCGATCCTCGCCGCCACCGCCCTCGGCCTGGCCTTGACGTTTCTCCTCGGGCGGACGTACGGCGTGTTCATCGGGCTCGGGATCCTCGCGTACACCCTCGGTCTCCGCCACGGGGTCGACGCCGACCACATCTGCGCCATCGACAACACCACCCGCAAACTGCTGCAGCAGGGCAAGAAGCCCTACACGGTCGGTACGTGGTTCTCCCTCGGTCATTCCACGATCGTCATGGGGATGCTCGTGGGCCTGGTCGTGGCGGCCCGCTTCATCCTCAATGCCTATCCGACGTTCGCGGCCGTAGGGGCCGTCCTCGGCACGGCCATCTCGGGCGGTTTTCTCTACGTTATCGCGTTCATCAACCTGCTGATCTTCTGGGAGGTCTACCTGATCTTTCGGCAGCTGCGATCCGGCACGCTCGACAACGAGCGGCTCGAGGCGCAATTGAACAATCGCGGGTTCATGAACCGCTACTTCAACTGGCTGTTCAAGTTCGTCAACGAACCGTGGCAGATCTACCCGGTCGGGGTCCTTTTCGGCCTCGGTTTTGACACGGCGACCGAGGTCACCCTCATTGCCATCACCGTGACCGTCGGCACGGCCGCGGTCGGGTTCCCCTTGTGGGCGGTGCTGATCCTTCCGTTCATGTTCGCCTGCGGGATGGTGCTGACCGATACCTCCGACGGCGTCAGCATGCGATACGCCTACGGGTGGGCGTTCGCCAAGCCGATTCGGAAGGTCTTCTACAACCTCACCCTGACGCTGATCTCCGTCCTGGTCGCGTTCGTCATCGCCACGATCGAGCTGCTCGGGGTCCTCGCGGCCGAGTTCAACCTCGCGGGAGGTCCCTTCGGCTTCTGGACGACGATGGACTGGCTGAACAACGCCGCGGGTCCCTACGGCCTCGACGTCTGGGGGTACATCGGGATCGGGATCGTGGCCCTCTTCATCGGGACCTGGCTCGTCGCCATGCTGATCTACCGCTGGAAGCACTACGAGGAGATCGGCTTCGGTCCGACGCCGCCCCGGACCTTCTCTCCCGAATCCGGCGGATCCGGGGCGGGCTCGCCACCGTGACGGTCAAGGTCGTCCGGCTCGGAGTATCGCTCGAGCCCTCGCTCTTGGCCCTGCTCGACCACTGGGTCGCGGAGCGGAACAGCCCGAGCCGCTCCGACGCGATCCGAGCGCTCATCCGCACCGAGCTCTCGGGGCGCACCCTCGCCGACCCCGAGGCCGACGCCCTCGGGGTCGTCGCGCTGCTCTACCGCCACGAGGCCCCGAACGTCCTGCGACGATTGACCGCCGCCGAGCATCGGTGGGGCGAGCACGTCCGCTCGACGACCCACATCCACCTCGAGGGGGAGGCGTGCGCCGAGGTCGTCGTCCTCCTCGGGAAGCGACGGGAGGTCGCCGCCGCCGCCGAGGACCTGCGGGGCGTCAAGGGGATCCTCGGAGGGGGTTGGGTCGTCACCTCGCCTTCGGTCGCGGGGGGACGGACGGGCCACCGTCATCCCCACCCGCATTCCCGCTCGGGGTAACCGGACCGTGCGCGCTCGGGCGGAGGAGATCCTCGCCCGGGCGGTCCTTTCGGACTACCTGGGCCTGCGTTCGGGCGAGACCGTCACCATCGAGGCGTGGAGCCACGCGCTCCCGTGGGCCCGGTCGTTCGTGGTCGAGGCCCGGCGGATGGGGGCCGAGCCGCTCTTGGCCGTCGAGGACGAGGAGGCGTTCTTCCGGACCCTCGCGCTCCTGCCCCGGAAGGTCGTCCCTTTGGCGCCGTCGTCGCTCGCCGCGTCGAGCGATGCCTACGTCTACTTCGGCGGTCCGGAGACGTTCCCCCGCCTGCTCGGGATCCGGCCGGACGACCGTCGGACCCTGCTCGCGCGTCACGGACCGCGGTGGAGGGAGGCGGCGCGAAGGGCCCGAATGCGCGTCGCCCGCCTGGCGATCGCTTCCGCTACCCCGCCGGCGGCCGAACGGTACGGGGCCGACCTCGATTCGTGGAGGGACGAGCTCCTGGCCGCGAGCGCGGTCGGGCCGGACCGCTTGGCGAGGGCCGCGCGGCCGATCCTACGGCGGCTGGCCCGCGCCCGCCGGATCCGGATCCGCCACTCGAACGGAACGGACCTTTCGGCCGCGCTCGCGACCGGGTCCGTCCGGATCGAGGACGGAAGCTCGGTGCGCGGGCCGCCCCGGTACTCGACCGAGATCCCGACCGGGCGGATCGTCGCGTTCCTCGGAACCCGCACGGCCCACGGAGCGTGGGAGGCGAACCGGGCCGTGTACGACCGGTTCGCGGAGACTCCCGTGCAGCTCGGGGCCCGGTTCCGGTTCGCCGAAGGTCGCCTACGCGAGTTCTCGTTCGATCGGGGCGGGGAGTCGTTCGCCGCGACCTACGCCCGGGGCGGCCGGGGCCGCGACGCGGCCGGAGCGATCATCCTCGGTCTCAACCCCCGGATCGCCCGCGCCCCGGAGGTCGGGGACCTCGCGGCCCACAGCGTGAGCCTGCTCCTCGGGGGGACCGGGGAGCTCGGCGGTCGCAACCGTTCGCCGTTCACCCTGCTTTCGACCCTGGCCGAGGGGGACGTCGATCTGGACGGCCGGCCCTGGCTCGCCGGGGGCCGACCGGTCGAGGGACCGCCCTAGAGGCTTCATTAGCCTCCGCCCCTCGGGACACCGAATGGCCGAGGCGATCGAGGTCCGCGACCTCGTGAAGCAGTATGACGGGCTCGCCGCGGTCGGGGGCGTCAGCTTCTCGGTACCGGTCGGGTCGGTCTTCGCCTTCCTCGGCCCGAACGGCGCCGGCAAGACGACCACGGTCGAGATCCTCGAGGGGCTGCGCCGCCGCACCTCGGGCGAGGTGCGGGTCCTCGGGCTCGACCCGTGGACCGACGGCCCGGCGCTCCACCGGAAGATCGGCGTGATCCCCCAGGACTTCCGCTTCTTCGAGAAGATCACCCCCCGGGAGGGGATCGAGTACTACCGCTCCCTCTTTCACAGCCAGGTCGACCCCGCCGAGCTGCTCGCCCAGGTCGAGCTCCTCGACAAAGCGACCGCCCGGTACGACCAGCTCTCGGGCGGCCAGAAGCAGAAGTTCGGTCTCGCCCTCGCGCTGACCAACGAGCCCGAGATCTGTTTCCTCGACGAACCGACGACCGGCCTCGACCCCCACGCACGGCGGGCGATCTGGAACGTCATCCGGGCGCTGAAGCGCGCCGGGCGGACGGTCTTCCTGACGACCCACTACCTGGAGGAGGCCGAGCTCCTGAGCGACCGTGTGGCGATCATCCATCACGGCAAGATCATCGCGGTCGGCACTGCCCAGGAGATCATCGCGGGCCACGGCCGGCCGACCCGGGTGCGGTTCGAGGCCCCGCGCGCGCTCGCCGAGTACCTGGTCCTCCAGCTCGGGACCCGAGTCCGCGCGGACGCGGGCACCGTGGAAGTGGACCTGGAGGGACCGCACGACGCCCTGCGCGTCCTCAGCGCAGCGGAGGCGAGCGGCATCCCGTGGACGTCCTTCGCCACCGCCCGCGACACCCTCGAGGACGTCTTCGTGCGCATGGTCGGCGAGATGGACGAGGGCGCGCTGACGGCCGAGGCACCGCCATGAACGCGCGCCGGATCGGAGCGGACGTCCGGATCGTCGCGCGCGGGTACTACCGGAACCCGGCCGCGCTGTTCTTCTCGCTGATCTTTCCCCTGATCCTGATCTCCCTCTTCGGGCTGATCTTCTCCTCGACCGGCTCGGGCACCGTCACCCTCGAGGTCCTCAACGAGGACGCCCACTCCGGGCTCGCCGCCAAGTTCCTCGTTGCGCTCGACAACACGTCGATCGTCAAGGTCCAGCTCGTCACCGACCCGTCCGTCTCTCCCTCGAACTTCGCGTCGTGGCTCGGACAGCAGGGCGACCCGGTCGGCCTCGTGATCCCGGCGGACTTCACGGCCAACGTGACGGGCAACCGGTCCGTGGACCTGCTCGTCTTCTCGAACCCGGAGGACGCTTCGGCGGGGGGCGAGGCGCTCTTCGCGGTATCGGGGGTCGCGAACGCGTTCAACCTCGCCCATGCGAGCGGGACCGCGCTCATCCAGGTGCCTCCCGCGAAGGGGGTCGGAAGCACGATCTTCACGTACGTCGACTACCTGATCCCCGGGCTGATCGGCTTTACGATCCTCACGAGCCCGATGTTCTCGATGGTCGACGTCACATCCTCCTACCGCAAGGAAGGCCTGTTCCGCCAGCTCTCCCTCACCCCCCTGACCCGCGGCGAGTGGCTGGCCTCGCGGATCCTGTGGTACACCCTCCTCACCTTCGCTGCCGCGGCGATCATGCTCGCGATCGGCGTCGGCGTCTTCGGCGCGCACGTGGTGGTGAACCTCGGGATGGTCCCCTTCCTGATCGCCGGCCCCTTCTTCTTCGTCTCCCTCGGGATGCTCGCGGGGTCGGTGGCGCCGACGCCCGAGAGCGCCGCCGTGATCGGCAACATCATCACGTTCCCGATGATGTTCCTGTCGGGAACGTTCTTCCCGGTCTCGGCGTTCCCTTCCGGGCTCCAGACGTTCGCCCGGGTCCTCCCGCTGTACTACGTCATCGACGGGATGAACCAGGTGATGCTGTTCCACAACAACCTGCGCGCCGTCGTCGACCTTTTCGTCGTGCTGGGGGCGGGGGTCGTTGTCTTCTTGTTGGCGATCCGCCTCTTCCGGTGGAGGGACGATTGAGCGGAACCCCCGACCGAACGGTCTTCCGGGCGATCATGGCGCGCTGGGCGACCGGCGTCTCGGTCGTCACGGCCCGGGACGGGGACACCGATGCCGGCCTCACGGTCAACGCGTTCCTCTCGGTCTCGCTCTATCCGCCGACGGTGCTCGTGAGCCTCCAGGACGACGTCGACACGCTCCCCGTCCTCGAGCGGAGCCGGGCGTTCGCCGTCAACGTCCTCGCCGCCGACCAGCAGGCGGTCAGCGAGCGGTTCGCCCGGTCGGTCGCGCTCAAGGAGAAGTTCCGGGACCTCGCCTTCCACCGCGGAACGACCGGCGTTCCGCTGATCGACGGGACGCTCGGGGCGATCGAGTGCCGTGTGCTCACGATCACGCCGGTCTTCGACCACCGCCTCGTGCTCGGCGAGGTCGTGGAGCTCGAGGGCGGGCGCGACGCCCCGCCCCTTCTCTTCTTCCGCTCGGGGTACGCCGTCGCCGAGCCGGACGATCGGCTCCGCCTCGCGCCGCCCCGTCCCCGACCGGACGCTCGGTAACCCGGGGGTCGCCGGGGGAGCGGGGCTTTAACCCCGGGGGGCCGTTTGTCCCTCGATGGCCGAGCGGGACCGGGCCGCGCAGGTCGCCGTCGTCGGCAGCGGGCCCGCCGGTCTGACGGCCGCGCTCTACTGCGCCCGGGCGGAGCTGAAACCGGTCGTCCTCACGGGGGTCCCCGCGGGGGGCCAGCTCCTCATCACGACCGAGGTCGAGAACTACCCCGGGTTCCCCGAAGGGATCCAGGGGCCGGAGCTCGTCGACCGCATGCGGCGGCAGGCGGCGAGGTTCGGCGCCGAGTTCGTCGACGACAACGTGACCCGGGTCGACCTCACCCGCCCTCCGTTCGCCCTCGCGACGGGGACGCACGGCACGGTCCGCGCCGACGCCGTGATCGTCGCCACCGGGGCGAACGCCCGCTGGCTTGGCCTCCCGTCGGAGCAGCGGCTGCAGGGCCACGGCATCAGCGCCTGCGCGACCTGCGACGGTTTCTTCTTCAAGGGCCAGGAGCTCGCGGTGGTGGGCGGTGGCGACTCCGCGATGGAGGAGGCGCTGTTCCTCACGAACTTCGCGACCCACGTCACGGTGATCCACCGCCGCGACCGGCTGCGGGCGAGCTCGATCATGCAGGAGCGGGCACGGCACCACCCCAAGATCTCCTTCCTGCTCGGGACGGAGGTCGCCGAGGTGCTCGGCGCGGAGCGGGTCGAGGGCCTGCGCCTCGTCGACGTTCCGACCGGCACCTCCCGGGAGCTCAAGGTCGGCGGGCTGTTCGTCGCGATCGGCCACGTCCCGGCGACCGAGGTCTTCCGCGGCGTGCTCGACCTCGACGGCGAAGGGTATCTCCGGGTCCACGACGGCACGCGCACGAGCGTGGACGGCGTCTTCGCCGCGGGCGACGTCCACGACCGGCGCTACCGTCAGGCGGTGAGCGCGGCCGGATCGGGCTGCATGGCCGCGATCGACGCCGAGCGCTGGCTCGCCGGACGCGAGCCGTAGGGCGGCGGGCCGCCTCCTCGGATAGCTTTTAATATCGCTCCACCCGGTGGCGCCGAGAGTCCCGCGGTGCCGAGCAAAAAGAGCCTGCACATCGAGTCGTCGGGCCAGTTGTGCATCTACTGCGGGGCCTGCGTCGGGATCTGTCCGCTCAACTGCATCTACCTCGACGAGACCCGCATCACGTTCGACGAGGGCGTCTGCACCCGCTGTGAGATCTGCGTGAAAGCGTGTCCCGTCGGCGCGATCGAGATCGGCTGAACCAGGGGGGATAGACCGTGGTAAGCGACCGCACGACCGATGTCCTGGTCATCGGAGCCGGCCCGGCCGGCAGCATGACCGCGAAGTGGGCGGCGAAGAAGGGCGCCCGCGTGCTGATGCTCGAGAAGCGCCAGGAGATCGGGAGCCCCGTGCGCTGCGGCGAGGGGATGAGCAAGGACTGGCTCGCCGACGTCGGCATCCGCCCGGGCCGCTGGGTGAACCTCGAGGTCGAGGGCGCCCGGATCTACTCGCCGAGCGAGCGGGTCTTCGAGATCAACGAAAAGAACGCCGGCAACGAGGTCGGCTACGTCGTCGAACGGGACGAGTTCGACAAGCAGCTCGCGATCGACGCGGCGAACGCCGGCGTCGAGATCCTCCTCAAGACGGCCGCCGTCTCGATCCTGAAGGAGCACGGACGGGTCGTCGGCGCGAAGGTCAAGCAGTTCGGCGAGCCGTACGAGATCCGGGCGCCGATCACCATCGGCGCCGACGGCTTCGAGAGCCAGGTCGGCCGGTGGGCCGGCATCCCGACGAACATCGCCATGAAGGACATGGACACCTGCCTGCAGTACCGCATGACGAACGTCGACAGCGACGTCCGCTACTGCGACTTCTACCTCGGGAAGGTCGCCCCCGGGGGCTACGTGTGGATCTTCCCGAAGGGCGAGGGGCTCGCCAACGTCGGGATCGGCGTCCAGGTCAGCCAGGTGACGAGCCCCGCGGATGCCCGGACGTACCTCGACCGCTGGATCGACAAGCACCCCGGCTACGCGAAGGGGAAGAAGATCGACATGGTCGGCGGCGGCGTCTCGATCTCGCCCCCCCTCCGCCAGACGGTCGCCGACGGGGTGATGATCGTCGGGGACGCGGCGCGCATGATCGACCCGCTCACGGGAGGCGGGATCGCGAACGGCTGCATCGCGGGGAAGATCTGCGGGACGGTCGCCGCCGAGGCGGCCCTCTCGGGGGACGTCTCGAAGGAGTTCCTCCAGCGGTACGAGAAGGGCTGGCGGGCCCGGCTCGAGGAGAAGCTCTACCGGAACTGGCTCGCGAAGGAGAAGCTCGTGACGCTCAGCGACGAGGTGTTCGACAAGCTGATCGACGCCCTCGCAGACGTGAAGCTCGAGAAGCTGAACGTGCACAACATCCTGAAGGCCGTCCACACCAAGTATCCCGAGGTGACGAAGGAGTTCGAGGCGTTCCTCTGAACGCCCCGCTTCCGTACCTATGCCCGGAGCCCCGAACCGCCCCCCCGAGCGGACCGCGGACCCCGTCCCGGCCCCTCCCGTGCCGACGCCGCCCGAGCGGCTCGCGCTCCGCCGGCTCGTCCCGAGCCACGTCGCGCTCCTCCTCGACTCCTGGAAGGGCGCCCCGGCGCCCGAGGTGATCGGCCCCTTCGAGAAGGCGGAGGCCGCCTACCGCGCCGCCGACTACGCCGGCGCGCTCTCCGCGCTCGACCTGCTCTCGATCCGCTTCGCCGAGCCGCGCTGGCCCAGCCTCCCGGCCCCGTTCAAGGACCTGCGCGTTCCGATCCCGGCCCCCATGCCGCCCCACTGGAACCCCGAGCACGCCCTTACGCCCGCCGAGCGGGAGACCGCCCGGGCCCGCCGGACCGCGGAAGGACAGCTCGCGCTCGCCGACGGGTGCGTGGGATGGGCCCGCGCCCACGCGGTCCCCACCGACGACCTCGTGCCGCTCCTCGCGGAGGCGAGGGCGTCGCTGGCCGCCGGCGGGGTCCCCGAGGAGTTCTACGCACGCCTCGACACGCTCTGGACCGATCTCTGGGGGCGCCTGCCGCGACCGAAACGCCTCCCGAGCGCGCCGGCGGCCCGCCCCGAGACGTGAGCGACGCGGAGCCGGACCCTCCGCGCCGGCCGGTGCGACGGGGGGAGGGCGAGGTCACGCAGTGGCCCCGGGGGCTCCTCGAGTACGTCCCTTCGGGGGCCGCCGACGGGATCCCCGACCCCGAGGAGGACCGGTCCCGCAACCGCCTCCTTCTCGCCGGGCGCCTGATCGGCCTCCTGCGCTCCCGGGGCGTCGCGGTCGACCACGAGGTGGCCGCGCTGCGCTCCGTGGAAGCGGAGATCCGCGAGGGAGGGCGCGAGGGGACCGCCGCCCGGCTCGACCGCCTCCTGGGGGAGCTCGACCGCCGGCTGGCCGAAGGCGCCCCGGCGGACCGAGCTCCGCGGTCCTAACCTCTTAAGGCCCGGGCCCATGGGCGCATCATGAGGCAACCTCGGTTCGGCACCTTCTCGATCGTCGCGTTCGACCGCGACCTCCAGGCGTGGGGCGTCGCCGTGCAGTCGAAGTTCATCTCGGTCGGCTCCGTCGTCCCGTTCGTGGAAGCCGGGGTCGGAGCGGTCGCCACGCAGGCGCTCGCCAACCCGTCGTTCGGCCCCGAGGGGCTCGCCCTGATGCGTCAGGGCCGTTCGGCGGAGGAGGTCGTCCGGTTGCTGACCGGCACCGACCCCGGCCGCGAGGACCGGCAGGTGGGCGTGGTCGACGCGAAGGGACGCGCCGCCTCCTTCACCGGCAAGAAATGCCTCGAGTGGGCCGGCCACGAGGTCGGGGACGGGTTCGCCTGCCAGGGGAACATCCTGCTCGGCCCGGGGGTCGTCCGGGCGATGGCGCGCTCGTACGAGGCGACGCCCGGCGACATCCTCGACCGGCTCCTGGCGGCCCTCGCGGCCGGCCAGCGCGAGGGAGGGGACCGGCGGGGGATGCAGTCGGCGGCGTTGCTCGTCTGCCGACCCGGCGCCGGCTACGGCGGATGCGACCGCTGGGTCGACGTGCGCGTGGACGACCACCCGTCGCCGATCGAGGAGCTCCGGCGGATCTTCCGCCTGTACGACCTCACGATGCTCTCCCGGGAGGATCCCGCGACGCTGTGCCGGATCGAGGGCGACGTCGCCGCCGCGCTCCAGCACGACCTCTCGGTGCTCGGCTACTACTCCGGTCGCCTCACCGGCAAGTGGGACGACCCGAGCCAGGCGGCGTTCGCCCGGTTCATCGGCGAGCACAACTTCGAGTCGAAGCAGCGGGAGGACGGCACCGTCTGGCCGTCGGTCCGCGGGTACCTTCGCGACCGCGCCGCCGCCGAAACGGCGCGCCGGACCCAGACCGCTCCGATCGTCCCCGGCGCGCTCGACCGGGGCCCCGGGGCCGCCCCGCCGGGAGGAACCCCATCGGCGCCGCGCGAGAAGAAACGCCGGGCGTCGAGCTGACCGTCCTCGTCCGCCGGGCCTGCGGCTCGGCGGAGGAGGCGCGGGCCCTCCTCGATTCGGTGGCGGCCGACACGCCCTCGTACGTCGACCTGCGCGCCGTCGGCCGCGCGCTCGAGATCCGGCTCACCGCCCGCTCGGCCGCCAGCGCCCGGGCGACCCTCGAGGACCTGTTCGCGTGCCTCAAGGCGGCGGAGCGGGCGATCGTCCTCGCGCGATCACCGGCCGAGCAACCGGGCGACCGGTCCGTCGAGGGCGGGTAGGACCTCCTCGACCGAGCCGACGATCCCGATGTCGGCGTCGCGGAACACCGGCGCCCCGGGGTCCCGGTTCACCGCGAGGACGGTTCCCGCGCGCCGCCACCCGACCAGGTGGTGGACCGACCCCGACACCCCGAGGAGCACCGCGAGCCGCGGGGCGAGCGCGCGGCCGGTCAGGCCGACCTGGAGCTGGCGGGGGACCCAGCCGGCGTCCACGACCCTCCGGGTCGCCACCAGACCGGCGTTCCAGCGGGCGATCGTAGGGGCCAGCCGGACGAGCCCTTCGGGTCCGCCCAGGCCCATCCCGACAGCGACGATCACGTCGCGCCCTTCGAGTTCCGGGGCGGCGTCGAGCTCGACCCCCTCGTCGATCGCGAGCCACGACGCGGGGGGAACGGAGATCGGGAGGGCGGACCATCCGAACCCTCCCGGTCCCGTGTGCTCCGGAGGGCCGAAGGCGCCCGAACGGAACGTCGCGAGGGCGGGGTGGCGGCGGCAGCGGACCGAGGCGACGGTCCGGCCGCCGAAGGAAGGCTTCGACCAAACGACCTCGCCGTGCGCGTTCCGCGCGAGGTCGATCGCCTCCCCCACCACGCCGAGGTGCCGGTGGCCGGCGACCCGGCCCGCCACCGCCCGGCCGAACGGATCGGCGGCGAACGTCGCGGCCGCCAACTTCGGACGGCGGGCGATCGTCTCCTCGACGACGGCCGCGACCGAGTCGGCCTCGACGGGCGCCTTCGCGCTTCGGACGAGATAGCCGGCCAAGGCTCCCGCGCGCTCGAGGAGGTGGGTCTCGGTTTCGCTCGGAGAGTCCCCCACCCAGAGGGCCGAGGGCCAGCCGCCGGGAACCCTTCGGCGCACGGCGACGGCGATGCCGAGCGCCGTGCGGTCCAGCCGGCCGGATCGGTCGGTCACGAGGACGAGCATCTCCTGCTCGTCCGCCCGGGGCTCCGGCGGGGGCGGCAGATCGCCCGGAGAGGAGGAGGGGGTCCCCATCCGATGCGAGAGCTCCTCGAGGGCGGCCCGCACCCGGTCGGCGACCGGACCCTGATCGAAACGCTTCGACGTTCGGGGCGGGGCCGCGGCGAGGACCGATTCGACCAGGGTAGGGGATCCGCGGAGGCCGAGAGCCATGGGATCGGCCCCGAGGTCGGCCGCGCTCCACAGCTCGACCGAGGCGTCCCCGAGGGCGCTCATCGCCTCGGGCGGCGCCCGGAGCGGTTTGGCGATCTTCTCGCCGACCGTCACCACGACCGGGGCGGATCCTCGGTACGATGTCCAGCCCGTCGCCGTGTCCACGACCGCCTCGAACTCCGTTGGGCCGTCGAGCCGCCGCACCGAACGGGCCGAGGTGAGGAGCGACCAGCCGAGCAGCGCCGCGAGCTCGGGGCCGACCAGCCCGGTCCCGCTGTCCGTCGTCCAGGCCCCCGCGAGGACCGCCCCCGGGCGGAGGCGGCCGACCGCCGCCGCGAGCGCGGTGGCGGTGGCGAGGACATCCGAGCCCGCGAACGCCGGGTCCGAGATCAGCACCGCGCGGTCCGCCCCGACGGCCCGCGCCTCCCGCAAGGTCGCGCGCGCGGCCGGTGGACCGAGCGAGACGACCGTGACGTGCTCGCCGGGGCGGCGCAGCTCGAGCGCGACCCGAAGGGCCCGCTGGTCGAACGGGTTCAGGTACAGCGGGACGTCGTCCCGGCGGACGGTCCGCGCGACGGGATCGAAGTCGAGCGAATCGAGCGCCGGCACCGCCTTCGCGAGGACGACGAACTCCATCGGTCGACCGCGGGGACGGCCGTGGGGGGATAAGTACCCCGAACCGGTCCGTGCCCCAGTGTCTTCGCCGACCCCCGCCCCTCGCGCGCCGGAGCTGGCCCTGGTCCGGTACGCCCTCGGCGTGGGGATCACCGTCCTCGCCGTCCTGAGCCAGTACTTCCTTCCCCAGACATGGCCCGCGGCCCGGTTCCTCTACGACAACCTGCCGGGGGACCTGTTCGTCGTGTACGGGATCCCGATCGTCGCGTTCCTCCTGCTGGTCGGCCTCGACCCCCTGCGGCAGTGGAGGGCGAACCTCGAGGTGGCGGCGTGGGAGGGGCTCGGCTGGTTCGGACTCCTCTCGATCGCCGCCCTCGTGCTCGTCATCGGGCTCGCGATCGTCTACCTCCTCCTCGATCCGTCGGTGTTCGCCCTCCTCCAGCGGACGAACCCCGCCCTGGCGCAGGCCCAGGGAGACCCGTGGCTGTACGTCGGCTTCTCGTTCGCCATCGGGGCGATCGAGGAGACGATCTTCCGGGGTTGGATCTTTGGCTTCTGGCAGCATCGACCGGGGTCGTGGCTCGTCCCCGCGAGCTGGACGAGCGCCGTCTTCGCCGGGGTCCACCTCTACTACGGGACGACCTACGGGCTCGCCTCGCCGCTGATCTTCCCGTCCCTCTTCCTCTCGGGGTTCGCGTTCGCGGCGGCGTACCGCTACTCGAACGGGAACCTAGTGGTGCCCGCGCTGCTGCACGGGCAGATGGACGCCACCGCGTACCTCTCGCTCATCTCCCAGAGCGTCGCGGACGCGATCCACTACGCGATCATACTCCTCGGCGTCATCGCCGCGGTCCTCCAGTTCCTCGGCAAGGGACCGGCGGGGAAGGGGAGCGGCCCGGTCGGAGCGCTGGTCCGCTTCGTCGGACCCGGCCCCACCCCGCCCGTCGGCGGAACGCCGACCGACCCCCCGTGATCGGGAGGGGGCGCTAGAGCGCCGGATCAAGGATCAGCTCGACCCACAGACCGTCGGGCCCTTCCCAGTACTCGACGACGACCTTCCCCTTCCAGCGGACCGCGTGGAGCTTTCTCGCTCCCGCCGCCTTCAGACGCTTGCCGGCCGCCGCGATCGAGCTGACCCGGAATCCGAGGTGGTCGAGCCCCTCCCCGGGGAGGAACGGGGTGGCGAACGGGGAGGTCGACGGGTACCAGTTGAGCTCCAGCCGCTGGTGCGAGCCCGGGTCCTCGAGAAGGACCCAGGTTCCGACGCCGGGAACGGTGCCGCGGCGCAGCTCCTTCAGACCGAGCGCCTGTCGGACGAAGCGGAGCGATCGCGACAGGTTCGTCACCCGCAGGCCGCAGTAATCGAGGTGCATGGGGCCCGAGAAGGGGCCCGGCTCTTATCGGTCCCGCCCCCCGAGCCCGGCCGTCACCATCAAGAGTGGCGCCCGCGTCCCCCGCGCGATGTCCCCCGACGACGAGCCGCTGCGTTCGATCCTCACGCGGGCCCGCACGATCGCGATCGTCGGCCTCTCCGACAAACCCGACCGGGACTCGAACGAGATCGCCCGCTACCTCCTCTCCCAACGGTACCGGATCGTCCCGGTGAACCCGGGCATCCCCGAGGTCCTCGGGGAGCGGTCGTACCCGAGCCTCTCGGCGATCCCGGCCGATCGGAGGATCGATATCGTCGACATCTTCCGCCGGAGCGACCAGGTCCCACCGATCGTGGAGGAGGCGATCGCCCGTCCCGTCCCGGTCGTCTGGATGCAGCTCGGCGTCGAGCACACGGAGGCCGCCGGCCGGGGCCGGGCCGCGGGCCTCACGGTCCTGGAGAACCGGTGCATCATGGTGGAGCATCGGCGGTTGCGCATCCCTCCCGTACCCGCGGGACCGGAGGGAACGTGACGGCGACCTCCGTCGCTCCCGGGCTCGCTCCCGAGACCGAACCTCGCCTGCCCCCGGTACGCGAGCGGGGCGTCTCCCGTCACGAGTCCCTGCAGACCGAGGACTGGTCGGCCCGAGGCGCCGCGAAGGTGATCCACGACGCGGACGTCGGCACGGCCGACCTCCAGGGGAGCGTCTCCGTCGGAGGGTCGTTCCGGGCGGGCCGGCTCCGCTGGGAGGGCCGGCTCGAGGTCGGCGGGGCGCTCGAGGTGCGGGAAGCGCTGTCGGCCCGCGGGGAGCTGCGCGGAGGCTCCACGCTGCGTGCCGGCGACGTTACGCTGCGGGGGAGGCTCCGTCTCGCGGGAGCCGCCACGGTCGACCGGCGGATCGACGTCACCGGGAGGATGCGCGCTGCCTCGCTCGCCGCGGCCGAGTTCCGCGCGGACGGGGTCGTCGAGATCCCCGGTACGATCCGGGCGATCGGCGTTGACCTGCGGCTGCGCGACGGCTCCCGGATCGGGCCGGTCGAGGGCGGCACGGTGCGGATCGTCACGCACGTGCCCAATCTGATCGACAAGGTCCTCGGACGCACCTCGCGGGTCTCGGTCGCCCGCATCGAGGCGGATCGAGTCGAACTGGAGGGCGTCGAGGTCGCCTTCGTCCGCGCGCGGGAGATCACCCTCGGCCCCGGCTGCCAGGTCACGGCGCTCGAGGGCACGGTGGTGCGCCGCCACCCGACGAGCCGACTCGGCCCGGAGTCGCGGTCCCTCCCCCCGTACGGACTGCGCCGGTAGCGCTCCGAGCCATAGTTTTATCCCGGCGGCCGCGTCGCGGGTCTCCGTGGCAGCGAGCGAGGCGAGTCCCGGCACCCCGGTGGCGCTCCAGGCCCGGGTGCAGGCCTACTGGGAACGGACCGGCGTCCCGGCCCGGGTGATGTACGGCCGGCCGGACGGGCCCGTCTTCCGGTTCACCGAGGGCCCCCCGACCGCGAACGGCGCCCCCCACCTCGGTCACCTCGAGAACCGGACGCTCAAGGACGTTCAGCTGCGCTACCGCCGGATGCGCGGCCACCGGATCGTGAGCGCGATGGCCGGCTGGGACTGCCACGGGCTGCCGGTCGAGCTCGAGATCGAGAAGCGCCTCGGGCTCAAGTCGAAGAAGGAGATCGAGGCGTTCGGCGTCGAGCGGTTCTGTGACGAGTGCCGGACCGGTACGCTCGCGGTCGCCTCCGTCTGGGAGGAGATGAGCCGGCGCCTCGGCTACTGGCTCGATTACGAAAAGGCGTACCGCACGATGGACGCTCCGTACATCGAGAGCGTCTGGTGGTCCCTCAAGACCCTCTTCGACCGGGGCCTGCTCGAGAAGGGCCACTACGTCCTTCCTTACTGCCCGCGGTGCGAGACGCCGATCTCGTCCCACGAGGTCGCGCAGGGGTACCACGACACGACCGACCCGTCGATCACCGTCCGATTCCCGCTCGCGGCATCCGACGCGCCCCGCCGCGATCTCCTCGTCTGGACGACGACCCCCTGGACCCTGCCCGCGAACCTCCTGGTCGCGGCCCGGGCCGACCTCGAGTACTCCGTCGTCCGGGAGAAGGACGGGACCGAGCTCGTGCTCGCGACCGCCGCCCTCCCGCGCTACTTCCCGCCCGGGGCGGAGATCGTCGCCCGAGTCACCGGACGGGACCTCGCGGACGCGGCCTACCGGCCGCCGTTCGACACCCCCGGGCCCGGGCCGGGGCGCTACCGGGTCGTGCTCGACGACTTCGTCACGACGGACGACGGGACCGGCCTCGTCCACGTCGCCCCGAGCTTCGGGCCGGACGACCAGCGCATCGGGGCCCGCGAGAAGGTCGGCGTCTACGACCCGCTCGACGGGCGCGGGGCGTTCACCGAGCGCGTTCCGCTCGTTCGGGGCAAGCACTTCAAGGCCGCCGATCCGATCCTCGTCCGCGACCTTTCGTCGCGGGGACTGCTCTACCGGTCCGCGACGGTCCGCCACACCTACCCGTTCTGCTGGAGGTGCGAGTCGCCGTTGCTCTACCGCGCCCTCGACTCCTGGTTCGTGCGCACCTCACGGTTCACCGAGCGGCTCGTCGGCGCGAACGCGACGGTGAACTGGATCCCGGCGCACCTGCGCGACGGGCGGTTCGGCAACTTCCTCACCGACGCCAAGGATTGGGCGCTCTCGCGGAGCCGGTACTGGGGCACGCCGCTCCCGATCTGGCTCTGCCCGGGCGGCCACGCGACGTGCGTGGGAAGCTTCGCCGAGCTCGCCGACCGGCAGGGCGGGCCCCTCCCACCGGGGTTCGACCCGCACCGGGTGACCGTCGACCGCATCGTCTTTCCCTGCCCGACGTGCGGCAAGGAGGCCCGTCGCGAGCCGTACACGATCGACGCCTGGTACGACAGCGGATCGGCGCCGTTCGCCCAGTTCCACTACCCGTTCGAGCCCGGCCTGTTCGAACCGGCCCAGCCCCTCGACTACATCTCGGAGGCGATCGACCAGACGCGCGGGTGGTACTACACGCTCCTCGTGCTCTCCGTGGGCCTGTTCGACCGGCCCGCGTACCGCACCTGCCTCACGGCGGGGCTCGTGATGGACGACACCGGTCGCAAGATGTCGAAATCCAAGGGGAACGCGCTCGAACCGCTCTCGATGCTCGAGCGGCTCGGCGGCGACGCGGCCCGCTGGGCCTTCCTCTCGGCCGACTTCACGGAGGGGATGCGGATGAGCGACGCCGGCATCGAGAAGTCCGCGGCCCGCACCCTCGGGACCCTCCGCCACGTGGTCACCTTCCATCTCGAGAACGCCCGGCCGGACCGGCTCCCGCCCGTCGCCGAACGCCCCGCCCCGGTCGGCGCGCTGGATCGCTGGCTGCTCTCCCGCCTCGAGGGGACCCGGACGGCCGTCACCGCGTCGCTCGACTCGTTCGACCCGCGGCCGGCGGGGGCCGCCGTGCGGTCGTTCGTCGACGACCTCTCGACCTGGTACCTGCGGCGGTCCCGTCCGCGGTTCTGGGGGGAGACGACGCCCGAGGACCGGCAGAACGCGCACGCGACCCTCTCCTACGCGCTGCTCGGGCTCGCCCGCACGATCGCCCCGCTCGTCCCGTTCCTCGCCGAGTGGATCCACCAGGAGGTCGGCGAGCACGGCTTCTCCGAGGCGGGCCGGTCGGTGCATGCCGCGGAGTGGCCGTCCGAGCTCGCCCACCGGGACGTGGCGCTCGAGGCCGACATGGAGGCGCTGCGCGCCGAGGTCGAGGCCGGGCGCGAGCTACGCCAGCGGGCCGGGGTCCGCGCCCGCATCCCCCTCCCCGTGCTCGTCCGGTTCGGGGAGGCGGGCACGGCCGACTCCCGCCTGGGCGACGAAGGGACGGCGCTGCTCGCGGACGAGCTGAACGTCCGCCGGATCGTGCGGGCCCCCGCCTCGGCCCGCACCGAGTACCCCGACGACGACTGGGTCGTGCGCGAGGAAGGCGGGGTACCCCAGCTGGCGATCTCTCGCCGGCCGACGGAGGAGATGCTCGAGGAGGGGCTCGTCCGAGAGGTCGGTCGGAGGCTGCAGCAGACCCGCAAGGAGATCGGGCTCCGCTACGAGGAGTGGGTGCGGGTCGAGCTCTCGGCCACCGGGGCGCTGAAGCAGGCGGTCGCGCGCCACCGGGAGGAACTCGCCCGCGAGCTCCTCGCGGACCCGCTCGAGCTGATCGACGGACCGCTCGCCCCCGGACCGGACGTCCGGGAGTGGGACCTCGACGGGGTCACGTTCGCGGCGCGCGTCGTCCGTCGGCCGGGCTGACCGGCTCGTTCGACCGGACGACCTCGCCGGCGGGAGTGCGCTCGCCGAACACCTCGGCTTCGAAGCGGAACACGCGGACCGACGCCGACCGCCACGATCCCGCGGGGAGGCCGGCCTTCTCGCACGTCCCGTCGAGGAGCTCCTGCGCGTTCCAGCCCTGTTCCGGAGCGACCTGGGGCAAGAGGAGGCCGCTCGTTCCGAGGCCTTCGACGATCAACCCGTCCCGCCCGACGCGTACGGCGGCGAGCGCCGCGGCGGGCGTCGCGAAGACGAGGAGCTCGGGCACCGTCAGGACCGAGACCTCGACCGTCACGGAGCCGGCCTCGGCGGGCCGCATCGGAGGGAAGCGGGGATCGTCGACGGCCGCGGCGCGGGCCGCGCGGGAGATCGCCGTCCCGAGGGGGAACCGGGGGAGGGGGTAGCCGATGCAGCCGCGCAGGGCGCCGCCCGGGTGGCGTCGGAGGGTCACGAACGCCCCGCGCGGTTCGTCGAACACCGGCGGGAGCGCCTCCGGGGGCGCCCCGGCGGGTCCCCCTCCGAGCGCCGCGACGAGGCTCCGACGGGCGAGGCGCACTGCCGCAATCCCTTCCGGGTCGGTCCGCACGGACCGCGACGGCCGCACGCCGCCAAGTCTCTTTCCTCGCGACCCGGGCTTTGCCCGAAACCCCCTCGCCGCAGTGAAACTCGATTCGCCGCACGGAAACTAGGCTCCCCGCAGAGAAATTCAGGGCCGCCCGCGCTGAAGGGTTCGTGTGGGTGGCGACTGGCCGACGGCGAGTCGGCCGCGCAGGCGCCCAGAAACCGCTCCGAATGGTCCAGGACGCCACACTCCCCCAAGGGCCGCTCTGACGGTGGATCCCGATCGGAAAGTCTGGGACCGTTTCCCCGGGCTCCTCCGGGCGAATTAGCTCAACGGAGGCTTACGGATTCTTAGTCAGCCGTTCGAATTCGAAGTAACACGATTACCAAAGGGACAATCGCCCAGAGCGCCCCGCATAGAGCGATTAGCGGAACTGTCACGCCGTACTCTACAGGGGATGCTCCGGGCCCGAACTGACTCGAGACCGCTGGGGTCCCCCGGGCAAGCACCCCGAGAATGAGGTTGTAGTACTCCATCGGGTTCCCGAGGAGCATCCTCGCCTGAAAGCCCGCTTCCCGGGAGGTATCACTGCCGATCCCAAGGTACGACTCGAGCGAATACGTGAGTGAGTTCCAAAGTATCGTGAAAACCAAGTAGACCGCGAGTACGACTCCCAATACCGCCGCTGTCGACCGGAAGAGATGAGAAAGGACGAAGACGAGGCCGACCAAGAAGGCTACCGAGATTGTGAAGCCGATTAGGAACGATAGCAAGTACGACGGGAACACATAGTATCCGACTAGAGCTTTTATCGCGAGGTCGGTCACCAGCAATCCAACACCGATTGCCCCCATAATCGCTATCACTGCGGCGAGGTATCTAGAAGTCGCAATCGCTGTTCGCGTGACCGGTTGAACCACGGTCGACTCAAGGACCCCGGAGATTCGGTCCCGACCGTAAACAGTATACGATACAATTATCGCAATCAGTGGAACCGCTTCCGCCATGTCGCCAGAGTAGTACCCGTAGGATTGCACGCTGACCGAGGAGGATGAAGCGTACGGGGTCAACGACACTGCGGAAGTGTTCGTGTCCTTAGAGAGGAAGACTCCTGTCGAGGAGAAGATCTCGAACCGAACCCGCTCAAATGAAATGTTGACAGTAGATGGAATCGTAAGTGGCAGGATCTTGGGGCTTTGATTCAAGGACCCCAAGTAGGTCATCGAGCTTTCGGGAAAGACGCCGAACGGTCCGTTGGATTCGTTCAAGATTTTGTAGAAGATATCGCATGGGCCACTAGGACACGCCGACGAGACGGGGATGAAGACCAGCATCCCGGGCGCATCCGTGAGGCCGGTCGGTCGGTCGATCGGCTCCGCAAAGGGACTCGCCAGCGGTAAGAAACTACCAGGGGAAAGATTTCCGAAGCTAACACCCCCGTCCCCCAGTCCGCCGGACCAGAAGCCTATACTCGACTGCCCCTGCGGGCCCGCGACGATCGAGGCTTGGTAGGCCCGCACCGGGAGAGTCGTCGCGAGGAATAGAGTCCCGTTACTTCCCGTTACCCCAGACAGATTCGCAACGACGGATCCATTGGGGATGTTCACGACCACTTGGAAAGGGATTCCTGCGAGTTGATGGCCATACTCGTCGAAGGCGTAGAAGTCGAAGTGGTACTGACCTCCGGAGTAAAACATTTCACCGGAGAACAGCCTTTCGGGGCCGGGCGTATTCGCTGACACTTGGAGAATCGCGGCTAGCGCAATCAGCAGACCGACGACCATCACCGCAATAATCGCGGGTCGAGACATCGTGCGACGAAGTTCGTAGGCAAACCCTGACCAACCGAGAGGCGACATCAACTCGGAAGATCCTCCTCCGCCTCGGCTTCCTCGAGAATCCTGAGAAACTGCGACTCGAGCGCGCTTGCGTCTGTCGTAAGATTCTTCACCCGGTAACCGCGCTTCACCAGTTCGGAGTTAATCTCGTCGGCACCGTGGCGAGGCTTAGAGATCGTGACAACTCCTCCGTTCCGACGAACTTCTCCGACTGTAGAGAGATAGGCCATTCCGTCGTCGTCAAGATTAAGGACGGAAATCCGTAGAATGCTCGGCGAGCTCTCCCCTAAGTCGGCTTGGGAGAGCGTTCGCACCAGGCGACCGTGGTGCATGATTGCGACTCGGTCGGCGAGAAGTTCCACCTCGGACAACTGGTGCGAGGAGAGCAGAATCGACCGCCCTTCGTCCCGCCAATCACGGATCATATGTCGGACCATTGCGACGCCCTGAGGGTCAAGACCGTTGAGAATCTCGTCGAAAAGTAGGAGTTCCGGTTCCCCGAGCAAGGCGATCGCGAGGGCCAATCGCTTCTTCATCCCCTGAGAGTAAGCACGCACTCTCAGGGCAGAGTCGCCTCCGAGGCCGACCTTTTCGAGGAGACGCAGGCACCGACTCTGGGTGGAGCTAGAAGTTGACCGGTGATAACCCGCAAAGTATCGGAGGAGTGATAGAGCGCGAGCCCCGGGATCCAGGTTGGGGAATTCGGGCACCACACCGGTGTGTTGGGAGGCCCGCACCTTCTCCCGTGAAACATCGAAGCCGCAAACTTGGATGGTACCTGAGGTGGGCATGCAGAGCCCGACCGACATACGGATCGCAGTAGTCTTGCCCGCCCCATTCAGCCCCACCAATCCGACAACTTCCCCGGGAAGGACCGTCAACGAGAGGTTTTCGACGGCGGCTCGCCCCCACGGCTCGAACCTCTTAGTCGTTGAATGAAAAACGAGATGTGGGTTATCGTTGGGTCCTCTCATCGGCGCCCGGTCGCCTTCCACAGAATACGGGAGCGCAGAAATTCTTTCGCCCAACTCAGTAGCAGGTCTATCTCCGAGGCTTGAAGGTGCACCGGTCGAAGGCCAAAGGGAAGGCGGATCTGATCAAGACGTCGACGGGGGCTCATGCGCAGATTGACGCGTTCATGGCCCGTTGGGCCGCCCGAGTAGCGGCCTATATCGGCACGGAAGATTTCGAAAGATCGCCGAATGACCTTACGTGATAGTGATCGAGTGAAGTTGAATGACTTCACTACAGGTGTCTCCGGTCCCGACCGTCCAACACACATTCTCGAAACCGACAAGGGCCTGCGCATTGGAGCCCTGATAATACTCGATAGATCCCGTCTGCTCATCGATGAAGGCATACTTCTTGTAGATATGGCCAGAAGTAAGACTCATCAGATTGGACACGAGGGTCGTGCTGACATTTGTATCATTACCGAGCGATCCGCAGGATTGTGAGTCAGTATACGCTGTCTTGGTGTACGACTGATTGATTCCTGTGCTCGTATCTAAGACGCCCACCCCAAGCTTGAAGAAACCGTGTCCTGTACCATGATCGCAACCGTTCTGGACGGCCCAAATGTAGACATAGCCTGAGAAGGTTGCCTTAACGGTGAGGTACCCGGTCGAAGTGGCTGTGTATGTCCCGTTGCTGAACACACCGGCATTTACTTCGTGCTCCGTGGTATCCGGATTACAGAGGACGTCACCGTTTGCTTGGTCTTGGGAATATCCATTAAACTTACCAGGGCCGAGGTTGTTCTTGGAGAACGAATAGTGGTTGTATCCTGAGCACGGCCCCCAGTCATGAGTAACGTCGACCCAGGTCCCCGAGTAGGCAAGTGCAGGTCCAATCGCCGTCAAGAGCAGGATCAGGGGCGCGCAGACTCCAATTGCAATTGTCACGCCTACTTTCACCTTGCGTTGGGACTCTCGCTGCATCTCAGAAACGGTATGCGGAGGGCAATAGTTCCAACAATCCACTGGTCTTGGTAGGTCGAACACCCCGCTGACGGGAAACCGGTCTTCGAGGCTATAACGACTCATCGTACAGAGGATTCCCTACCCTGCTCGGTGGCCGGAGCAAGGGGCGGGTATTCAGGTGGATTGAGTCACCAGAATCTCTGCCCACGAAACTGGCCCTTTGTCAATCACCGCAGACCCCTTCCCCGTCAGTTTATAGATTTTGCTGAACGGGAACTGAGTGTCCTGCTCACACACAATGAAACCCAGTCGTTCCAACGACCTTGCTGCCCCGATAAACGCCTCCGGCCCAGGAAACAGGCGTCGTCTGAGTTTCGACATTGAAGCAGGTCCACCTAGGCCCAAGAACAAGAGAATTTCAAGGGCACCTCTGTGACGCTCTAACTCGTACACCGCGCGAAACAGTGTCTCCCGAGTCGCGTGAGAGCACCCAACGAGAGCATTCCGCGTTTCACCGTGACTCGCAGAAATGGAATAGCGAAACTCCTCTCGGCCGCGTGTCGATCTGACCATGTAAGGATCCTCCAGCGAGGATGGAGAAACCATCGGACGCGCGTCCCGGGCGCCAGAACGCGAACTTACTACTCGTCCGCTGATTTGAGGTGAGGAGAGAGTCGCAGCGTCCGAAACTCCCGATGGGTCCGAAGTGTCCACACTGTTCGAGCTCAGTGAGGTGCGTTTCGTTCGAGACATTGTTACACGTCTGGAACGTTTCATAATATTTAGTGATGTCTTAGGAATGAATCCCCATGTTCGGATATTCTGTTTCGAAGCAGGGCTTCCAGCCCAAATCTCTCGGTATCGGGCCTGTACGAATGTATCCGCACACTTGCGAGTGTGTTGCTGATGCCGGCCCTGCTCGGGGCGGACTCGCAAATGTTGGCTGACGCCGACCGTTCCGATCTTGGTTGCGATGGCTGCGGCCCAGGTTCCGCAACTGGGCCCGCACAAGAACGCGGGTGTCGGCAAAGAAATCCCCGCGCAGTAACTCGCTCTCGGGCAAAGCCCCCGACCCGGCGCACGTTTTATACCGAGGCGGCGGTCCCCGCGCGCCCCCATGCCGTTCCCCGAGGCCGTCGAGCGCCTGCTCAACAAGCGGATCTGCATGAACTGCTCCGCCCGGAATCCGCCGAAGGCGGTCCAATGCCGGCGGTGCGGCTACAAGGGCCTGCGCGTCAAGTCCCGGGAACGCTCCGGGAAGACGCAGTAGGGTCGCGCTACCGGGTCGGCCCGGGGCCGCCCCCCGGAGGGGTCGCGGACGGCCCGGCCCGACGGTCCTGTCGGGCGATCTCGAGCCGCTTCTCGGCGAGGAACCAGAGGTTGCGCAGGCCGTCCCTCCAGCTCTGGAGCTTCGGCGGCCCCGCCCGCTCCCCGTAGCGGATCGGCACTTCGACGAACTTCAGACCGCGGCGGATCGCCTCGATCTTGAGCTCCTCGCTGAGCGCCATGCCGTCCTGGGTGAGGTCGACCTCCTGGAGCACCCGACGGCGGAACACCCAGAAGCCGCTCTGGCTGTCGGCGAGGGTCCGTCCGGGGAGGTCCTTGACGTACCGGTGGTAGGCGATCGCGAGGAAGCGGTTCAGGACCCAGTTGCCGATCCGGTGCTCGGTCGTCATCGACCTCCGGTCGACGTACGCCATCCGGTCCCCGGAGAGGAAGTCGATCCGCTCGTCGAGGAGCTTGCGGACGAGCGCCGGCACCGTCTCGACGGGGTACGTCGCGTCCCCGTCGGCCGTTGCGAGGACCTCCCCGGCCGCCTCGGCGAACCCCGTGCGGTACGCCCGCCCGTAGCCGCGGCGGCGCTCGACGATCACGCGGGCGCCCTCGGCCGCCGCGATCTCGCCGGTGCCGTCCTTCGAGGCGCCGTCGACGACGAGCACCTCCCAATCGAGGGGGGCGTCCCGGAAGAACGTCCGGTTCCCCTCCTCGGCCGCGGTCCGGAACGAACGGATCACCTGGGCGATCGACGCGGCCTCTTCGAGCGTCGGGATCACGAGCGTCGCCCGCATGGCCCGGCTCGGGAGCCGGCGGGCCGCTTAAGCCCGCGCGGACCGTCCCCGCCGCACGTCGCCCCGCTCCTCCCTCCGCCTTCCCCGCCGACGCTGGGGAAGCTTCCCGACGACCGCGGACGTCGGGATCTGGGCGACGGGTCCGACCTCCGCGGCCCTGTTCGAGGCCCTCGGCCTCGGCCTGTACTCGCTGATGACCGACCTGCGCCGGGTCCGCCCGCGGGAGGAGCGACGGGTGCGCGCCGCGGCCCGCGACCCGGTCGGGCTCGTCGTCGCCTTCCTCAGCGAGCTGTTGCTGGCCCAGGCCGAGGACGGGTTCCTCGCCCGGCAGATCTCCGCCCGCACGTTCGGAAGTCCGCCGACGTCGGTCGAGGCGGTCGTCCTCGGCGAGCCGTTCGACCCCGCGCGGCACACGTCGCGCACCGAGGTGAAGGCGATCACCCTGCACGCGCTCCGCTTCGAGCCCGAGCGGGGCCGGGCCCGCGTGATCGTCGATATCTAGGCGGCGCCGCCCGCGATGCTCACGGCATCCGGTCGACGATCGCCGAGAGCGCGCGGCCCGGGGCGGGGACGCGACCGGCCTTCCCGAGGATCCGCTCGAGCGCCGCGAACGTCACGAGAAGGTCCGGCCAGTCGGCGATCCCCATGTGCCCGATCCGGAAGATCTTGCCCACGAGGGCTCCCTGGCCCCCCTGGACGAGGATGTTGTACTCGCGCTCGAGCGCCTTGCGGAGCTGGGGGTCGCCGAGGCCGTCCGGATTCTTCACGGCCGTGACGGTGTCCGACGCGAAGCGCGCGTCGGGGAACAGCTCGAGGCCGAGGGCGGCGACCGCGGCGCGGGACGCCTCGGCGAGCCGGTGCGTCCGCGCGAGCCGGTGCTCGAGGCCCTCCTCCTTCAGCAGGAGCAGCGCCTCGCGCAGCGCGAGGAACAGCGGAACGGCCGGGGTCCAGGGGGTATCGTTCTTCTCGAGCGACTTCAGGTGCGCGGCGAGGTCGAGGTAGAACGTCCCCGGCCGCAACGCCGCCACGGCCCGGTCCGAGAGGTGCACGAGCGCGAGCCCCGCCGGGGCGGCCAGCCCCTTCTGGCTGCCGGCGACGATCGCGTCGATCCCCCACTCCGAGATCGGCTCGGGGATGCCGGCCACGGCGCTGATCCCGTCGACGAGGAACAGCGCCCCCGACTCCCGGATCGCGGGGGCGATGCGGGCGAGGTCGTTCGCGAGGCCGACGCTCGTCTCGTTGTGCACGACGCAGACCGCGCGGACGTCGCCCTTCGCGAGCTCCGAACGCACCTCGGCCTCGGGAAGCGGGGCGCCCCACGGGGCACGGACGGTGGTCACGTGCGTCGAGTAGCGACGGGCGATCGTGTCCGTCCGCTCCCCGAAGTTCCCGTTCGTGAGGACGAGGGTCCGGCCGTCCGCCGGGACGAGCGAGGAGTACATCGCCTCCAGGCCGGCGGTCCCGCTGCCGGTGAGGATCACCTGGTGACCCTTCGTGCCGAACAGGACCGGCAGGAGCTCGCGGATCTCCTGCACGATCCCGTGGAAGAAGTCGCCGCGGTGGTTGACCGACGGCATCGACATCGCCCGCAGCACCCGCGGATGGATCCGCACGGGCCCGGCGATGAGGAACGTCGCGGTCTCGGGGTCGAACGTCATCGGGCACCTGCCGGGGCCGCGACCTGCGCGGTGAGGGCCTCGCCGTGCAGCGCCCGCAGCACCTCGTCGACGATCTCGCCGCCGGCCCGTCGCTGCGCCTCCTCCGTGGAGGCGCCGACATGCGGCGTGGCGAGCAGGCGGGGGTGGGCGAGGAGCTCCGGCGCCACCGGGGGCTCCTTCTCGAAGACGTCGAGGGCGGCCCCCGCGAGGCGGCCCGACTGGAGGGCCGCCAGGAGGGCGGCCTCGTCCACGAGCGCGCCCCGGGCGACGTTGACGAGGAACGCCCCTGGCCGCATCTTTCCGAGCGCGCGCGCGTCGATCAGGTGATGGTTCTCCGGCGTCACCGCCGCGTGGACGCTCACGATGTCCGCCGCGGCCAGCAGTTCGTCCAGCGGCCGCATCTCGGTCGCGTCGCTCGACCGGGGAACGAACGGGTCGAAGGCGAGCGACCGGACCCCGAACGGAACGAGCCGACGCGCGACCTCGCGGGCGATCCGTCCGTACCCGACGAACCCGACGGTCTTCCCCGAGAGCTCGTGGCCGTGCGTGCCCCGCTCCCAGCGCCCGGCCTTGGTCGACGCGATCGCCGGATACAGGCCCCGGACCAGGTCGAGGTAGAGCGCGACCGTCAGCTCGGCCACGCTCGCCGTCGCCGCGCCGGGGGCGTTGACGACCCGGATGCCGCGGGCCCCGGTCGCCGAGAGGTCGACGTTGTCGACACCCACGCCGGCGCGCGCGACCAGCTCGAGGTGGGGGGCCCGCGCGATCAGGGCGGCCGTCACCTTCGTGCGGCTCCGTACGATCAGCCCCCACGCCTCGGAAAGATGGTCGGCGAGGGTCGCCGGGTCGGCGCTGGCGTCGACGACCCGACAGGGACCCGAGCGCAATCGTTCGACCGACGGGCCGTCGATGGGGTCGGCGATGACCACGAGGCGGGGCGGTGCCATCGGCGAGCGGAGCGACGCGGCGCTCAAAAGCCCTTAGGCCCCCGGCGCGTCAGCGCATCTTGGGCACGGGGGTCCGTTCGAGCGCCGTCCGCACGATCGCTTCGCCCCGGACGCCCCGGATCCACGGCTCGGGCTTGACGAGCACCCGGTGCGCGAGCCCCGGCTCGGCGAACGCCTTCACGTCGTCGGGCAGCACGTAGTCGCGGCCGGAGAGCAGCGCGCGGGTCCGGGAGAGCTTCTGGAGAGCGAGCGAGCCCCGGGGCGACGAGCCGATCTCGGCCCGGGAATCGTCGCGGGTCGCGCGCACGAGATCGACGATGTACCCGGCGACCGCCGGGTCGATCTCGACCTCCTCCACGGCGAGCTGGAGCGCCCGGAACGATTCGGGATCGGTGACCCGGGGAGCGTCGACCCGGTCGTCCTTGCGGCCGCGCCGCCGCTCGAGGATCATCCGTTCCTCCTCGGGGGTCGGGTAGCCGACCTTGAGCCGGAGGAGGAACCGGTCGACCTGCGCCTCGGGGAGCGGATACGTCCCCTCGAGCTCGAGCGGGTTCTCGGTCGCGAGCACGAGGAACGGGCGCGGGAGCGGATACGTCGTCCGCTCGCTCGTGACCTGGTACTCCTGCATCGCCTCGAGGAGCGCGGACTGCACCTTCGGCGGGGCGCGGTTGATCTCGTCCGCGAGCAGGACGTTCGTGAACAACGGGCCGGGCCGGAACTCGAACCCGCCCTTCGAGGCATCGAGGATCTCCCCGCCGGTGATGTCGTGGGGGAGCAGGTCGGCGGTGAACTGGACCCGCTGGAAACCGAGGCCGAGCGCCTGGGCGAACGACCGGGCGAGGAGCGTCTTGCCGAGGCCCGGGAGGTCCTCGAGCAGGAGGTGGCCGTCCGCGATCACGCCGGTGAGGATCGCTTCGACGGCGAACTCCCGCCCGACGACCGCCGTCCGGATCGACGCCCGGACCTTCTCGGCGAGCGCGCGCGCCTCGTTCGGATTCATCGCGGACCCCCCGGACGACGCACGCCCCGCCGTATTAAGCCGCCTCCGTCGGGCCCGGACGCTGTTCCCCGGCCGTAACTATCCGCGTCACCGCAGGCGAACGCCCTCTCGGCGGTCTGACCCCGGCCGGGGGTGTCGGGAACCGGGGTTGTCCTCACGTCATCCTCGGCGGACGACCCGTCCGCATAGAGTCGAGAGGGACCCTTCGTCGGTACCCGGGCACGACCGCTGGCCGTGCCAGCGCCCGGGAGACGCCGGAGGCCTAAGCGGTTGCGGGGGGCTCCCGGTCGATCAGGTCGGGGCGGCCGAGGAGGACGGCGACCAGGATCGTGACGAGGACCAGGAGCGCGGCCCCGATCCCGACGAGCGAGGTGCCGGGCGGCAGCAGGAAGGCGCTGGCCCAGGCGATCCCGAAGGTCAGGAGGACCAGCAGCAGGGCGGCCCCGCCCCGGGCGAACCCCCCGGGGACCCGGCGCGGGTCCTCGGCGAGCCAGGCGAGGAGAGCGATCGCGGCGACGCCGCCGAACAGGTCGGTCTCGGGCGTCGAGGGAGCGAAGACGGAAAGGACGACGAGCGACCCGAGCGCGGGCACGACCGCGACCGTTCCGCCGAACCGGCCCGACGTGGTCCGCAACGCGGCGGCGCCCCCGACTCCCGCGACGACGAGGAAGAGACCGACGAACCAGGGGACGTCGGCGCCGGTGGCGAACCCCGCCATCGCCCCGCCGAAGGCGGCGAGGAGGACGAGCGAGACCGGCCGGCGGTGGCTCACCGGTCCGTCGGGCGTCGGGACGGGGGCGGTCACACGTTCCTCCGACGGATCGGTCCCCGCAGGAGGCGGACGAACGCCCCCAGGGACCAGAAGTCCTCCCAGTCGACCACGGGGGCGTGGGTCCAGACGCGGGCGAGGCGCTGCCGGCGCGAGAGGCGCTCGAGCCGTTCCGCGAGCTCCTCGTCCGCGGGCGAAAGCCCCCCGGCGGCCGGGCGGATCTGGGACGGCGACGGGCTGAGCACCACCAGGGGATACCCGCGGCGACGGAGGTGGACGACGAGGTCGGAGTCGGCGTCGCCGGTCAGGCTCGAGATCAGGATCGTCGTGAGGCCCGGGGGGAAGAACCGGGGGAACGTCGCCGCACAGCGCTCGGACGGGCCCGAGACGGACGACGCCCGGGTGCGCCGGATCGCCTCCTGCACCCGGAGGCGGTGCCCCCGCCCGCTCGAGAGCGGGGTCGGCTCGACGAACTCCCCGAAGGAGGCGAACCCGAGGCGCGCCTTCTCCCGGGCGAACGCCTGGCAGATCCCGATGGCGGCGGCCCGTCCCGCCCCGAGGAGGATCTCGTCGACGGCCGGGCCGAGCCGGGAGGAGCGGGCATCGAGGAGGAGCACGACGTCCCCCGTGCGGTCGAGCTGGAACTCGTTCACGAGACGGCGCCCGAGCCGGGCCGTGGCCCGCCAGTTGATGCGGCGGGGAGGGTCGGACGGGGCGGCGTCGCGGATCCCGAAGAACTCCCCCGCGTTCCCGATCCGACGGGAACGGGTCTCCCCCGGGAAGGCAAGGACCCGGTCGAGGCGCACCGACCCGATCCGGAGCAGCTCGGCCGGGTAGCGCTCGATCACGAGCGGGGGGGCCCGGCCGAGGACCGAACGCTCGACCAGGCCGATCGGGTCGCGCCAGACGACCTGGGGAGGATCGGCGACGGTGACCATCGGGTACGGGGCCCGCCAGCGAAGATCGAACCGCACCGATCCCGGGGACCGGGCGAATCTCGGCGGCGCGACCTCCCCGAGGTCGGCCGGCCGAGAGAACGTCAGCACCAGATCCCTCAGGTCGGCGGTCGGCAGGGCCCGCAGCTCCCCGGCGACCCGCACGTCGGATTCCGCCCCTCCCGCCCGCCAGGCCAGGTCCGCGCGCAACGCCCGGCGCGGACCCGAGAGCGCGGTGGCGAACGGGACGACGAGCAGGGGAAGGGCGACGAAGATCGGCGCCGAGGCCCGGAGGGCGACGCCGAGCAGCAGCAGGGTCGCCCCCGTCGCGAGGAGGAGGTACGACAACGGGGTCCACCGGAGGCTCTCCTCGGGCGGATCGGCGGACCTCACGGGGTGCCCTCGATCGCATCGAGCCGCGCGTGCACGTACGCCCGGAACTCCTCGTCCGGTAGCCGCACCAGCCGATCCATCTCCGCGTCCGGGCGGATCGGAAGGTCCGGGTGGTTCGTGCCCCGGTCGATCCGGTCGACCAGGAGCAGGATCTGCGTGCGTCCGAGGGTTCCCCGCCCCATCCAGGCCCGGGCCCCCACGATCCCGGGCCCGGGGCGCCGGGGGGACGGGGCCCGGGCCGCCGGCGAGCGGTGCGCGGCGTCCCAGAGGGTGAGCGCGGCCGCCGCCACCGCCCCGACCGCCGCCGGGACGGAGACCCGATAGTCGGTTTCGGCGGCGATCGCCACGGCCGCGGCGACGAGCGCGATGGCGGGGAACAGCGCTCCGAACGGAGCCTTCATTGGGCGTACGAGGTCCGCGCGAGGTCGGCGGCCGCCGCGTCGATCGCGCTGCGGACCCGGTCGGCGTCCTCCCGACCCAGCGGGTGGGTCGAGTACCGGGACTCCTCAAAGAGGCGGGTGAGCGAGATCGCCGCGGCCGGGCGGACCCCCAGCGGGACGAGCAGCTCGGCTCGGATCTCCTCCGGGGTCCGGCCGCTCAGATCCCCGGCGACCTTCGCCAGGCGCTCCAGGAGCCGGGCGTAGAGGTGCTCGATCACGGCCCGGGGGTCGGTGCCCTCCGAAAGTTCGGAGGCCGCCCGCGCGAGCGCCTTCTGCGCCTCGGCCCGCGCCGCCCCCGGGCCCGCGCGGCCTCCGCGCAACGACCTACGATCCGCGACGGCGGCCCACGTCGCGGGCAGGATCAATCCCGCGAGGGCGAGCGCCAGGACGGCGGCCGTCAGGAACGGTACCCACGAGGGAAGCTTGAACGGCAGGAATCCCGACACGATCCCGCCGCCCCCTCCGTTGCCGGGCGGGGTGGTCCCGGTGCTATTGTTCGTCGGGGGAGGGGTGTGGGTGGTCGATCCGGGCCCCAGGAGCGAGGACCCGGGGCTGAGGTACGGGCCGAGGACCGCAAACGCCGCCATGAGCAGGAGGATCGAGACGGCCATCGCCAGCATGCCGGGGGGGATGCGAAGAATGCCCCCTCCGCGAAGGCGTTGGTAGAGCAGCGCCCCGAGGCCGAGACAGAACGGAAGGAGCATCAGGACCCCGAGGAGCGTGCTCGAGAAGCGGTACGGGGCGATCGCTTCGACCCCGGTGTTCAGCGGGGTCGCCGCGCTGGTCACGAGGCTGGCGGCCGCCCCGGTCGCGAGCGCGATGGCCAGGAGGCAGAGCAGGACGGGGGAGGCGCGCCAGGCCGCGACCACGGTTCCTCCGTGCCGACGAACGGCACCTCAGGCGATAATCCCTCCGGGGGCTACGGAGCGGGCGGGGCCACCGACGCCTTCGGGGGGCCCCGGGTCAGCAGGTAGAAGCCCCGACGCTCGTGCTCCACGGAGACGACCACGAAGTCCTCCACCCGATAGCCGAGGTCGAGGGCGGCCCGGAACCCGTCGCGGACCGCGTGGCGCCACCGGCGCAAGGCGGCCGGCTCGTGCTCGCGGATCAGCCCGAGGTCGAACGGGATCTCGAGGTGGGCGGCCGGCCCGGCCGGCTCGGCGACCGCGGTCGGGAGGCGGAGGCCGCTCTCCCCGGGCTCGGTCTCCACGAGGGGCTCGGCGGCCGACCAGCGACGATGGTCGTCCGTCCGGTCCGGCCCCCGCCCGGCGAGCCGTTCCTCGACCCGGGGGCTGGCGAGCTCCCAGCGGGTGCGCAGCCGGTCCGTCTCCGGGCCCGCCTCGGCGCTCTCGGGGAGCTGACCGAAGTAGTGGGGAAGGTACCGGTCCGGGGCGCTCGCGAGCCGACGGACGTACAGCCAGGCGTTGCGGCTGACGAGCGGATCGAAGACCCATCGGATCTCGGCGAGGCCGAGCCGGAGCACCTCGTCCCGCTGGTAGGCCTTGAGGCGGAATCCGAGGTGGTGGTTGCGGTACTCGGGCCGGACCGCGGTCAGGTGGGAGTAGTGGTAGAGCGTCGTGCCGTCCCATCCCAGGGTGGAGATCGCGCACCCCGCGAGATGGATGTCGGCGAACGCCCCCAGGACGAGACCGCCGTGGTCCTGGAACGCCCGCTGCAGCGGAGGAGGGACGACGCCGACCGCTCCCTCGCCGAGCGCGGCCCGCTGCAGCTCCTCCGCCTGGCGGAACTCTTCCGGCTTCTCGAGCCGGCGGAACCGGAACCCTTCGACCTCGCCGCCGCTCGAAGCGCCCGCCATGGCGCGCCGACCGTCGAACGGTACTTAACTCGGCTACCCCGAGACGACGCTCGTCCCTAGCGCCGCATGCGGAACTCGGCCCGCTTCTGCTCGTAGCGGTCCTCGTCCACCGGGGTCAGGTCCCAGAGGATGTCCTCGAGCTCGGGGATGTTCCGAAGGAACTCCGCCTTGCTCTTCGTGAGCATCAGGTGCTCGAACTTCCCGCGCGCGACGAAGTACGCCCCGACGAGGTAGGCGCCGACGATGCTGACGATCGGCCCGAGGATGACGAACAGGAGGTTGTAGTTGGCGTTCGGCTGGACGGTCTGCGCGTTGATCGAGGAGAAGAGCGCCATGGAGCTCAGGGGGGTGAAGTAGCCGATCGCCAGGGTGGACAGGAACAGCCCGATGGCGAGGACGACGATCGAGACCAACGCCCGCTGCTGGCGCATCCCGTGGCGGAACCGGCGCTCGAACGGTACCCGGGGCTCCTCCTCCTGCATCCCTTCCGCGGGACGCCGACCCGCATAAGAATCTATCCGACGGCTTTATTGGGCAGGAAAACCGCTCACTTCGGGATGCGCGGACGGCCCAATCCCCCGGATCTCTCCCAGCAGACGGTCGGCGCGTCGGATGCCCCGATCGCGGCCACCCCGGCCCAGATGTCGGGGATGATGGGCCGATCTCCCTCCCGCCCGATCCCCTGGAGGCTCCTCTCCCTGCTCGGTCGGGGGGGAGGGTTCCTGCTCCTCTTCGTCGGAACGCTCGTGGACGTGATCGCAGGATCGTTCCCCGCCGACTGTTTCACCTCCCATTGCTCCGGCAGCACCAGCGCGGGGATCCAGTACGCGATCCTCTTCGCGCGGATCCTGTGGACCGTCGGGGCGTTCGGCCTCGCGTCCGGGGCGGGGATCGAGCTCCACTTCGTCCTGCAGAACCCCGAGGCGAACGGGGCCGAGGAGAACGCGCGGTTCCTGGCCCGCCGACGGGCGGCGTTCGTCCTCCTGCTCGTCGGGATCGCGATCCTGTTCGTCCTCTTGCTGTCCGAGGGAGTTCAGGCCGCCACCTTCGCGTGAACCGCCGGCCCGACGGGATCCGTTAGGGACGCCTTCCCGTTTCGGGTCCCTCCGGGAGCGAGCGCTCGGTCCGGCCGTAGGCGCTCGGGCCGTCGGGGCGCGATGGGGCCGGCCCCGGTGCGGCGACCCCGACCCGATCGAGCAACGGCCGCAGGCGGTAGTACACCACGGTCGCGCCGAAGAGGGCGACGACCGCGGCGGCGAGCCCTTCGGGGCCGCGGTCGAGCTGGGCGAGGCCGAGCAGGAAGAAGCCGATCCCGCCGACGAGCGCCCCCGACCACGGGCTCCCTCCCCCGCGGCGGGTCGACGGGTCGGACCGGAGCGACAGGAGCGCCCCGGCGACCTCGAGGGCGACCAGCGCCACCGCGCTGACCGCCACCGTGGCGAGGGGCCAGCCCGGGGCGATCGAACCGAAGAGGTAGGCGGCGACGATCGCCGCGAGCGAGAGGATCCCCCCGATCGCGGCCCGGAACCCGAGGGCGTAGAACGGGCGCGCGCTCCCCGCCCAGAACCGGCTGCGGAGGAGAAGGATCTGGGCGATCTCGGTCGCCGCGACCAGCGCGACCAGCAGGGCGACGGCTCCGAGCAGCGCGTGAAAGGTGGTGAGCTCGTAGAGGTACAGCACGTACGCCACCGCGAGCGGAACGCCGACGAAGAGCCCCGCAGTGTAGGCGAAGATCTCCCGGCGCTCGTCGAACAGGGTCACCGGCACCTGGGGCTCGGCGAACCGCCCGACCTCCCAATAGACGAACCCCCCCGAGAGGAGGATCCCGACGAGCGCACCGACCGTGAGGGGCAGGTCGACCAAGGTCAATCGACCTTCCGGCCCGACGCGAGGAACCCGGTGTGGCCGAGCATCTCGAACTCGGGCCGGGTCCCGCCGTCCCCGACGTGGATCGGCCGCTCCAGGAGCTCGACCGCCCGCACGTCGTCGAACCCGATCGAGCGGAACGCCCGTACGGTCCGCTCGAGCTGGTTGTAGGTGGGCGTATAGGTCGCCGCGAACCCGCCGGGGACGAGCACCTGGCGGGCCGACGGAAGGACCTCCCACGGCTCGGGCAGGTCGAGGACGACGCTCTCGACCGCCTCCACGTCCAGCCCGTCGCGGGCGACGTCCCTCTCCCGGAACGTCACGCGGTCGGCGAGGCCGGCGCGGCGGACGTTCCGGCGCGCGGCGTCGAGGAACTCCGGGCGGCGATCGTAGGTGGTCACGTGACCGGCGGGCCCGACCGAGAACGCGAGCGCGATCGTCAGCGCCCCGCTCCCCGCCCCCGCCTCCGCCACGCGGGTGCCCGGGGCGACCCCCGCGAGGTACCCGAGGTACGCCGCGTCCTTCGGTGTGACGATCTGGGCCCCGCGCCGGATCGACGCGAAGAGGTCCGGGAGCGACGGTCGGAGGAGGCGGTACTTCGCCCCGAGCCAGGTCAGCTCCCCGCCCGGCGCTCGCCCGATCTGATCGGAGATGTCGAGGACCCCTTCGCTCCCCAGGCGCTGGGGGCCGAGCGCGAGGGTCACCGGGACGGACGGCGCGCCGGACCGCTTGAGGACCGCGCTGTCCCCTTCACGCCAAACGTCGTCCATCCGCCCCCGACCCCCCCGCGGCCGCGGACGACCGCCGCACGGAGATAACCGCCGCGACGGCACCCCGGAGGGAGGGTCCCGGGGTGTCCCGGGCGTCGTTGGCTTTAAACCCGCCCCGTGGCTCGGGATGCCCGGGTTCCGTCCGGTCCGGCCCCACGGGCACACCCCCGTGGGGGGACGGGTGGCGACGGAGAACACCACGTAACGCGGGCATAGTGTAGTCTGGTTATCACATAGGCTTGCCAAGCCTATAACTCGGGTTCAAATCCCGGTGCCCGCACCTTCCCCGTCCTCGTTCGCGGAGTCGCCGTCGCTCCCCGGGTCAGTCGGTCCTCGGACCGGGAACGGCGTGCGCGTCGACCACGACATGCGTGCGGCCCGGACCGTACGGCTTCACCTCGCGGGCGGTTGGCTCTTCCATCGCCCGGGCGCCCGCCGCGGCCAGCGCCGCCCGGACCTCCTCGGTCGCGGTCCGGCGGGCGGTCCGCGCGTCCGCGACGGTGTGGACGTGGAGCCAGCCTCCCCCGGGGCGCAGCAGCTCCGCGGCCCGGGAGACCCAGGGGAGAGCGCTCGGCAGGTAGCCGAGGAAGACGCGGTCCGCCGACCCCGCGGGGAGGTCGACGCTGCGGTTGTCCCCCGCGACGACCGTGATCCGGTCGGAGACGCCGTTCCTTTGCGCGTTGAGGAGGAGATAGCGGACGGCGACCGGGTTCTTCTCCACGGCCACGACGCGCTCGGGTCTCCCGGACCGGGCGGCGGGCACGGCGAAGTAGCCGATCCCGGCGAACAGATCGACGACCACCTCGCCGTCCTGCACGAGGCGACCCGCGCGGAGCCGCTCGGTCCGGTTCCCCGCGGCGAACATCACCTCGGCGGCGTCGAACGTCCAGCGGACGCCGTGCTCCACGACCTCGGTCTCGGTCTGGGTGCCCGCGATCGCCTCCGTTCGCGGCCGGCGGAGCTCGCCGTCGATCGGGCCGGTGCGCACGAGCACGGTCTCCACCCCGAGCTCGGCCTGCCATGCCGCCCCGAGGATCCCGTAGAACGGACGCAGCGTCTCGGGCAGCCGTAGGACGAGCACGCGGCCCAGGCGCTGGTACCCCGGCGGCATCGCCCGGGCCGCCTCGGAACCGGCGGCCGCCCGCAGCCGCTCGCGGACGCGCTCTGCCGGGGGCCGCCGGTCGGACGCCATGGGCGGGGCGGTTCACGCCGACGTTCCGTCGGGCCCCTTCTCGAGGATCACCTCGAGGAACTGCTTCAGGTGGGCCGTCAGGATCGGGTTGTCGGTGAACCCGCAGGCGTCGAGCCCCGGTGCGGCGAGGAGGGCGTGCTCGCCGTCGGCGAGCACCTCGGTCGCGAGCAGGTTCTCGCGGGGGATGTACTCGATCCCTTCGGGGACCCGCTGGAGCGGGGCCGTCACGAACGTCACCCGCACGCCGCGCTTCACCGCGTGGGCGACCTTCTTCCCGAGCTCGTCCCGGAGGTCCGCGACCTGGGGGGTCGTGAGGATGTAGGTGCGGGTCGATTGGTCGAGGAGCTCGCCGATCTTGGCGACGACCTTCTCCCGCTCGGAGAGCAGGTAGACGAGCTGGGGCTCCCCGTGCTCGGCGACCGCCCGGTGGAGGAGCGCGAGCTGGTCGAACACCTCCTGGATGTTCGCCTTCAGCCCCTCCGCGACGTCGAGCGGCGCGGTCGGCCGGAACAGGATCGGCTTCCCACCGGTCGGGGTCGCGTACCCCTTCGCGGCCAGCGCCTCGAGGACCTTGTACGCGCTGGTCCGGGGGATCCCCGCCGCCGCCGCGAGCGTCGCGGCGTCCCCGACGCCCCGGGCGACGAGGGCGATGTACGCCCGGGCCTCGTACTGGGTCAGCCCGACCTTGCCGAGGACCCCGGTCGCCCGGCGGAACTCCTCGGAGTTCTGATTGCCGAGCGCCACCGTGGTCTCCTCGATCGACGGCATCCGGATCTCGGGGCGCACGACGGCCCGGCGCCTTTATCTCTTCGGCCTAGGGGACGGGCTCGGCGACCTTGCGGAGCGCGGCCTCTCCGAGCAGGGCCTCGACCTCCTCGGCGGTGAGGAGCTTCTTCTCGACCAGGAGCTCGCGGACCGATCTCCCGGCCCGCTCGGACTCGTGGAGGATCTCCGCGACCTTGAGGTAGCCGAGCCGGGGCGTCAGGACGGTCGCGAGCGCGGCCGACCGGCCCAGGAACTCCCCGAGCCGGGCCGGGTTGGCCCGGATCCCGTCGACGCAGCTGCGCGCGAACACGGGCAGGTACCGCGTCAGGATCTCGGCCGAGAACAGGAACTCGAAGATCACGAGCGGCATCATGACGTTGATCTCGAGCTGGCCCGCCTGGATCGCGAGCGCCGACGCCGTGTCGGCCCCGACGACGTGGAAGGCGACCATGTCGAGGCACTCGGCCGCCGAGGGGTTCACCTTCGCCGGCATGATCGACGAACCGGGTTGGATCTCGGGGATCCGGATCTCGTCGAGCCCCGTCGCCGGCCCGCTCGAGAGGAGCCGGAGGTCGTTCGCGATGCGGATGAGCTCGAGCGCGAGCGTTCGCATCCAGGCCGACCCTAGGCCGAGGGACCAGCGGCTCTGCATCGTCTCGAACGGGTCGCGCGCGACCGTGAGCGGCAGCCCCGTCAGGCGTCCGAGCTCCTCGACCGCCCGCCCCCGGAACCCCGGCACGCTGTTCACACCGCTGCCGACCGCGCTCCCGCCGAGGGGTAGCTCGGCGAGCGCCCGTTCGACCGCGGGCAGCGCCTCGAGGACGTGCTCGAGCACGGTGCCGTAGGCCCCGAGCTCGGCGCCGAGGGTCACCGGCATCGCATCCTTGAGGTGGGTCCGTCCCGCCTTGGCCAGACGGGCGAACTCCTGCCGCTTGCGGCGGAAGCTCTCGGCCAAGGTCGTCACCGACGTGCGCAGCTCCGCGAGGGCGAGCAGCGCCGCGACCTGGGCCGCGGCGGGGAACGTGTCGTTCGTCGACTGGCCGCGGTTCACGTCGTCGTTCGGGCTCAGGCTCCGGTAGTCCCCGCGCGGATGGCCGAGGATCTCCAGCGCGCGGTTGGTGAGCACCTCGTTGACGTTCATGTGGAACGACGTGCCCGCGCCCGCCTGGAAGACGTCCACGACGAACTCCGCGTCGAACTTTCCCGCGGCCATCTCCTCCGCCGCGCGGGCGAGCGCCTCTCCCCGCTCGGGCTTGAGGCCGCCCTTCTCGACGTTCGCCCGGACGCAGGCGAGCTTGAGCAGGGCGTAGGCGCGGATCAGGTGGCGCGACGCGGTGAGCCCGCTGACGGGAAAGTTCTCCCGCGCCCGCAGCGTCTGGATCCCCCAGTACGCCGACTCTGGGACCTCCCGCGTGCCGAGCGAATCCGTTTCCTGACGGTGAGCGACCATGGCACTGACGAGGAACCCCCTCGACAAAACGTTTAGGCCCCCCGACGGAGTCGCCTCCCCTTCGCACTGGGTACGCGGCGCGCATGTTCGATCCTTGGCAGCTCGGTCTGGACTCCGCTTCGAACGTCGTCTCGCTCGCCCTGCCGGGGGGCCTTTGGGCGCTCCTGTTCGTGCTCGCCTGGGAGCACGGCCCGTTCGCGGAGAGCCTCGGCCTCGACCGCAAGGCGTTCTGGCTCCTCTTGCCGGGCGCCTTGCTCAGCTCCTACGCCCTGCTCCCGATCGCCCCGATCTCCCACGATTGGGTCGCCGTCAGCTTCGGCGGGGCGCTCCTTCCCCTGACGGTGGGCGCCCTCGCCCTCCGCCGGATCGCGCCGCCGGCGGGCCGGTCGCTCGCGCGATTCCTCGGCTGGCTCGGCGCAGAGGCGGGAGCGGCGCTGCTCGTGGTCCTTCCGATCAGCGCACCGACCGTCGGCCGCCTCGGGTCGGCCCTCGGCCTCGGGGCCGGAGGCGCCTCGGTGCTCCTCGTCGCGCTCGTCGGGGTCGCCGTCGGAGGGACCTCCGTGCTCCTCGCCCGTGCCTCGCCGGACCCGATGTACGGCCGGGTCGCCTTCCTGGTCGGGCTCTCGACGGGAGTCCTCCTCCTCACGTTCGCCGGCTCGAGCGCGATCCCGGGGACCGGCATCGTTGAGGAGTTCCCCTACTTCCTCGTTCCCCCGGTCGCGGCGGGGATCGTCGCCGGCCTCCTCGCCCCGACGGCGTTCCCGAAGGAGGAAGGGCTCGCGCTGCCCGGCGCGTTCTTCGCCACGACCGTCGGGGTCCTCCTCGGCGCGGACCTACTTCGCGAACCGCCGCTCTACGGGCACGGCTCCCCGGGTCTCTACGCGATCGGTGGGGCCGGGGTGCTCGACCTCGTCTACCTCTCGGGCCTCCTGGCGCTCGCGGCGGCGTTCCTCGTGCACGCGATGTCCGGCCGGGGCTGGGCGCCGGTCGGGATACCGCTGGCGCCGGCAACCCCCTCCGCGGAGCAGCAGCTTCGCGAGGCCTACTTCGCGGGGGTCGGCGGCGACGTCGCCGGGTCGCTCCGGAGTTCCGTGGCCGCGTCCCGCACGTCGGCCGCCCAGGCCCGGCACCTTTTCGGCGTCGCGGGGAGCTCGGACGACCGACCGTGGGAGGGACTCCCGGTCCCGGGATGGATCGTCAGCGACCACGCCAACCTCGAAGGCGTGGCCCGTTCGGGGACGAACGATCCTCGGGAGGGGTTCCGCGGCTGGATGACCGCGCGCTGGCTGGTGCTGGTGGGCCGCGAGCTCTCGCTGCGCCGATTCGCGACGATCTTCGAACGACTCGCCGCGTTCGCCATCGACCTCGCGATCGTGACCGCGCCCGCCCTCCTCCTCTTCGGCGCGATCGCCGAAGCCACCCCCGGAGGCTTCGGGGCCGTCGCGACGAACATCCCCTTCAACGTCGCGATCGTCGGCGCCATCGCGGCCGCCCTTCTCTACCTCACTCTGGCCGAAGCGTACGCGGGGACAACGGTCGGCAAGGCCGCGCTCGGTCTTGTCGTCCGGGACCGCTCGCTTCGAACTCCCGACGGCCTCGCCGCGCTGGTCCGCAACCTGCCGCTCGCCCCGATCCTGACGTTCGTCGCGTTCGGCGGGGCCGTCGCGCTCGCGGTCGCGATCAAGGGGATCCGGGCCGCCGGGACGCCGGTCCTCGGCGTCTCCGTGCCGGTTGGTGTCTTCGCCGGCCTCGTCATCGTCGCGTTCGTCGTCGGCGCCGTCGCGCTCCTCGGCGCGTTCGGAGTGGTGGCGATGGCGCTCACCGGGGAGCGTCAGCGCGTCGGCGACCTTTGGGCCGGCACGTGGGTGGTGCGGGAGGCTACGGAAGGTCGGGCCCGGCAGGCCCCGGCCCCGGGGGCGTCGTCGCCGCCGGGAGAGGTCCGGTCCGGTTGAGCGGGATCGAGATGGAGGAGACGTTCGCCTCGCGGCCCTCCCGGTTCGTGAGACGCTCGGTCTCGATCGTGATCCGGCCGAGCTCGACCTGGCCCTCGAGGAATCGGCGCCGCACGACCTCGACGACGTCCACCGCCTTCCCGATCGCGTTGCCGCGCGCCTTCACGATGACCGGCCCCACCCCCGAGTTCAGCTGAGTGACCACCTGGAAGACGTAGGTCATCGTCGGCTTCAGGCCGATGAACACCGTCGCTCCGCTGTCCCGGTCGTCGGTCATGGGGGCTCCGCACCGCCCATTCGTACATGGCCTTTTGCGGCGGCCGCTGCGCCCTGCGGCGCGCCTTCGCAAAGGTTATCGGCGGCCCCCCTACGCGCGGGCGAGCGTGCAGGGGTGGCCCAGCTTGGTCAAAGGCGCCAGGTTGAGGTCCTGGTCTCGTAGGAGTTCGTGAGTTCAAATCTCACCCCCTGCATCTCCCGACCGTCGGTCCCGCCGCGGCCCGCCCGGATCGGGGCCGGCGGGGGCCCGGCGGGCGCCCCCCCTTCTATAAGGTTCCTCCGACCATAGCCGACGTACCACATCGATGGCGGCCCGACAGAAGGCGTGCGCGAGCTGCGGGAGTCCTCTCCCCGAGGACGTGCTCGTCTGCCCGCGGTGCCACGCCCTCGTCGGCACCGGCGCTCCGTCGGACGACGGGGAGCCGGCGGTCGCCCTGCCGCCGAAGCGGCCCTCCGCCGTCCCCGGGCCGTTCGCCTCCTCCTCGCCGACCAACCCGTTCGCGGCCGAGCTCGGTCGCCGGCTTGCCCGGGTCGGCCAGTGGGCGGAGGCCGCGGAACCGCTCGGGGTCGAGCTTCCCCGATTGCCCGGCTGGGCGTCGGAGGCCGCCCGCAGCGCCCCCAACCCCGAGCCGTGGGCGGAGGTCGTGCGGGGGATCGAACGGCTCGCGCAGCGGCGGATCGTCACCGCCTTCGAGGAGTGGGAGCGTCGCGAGAAGTCCCGGCTGGCGCGCCTCGAGGCGTACTCGGTCGACAGCCGCCTCGAACGCGAACAGATCGACGACGCGCTGCACGCGGCCCGCGTCGGCGACGTGGCGGCGGCCCTCGCCACGTTCCAGCAGGTCGACCGGGTCGTCGCGCTGAAGGAGCGCCACCTCGACCAGGCGCGCGAGGAGCTCGAGCGGATCGTCTCCCTCCTCAAGGACCTCCACGCGCTCGGCCTGCCGACGCCGACCGACCCGGCCGAGGCGGCGCGGACGCTCGAGGAGGAGCTGCGGACCGGTCGTCTCGCCGCGTTGAAACAGCAGATCCGCGCGCTGCGCCTCCGCGCGACGGAACGACTCCAGACCGCGATGCCGAAGTACGTCGCCGACTACGGCGACTTCCTGCTGCGGGAGCGGCGCCAGGGCGTCGCGACCGAGCGGGAGGCGACCGAGCTCGCCCAGGGCGCGCGCGAGATCTTCCACGGCCAGGCCGAGGAAGGGATCCGGCGTCTGCGTGGCCTGCAGCAGACGCACGGTTCGCCGTCGACCCACACGGGACCGCCCCCTTCGCGGACGCGCTAGGCCGGCGCTAGAGGGTCCGCTCGAAGAGCTGGACGTCCTGGTTCCACTCGTGCCGGTGGAGCTCGCCCGCCGGCGCGAATCCGAGCCGCTTGAACAGCGAGGTCGCCGCGGCGAACCGCGACAGCGTCTCGACCCACACCGATCCGGAGCTGGCGTGCCGGGCCCACTCGATCGACGCCCCGACCAGCGCGCTGCCGATCCCCTGCCGACGCGCGTCGGGGTCGACGGCGAGGTGGAGGAGGCGGCAGCTCCCGTGGCGCAGCTCGCAGCCGATGACCCCGACGAGACGGCCGTCGCGACGGGCAGAGAAGTACGTCACGCCCTCCATCCAGCTCGTGAACTCGAGCGGCGTCGGCTGCCAGGCCTTGACGAGCTCGGTCGGGACCCCGGTCGGCTCCGCCTCCCAGACCTTCTTGTAGAGCGAGCAGATCGCGGGAACATCCTGGTGGGAGATCCGCTCGACGAGCACCGGCGAGAGCGGGGGCCGCTCCTCTTCTCGGCCCGACCCGTGCTCTGTTGCCACGCTAGGGCCCCCGATGAGTGAGCAACGGGCGGAGGCGCGTGCCCGCTCTTGAACCTTGCTCACCGACGCCCCGACGGCGGGGGCTCACGGTGTGTGCCGGGACGGCGTCCTCGGAAACGGCGTCGTCTCCCGAATGTGCTCGCGCCGCAGCATCCAGCGCAGGATCCGCTCGATGCCGAGGCCGAAGCCGGCGTGCGGCACGCTTCCGTGCCGCCGGAGGTCGACGTACCAGGCGTACTCTTCGAGGTTCCCGCCGATCTCCTGGATCCTCTGGGTGAGGCGCGCGACGTCCGTCTCGCGGCACGACGCGCCGATCATCTCGCCGTACCCTTCGGGCGCCAACAGGTCGAACGCCTCGACGGTCCGCGGGTCCTCCGGAGAGCGCAGCATGTAGAACGCCTTCAGCTCCCGCGGGAAGTGCGTCACGAACAGCGGGGTCCCGGCCTCGAGGGTTAGGGCCCGCTCCTCCGCGGTGCCGAGGTCGCTGCCGAAGCTCACGGGAAACCCCTGCGCGACGAGCCGTTCGACCGCGGCCGTGTACGTCATCCGGGGGAACGGCGCGCGGACGGCGAGCAGCTCGGACGGCGGTCGTCCGAGCGCTTCGAGCTCCCGGGGCCGGCGCTCGGCGACCGTGTGCACGACGCTCTCGATCATCCGCTCGGTGAACTCGATCAGACCCGCGAGATCGCACCAGGCGAGCTCGACCTCGAGGTGCAAGTACTCCGTCAGGTGCCGCGGCGTCCGGGACTTCTCCGCCCGGAACGACGGAGTGAGGGCGTACACCCGCTCGTGCGGGAACAGGAGCGCCTCGAGGTACAGCTGGGAGGTCTGGGAGAGGTACCCGGGACGCCCGAAGTAGTCGATCTGGAACGCCTCGGCGCCCCCCTCCGCCGCGTTCCCCGAGATGACCGGAGGCGTCATCTCGAGCACCTCCTCGCGGTCGAGGAACTCGCGGCAGGCGCGCAGCAGCTCGGCCTTGACGCGGAACGTCGCGACGTGCTCCTGGGATCGGATGACGAGGTGGCGGTGGTCGAGACGGAACTCCTCCGTCTGCTCGGCGAAGATCGGGAACGGCTCGCCCGCGTCGACGACCGAGATCACGCTCGCCCGGACCTCTCGACCCCCGGGCGCCCGGCGGTCCTCGGCGACCGTCCCCTCGACGGCGAGCGCCCCCTCGACCTGGGTGTGCTCGACGGCGTCGAAGGTCGCGTCGCCGAGCTGGTCCCGCCGCCCGGTCACCTGGACCACGCCCGTGCGGTCGCGCAGGAGCAGGAAGAGGATCCCCCCGGACGAGCGGGAGCGCAGCACCCAGCCGCGCAGGTGCACCGTCCGGCCGACGGCCTCGGGGGCGAAGGCGTGGGCGACCGTTCCGAACGCCGCCGCCGTCACTGATAGTCCCTCCACTTGTGACCGCACTTCGTGCACTCGAAGATCCGGGTCTCGGGCTCGTCCGCGCCGCGCGTCTGGCGGAGGACCCAGTACGCTTCATCGTTCGCGCACTTCGGGCACGTCTCGGCGGTCTTCGGAAGCGTCGCCATCTTCGTCTCGACGACCCCGACCTCGCGCCCTTTCGGGTCGGAGTGGCGGACCTCGACCCCGCGGCCGAGCGGCACCGTGCGCCCGCACGAAGCGCACCGCCAGACCCCCATGGCCCGGTCGGGCCGCATCAGCCGCTTGCACTCCGGACAGAACATGGGGCCGCGTGACCGAGGGGTGGTTATTTGACGCTTGGGCCTCGGGGCCGGTCAGCCGACCCGCTGCCAGTCGGGCGCGGAGCTCGACGGCGGCGCGTCCGGCGCCGCGACGCTGAGGGGGAGCGGGGAGGCCTTCGCGCCCGGGACGAGGAGCTCTCGCATATGCTGCGTGCGACGGGCGAGATCCTCCTTCGTACCGATGTCGTGGCGCAGGTAGAACTCCCCGCGCACATGGCGGAGCGCCGCCTCCACGCGCGCCCCGGCCTCGTAGATAGCGCTCGCCTCGCCGACCAGGGCGACGCCCCGCGAGGTCCCGAGCCGGACCGTCGCCGGGCCGGCGTCTTCCACGCTCCCGTAGTAGAGCTGGACCCCTTCGGCCCGGATCGCCTCGGCGTCGAGGGTCAGGAGGCCGCCCGGCTGGGCCCGGCTCCCGTACCCCGGAGGGACGAGGTACTTCACGACGGTGGCGCGCTGGCGGAACTGGAGGAGGTTCGAATCGACACGCCCGAGCGCGACCCCGAGCAGGAGGGCGGCGAAGTCCCCCGGCTCGTACAGCGTGAGCGCGTTCATCCCCTCGGGGTCGCCAAAGCGCACGTTCCACTCGAGGAGCTTCGGGCCCCCGACCGTCTGCATGAAACCGCCGTACAGGATCCCGCGGAACGCGAGCCCCTCGGCCCGCAGCGCCTGGACCGAGCGGCGGAGGATCTCGACGGCCCCGTCGCGGTCGGTGGAGGAGAGGAACGGGAGCAGGTGGTCCCGCTGGGAGTAGGAGCCCATGCCGCCGGTGTTCCCGCCCCGATCGCCTTCGAGCGCCCGCTTGAAGTCCTGGACGAGCGGCATCGGGTAGATGCCGGAGTCGGTGACGAACGCCATCAGGCTGAACTCCTCGCCGACGAGCCGCTCCTCGAGGACGACCCGGCCCCCGGGAAGCAGGGACCTCGCGTACGTCGCCGCCTCCTTCGGGTCGGCGAAGTCCGCGCCCTGCACCCAGACACCCTTACCGGCCGAGAGCGCGTCCGGCTTCACCACGAACGGCCCGGAGAAGCCCGCGACCGCCCGGTCGACCTCTTCGGCCGTGGTCGCGGCCACGAAGCGGGGCTGCCCGGGCACGCCGTGGCGCGTAAGCAGGTCCCGGCAGAACGCCTTCGATGATTCGAGCCGCGCGGCGTCGCGGTTGGGGCCGACCGTGGGGATCTCGGCCGCCCGCAGCGCGTCCGCCACCCCGTTCGCGAGCGGGGCCTCCGGCCCGATCACGGCGGCGTCGACCCGCGCGACCCGGGCGAACTCGACCACCCGGGCCGCCTCGGTCGGGTCGACTCGGGAGGAACTCCCCGCCAAACGGTCGAGCCCGGGGTTCGCGTTCCGGCTCGCGACCGCGATCTCCGCGCCGGCGCGTGCCAGCGCCGTGGCGATCGCATGCTCTCGGGCCCCGCCCCCGACGACGAGCCAGCGCATCGCTCCCCGGGCCGCGGAGCGCCCGCGGGTTAAAGGCGCGTCGGCCAGGGCCCGGCGCTCCCTCGGGCGGCGCCGCCACCCTTAAGAAGCGGGGGCTGGTGGTGCGCTTCCCGAGGCCCGCCATGGAAGTTCGTGTCGTCGAAAAGGAGCACGACCTGCTCCGGGTCGAGTTCCCGAAGGGGGAGGAGACTCTGCTCATCCCGCTGGTCGAAGCGCTCCAGAAGGAAGAGAAGGTCGTGGAGGCCCGGTACTTCCTCGGCCACCCGTACCTCGACCGACCGACCCTGTTCCTGAGGACGAAGGGGGAGAAGCCCCAGCAGGTCCTCAAGCGGACCCTCAAGGACCTCACCGACCTGTACGACGACCTGTTGACCGACTTCGAGAAGGCGGCCGACAAGACCAAGGCGTGACCGCACGCCCCTACCGATGCTGAAGGAGTGCGTCCAGCACGGCTACTTCCGGGCGGAGACGTGCCCGGTCTGCAGCGAGGCCGGGCGTTTCCTGATGAACGACCGGGAGCTCGACCACCTCGGTCGGGTCATGACCGGCATCTTGCGGCACTTCCCCGACCGCTACCAGCTCACGATCGACCCGCACGGCTGGATCGAGCTCCCGGAGATGGTCCGGGCGATCGGCCGCAAGCACCCGGCGTACCACTGGCTCCGACCGCACCACCTGATCGCGATCGCCGAGACCGACGCGAAGGGCCGCTACGAGGTCCGCGGGGAGCGGGTGCGGGCGACGTACGGCCACACGCTCGAGATCGAGCTCGACCTGCCGACCGAGAACATCCCCGACCGGCTGTACTTCCCCGTGACCGCCGAAGAGTCGGCGATCGTCCTCGAGGTCGGGCTCAAACCGTCGGACCGGCGCAAGGTCCACCTGTCGAAGACCGCCGCCGCAGCGCGGGCCGCCGGCAAGGTGCGGACCCCGGAGCCGACGATCCTCGAGATCGATGCCCGGAAGGCGCGCGAGTCCGGGATCGTGATCATGCAGGCGGGTAAGACCGTCTACCTCGCCGACCAGATCCCCCCCGAGGTCCTTCGCCGGTCGGAGGACGACGGGTCGGCGGACGAGAAGAGCGACGCCGAAGCACCCTAGCCGAACCCTTCGTCGCCGACGTTCGACTCGTATTCGGTCGTGATGTACGCCGTCACGTTGAGCCCGCTCGTCGTCGGGTACGGGTTCGTGAACTCGAAGTAGTACGAATCGGTGTACGGCGCGGAGAAGATGATCCGCCCGGCGGGCTGGGGCGGGCTGGACCAGGCGGAGACGGCCCCCCTCCCGAGGCCCAGGGCCGACCACTCGGTCGAGTTGTAGACCGCGACCGCGAGGCTGAGGCCCGCGGGGTCGATGGTCGTGTAGTTCCCGATGACGTAGTCCCCGCCGGTGATGTCCCCCGAAAGGACGAACACCGAACCGACCGGGATCGAGTGGACGCCCGAGGTCGTCAGCGGGTCCGCTACGCTCGGCGGGCCGGTGAGCACCGCGTCGATGAGGGTGTACGCGAGGCCGACCGCGACGCCGATCACGATCAGCGTTCGGAGCGTGGCGGTCCATCGCACCCGACGGCGCACGGTCCTCGGGGCGCTCGCGAGCCCGCCGGCGGCGATCGGCCCGTCGGCTCCGCAGATCCCGCACGTGAGAGCTTCCGGTCGGACCGCGACCCCGCAGAAGCGGCAGGAGCCCCACGGGGCGGGCTCGGGCGGAGGGGCGGCCATCGCCGCGGGGAGCCCGGGGGGATACTTTGGGCGTTTCGTACGTACCTAGGGAGGATTCAGGGCCTCTTCTTCGGGGTCCCGAGGTTCACGACGACGTTCTTGCGGCGGGTGTACACCTCGACGGATCGGGCGCCCTGCTCGAAGCCGAGGCCGCTCTCCTTGAACCCGCCGAACGGGGTCTGGGGGAAGGTCACCGGGCTCTCGTTGATCGCGACCATGCCGGCTTCGAGCCGACGGGCGACGGTGAGCGCGGTAGCGAGGTCCCGCGTCCAGAGCGCCGCGAAGAGGCCGTAGCGGGTCGCGTTCGCCTGCCGGATCGCGTCGTCGGTCTCCGTGAACCCCGCGACGGTGAGCACCGGCCCGAAGATCTCCTCCTGGACGGCGCGGGAAGTCGGCGGGACCGCATCGACGACCGTAGGAAGGACGAAATTACCGGCCCCGAGACGAGGGTCGCTCGCGCGCTGGCCGCCCGCCACGACGGTCCCTCCGTCGGCGCGGGCGACGTCGACGTACTCGAGGATCTGGTCGGCCTGTCCGGGCGAGACGACCGGGCCCATCTCCGCGCCCTCCTCGGTGCCGGGGGCGACCTTGGTCGCCTCGGCGATCTGCTTCAGCCGATCGAGGATCGGGCGGCGCACCGTCTCGTGAACGATGAGCCGGGAGGCGGCCCAGCACATCTGGCCCGCGTTCCCGAAGATCCCGAAGGCGATCGCCCGGGCGGCCCGGTCGAGGTCGGCGTCCGGGAACACGATCACCGGGCTCTTCCCGCCGAGCTCGAGCGTCGCCGGGACGAGCCGGCGCGCCGCGGCCTCCGCGATGCGGCGGCCGACCTCGAGGCCCCCGGTGAACGATACGGAGGCGCAGCGGGGGTCGGCGATCAGCGCGTCGCCGACCTCGGCACCGGCGCCCGGCACGACGTTGAGGATCCCGTCCGGAAGGCCGGCGGTCGACGCGAGCCTTCCGAAGGCGATGGCGGTGAGGGGCGTGAGGCTCGCCGGCTTCAGGATCACCGCGTTGCCCGCGGCGAGCGCCGGCGCGACCGATCGAACCGCGAGGAGGAGCGGATAGTTCCACGGGGCGATGTGCACGGTGACCCCCAGCGGCTCCCGGACCGTGTAGTCGAGGCGGGCGCCGGGGACCGGGATCGTCTCCCCCTGGATCTTGTCGGCGAGGCCCGCGACGTACTCGAGGGTGCGGACCACGTACCCGATGTCGAAGCGCGATTCGCGCAGCGTCTTCCCCATGTTCCGCGTCTCGAGGAGCGCGAACGCTTCCTGGGCCTCGTCGACGAGGCGGGCGAGGCGGAACAGCGCTTTCGAACGCTTCGCCCCGTCGTCCCCAGCCCAGCCGGATCCGCGGAACGCCGCCTCGGAGACCTCGAGGGCGTGGCGCGCATCGTCCCGTCCGCCGGCCGCGACCTCGGCGATCGGTCGGTTCGTCGCCGGGTCGAGGACCGGCCGGGTCTCGCCGCGACCGGCGGGGATCTCGCGGCCCCCGATCACCATGCCGTAGCTCGTGTCGCTCGCCGGCGCCATCGCCGGTCTCGAGCACCGTTCCCCAGATAGCGGTTCGGGAGCGCGGTCAGGGCCGGAGCGCGTACGACCGCCCCTTCCAGGTCACTCCCTGGTGGCGGAGGCCGCGGACGAGGGAGGTCGCGACCACGCCGACGTAGAAGCCCACCGCGAGCGGATAGAGGAGACCGTACGCCGCCGGGGCCCCGACGGCTCGGGCGAACGCGACGTGCTTGCCGAAGAGGGCCACGACCAGGATTCCCCCCATCCCGGCGAGGATCGCGCTCCCTTCGGCCCAACCGAGCGGCCCCAGCCCGAGGGGGAGGAGGAAGAGACCGACGAGGCCAACGAGGAATCCGATCTGGCGAGCGGCCGAGAACTCCGTGCCGTGGACGTTCTTGAGGATCCCCTCGAACATCTCCCGACGGTCCCGGTACATCCGGGTCGTTGCGAGCGCGGGGGCCCACGCGATCCGGATCCGTTTCCCGGCCGCGCGGAAGCGACGCGCGATCGCGACGTCCTCGAGGACCTGGCCCCGCACCCCCTCGTGGCCGCCGAGCGAGTCGTACTCCGACCGGCGCACGAGCCAGTACTGGCCATTCGCCATGGCGGCGCTCGACCCGGCCCGGTTCGTGTGAGGGGTACGGAAGTAGGAGAGCACCATCTGGACGTAGAACGGCAGCACGACGCGCTCCCAGAAGCCGACCATCTCCACCCGGGGGGCGAGCGTGGCCAAGGCGGCCCGTTCGCGCTCGGCCCACTCGACCGACGTGCGGACCGTCGACGGCCCGAGCCGGACGTCCGCGTCGAGGAACAGGAGCCATTCCCCGTCGGTCGATCGCGCCCCGATCCAGCACGCCCAGTTCTTTCCCACCCAACCGTCGGGAAGCGCGGGCTCATCCACGCCGCGCACGGTCGCGGAGCGTCGTTCGATCTCGGCCCGGGTCCCGTCGGTCGAACCCCCCTCCACGACCACGACCTCGAGGTTAGGGTAATCCTGCCGGGCGAGAGAGTCGAGGGTCCCGGGGAGGTCGAGCTCCTCGTCTCGGGCCGCCACGACGACGCTCACCTTCGGCCACGCCGCCCTCCCCTCGGGGAAGGGCGCGGGATCGAGCCGGGGCATCTCGAGGGCGAGGAGGATCGCGAACCCCTGGTAAAGGAGGACGACGAGCGCCGCGGCGACGAGCGGGGCGACCATCCAGCCCGGGAGCATCGTTCGGCGAAACCCCCCGTTAATAAAGACAGGGACTCTTGGCCGGCGGAGCGGCGCACGATGGGCACCGTGGAGCACCCGCGGATCCGGCCCGGCACGCTCGAGGACCGACTCTACCAGGGCGCGATCGCCGCGGCGGCGATCGACCGGAACACGCTCGTCGTCCTTCCGACCGGTCTCGGCAAGACGGCGATCGCGTTGCGGGTCGCCGCCGAATTCCTGCTCCGGCAGCCGACCGAGTCGGTGCTGGTGCTCGCCCCGACCCGCCCGCTCGTCGTCCAGCACTCCCGCTCGATCGCCCAGACGCTGTACGCTCCCCCGCCGCTCGTGCTCACCGGGGCGATCGCGCCGGACCGGCGGGCCGAGCTCCTCCAGCCCCCGCAGGTCGTGGTCGCCACGCCGCAGGTGATCGGGAACGACCTCGAGGCCGGGGGATTCCCTCTCGCGTCGTTCTCCCTCGTGGTGTTCGACGAGGCCCATCGGGCGGTGGGCGACTATCCGTACGTCGCGATCGGCCGCGCCAACCGAGAAGGGCCCCGCGCCCGCGTGCTCGCCATGACCGCCTCCCCCGGCGGCAGCCTGGCGCGGGTGCAGGGGGTCTGGACGAACCTCGGGATCGACCACTTCGAGTACCGGACCGAACTGAGCCCCGACGTCGCCCCATACTTGCAAGGGATCGGGGTCGAAACGGTCCAGGTGACGGTGCCCCCCGAGGTCCGCCACCTCGCGATCCTCCTACGGACGTGCGTCGCCCGGCAGGGGGATCTCCTCCACCGTCTCGGGGTCCTGCCGGCGGGGGAGGTGAGTCGCCGCGCCCTCCTCGAGGCCGGGGCTCGGCTCCACCACCAGATCGCCGCCTCCCGCGCTCGCGGCGACCCGAGCTCGGCCTCCCTCTGGCAGGCGGTCACCGCCCAGGCGGTGGCGATGAAGGGGCTGCACGCCCACGAGCTCATCGAGAGCCAGGGGGTCGAGACGCTGCGGGACTTCCTCGCCCGGCAGCGCCCGAGCGACGGCCGACGACTGACCCCGTCGCAGCGGGCCTTCCTCGGTGATCCGGACGTCGTGCGCGTGATGGAGGAGCTCGACCGGCTGGACATCGAGCATCCGAAGCTGGCGACCGCCACCCGGATCGTCCGGGACGAGCTCCACCGGGACCCTGCGGCCCGCGTGATCGTCTTCTCCCAGTACCGGCACACCGTCGACCGCCTCGCGACCGAGCTCGAGCGGCTCGGGGACCCCGAGGTACGCCCGGCGCGGTTCGTCGGCCAGGCCGATCACGGGCCGACGCCCGGCCTCTCCCAGAAGGAGCAGGTCGCGATGCTGGACCGGTTCCGGTCGGGCGGCATCAACTGCCTCGTCGCCACCTCCGTCGCCGAGGAGGGTCTCGACATCCCCGCGACCGACCTCGTCGTGTTCTACGAGCCGATCCCGGACGTGATCCGGACGATCCAGCGCCGGGGCCGGACCGGACGGGCCCGGGCCGGGCGCGCGGTCGTCCTGGTCGCGGAGGGGACGCGCGACGTCGGCCTGCACCGTTCCGCCTTTGCGCGGGAGCGGCGCATGCACGAGATGCTCGAGCGGGTCGAGTCGGAGGCGAGCCGCGGGCGGCTGCCGGCCGCGCCCCCCGCGAAACCGGTCCAGCGGCTCCTCTCCGAGTTCCCCTAGCGCCCGGTGCTCCCGAAGCCCCCGCGGCGCGACGCGACGGGGCCGACCCGTCCGGGCCGGAAGGTCGCCGCGAGATCCTCGACGAGCCGGATCTGACCGATGCGGTCCCCGACCTCGATGCGGTAGGTTCCCTCCCCGAGGAAGGTGAGGGGCACCCGCACCTCCCCGGAGAAGTCCCGGTCGATCGTCCCGGGGGCGTTGACCATCAGGACCCCCCGGACGGAGAGACCGCTGCGGGGCCGGACCTCGAGGAACGTCCCCGGGGGGGACCGGAGCTTAAGCCCCGTGCGCACGAGGGAGACCTGTCCGCGCACGAGCTCGACGGCCTCGGCCGCGGCGAGGTCGAAGCAGGCGGAACCCGCGGTCGCCCGCGCGGGGATCGGCGCCTCGTGAGTGCCCGGGACGCGTTCGACCGCGATCGAACGGGCCCGCCGCGCCACGGGGAGCGGAGGCGGCCGGCCTCTTTACGCCTCGCGCGCGGCCGACGGACCGCCCGCGGCGGCGACCTCGGGCTCCGTGACCCCTCCTTCCGAAGCGAACCACCGCGCGACCAGTCGGCCCTCGGCCCGTCGCAGGAGCTTTCCGAGGCCGGGGGCGCTCCGTCCGCTCTGCCGGGCCAGACGGGTCAACGTCACGCGTCGGGGGACCGTGTAGTAGCCGAGGACCCACGCCCGGGCGATCATCGTCGCCTGGAGCGGCGTCAGTGCCGTCGCCTCGGGATCGTGGATGACCGGGTGGGCGCTCGCCCGGACGACGCGGTACGGGAACTCCTCCCGGTCGAGGCGCTTGAGGACCCGGCGCAGGGCCCGTTCCTCCCCGCGGAACGAGGCGACGACCCGCTCGGAGGAAAGGCGGAACGGGGCGACCGGGGAGATCTCGCCCCCGGCGAGCGTCAGCCAGCGCCGCAGCCGATCGGGGTTCCGCTGGCGGACGAGGACGATGTAGTCGCGCGTCCTCGGGCGCCGCTCGACCAGCTCGAAGCTCTCGAGGCCGTAGAGCGCGCGGATGCGGCGCGATTCGCGCTCGAGCTCGGAGGCGCTCTTCAGCGGCCCGCGACGCCGGATGCGGAGCAGCTCGAGCCGCCATCCCTGCTCGAGCCGCAGCGTTTCCAGCAGCTCGACCTCCTCGTACCGTTCGAAGAGGCCGACCGGGATCAGCCCGAGAAGGGCGAGGTCCTCGGTCCGGAACTCGAGCGTGACCGATTGCATCGCGCGGCGGAGCGGCAGTTCCGATATGAACCTGCGGCCTCCCCGCCGTCCGTTTAATAACCCGAGCGGCTCGACCGTGCTCGTGGCGTTCCGATCGCTCGGCGACTTCTTGGAGGCCCTCGAGGCGAAGGGCGATCTCGTCCGCCTCCGCGCCCCCGTCTCCCGAGACCTCGAGATCACCGAGGTGACGCAGCGGGTGCTGCGGGCCGACGGCCCGGCGCTCCTCTTCGAGAACGTCCCGGGGGCGTCGATGCCCGTCGTGACGAACGTTTTCGGCTCGCCACGAAGGATCGCCTTCGCGCTCGGCGCGGAACGGGTCGACGACGTCGCGGCCCGGGTCGAACGGCTGGTCCATCTTCGTCCGCCGGCGGGTATCGTCGGGGCGATGCGCGACCTCGGCGGCACGATCGAGACCCTCTCGACGCTCCGATCGCTCGCCCCGAAGCGCGTGCGCAGCGGGCCGTGCCAGGAGGTCGAGGAGCCGACGGTCGATCTCGACCGGCTCCCGATCCTCAGGTGCTGGCCAAAGGACGGGGGACGGACGATCACCTTTCCCGTCGTGATCACGAAGGATCCCGACTCCGGGGAGTCGCACGCCGGGATCTACCGGCTGCAGCAGTACGGACACGACACCCTCGGCTTCCACGCCCAGATCCACCGCGTTGGGGCGAGCAACCTGCGCAAGTGGGCCGCCCGGGGCGAGCGGATGCCGGTGGCCGCGGTCATCGGAACGGACCCGGCGACCGTCTTCTCGGGGCTCGCGCCGGTCCCCGAAGGCCTTTCGAACTTCGTCTTCGCGGGGTTCTTGCGGTCGGAACCGGTCGAGCTCGTGCCGGCGCGGTCGGTCGACCTCGAGGTCCCCGCCCAGGCGGAGATCGTGCTCGAAGGCTACGTCGACCCGTCCGAGCGGGCGGTCGAGGGACCGTTCGGCGACCACACCGGCTACTATTCGGCGTCGGAGCCGTTCCCGGTCTTCCACGTCACGCGCGTGACCCACCGCGAGCGGCCGGTCTACCTCACGACCGTCACGGGCCGGCCGCCGACGGAGGATGCGATCCTCGGGAAGTCGGTGGAGCGGATCTTCCTTCCGGTGATCCGGCTCGTGCTCCCCGAGCTCGTCGACATGAACCTGCCCCTCGAGGGGCTGTTCATCAACGTCGCCGTCGTCTCGATCCGCAAGGCGTTCCCGGGCCACCCCCGCAAGGTGATGCACGCCCTGTGGGGGCTGGGCCAGATGATGTTCGCCCGCTACCTCATCGTCGTGGACGACGACGTCAACGTCCACGACCTCTCCGACGTCCTCTACCGCGTCGGGCTGCAGGCCGACCCGGCCCGGGACCTCGAGCTGGTCGAAGGGCCGGTCGACCAGCTCTCGATCTCGAACCCGGTCCCGAACGTCGGAGGAAAGGTCGGCATCGACGCGACCCGGAAGCGCCCCGAGGACGGATTCCCCCGCCCCTGGCCCGAGGAGATCCGGTCCGAACCGGCGGCGGTCGAGGCGGCTGAGCGGGTGATCCGGGGCGATGCCACGCTCGCCGGCCTCCTCGGCCGGCGGAGCCGGTGAGCGCGGACGGCGCGCCGTCCTCCGGCGCGGGGGCGGGCCTGGGCCGCTTCCTCGAGATCCAGACCCTGGGCCTGAACCTCTCGTTCGCCCTCGCCTTCCTCCTGCTGGCCGCCGGCGGCTGGCCGACGTGGCGGACGGCGCTCCTGGTCGTGGTCGCTTTCGTCGCCGCTCGGAACGCGGGCCACAGCTTCAACCGGTACGCCGACCGACACCTCGACGCGGCCAATCCACGCACCCGGGGCCGGGCGCTCGTCACCGGGGAGCGCTCGTCCGCCTTCGCGCTCGGTTTCGCCGGGGCGAACGGGGCGCTGCTGCTCGGGGCGGCGTACCTGCTCAACCCGCTCGCGTCCCTCCTCGCCCCGGTCGCTCTCCTGCTCATCTTCGGGTACAGCTTCACGAAGCGGTTCACCACCTTCACAACGGCGTTCCTCGGCCTGGTCCAGGCGATCACTCCTGCGGCGGTCTACATCGCGGTCCGCGGTACGCTGCCCGCCGTAGTGCTGCTCGCCGTCGGGGCCCTTCTCGCCTGGGGGACCGCGTTCGAGACCGTCCACAGCCTCGGGGACCTCGGGAGCGACCGGTCGCTGGGGCTGTTCTCGATCCCGGTCCGCTTCGGTGAGAAGACGTCGGTGCGGCTCGTGGCCGCCCTGCACGCCGTCGCCCTTCTCCTCCTCGCGACGTTCGGGGCCCTCCTTCACCTCTCGATCCCGTACTTCGTGGCCCTCGGGGCGATGGGAGGGCTCGCGGCGGCGGCCGACGCGATGCTGGCCGCGCGGCCGACACAGGCCCGCGTACCGTTCGAGCGCCACTTCGCGATCAGCCTCGTGTTCCTCGGGGGGGTGGCCGTTTCCGTCTTCTTCCCGGCGCTCGGGGCGATCTCCTTCGGCTAGTCCGGGCTCGCTCGAGGTCGGCGAGCTAATGAGCGCCGGTTCGTCTTCCGCGCGATCCCTTGGAGAGGCCCGGAACCACCTCAGAACCTGAAGCGCCCGGCCGGCCGGCACCGACGCCCGGCGCGGCGATCCCGTGGCGGACGGAAGCGCCCCGGCGCCCTCGGGAGCCGGGTCCCGGCGGACCGTGACCCGCACCGTCGACCGCTCGGAAGGGTTGGCCCTCCTGGGCGCGGCCTCCGCGGGGGCCGTCCGGCTGGCGACCCCCGGACTGATCGAGAGCCGCACCGAGGGCGAGGACGGTCCCGGGCTCCATCTCCGCTCCGAGGGAGGTCCACCGGGGACCCGGCGCTTCCGGCTCTCTGACGGGGTAGGATCGCTCGGCCTCGACGTGCCGGTGCTCGCTCCCGAGATCGCCTCGGGGGGACCGTCGGTCCTTCCGATCGGGGAACGGTCCTGGCTCGTCCACCCTCCGTCCACGGCCGGGGAGCTCGCCGAGCTCCGCGGGAACCGCCCCGAGCTCCTCCTGCTCGGCAACGCCCGCTACCTCTGGGCGGACGGGCGGCCGTTCGTGGCCGCGCTCCGGCAGCTCCGTGCGGAGGTAGGGGCCGGGCCGCTCGTCTGGGCCCCCCGGGTCGCCCTGCCGCACCGGGTCGCCCTGCTCGCCTACCTCGGCGTCGATCTCGTCGACACCGTCGAAGGCCGCTTCGAGGCCTCGCGGGGCGCGTACCTATCGACGACGTTCGGACCGACCGATGCCGCGTCGTTCCGGCGGGAACGCGCGTGCGGCTGCGACGCGTGCGTCGCCGACCCGCCGGGAGATCTCGCCGTCCACACCCTCGCCGAGTACCGGCGCGCGATCGCGGAGACCCGCGCCGCGATGCGCGCCGGACGGCTCCGGGCGCTCGTGGAGTCCCGCCTCCCGGCGGAGCCGGCCATGGCCGAGATGCTCCGATACGCCGACCGCGACCTCGGCAGCCTCCTGGAGGAGAGGTCCCCGGTCGCGTTCACCGGTTCACAGCCGTACGTCCTGGCGGAGTCCCATCGACGTCCCGAGATGGTCCGGTTCCGCCGACGGCTCGTCGAACGGTACCGCCCGCCGCCGTCGAAATCTGTCCTCCTCCTCGTTCCCTGCTCCAAGACGAAGCCGTACCGCAACTCCCGGTCGCACCGGCGATTCGTGGGGGCCCTCGAGGGGCTTCCCGGCCTCGAGCGGCTCCACGTCGTCTCCGTCTCCTCGCCGATCGGGCTGGTCCCGCGGGAGCTCGAGGACGTACCGCCCGCCCGCCACTACGACATCCCGGTCACCGGGGACTGGACGGAGGGCGAGCGCGCGATGGTCGAGGAGGCGCTCGACCACCTCTTCCGGAGCGGCCAGTACCGGTCGGCGGTCGTTCACCTCGATCCGGAAGAGTACGCTTTCCTGCGGCCGCGGTTCCCGTCCGACCGGCCGACGGTCTGGACGGTCCCCGACGGCCGCACGACCTCACCGGGGGCGCTCGACGCCCTCCGGGCGGCGGTCGCCGGGGCCCTCGACACCGCCCCCCCGGTGCCCGGGGGTCCCCTGGCCGTCGTGCGCGAGGAGCTGCGCGAGCTCGCCGCCGTCCAGTTCGGCCGCAACGCCGCGGACCGATTGTTCGCGACCCCCGTTCGGCTCGCCGGCCGCCCGTGGTTCCAGCGGATCACGGACGGGCGCTCCGACCTCGCGACCGTCCGCGAGGAGCGGGGCCTCTTTCATCTCACCGTCGCGGGAGCGCGACGGCTCGCCCCGGAGTTCCCGCTCGCGGTCGGGATCGACCCCGCGCTCACGCTCGCCGGCGACCTGTTCGTCCCCGGCGTGCGCTCGGCCGACCCCGGGATCCGGGCGGGGGATTCCGTCGTGCTGGTGCGCGACGGAGCCCTCGCCGGGGTCGGCGAGGCCGCCCTCTCGGGGCCGATGATGACGGAACTCGGGCACGGGGTCGCCGTGCGGGTCCGCCATCGCGAGCATCCCCCGACCGACACCCCCAAGACCGAGCAGTAGTCTGGCCCGGTGCGCGGGCCGGTGGTCTAGGGGTGATGACGTCGCGCTTACAACGCGGAGATCGACGGTTCGAATCCGTCCCGGCCCACTCCCCGTTCGGGGGAGTCCCCTAGAGCTCCCCTCGACGGCCCGTAGGGGGTCTGCCGGAGGTTGGTCCGCGGGGCGGCCCCGCGGGTACCCCGATCGATGGGTGAACTCGACGGGAACCGGGCGGATCCCTTCCGTGGGGCACTCGCGAGGGGGGGCGGCGTCCGGGCCCCCAGCCTGACGCGAACGACCGGCCGATGGAGGGAGGCGCCCCCCCCGCGCGTCCGTGGGCGAAGCTTCTCGGGGTCCCCTCAAGAGACTTTGACGGGCCGTTTAACTAGTCTGAGCGCGCAGTAGGGCCTCGATGGCGGCGGTCGTGGTCGCCGAAGTTCCGAAGAACCGCGTCGTCGTGGATGCGGAACGGTGCAAGGGTTGCGACCTCTGCGTGGTGGTGTGCCCGCAACGGAACCTCCACCTGTCCACCGCCCTGAACCGCGGCGGCTACCACCCGGCCGTGTTCGAGTTCCACGGCCAGAAGGGCGACTGCACGGCGTGCGGCCTCTGTTACTGGGTCTGCCCGGACTTCGCGATCACCGAGGTGTCGAGGTGGAAGGCATGACCACGGCGCGCGAGTTCCTCAAGGGGAACGAGGCGATCGCCTACGGCGCCCTCAAGACGGGGCTCAACGCCTTCTTCGGATACCCGATCACGCCCTCGAGCGAGATCCCGGAGACCCTCGCGAACGAGTTCGGAAACCCTCGGTACCCCGCGTTCAAGGTCTTCCTCCAGGCGGCGAGCGAGATCGAGGCGATCAGCATGGTCATGGGGGCGGCCGCGACGGGCGCGAAAGTGATGGCCGCCACCTCCGGTCCCGGCTTCAGCCTCAAGCAAGAGGGGATCTCCTACTCCGCGGGGATGGAGATCCCGATGCTCATCGTCGATGTGAACCGAGGCGGGCCGGGCCTCGGAAACCTCGGGCCGGAGCAGACCGACTACTTCCAAGCGACCAAGGGCGGAGGGCACGGCGGATACCGCAACATCGTGCTCGCACCGAGCTCCGTGCCCGAGATGGCCGCCTTCCCGTCGCTCGCCTTCTCGCTCGCGTTCAAGTATCGGACCCCGGTCATCATCCTCACCGACGCCTTCCTCGGCCAGCTCAAGGAGGACCTGATGTTCCCCGAGGTGCCCGCCCCGGCGTTCGACACCTCCTGGGCAACGACCGGGGCCCGCGGGCCCGAACGGCACCTCCTCACGTCGATGCACCTCGAGCTGCCGAAGCTGAACGCCCACTCCGAGCACCTCCGAGCCAAGTTCGCGGAGGTCGATCGCGTGGAGCAACGCTCGGAGAAGTTCCAGACCGAGGACGCGGACGTCGTCCTCGTCGCCTACGGGATCTGCGCCCGCCTCGCCCAACGCGCGGTCGGAATGCTCCGCGCGAAGGGGATCCGCGCCGGCCTCGTACGACCGATCACGCTCTCCCCGTTCCCGAAGGGGGAGCTCGCGGCGCTCGTGGAGCGCGGGGTCCAGAACTTCATCGTCGTCGAGCTCAACACGGGCCAGATGGTGGACGATGTACGCCTCGCGACCGGGGGCCGAGCCCGGGTCACCTCGGTGCAGAAGGTGGGGGGCCTGTTGCCTTCGCCGCAGGACATCGTTCTCCAGGCGGAGGTGATGTCCCGATGATCGCCGCCGAAGGCCGCTACGAGGTCAAGCTCGGACCGCTGCCGACCCTCACCAGCACGCCCACCCACTACTGCGCCGGGTGCGAGCACGGGACCTTGACGCGCCTCATCGCGTCCGCGCTCCAGGAGATGGGCGCGCGGGAACGCACGGTGATGGTCGACTCGGTCGGGTGCAGCGTCCTGGCCCACGAGTATCTGAACCTCGACGCCATCCAGTCGCCCCACGGACGGGCGCCGGCGGTGATGACGGGGATCAAGCGGATGCGCCCCGACCTCCTGGTCTTCGCGGTGCAAGGGGACGGGGACGCGGTCTCGATCGGCCTCGCCGAGCTCATCTACGCGGCGAACCGGGGCGAGCCGATCACCATCTTCCTCGTCAACAACGGGATCTACGGCATGACGGGGGGCCAGATGGCGCCCACCTCGCCGCAGGGCATGGTCACCACGACCTCGCCGCACGGGCGGGACATCGCGCTCACCGGCGCGCCGATCGACGCGTCGAAGCTTCTCGCCAGCCTCGAGGCGCCGGCCTACGTGAAGCGGGTGCTCCTCCCCGTGACCCCGACGCCGTCGGCCGACTTCTACAATGCGCGCGGACCGTTGGAAGGCGCCCGGAGCGTTCGGAACGCGTTTCGGGTCCAGGAGATGGGCGGATTCTCCTTTGTCGAGTTCATCAGCACCTGCAGCGTCAACTGGAAGATGTCGATCCTCCAGTCGAAGCACTACGCGACCGAGGTTCTGGCGAAGGTCTTCCCACCGGGGCTCTTCAAGGACAAGTTCGGGGTGGAGAAGAAATGAAGATCGAGACGATCCTCGCCGGCCACGGAGGCCAGGGCGTCCTCGAGCTCGCGAACTGGCTCGCCTACTTCAACCTCGTCAAGGGGCGGCGCGTCGCGTACACTCCGTCCTACGGCCCCGAGACCCGGGGAGGGAAGGTGAAGTGCTACGTCGTCACCTCGGACGAACCGATCGATTCCCCCATCGTCGAGGACCCCGACATCCTGGTCGTGATGAACACCCCCTCGATGGACTTCGTCCCCTTGCTCAAGTCGGGAGGGACCCTCCTGGTCAACAGCTCGCTTGTGAAGGAAAGCCGCCGACGCGGCGACGTGGAGGTGGTCGAGGTGCCCGCGACCGAGATCGCCGGCGGCCTGCGCGCGTACAGCCCGGAGAAAGGGAAGGACACGGTGATCGCCGCGAACAGCGTGATGTTCGGGGCCTGCCTCGCCGTCAGCGGCGAGGATCTCGGGAACGAACTGGACGGCCTGCGGGAGGTGTTCGGCCATTTCCTGACCGGGCGGAAGGCGGCCTACATCCCCCTGAACGTCAAGGCCGTAGAGGAAGGGTTCGCGCACGTGACCCGCACGCGCTCGGCGGATCCGTCCCACCGAATCTCCGTCCCCCACGCCGGGATCGCCCCCTGAGCGCCCCGGCCGACGTCCGATAACCGGCCTCCGGATCGCCGCCGCGGGTCCCGCGGACGGTCGAGATACCGGGCGCCGGTGCCCGGTCCCTGCGGGGTCCCCGAGGGGAGGGTGAACCCGGATTTACCTCGGGACTAAGGAGGCAACGGGCGATTGGCTCACCATGGTCGCCCTCCAGGCCCTGAAGAAGATCTGGCTCAACGGGGAACTCGTGCGCTGGGACGAGGCCCGCGTCCATGTCCTCTCGCATGCCCTGCACTACGGGTACGCGGTCTTCGAGGGGATCCGCTGCCACGCGACCCCCCAGGGCCCGGCGATCTTCCGTCTCGACGAGCACCTCGAGCGGTTCGCGAACAGCGCGAAGATCTACCGGATGAAGATGCCGTTCGGGACCCCCGAACAGAAGGCCGCGTGCATCGAGCTGGTCCGCGCGAACGGGATCTCGGACGCCTACCTGCGACCGATCGCCTTCTCGGGGTACGGGGAGATGGGCCTCGACCCGTCGAAGAGCCCGATCGAGATGGCGATCGGGATGTGGGAGTGGGGCGGCGTCCTCCCGACCGGCGGCGCGTCGGCCGGGGTCCGGGCGACCGTCTCGAGCTGGGTCCGGATCGATTCCCGGTCGCTCCCGCCGCAGGCGAAGTGCGCCGCGAACTACGCCAACGGCGGCCTCGCCAAGATGGAGGCGGCCGCCGGGGGGTACGACGAGGCGATCCTCCTCAACTCGGCGGGGATGGTGGCGGAAGGGACCGCCGAGAACATCTTCCGCGTCAAGAAGGGGATCGTGAGCACGCCGCCCGCGAGCTCGGGAATCCTCCGGGGAGTCACCCGCGACACGGTCATCCGGCTCCTCCACCAGGAAGGGATCCCGTTCCAGCGCACCGACTTCACACGCGAGGAGCTGTTCTCCGCGGACGAGCTGTTCTTCACCGGGACGGCGGTCGGCATCGCCCCGGTGCGGGAGGTCGACGGGCGGATGATCGGGGAAGGGACGTACCCGTTCACGGAGCGGATCCGCGCGCTCTACGACCACGTCGTCCACGGAAGGACCGACGGTCACCGCGCGTGGCTCACGTACGTCGACCGGCCGCTCGCCGGCGCGCCGGTCGCGCACCCCGGGGCCGCCCGCGCGCCGCCGGCACCGGCCCCGAAGAACCCGGCCGGGCCGAGCGGGGTAACACCCGCCCCGCTCGCGCGGGCCAAGACCGGCCACCACTAAGCGCCTAAGGGGGCGGGGCCGGCCCGAACGTCCCCAGCCCGGGAAGGGCCTCGTTCGCGGCGTCGAGCGACCGCCGGGTGTACTGGCGCAGCGCCTCCGACTGGGCCGGGGTCAGGGTGAGCGCCGGCCACCCCCAGTGCAACGCGACCTCGCGCCCGGGCACCGCCTCGGGGACGACCTCGGGATCGTAGCGGACCTCCTGGGGCGCGGCCGGACCGAGCACGAGGCGGCCGCGGTCGACCGCGAGCGACGGGCGCGCGACCCGCAGGGAGCCGCCGGGGAGCCGCTCGAGGACCGTTGCCCAGGCGGGGCGGCACGACTCCACGTTCGCGAGCGTCGTGGGCACGTGGCCCGTCACCGCTCCCACGCCGACGAACGCCACGTGGAACATGTGGTGGGGAATCGGCGCCTTCGGGAGGTGCGCCGCGAGGTGGTCCGCGACCGACCGGGGAAGCCCCCGCTGGGTCAGGGCGTTCAGGAGGGACCGGAAGTCGTCGCGGTCGAACGCGTCGAGCAGGGAGTTCCCGAGCCAGTACGCCTCGACCACCGGGGCGTCGAACGGGTCGAGGCCGTGCTTCTTCCCGATCGCCTCGAGGTACGGCATCAGCGCCTCGAACCCGCCGAGCGCCCGGCGCGCCGCGGCCCCTCCCGCGTCGGACCGGATCGCCCCGTAGAGCGTCGGCTCCGCGTCCGCGGGGCCGCAGTAGTTGAGCCGGTTCGTCGCGATGCTGAACCGCGCCCCGAGTTGCACGCCGTCCATTCTACGCGGTCGGCCGGCTCCACCGGAACGATCGGAGGAACTCCCATGTCGTGCGGAACGCCTGCGGGCCGGCCGCGGCGACGACCCCGACGACGACCGCCCCGGCGCCGACCGCCTCCCAGAAGGTGACGGGGGCTCCGGCGACCGCCGCGGAGAGGAGCCAGGAGATCGGGAAGCCGAGGACGAGCACGGCGGTGGCGACCCCGAGGTCGACCCGCTTAAGGCCGGCGTACCACGTCACGACGAAGAGGGTCAGGAGCGCCGCGCTGATCCCCACCCAGATCCACTGCCTCTGCGTGAGGGCGCTGACCGCGCCGAACTGTGAGGTGGCGGCCAGGTAGCCGAGCAGGAAGAGGGCGCCGAACCCCATGCGGCCGAGGGCCACGGTCCCGCTCGGGACGTCCCGCAGGGTCCGCTTGGAGATCGAGTACTCGACGGCCCAGAGCGCGGTGGCCGCGAGCACGTAGAGCGAGCCGTCCGTCCAGACCGGGCTGTGCCAGGAGAGGAGCAGGAGGTTCCCGCCGAGCAGCAGGACGGCCGCGAGGGCGATGCGCCAGTGGAACCGCTCCCGGAGGTAGACGATCCCGAGGACGGTCGCCATGAGGAACAGCGTGCGGTAGAGGAACGACGCCGTGATCCCGCCGTGCGCCGCGGTCGCGAGCTGGAGGCCGTAGAAGAAGAGCAGGAACGGGATCCCGCCGCCCACGATCCCGATCGCCACGAGCCGCGCCCAGTCCACCCGCCGCAGCGCGGCGCGGGGGGCGTGCGAGACCCGGGTCGCGAACAGGGCGATCGGTACCAAGGCGATCGCGACCGCGAGGTTCCGCACCGTGACGAAGGCGTCCGAGTTCGTCCCGTGGACCGCGTAGAGGTTCACGAACGTCGACACGCCGCTGATCATCGCGGTCGCGAAGACGAGGAGAAGCCCCGGTCCGAGGAACGACGAGCGCGTGCCGGAACCGACGTCAGCGGTCATCTGCCTCCGCCGGAGGCCGGTCCGCCTTATCCCAACTTCGGTGCGACGGGGGCGGAGAGCCCGCCGGTGGGGCGCGCGCGATGGCCGCTCCCGGCGCCGGCGCGATCCGGGTCTCGGTGGAGCGATCCCCCGAACGACCCAGCTCGGCGAGCTCCCGGGCGGATCGCAGGCACTCCTCGGCCTCGGCCGCCCCGACCTTCCGGATCGCGAACCCGGCCTGGACGATGACGTAGTCGCCGACGCGGGCCTCCGGGACGTAGACGAGCTGCGCCGCCTTCGTCACGCCGCCGAAATCGACCCGGGCGATCGGGAACATCGGGTCGTCCGCCGTGACCTCGAGGATCCGACCGGGCGTCGCCAAGCACATCTTACGATCCTCCGGGCCCGTGGGCCGGGCGCGCGGGCGCCCCGAGGAACTCGCGGCCGGCGGAACCGCCGGCGACGATCTCGGGAGCTTCGGCCGGAACGTCGACGCCGAGGAGGACGACCCCGGCGGCCCGGGGGTCGGCGAGGTCGGCGGAGGTCTCGACCTCCAGCCGCGCGCCCTCGGCGGCCGTTCCCGCCACCGTGGTCTCCCAACGTCGTCGCAAGGTCGCCTCGGTGACGTGCGAAAGCGCCCCCACCCAAAGGCGGACGCTCGAGATCCGGAGCGCCCGTTCCCGGTCCGATATCTCTTCGATCTTCCGGCGCAGGTCCCGCAGCAGCCCTTCCTCATGCATCTTCGATCCCTCCGGCCCGGTCGCGCGGCCTCCCGGCCGCCCGCCGAACCTCCTCCTCGATCCGCCCCGACGCCGGGCCGATCGCCGCCGCGACCTCGGGCGACACGCCATCGCCCGCGGCGAACCGGGCCCCCTCCACGCCGTAGATGACGAGTTGGCGGGGGAGACCGTCGAGGGCCTGCCCGAGCGCCACCGCGTGGGCGAGCGAGAATCCGTGCGTGGACGTGGTGCCGAGGTCCGACGGGAGCGGATCCGACCCGACCTCGATCCGATGGACCGTGCCCGGTGCCCGACCGGAGATCACCGCGTCCACGACCACGGCGAACCCGGCGCCGCTCCACGCGTCTAGCAGACGCGTCCCGTCCGCCGGCAGCTCGAGGACCCGGCCGAGGCCTTCCAGGCGCGGGCGAACGTGACGGGCGACCAGGAGCCCCACGGCGTCGTCCCCGCGGTGCTCGTTGCCGAGCCCGATCACGAGGGGCGGGACGTCCCGCTCCCGCCCGCTCCGCGGATCCGGTCGCATCGACCTAGTCCCGGACCACGTCGAGCTTGAGGAAGTGCGTCGCGCACGAGATGCACGGATCGTGGTTCCGGATCGCGTGCTCGCACGCCTCCGTGAGGTGGGCGTCGTCGAGGTCCAGGAACCGGCCGACGAGGCTCCGGACGTCGTCCTCGATGCGCTTCTGGTTCTGCGAGGTCGGCGCGACGATCTTCGCCTCGGCGATGAGCCCGCCGGCCCCGAGGCGGTAGCGGTGGTAGAGGAGCCCGCGCGGGGCCTCGGTCGCGGCGATGCCCGTGACGTTCTCGAACGGCCCGGACGATTCCACGTACGGATGCTCGGGCGGCCGGTAGGCGCGCAGGATCTGGAGCGCGTCGTCGCACGCCTGGACCATCTCGACGGCGCGGACGATGATGCTCCGGTACGGATTGCGGACGATCGGCTCGAGCTCGACCTCGCGCGCGATCGCCTCCGCCTTCTGGCCGAGCCGGTCGCGGTTCAGGGCGTAGCGCGCGAGCGGTCCCACGAGATACGAACCCGATCCCTTGTGGACCGAGTGCAGGGCGTTCGAGTGGGGCATGTGGACCTCCTCGAACTCCTCCTCGTACCGGGCGATCGGGATGCGCAGCCCGCGGCTCGACACGATCTCCCCCTCGTTCATCGGGTACTCGTCCGGGTGGCGGAGGCTCACGAACTCGTAGTCCTCCTCGACCTGCGGGAACTCGAGGCCCGCGGCGAACCGTACGGTCTTCTCGGAGAGGGCGAGCGCCGTCTCCACCGGCCCGAGCAGGCTCTCCATCTCCTCGCGGGACGGGCACCGATAGAACCCGCCGACCCGGACGTTCACCGGGTGGATCTCGCGCCCCCCGAGCAGCGTCATGATCGCGTTGCCGATCTTCTTGAGCTGGAGGCCGCGCTGGACGACCGCGCGGTGGTCCCGGGCCATCTGGAGGGCGTCGGGGTATCCGAGGAAGTCGGGGGCGTGCAGCAGGTAGATGTGCAGGGCGTGGCTCTCGATCCACTCCCCGCAGTAGAGGAGTCGACGGAGCGCCCGAACGGCGGGCGCGACCCGGAGGCCGAGCCCGCTCTCCATCGCGTGGCAGGAGCTCATCTGGTAGGCGACCGGGCAGATCCCGCAGATCCTCGCCGTGATGTCGGGGGCCTCGAGGTACGATCGCCCCCGGAGGAACGCCTCGAAGAAGCGGGGCGGTTCGAAGATCTTGAGCTCGACCTCCTCCACCTTCCGGTCGTGGATGCGGACCTTGAGCGCCCCTTCGCCCTCGACGCGGGCGAGGTAGTCGACGGCGATCGTCCGCTCGGTCATTTACCCTCGCTCGGGGGAAGGACCGCGTCGGCGGCCGCGCGGAACGCCGGGGCGTTCCCGTTGAACGAACGGAGGAAGCGGTGCAGCGCCGCTCGCTCCATGCCGAGCTCGAGGAGCCGGCCGGACAGCGAGGGGAGGTTCGGGACGTCCTGCGGCCCGAAGCATCCGTAGCACCCGCGGTCGAAGGAGGGGCAGATGGCCCCGCAGCCGGCCTGCGTCACGGGCCCGAGGCACGGGGTGCCGCGGGCGACGAGGACACAGACGTTCCCCCGCCGCTTGCACTCGGCGCAGACGCTGTCCACCGGAACGTTCGGGGCCCGGCGGCCGAGGAACGCGGCGAGGACCTCGACCAGCTGCGCCTTGCTGATCGGGCAGCCGCGGAGCTCGAAGTCGACCTTGACGTGGTCGCGGATGGGGGTCGAGGTCGCGAGCGCCTGGATGTACTCCGGGCGCGCGTAGACGACCCGCTGGTACTCCGCGACGTCGGCGAAGTTCCGGAGCGCCTGGATCCCCCCGGCGGTCGCGCACGCCCCGATCGTCACGAGGGCGCGCGACTGGGCCCGGATCGCCTGGATGCGGTCGGCGTCGTGGGCGGTCGTGATCGACCCCTCCACGAGGGAGAGGTCGAACGGGCCCTCGATCACGGCGCTCGACGCCTCGCGGAAGTCGGCGATCTCGACGCGCTCGGAGACCGGCAGGAGCTCGTCCTCGCAATCGAGGAGCGTCAGCTGGCACCCGTCGCACGAGGCGAACTTGAAGACCGCGACCTTCGGGCGGCTCGGTCGCGGCATCTTAGAGCTCCCGGACCGCGAGGTACCGGCGGATCTCCCGGTACCGGAGGACCGGCCCGTTCCGGCAGACGAAGTCGGGTCCCAACTGACAGTGCCCGCAGATCCCGATCGCACACTTCATGTTCCTCTCGAGCGAGACCCAGATCCGGTCGTCCGGGATGCCCCGGGCCTCGAGCGCCTGGGCGGTGAGCTTCATCATGATCTCGGGGCCGCAGAGGAACGCCACCGTGCGGTCCGGTTCGAACCGGGTGTCCGGCAGGCGGGTCGTGACGACACCCACGTCCCCGTACCAGTCGCGCCCGGCCGTGTCGACGGTCGTCTGGAAGCGCAGGTCCGTGCGGGCCCGCCACCCCTGGATCTGATCGTAGAAGACGAGGTCCTTCGGCGTCCGGGCGCCGTAGACGACCTCCACCCGGCCGAAGCGGTCGCGGTGGTGGAAGAGCTCGTAGAAGAGGGGCCGTACCGGGGCGATCCCGAGGCCGCCCGCGACGATGAGCAGGTCCTTCCCCACCGCCTCCTCGACCGGCCAGCCGGTCCCGTAGGGACCCCGGACGCCGACGACGTCCCCGGGCCCGACCGTGTGGAGCGCCTGGGTGATCTTCCCGACCGAGCGGACCGTGTGGACGACCGTGCCGGTCTCCTCGGGGTCCCCGCTGATCGAGATTGCGACCTCGCCGATCCCGAAGACGTAGAGCATGTTGAACTGGCCCGGCCGGAACGGCGGGGCCCGGGTCCCGGGGGGAGGGGCGAGGACGAGGCTCACCGTGTCCGGCGTGTCGGAGGTCCGCTGGCGGACCGTGTACGGCACCGGCGCCCACGGGTGGGGGGCCGGGATCCCGGCGACGATACCCGAGGTCGCCATGTCAACCGCCATGGAGATCCAGCAGCTGCAGGCGGGTGTTCTCGAGCCGTTGGGCGATCACGGGCAGCAGGCGGAGCAAGAAACGGTACCCGTCCGCCGGATGCTCCTCGAGGATCGAGCGGAGGTGGGCCGCTCCGATCCCGAGGACGCGGGTCGGTTTGAGCGCGCGGGCGTCCAGCCTCCAGCGGTGGGGCGAGAACAGCCACGACCAGCCGAGGACCTCGCCCGGACCGAGCGTCTGGATCGTGGTGCGGGGCCGGTCGGCCGAGAGGATCTCCAGCGCGACCTTGCCCTCGAACACGAGCAGGAACTCGTCCGCGGCGTCCCCTTCGCGCACGAGCAGCGTGCCCGTTTCGAACGTGCGCTCGTACGCCCACTTGCCCAGGAGGTCGAGGAACGCCGGGTCCATCCCGTGGAAGAACCGGTGGTCCGCGAGCTTCAGCGGAGGCGTCGCGTGGGGACGGGCGCTCATGGCGCACCCCCCGTCGGTTTGCGAGCGGCCGGCGCGGCCCGGATCGCCGCGACCTCCTCGGTGATATCGATCCCGACCGGGCACCACGTGATGCATCGGCCGCAGCCGACGCACCCGGAGCTTTCGAACTGGTCGTACCAGGTCGCGAGCTTGTGCGTCATCCATTGCCGGTAGCGGGAGAGGTGGGTCTTTCGGACCGGGGCCCCGTGCAGCTCGCTGAATCCGGAGTTGAAGCAGGAGTCCCAGCGACGATAGCGCTCGACCTTCTCCCCGGAGAGGTCCGGGACCTCCTCGCTCGTGCTGCAGAAGCAGGTCGGGCAGGCGAACGTGCAGTTCGTGCACGCGAGGCAGCGGTTCGCCACGATCTCCCAGCGCGGGTGCTCGGGGTTGTGGACCAGCAGGTCCCGGATCCCATCGGTGTTCATCGTTCGCCCCATCGACGCGGCGGTCTTCGCGACCACGCCCTTCGCCTGTTCGACGTCGTGGGCCGACGCCGGGCGCACGGGCACTCCTGCGAGGACCGCGGCGCCCGCGGCGGAACCGACCTCGACCTCGAAGTAGTGGCGACCGGCGGCGAGCACCTCCGTTAACGCGAGATCGTGGTCGCTCCGCACGCCGGGACCGGTCCCCATCGAAACGCAGAAGCAGGTCCCGCCCGCGACCCCGCACTGCACGGCGATCCGGAGCACGTGGCGCCGACGGGCCGCGTAGCTCGGGTCCGACGCCTTCGCGAAGACCCGGTCCTGGATCGCGATCGCGGCGAGCTCGCAGGCGCGCACCCCGAGGAAGGCGATGGGCGCGCCGTCCGCCGCCTCCGGCGTCACCTCGAAGGAGCCCTCGGTGCGCACCGCCGTCCAGAGGCGCTCGTGCGCGGGAAAGAGGTACTTCTTCCAGCTGTGCGGACCGACGGCGTAACCGAAGAGGGCGGAATCCTGGCGCCGCTCCAGCCGGTAGGACCCGGCGTCCTGACGCGCGGTCCACCCGACCGGGAGGTCCGTCACCTCGGCGATGTTGCCGTAGACGATCGCCCCGTCCCGCACCGTCGGGCCGACGATGCGGTACCCCGCGCTCCGGATCGAGGCGAGGAAGGCGGGGAAGTCGCCCCGCTCGAACGTGACGCGGTCCCCGACCCCGACTCCCTGCTCGCTCATCCTCGTTCTCCGCGGCGGGAACCTCGGAGCGGCGGCGCACGACCTCCCGGTCGTTGCCCGTCCCCCCTACCGGTTCGGGCCGACGAGAGGATCGGTGCCCCGCTCCCGGAGAGGAGCTCCGACCTCGGGACGTGCGATCGTGGACCTCGGCTCGTCGGCATCGATCCTGGGGCCCGTGAGGGTCCCGCACCAGCGCATGGTCGTGCTACAGGGATAAGGGAACCGTGAATCCGGCTTTCCTTTCCCCTGAAATAGCCCCCGTCCGAATCATGAGACCATGACGTCGAGTCCCCCCCGGCTCCACCCCCCACCCGTCCCTGAGAAGATCTCCTCCCGTGCTCCCGGAGCCGGAACGCCGAGCTCCCTGCGGCCGATCGCGGACGTCGCCCAGGACCTGGGATTCGTGCCGAAGGAGCTGATCCCGGCGGGCGCCGGCGTGCTTCGGATACCGGTCGGAACGGTGCGTTCCCGGGTCGCCGGATCGCACCGCGGCAAGTTGGTGCTCGTGACGGCGATGACGCCGACCGAGCACGGGGAAGGAAAGACGGTCGTGGCGATCGGGCTCGCCATGGCCCTCCACCGCCGGGGACGCCGGTCCGTCGTCTGTCTCCGCCAACCCTCGTTGGGACCCGTGTTCGGGGCGAAGGGAGGGGCGTCCGGGGGAGGGCGCTCGGCGGTGGAGCCCCGGGTCGCGATCGACCTTGGGTTCACCGGCGATCTCGACGCGATCACGAACGCGCAGAACCTGCTCGCCTCGCTCGTCGACAACCACCTCTTCCAGGGGAACCCCCGCGGCATCGATCCCGCCCACCCGGTCCTCCCGCGGGCCTCGCCGCTCGAGGACCGCTCGTTGCGCGACCTCACCGCCGGGCTCACCGTGAAGGCCCCCGGCTTTCCCCGGCCAGCCCAGTTCGTGATCACTCCCGCGACCGAGATGGCCGCCATCCATGCCCTCGCGACCGACTACGCCGACCTCAAGCGCCGGATCGACCGGATGACGGTGGCGCGGACCGCCGACGGCGCCCCGGTCCGGGCGTCGGACCTCGGACCGACCGGGAGCGTGCCGAGCCTCCTCGCCGTCGCGATGGCGCCGAACCTCGCCCAGACCGTCGAGGGGACCCCGGCCCTGATCCACGGGGTCCCGTACGCCAATGTCGCGCACGGAACCTGCTCCCGGCTCGCGATGGAAGCGGGGCTGGCCAGCGCCGAGTACTGCGTCGTCGAAGCCGGATTCTCCACGGACCTCGGGGCGGAGAAGTTCGTCGACGTCGTCTCCCCCCAGACCCGCCTCTCCGCCGATGTCGCGGTGCTCGTCGCGACCGTGCGCGCGATCCGTTGGCACGGCACGATCGACGGGGCGGCCGGGCCTTCCGACCCGATCGCCCTCGGCCTCGAGAACCTGGAACAGCACGTCGCCAACCTCCGGCGGATGGGGCTCGATCCGGTCGTCGCTCTCAACCGGTTCCCCACCGATTCCCCGGAGGATATCGCGCGGGTCGGGCGGTTCTGCTCCGAGCACGGTCTCCCCTGGGCGACCGTGACGTCGTTCGTCGATGGGGGCGCGGGCGCGGAGGAGCTGGCGGACCGGGTGACCGAAGCGGCCGCGCGGGGACAGCACAGCCACCCCCTCTACGGACCGAACGCTCCCATCGAGGAGATCCTGCGGACCGTGGTGACCGAGATCTACGGCGGCGGAACGGTCGAGCTCACCGAGGCGGCCCGCGCCGACCTCGATCGGATCCGCCAGGACGGAGGGTTCGAGGGGCCGGTGTGCATCGCGAAGACCCCCCTCTCGCTCTCGGCGGACGCCAAGGTGCGGGGACGACCCCGCGGGTTCACCGTTTCGGTGCGCCGGCTCACCCGTTGGACCGGAGCGGGCTTCACCGTCGCGATCGCCGGGCCGATCGTAGCGATGCCCGGGCTCCCGGCGCGGCCGGCCGCGGACACGATCCGGATCGACGACGACGGGGTCGTGACCGGACTCGGGTGAGACCCCGATCCCCGGGGCCTGCGCTCGCCGGGGACGCCCGTGCCGGACGCCTAGCCGGCGGCGTCCGCGGCGATCGAGCGAGAACGGTGCCGGCGGAGGATCCGCAGGACCTCGGCGTCGGGGACCGGGGGGAACTCCCGGTACCAGCCCCCCACCGCCACGAACGACTGGGGGATGCAGGGGCAGACGACCTCGTCGACCTCGTGGGAGAGCTCCTCGTGCGCCTCGACCGACGCCACACCCACGGCGAGCACGACCCGCCGGGGGCGATGGCCGCGGAGCGCTCGGACGGCGGCGCGGGCCGTCGACCCGGTCGCGAGCCCGTCGTCCACAAGGATCACGACCCTACCCTCGACCGTCGGGAGAGGCCGTCCTTCCCGGTAGAGCCGCACGCGGTCCTCGACCTCCTGGGTCTGTCGGAGGATCTCCGCCTCGAGGTCCCTCCGTTCGAGTCCTAGGTCGTGGACCCGGTCGAGGTCGAGCAACGGGGGAGCCCCTTCCGCGACCGCCCCCAGACCGTACTCTAGATTGCCGGGGGCCCCGACCTTGCGGACGACGAAGACGTCGAGCGGCGCGTCGAGCCGCACCGCGATCTCGGCGGCCACGGGGACACCGCCCCGGGGGAGCGCGAGGACGATGACCCCATGCCCCGCGTAGTGGGCGAGGGAATCCGCCAGACGGCGCCCCGCCTGGGTCCGATCCTCGAAGACGGCGACGGTCGGCGCCATCGGCCCTTCCCCAAGGGCCCGGACGTCGGGGGGACCAAAAGGAGTTGGTCGAACGAAATTGAGCATCGAACGACCCTCGGGGGGGCGACCGGGTCGCTCCCGGGGCGAGAGGGTCGAGCCAATCGGATCCGACCCCACCCCCTCGGCCCAGGGGCCGATGGCGCTCGCCGGAGCGGAAGGGATCCGCTTCCGAGCTCCCCGGCGGTCTGGCCGAATTAATGTATAGTAATATATTGTCTAAATTGAAAATATATATTACCCGAGCGGGCCGTCCCCCGTTCGATGAAGAAAAGCCCGCCGAACGCCGGGGGTACGCGTCGACCGCCCCCTGCCGTCCGCCGACCGAGCGACCCGGCCGAAGGAGGGGGAGCCGCCGGGAAGCCTTCCGCGACCCCATCCTGGGCCGCCCTGGTAGAGGTCCGGTCCACCGAGTCCCCCGAGCACGTGTTCCGGCGACTGCTCGGCGCCTACCTCGGCGGGGCCCGGGAGTTCGTCGTGCGCGAGCGTCCGGCCCCGCGACCCGCGACCCGGGCCGTCGTCCACACCTTCTGCCGTCGCACCCGTCAACCCGAGATCGTCTCGGACGACGGCGACTCGATCCTGATCCGGGACCTGGCGTACGACAGTCCGGTGCCGCTCGAGCGCCGTCTCGAGCAGATGGGCCGGAGCGTCGTCCGCTTCCATCGCGAGGCGATCGCGAGCTGGTCCGGCCTGCCGCTCGGTGAGGATGACTCGTGGGAGCGCCGGGACGACGAGATCGATCGGGAGGCCTGGTACCTGCAGCGCAAGGCCGTTCTTCGGTTCCGGGCGACCGGGGACTCCACGCCGCCGCTCGAGCTCTGGATCCTGGCCCGCAGCCTCGAGCGCATCGCCGACCACGCGGTGACGCTGGGCGAGGAGGGGCGGCGGCTGGCCGGCCTCCCCCAGGGGGTCGGACCCCTCGCCACCCTCGAGCAGTTCCATCGCCAGGCGATGGACCACCTGGAAGGGGTGCTCCGGGCCTCCGACGGGGCGGTCGCCAACGACCTTCTCGACACGGGCGAGGCGCTCCTCGCGTCCGGCCGGGCGATCGCGGACCGGCTGCTCCCTTCGGTCAATGGCGGAAGCATGTCGCCCGCGGCGGCTGGGGCGGTCGCCCGCATCCTCGAATCGATTGGCCGAACGATCGCCTACGGCCAGGATATCGCCCAGGTCGTGCTCGACCGCTCCCTCGAGGTCGCCCCCCGGCCCCGGGCGGGCCTCCAGGAACCGGCGTGGGTCCCCGCGGCCTGAGTTATACCAACGCGGGGGGCGGAACTCCCACCGAAAAGACTTTTGGCTTAGGGCCGCTCCTTGGAGCCCCCCGAGGAACGATGGTCCGAACCCCCCCCCGCGAGCGGAACGTTCGGATCGTCATCGTCCGGCACGGGCCGGCCGAGGAGCGCGACCCGGTCCGATGGCCGAACGACGCGCGCCGCCCGCTGACGAACAAGGGGCGTTCCCAGACCCGACGGGCCGCGAAGGGCCTCGCCCGCGTCACCGACCCGGTCGACCGCGTCGTCTCCAGCGCCGCGGAGCGGGCCGTCGCGACGGCCGAGATGGTCCGATCGGCGCTCGACGACCCCCCCGAGCTCGAAACGTGGGCCGAGCTCGCTCCGGGGAACCTCCCGAACCCGATCTTCGATCGACTGCGCCGATCGGCGCGGCCGGGGCAGGAGGTAGTACTCGTCGGGCACGAACCGACGCTCGCGGAATTCATCGGTCTCGCGCTCGTCGGGGACGACGTCTCCGTGGTCCGCCTCACGAAGGGAGGGGCGGCCTGCCTCGAATTCCCCGCCGACCTCAAGCCGGGCTCCGCCCGGCTCGTGTGGCTGCTCACCCGGAAGCAGCTGGCCGACGAGTCGACCTGACGGGCCCCACCGGGGTGGCGGGCATCCCGTACAGCGGCCCCACGAGGCGCTGGACGTCGGCGTGGACCTGGTCGGGCAGACGGTTGGCGTCCACGGCATGGAAGGTGTACTCGGACGCCATCCACGCGAACTCCTTCGAAAGGAGCTCCTGGTAGAGGAAGAAGCTCTCGAAGAGGTCGCGCGACAGGCTGAGGTCCATGCCGCTCTCCCAGTAGTCGAGCGAACCGTACTTCCCGATCGCCCGATGGAGGAGGATCTCGGGGCGGGCGTCGAGGAAGACGACCAGGTCCGGCCGGAGAGCGAACGAGTAGAGCTTGCGGGCCCAGTCGCGCGAGGCCCCCCGCGCGATCGCCCGGGCCATGAGGGTGTAGACGTACCGGTCGGCGAGCACCGTGCTGCCGGCCGAGAGCGCCGGGACCATCTTGTTCTCGAGCTGGTCGGCGAAATCGGCCGCGTAGAGCAGCGCCATCGTCGTCGCGCCGAGCGTGTGGCCCTGCTTCGCCCGGTCGATCTCGCCGCTCACGAGGTCGGAGCGGCGGAGCCCCGTGTCGACGACCGAGTGGCCCTCGACCTCGAGCCACTCCTTGAGCAGGGTGATCTCCGTCGTCCGGCCCGAGCCGTCGGCCCCCTCGACGACGATCAGCTTGCCGTGGGATGGCCCGCCGGGGATCCCGGGGAGCCGGGTCCCGTACGTCCTACCCGTCATGCGTCAGCCTCGCGACCGTCGGGAAGTTCTCGAGGAGCGGCCGGATCTCGGCGCGGAGCGCCGACTGGATCTCCTCGACCCGGCGGCTGGCGTCCACGATCGTGAACCGGTCGCTGGCGGCGATCCGCTCGTACTCGCGCTTGAGCCGGGTCTGGAACCGCCGGTAGCTGTCCTCGACGTCGTCGGAGAGCCCGAGGTCCATGCCCGCCTCGTAGTAGTTGATCTTGAGACGGGAGGAGATCTTCCGCCGGAGGGTCGTTCCGACAGGTACCCGGAAGTAGAAGACCCGGTCCGGACGGGGCGCGAACGAGTAGATCATCCGGACCCAGGCCGGGTCGCAACCGCGGGCCGCATCCCGGACGAACGCCGTGTAGGCGTAGCGGTCGCAGACGACGAGGTACCCCGCGCGCAGCGGGGGAAGGATCACGCGGTCGAACCGGTCCGCGAAATCGGTCGCGTGCAGGAGGCTGAACGTCGTCGGGGTGAGGAGGCCCTTCTTCTTTCCCCGTCGGATGACGTTCGAGACGAGGTCCGAGGAGTTCCACTCGGTGAAGAAGACGCGGTATCCCTGGGACTGGAGCCACTTGCCGATGAGCGCCGCCTGGGTCGACTTGCCGCTGCCGTCGAGCCCCTCGAAGACGAGGAGCCGCCCGGGGTAGCCGTGGCTGGGCGACGGGGTCTCAGAGATCACGGACCCGCACCTCGAGGCCGAACACGCGTTGCATCGGGCGCCGGACCTTTTCCAACCATCGAGGGACGAGCGCCGTATCGTCTCCTCCAGAAAAGGACACCCCCAGGCTCCGTCCGCCCGCGGGGAGGGAGAAGCGGGGGTGGGCCGGCGCGGTGAGCTCGGCCACCTCGAGGAGGGCCCCGAGGCGGACGGCGCTCTCGATCTCGCGGCTCGCCACGACCGGCAGGTACCCCCGCTTCCACTCGGAGGGAGGGTCGCCCCCCTCGTGAAGGTACGTCGCCATCGCCGCCAGCAGGGTCTCCCGCTGCTGGAGCCCCCAGATCGGGTAGTTCTCGACCAGGTACGACGAGTGGCGAGCGTGGTTCCACAGGTCGATCGAGGTGCCGGCGTCGTGCATCCCGGCCGCGACGCGAAGCGCGAGCCGCTCGCTCGCCCCGCCTTCGAACCGGGGGGCGATCAGGTCGAACAGGGAGAGCGCGGCGTCGACGACCGCGCGGTGGTGGTCGGGCCGGAAGCCGAACGAGGCGGTGGCGGCGGCGACCGAGCGGTCGGAGAGCTCCTCGGCCGACGCCGGGAGCCGGGCCTGGATCGCCTCGAGCGCGATCCCTTCGCGGATCCCCGTCCCCGACACGACCGTCAGCTCGCAGCCGGTCGCCCGGAGGAGCTCCTCGAGCACGGCGATCCCCGCGAGGACGATGTCCGCTCGGTCGCCGCCGATCCCGGGAACCGCCCGGCGCTTCGCGGCCGGCATCTCTCCGAGGAGCTCGTGCAGCGCCTCGATGTCGTGGTCGTAGAGCGGGTAGCCGTGCACGCGGCGGACCGGGTACTCCCTGAGCTCGATGGCGGCGCGGGCGAGCGAACGGACCGTGCCCCCGATCCCGAAGAGACGGTACGAGCGTCCGCCGAACGCCTTCACCGTCGAGGCGAGCGCCCCGCGCACGTGGGCCCGGAGCTCCTCCATCTCCCGCCGCTTCGGCGGGTCGTGCTCGAGGAATCGCTGGGAGAGCCGGAGCACCCCGAGCGGCAGGCTGACGGAGTTGCGCAAGGTGCCGCCCCGCACCTCGGCGAGCTGCATCGATCCGCCGCCGAGGTCGAAGACGATGTCGTTCTCGAGCGGCCAGGCGCTCACGACCCCGAGGTAGGCGTACCGGGCCTCCTCGGCCCCCGAGATCACGCGGAGGAGCACGTCGCTCTCGCGCTGGACCGCGCGGACGAACTCCGGGCCGTTCGGGGCGTCCCGGACCGCGCTCGTGGCGATCGCGAGCGTCTTCGGGATGCCGAGCATGCGGACCAGGCGGGCGAACCGGCGCGCGGTCGCTACCCCGCGGGCGATCGCCTCCCTCGAGAGGCTCGCGTTCTCGGAAGTGCCGGAACCGAGGCGAGGAGAGTCCTTCGCCTCGAAGACGGCCCGGACGGCGCCCCCGGGGGAGGTCTCGAACGCCACAAAACGGGCCGTGTTCGAGCCGATGTCGATCACGCCGACGGACGCCGCGGGCCGGCCCGGGAGTCGTTCCCGCGACATCGAGGCGGTCCGGTCCCGCTGCACGCGCCCCCGGAAGGACGGGAGGACTAAATCTCCTGGGGTGGGACCGTTCGCCGGGCCGGCAGCGAAGCCCTTTCAACCGGTTCGTGTTCGGCGCGGCCGGAGGAGGGTCATCGCGCGCGCGTCCCCCCCGTCGACCCGGGCCCGGCAACTGTCGGTCGAGCTCGAGCGGCTGCTCGGTCGGGTCGTCGCGTCGATCGACGAGTTCGGGCGCAACCCCGATCCGGTACCCGAGCGGATCCACCAGCTCCACCGCGCGATGCGGCGGTTGCGGGTCGGCCTCGAGCTGTGGGCCCAACTCCTCCCCCCGAAGGAACGGGACGCGGTCGCCACCCTCGGCCGCCGCCTGAAGCGACTCGCCCGGCTGGTCGGCGAGGTGCGGGACCGGGACATCGTGCTCGAGCTTTTGGAGCAGGCCCGGCCCCGGGCGGCCGATCCGCTCGAGACCCGGCGGTTCCACCAGTTCTGGGGCCGCCTGCGCGACGACTCCCGGACCGGACGCGAGCTCCTGCGCGCCTTCCTCACCACCGAACGCGAGGCGGGCCTCTTCCGCGCCGTCGCTCAGGCTCTCGAGACCCCGCCTCGGCCTTCCGCCGCGGCCGAGCTGGCCCGGCTGATGGCGGCGGAGAACCGCACCCGCCACGAGAAGGTCCAACGGGCGCATCGGCGCGCGACCCGGCGGCCCTCGTCCGATCGGCTCCACCGGCTCCGCATCCGCCTGCGCCAGCTCCGGCACGTCGCGGAGATCACCCGGTCGGTCGAGCCAGCCTCGGCCCACCGGATCCCGGCGGTCTTCCAACGCCTTCAGGACCGGCTCGGGAAGCTGCACGACCTCGACGTCGCCCTCGCCACCCTCGACCCGGACCTGAACCGGTCGCCGTGGGCCTCCGACCTGCGCCGCGTACGCCGCCGCACGCGGACCGCGGCCCGGATCGAGCTCGAACGCCTCTCCGCGGGAGGGCGCGGCCGGGCGGCTCCGGCCGGGGGCGCGGGGAGGCGACCCGAGTGGCCGTAGGTCGATCCGGCTTCGACGGGGTCTCCCCGGAGCCGCTCTGCGCCGCGCTGGACGAGACGGGGGCGATCGGCGCGACGGTGCGACAGCTCGCCCGTCGACTCAACGACACGACCTCGCGCGTGGAGGCGACGCTCGACGACCTCGAGCGTCGGGGGGACGTCCACCGGATGGGTCGGGGGCTCTGGGTCCTGCGGGACTACGAACAGCTCGGCGCCCGCGACGACTTCACGGGCCCGGCCCAGTTCGACGAGCGGTTCGCCCGGGAGGAGGGCGTCTCCCTCGGCCGGTACTCCGGCCCGATCACGTTCCGTTCGAACGAGAACCTGCCGGTCCACCGCTGGTGGCCGTTCGTCCAGGGGTACTCCGCGGAGTTCGTGCACGACGTTCTCGGCCGGGCGGGCCTGCGCCGGGGAGCGACGGTCCTCGACCCGTTCGCCGGCAGCGGCACGACGCTCGTCGAGGCCCGACGGAGCGGGGCGCGCGCGCTCGGCACGGAGCTTCTCCCGCCGGCCGTGCTCGCCGCGCGCGTCAAGACGTGGTTCGAGCTCGACCCGAGGCGCCTCGGCGAGGCCGCCGACCGCGTCCTCCGGTCCGCGCGCCGGCGCTCCGACGGAGCGCTGCCGTTCCTTCGGGAGACCGAGCGCCAGTTCGACCCGGCCCCGCTCGGAATGCTCACCCGGTTGCGCGATGCGCTGCCCCCCGGGGGTTCGCCGGAGGGGGACGCGGTGCGGCTCGCCTTCGGCCGGATCCTGATCCCCGCGAGCCGTCTCCACCGGTCCCCGTGCCTCGGGTACCTGCGACGGCCGAGCCCGGACGGACCGACCCCGTTCGAGCGGTTCGCGGAGGCGATCCGAGTGATGCAGGAGGACCTCACGACGCTCGCGGCCGAGCGGGACCGCTGGGGCCCGCGGGCGACGGTCGACCAACGGGACGCACGGAAGGGACCGGCCCGGGCCGGCTCGGTCGACCTCGCGATCACGAGCCCGCCGTACGTCAACGGCCTCGACTACGTGATGAACTACAAGCTCGACCTCGCCTGGCTCGGCTACGCGACGTCGTACCGGGACCTCGCCGCGCTCCGCCGCGCGGAGGTCGCCTGCGACAACCTCCCCCGCTCCGAGACCGCCCCGTTCCTCGGCCCGCGCGAGTTCCCCGACCCGTGGCTCGCCGAGATCCTGCCCGAAATCCAGCGCAACGTGCTCCGCAAACGCACCTACCGACGGAGCGACGCGCACGCCGTCGTCCATCGCTACTTCTCCGATCTCGCGCAGGTCCTGCGCGGGGTGCAACGAGGGCTCCGGCCCGGGGGCCGGTGCCTCCTCGTCGTCGGGGACTCCCTGCTGGCCGGGACGTACGTGCCGGGCGACCTGATCCTGGCCCGCATCGGCGCGCGCCTCGGCCTGTCGATCGAATCCGTCGAGGTGGCCCGGTCGCGTCGCAGCGGCCAGCGGCGCAGCTTCGAGCTCCGGGAGTCGGTCGTCACGCTCCGCCAGCCGGGGACCGCCCGATAGATCCGGCGGGAGCCCCCGGGGGGAAGCGAGCGTCGATGCCGGTGCAGGCAAACCCTTAACGGCCGTCGGCCCGAACCGACCTGCGGGCGAGGGCGAGATGGCCGGACGGTCGACGGAGCCCCGCTTCCTCGAGCCCCTCCTCGGCGTCGTCTTCGATCTCGACGGGACCCTCGTGCTCTCCCACCACGACTTCGGCCGGATCCGCGCGGAGGTCGTTCGGATCGCCGAGCGGCACGGGGTCGTGCCGGGCCACCTCTCCGTGCGCGACCCGGTGCACCGGATCATCGAGAACGCGCGGGAGGAGCTGCGGATCGCGGGCGCCCCGGACGGGAATCTCTGGAGGTTCGAGGCCGAGTACCAGAAGGCGATCGACGCGATCGAGCTCGAGGCCCTGCCTCGGACGACCGCCCGGCCGGGGGCCGGAGAGCTCCTCCGCGCGCTCTCCGCCCGCGGGTTCCGGCTGGGAATCCTCACGCGGAGCTCGGAGACCTTCGCCCGGTCCGCGCTCCAGCGCACCCACCTCGGTGAGTTCTTCCCCTACCTGCGCAGCCGAAGCACGCCCGGGCCGGCCAAGCCCTCGCCCGAGGCGCTCCTCCTCCTCCTGAAGGAGATGGGGATCCCGCTCGAGCGCGCGCTGTTCGTGGGCGATCACCTGATCGACGCCGAATGTGCCACCCGCGCCCGGGTCCGGTTCTACGCGCTCCTTCCGGACCCGTCGGAAACCGCGAACTCCGACATGACGGCCGACCGGTTCCTCTCCGCCGGGGCGTCCGCCGTCGCCCGCGACCTCCCGGAACTGGCCCGCCATCTCGGCGGGGCGCCGTCGCCGCGCGCCGCGTGAGCTCCCGGCCGGCTCACAGATAGTTCGCCCAGGCATGGATGACGGCCCGCTCGGCCGTCGCCCACGCTTCGGGGATCTGGTTCCATCCGTTCCGCTGGTCACCGATGCAGTAGACCCCGGGGATCGGCGTACCGTCCGCGGCCGAGAGCGCCCGGCAGTCCTCGTCCGTGACGACATACCCCTCGGCATCGAACCGGCACCCGAGCGCCCGCGGGAACTCCTGGTGCATGTCGTACCACCCGAGGGCCGAGAACCCCCGGTCGTACGACCGGTGGCTCCCGTCCGCGAACCGGACCCCGAAGCGATGCTCGCGGATCTCGTCGAACCCCACGATCTCCGATTCGACGTGCGGGATCCCGTGGGCCGAGAGGGCCACGCGGAGCGCGTCGCGCTCGCGCGGGTCGGCGCCCCCCAACAGCGGACGCCCGTGGGTCAGGAGCTCGACCGACGCGGGCCGGAACTCGAGGATGTCGAGCGCCGTGCGGGCCGCGAACGGGTCGTCGCCGATGACGCCGACCGACTTGCCGGGCAGGTCGTGCCCGTCGCACAGAAGGCAGAAGTCGACGATCGCCTGGTTCGCCCAGGGGAAGATCGGGTCGATCCGACCCCCGACCTCGGGGATCCGGTCGACGACCCCCATGGCGAGCACGATCGCCCGCCCGCGCGCGACGAGCGTCCGGGTGAGCCACTCGAAGGTGACCGCGAACCCCGCGTCGCTCCGCGCGACGGACGTCGCCCGGGCGGGGCTGAACAGGCCGACCCGCGCCTCCTGACGGCGGAGCGCTTCGACCTGGAGGTCGAGGAGCTTGTGCCCGGAGATGCCGCCGGGCGCGCCGGGGATGTTCTCCATCCGGGGGGCGTAGAACGACCGGGAGAACTTCGGGCCCCGGTCGATGACCGCCGCGGTCCGCTCGAGGAGCGACGCCTTCAAACCGGCCTGGAGACCGGCGTGGCCGCCGCCGACGATGACGAGGTCGTACGATTCGCGCAACCGCGGGGGTCCCGGCACGCCGTCCCGAGCCGCCGCTCGGATTTGATGGCTCGCCGCTCCGCCCGGACCCCCGGGCCGAGCGACGGCCCCGCGGAACGGCAAATCTTATGGCCGAGACGCCGCCTCGGCCACCTCGGGTTCCTGACGCCAGTGCCGGCGGCCCGCGCGGACGAGACGAGCCCGCGGGGGACCCTTTTTCTGGAGGACGGGACCCGGTTCGAGGGGGAAGGGTTCGGCGCCCCGGTCCGCCGGGTCGGGGAGGTCGTCTTCACGACCGGCATGGTCGGCTACCCCGAGTCGCTGACCGACCCGTCGTTCCGGGGCCAGATCCTCGCCTTCACCTACCCGCTGCTCGGGAACTACGGCGTGCCGGTCGCCGACGCGCGCGACCGGGACGGGCTCCCGCTCCTGGAGAGCGGGGAGCTCCAGGTGCGCGGCGTGATCGTCCGGGGAACGACCCGACCCAATCACTGGGCGATGGGGCGTACCCTCGAGACCTGGCTCGCCGACGAAGGGGTGCCGGGGGTCCGGGGGATCGACACCCGTCGGCTGACCGAGCACCTGCGTTCGCGCGGGGTGCTCCGCGGGGTGATCGACGTCCGCCCGGCCGGGGCGCCGCCCGACGACGGCGAGCTCGCTCACGCGATCCGGAAGGCCCCGTCGTACGCCGAGGAGAAGTTCGTCGCGGAGGTGGCCCCTCCCCGCCCCACGATCGTCGCCCGCGACGGGGGACCGATCGTCGCGGTGCTCGACTGCGGGATCAAGGCGAGCATCGTCCGGGCGCTGCTCGACCGTGGCCTCACGGTCCTCCGCCTCCCGTTCGACCAGCCGGTCCCCGACCGCTGGGACGGGCGCCGGGTCGCCGGGCTCGTCGTTGGCAACGGCCCCGGGGACCCGGCGCAGCTCGCGGGGACGATCGAGGAGCTCGGTCGAAGCTCGAACCGGTCCCGGACGACCCTCGGGATCTGCCTCGGCCACCAGCTCCTCGCGCTGGCCCGCGGCGGCACGACGTTCAAGCTCAAGTACGGCCACCGGGGGCAGAACAAGACGATCTGCTTCTCCGACGGCCGGGCACTGATCGTCAGCGAGAACCACGGGTTCGCCGTCGAGCCGTCGTCGCTCAAGGGGACCGATCTCAAGGCCTGGGCGACGAACCCGGACGACCTCACGCTCGAGGGGATCCGCGATGCCGCGGGCCGGGTGCTCGCGCTGCAGGGGCACCCCGAGGGCCACCCGGGGCCGCAGGAGGCCGGGTTCGTCTTCGACGAGTTCGCGCGGAAGGTGAGGCGGCGGGGATGACGCTGACCCTGCCCAAGAAGGTCGTCCTGCTCGGCAGCGGGGCGCTCAAGATCGGGGAGGCGGGCGAGTTCGACTACTCGGGCAGCCAGTGCCTGAAGGCGCTCGAGGAGGACGGCGTCTACTCGGTCATCGTGAACCCGAACATCGCCACCCTGCAGACCGACCGGCCGCGGCTCGGGAAGGTCTACTTCCAGCCGCTCGTGCCGGAGTTCGTCGCCCCGATCCTCGAGCGCGAGCGCCCCGACGGGATCCTCCTCTCCTTCGGGGGGCAGACCGCGCTCAACTGCGGCATCCAGCTCGCGGACTCCGGCGCCCTGCGCCGGGCGAAGACCCGGGTCCTCGGGACCCCCCTCGCCGGGATCCGGGCCACGGAGGACCGCGCCCGGTTCGTCCGCACGATGGCCCGGGCGCACGTCCCGACGCTCCCGAGCCGGGCGGTCTACTCGTTCGAGGAGGCGCTCGTCGCGGCCCGGGAGCTCGGCTTCCCGGTGATCGTCCGCGTCGCCTACACCCTCGGCGGCAAGGGGGGCGGCGTGGCGCGGGACCCGACCGAGCTCGCGGAGGTCGTCGGTCGGGGGCTCCGGGCGAGCCCCGTCGGCCAGGTCCTGCTCGAGCGGTACGTCGGCGAGTTCAAGCAGATCGAGTACGAGGTCGTCCGCGACGCCCGCGGGAACGCGCTGACGGTCTGCAACATGGAGAACGTCCTGGCGATGCGGGTCCACACCGGCGACAACATCGTCATCGCGCCCAGCCAGACGCTCAACGACTTCGAGTACCAGATGCTCCGCCAGGCCGCGCTCCGGGCGGCCGCGGAGGTCGGGATCGTCGGGGAGTGCAACATCCAGTTCTGCCTCGACCCGAAGAGCGAGGAGTACTACGCCATCGAGATCAACGCCCGCCTCTCGCGCTCGAGCGCGCTCGCGAGCAAGGCGACCGGCTATCCGCTCGCCTATGTCGCCGCGAAGCTCGCGCTCGGGCACACGCTGCCCGAGCTCAAGAATCGCATCACCGGCGTGACGACCGCCTGCTTCGAGCCGTCCCTGGATTACGTCGTCGTCAAGCTGCCCCGCTGGGACCTCGACAAGTTCAGCCGGGCGGACCGGCGGCTCGGCCCGTCCATGAAATCGGTCGGCGAGGCGATGGGGATCGGGGCGTCGTTCCCCGAGGCGCTCTCCAAGGCCGTCCGCATGGCGGACCCCCGGGCCGACCTCCTTCCCCCCGCCGAGATCCGGGCCCCGGCGGAGATCCTCGCCGACCTCTCCGCGCCGACCCCCGACGTCCTCCAGCGCGTGCTCGAGGCGCTGCGCGCGGGGATCGACCCGGACACGATCAGCCGCGTCTCCTACATCGACCGATGGTTCGTCTACGCGCTCGGGGAGGTCGAGGCCGTGCACCGGGAGATCGGCAAGCTGAGCGGCGCGGAACCTTCTGCGACGCTCCTGCGGCGGGCCAAGGAGCTCGGCCTCTCCGACCGGGGCATCGCCCGCGCGGCGCGCCGCGACGAGGAGGAGGTCCGGCGGCTCCGGCTCGCGGCCGGGATCCGCCCGCGGATCCGTATGATCGACACCCTGGCGGGCGAATGGCCCGCCCGTACCAACTACCTCTACGTCACCTACCGCGCCGATGCCGACGACGTCACGCCGATGCCCCGGGGCGCGGCGCTCGTCATCGGCGCCGGCCCGTACCGGATCGGATCGAGCGTTGAGTTCGACTGGTCGACGATGAACCTCGTCGACGGCCTGCGGGCCGAGGGGATCCCCGGGGTGGCGCTGCTGAACTCGAACCCCGAGACGGTGTCGACCGACTACGACCGGTCCGACCGGCTCTACTTCGAGGAGATCACGCTCGAACGGGTCCGGGACCTCCAGGACTTCGAGGCGTTCACGGGGGTCGTCACCTGCGTCGGGAGCCAGCTCGCCCAGAACCTGACGCCGCTCCTCCACATGTGCGGGATCCCGATCCTCGGGACCGCGCCGGAGTCGATCGACATGGCCGAGGACCGGGCCCGGTTCGCCGACCTGCTCGAGCGGCTCGAGATCCCGCAGCCGGCGTGGCGGGCCTTCACGACGAGCGAAGCGGCGAACGCGTTCTCGGACGAGGTCGGCTATCCGGTCCTCGTCCGCCCGTCCTACGTGCTGAGCGGACAGGCGATGCGGGTCATCGCCGGGAGGACCGACCTCGACCGGTTCCTCTCGGAAGCGGCGCGGGTCTCCCCGGAGCACCCGGTGGTCATCACGAAGTTCGTCGAGGGGGCCGACGAGGTGGAGCTCGACGCCGTCTCGGACGGGGACCGGGTCCTCGTCGCCGGGATCCTCGAGCACGTCGAGCGGGCGGGGGTGCATTCGGGCGACGCGATCTTCTGCCTGCCGCCCCGCCACACGCCGCCCGAGGTGCAGGAAGCGCTTCTCGAGGCGAGCGCCCGGCTCGCCCGGACCCTCGCGATCAAGGGTCCGTTCAACGTGCAGTTCCTCGTCAAGGACCGGGCGTACCAGATCATCGAGCTCAACCTGCGCGCGAGCCGGTCCCTCCCGTTCCTCACGAAGGCGACCGGGGTCCCGCTCCTTCGGGAAGCGGCCCGCGCGATGCTCGGAAAGCCCCTCTCCGGCGCCGGGGTGCCCGCCCGCGCGGGACGGGAGAAGGGGGTCTTCATCGCCCCCCTGCCCCCCGGGCGCTGGGGCGTCAAGGTCCCCCAGTTCTCGTTCCTCCAGCTGACCGGCTCCGACCCGCTCCTCGGGGTCGAGATGCAGTCGACCGGGGAGGTCGCCTGCTTCGGCCCGACGTTCTCGGACGCGCTCGTGAAGGCGCTCGTCGCGACCGGCGTCCGGCTCGTCCCGCGACGGGGCCGGGCGTTCCTGTCGGTCGGCGGCCCCCTGCTCAAGGAAGAGCTGCTGCCCATCGCGCGTCGTCTCCGGTCGCTCGGCCTGCGGATCGCGGCGACCGAGGACACCGGCCGCTTCCTCGCCTCCCGCGGTATCCGGAGCGTCCGGATCCTGCACAAGGTCTCCGAGCCCGACCGCCACCCGAACGTGACGGAGGCGCTCGACCACGGTCAGATCGACCTGATGCTCAACGTCCCGCTCGCGCTCGCCCAGGAGAAGCTCGAGCGGATGCTGGAGGACGAGTACATCCTCCGCCGCCGGGCGATCGAGCTCGGGATCCCGCTGTTCACGAGCCTCGAGGCGTTCGCGGCGTACGTCGAAGGGGTCGCCTGGCTCGAGGAGCACCCGTTGTCCGTCGAGGCGCTCTACGGAAGCCCCGAGCCGGGGGAGGCCGCGCCCCCGGGGACCCTGGCGCGCGAGATCCCCGTCACTCCCCGGCGCAAGCGGACCCGGGCCCGGCGCGCCCGTCGCCGCTAGTGCGGGATCGGGAACTTCGTCACCGAGTACTCGGGGACGACCGTCGAGGTGTCGAGCACCTCGGGAACCCCGCGGATCCGTTCGGTCACGAAGTCGAGGACCCGCCGCTTGTTGGCCGTCGAGGGGGGGAACTGCAGCACGATCAGCATGTCCCAGTCGCCCGTCAGGAAGTGGAGCTCCTTGACCTCGGCGAACCCCTCGAGGAGGCGACGGATGCGGTCCAGGTCCCCGCCGCGGATCTTGAGGTAGGTGAACGCTCGGACGCTCGTCAGCTCGGTCGGCATGACGGAAGAGAGGCCGACCTGGGTGAACGCCGCGACGCCCTCGATACGGGAACCGAGGGGGGAGATCAGGACCGGGAACGTCTGGACGTTCCGCAGGTGCTCGGTGACGAGCCGCTCGAGGCGGCCGGACTTCGCGACGTCGACGACCTTCAGGTGGTAGCCGCGCTGCATCGCGATCTCCTCCGCGAGGGCGACGCACCGCGACTGGTCGTCCGAGAGGAAGTAGACCGACTCGTCGGCCGACGCGCTCCCCTCGGCGTCCGGGGCCGACGCGCCGCCGACGCTCGTCGTCATCCCGCCCGACGGCGAGGTCGCCGGGGTGCGGTAGAACGTCGTGACCGCCTTCTTCGACTGCACGTAGAGCGTGAGCTCGCGGGGGGATTCGGGCATGGGAATCGCCGAAAGTAGGTGGGGGGGGTATTTAATGCGATTCGCTCCGCCCGGGAGGCGGAGAATGGGAGAAGGAAGGAAAGGGTTGGGTCCGGGGTCGCCGGAGGGCGCCTAGTAGCGCTTGTAGGTGTCGGAGGAGCGGTCTCGGCCGCCTCCGCCCCCACCGCTGCCACCGCCGCCGCTGCCGCCGCCACCATAGCGGCCGCCACCACCGCCGCCACCGCCGCCGTAGCCACCGGAGCCACGGTCTCGGTAGCCACCACCGCCCCCGAAGGAGCGGCGCTCGCTCTCGAACTCCTGCTGGCTCATGTCGAGGGTCTGGTTGACCTCAGGGATCGCATCGGTCGACTTCGTCAGGTTGCCGTACCGTCCGACGTTGAGGCGCATGTGGCCGCGAACGAGGGAGACATAGCCGTTGTCGACCAGGATCACCTCATCCTTCGCGATCGATCCGATCTGCTCGTTCCAGAGCGAGAGGATGATCGTCGCCGTGTCGTCGCCGACAACGGCTTCGCAGACCTTCCTCGGGTCTCCGAATTTGCCCATTACTTCCTTCGCCTCGCCAACGTTGATCACCTTGGCCAGGACGTTCACTTGCTTCGAGTTCGGCGTCAGGTCGCGCACTTTGGTCAGGGGTTTGTCTACCATCGCTCGGGTCGCCTCGTTTCGCGTTCGTTCCGAGGATTCCTTGAGAAGACTCTCGTCGCGCGAACACTCGTCGCAAAACTGGGACGGGCGGGACGCTCGATTCAGGCCGGACTCGCGGATTCCTCAACGCCTCATGGTCCGCGTCCGCATATAAGACCGTCGTACCGCCCCACGGGGGGCGGGGGGTGGGGCCCCCGGTCCGTTCCGGTTTTACGTTATCCTTTTGCCTACTGCGGCGGTTCCTAGAGGTGGCCATGAACCCCCGGTTCGACCTCGGCATCCACCGGTTCCTCAACCGGCAGTACGACGAGGCGGCCGGCGCGTTCCGGGACGTCCTCAAGGCGGACCCGGGCGATGCCGCCGCCTGGTCGTTCTACGGGATGGCGCTCGCCCACCTCGGCCGGGGCGCCGACGCCGAGGCCGCCCTATCGCGGGCCGTCGCGCTCTCCCCCCAGAACGGCGAGGCCTGGTTCCACCTCGGCGTCGCCCGCTCCCTCCGCGAGGAGTGGAGCGAGGCCGCGTCGGCGTACCGCCGGGCGGTCGCCCTCGCCCCCGAGGACGTGGTCGCCTGGCACCGGCTGGGGGTGGCCCTGGCCGAATCGGGCGATGAGACCTCCGCGTCGGTCGCCTTCGAGCGGGCGCTCGTCCTGTCGCGCGAGGTCCCCACCGGCGACCCGGCCCGGCTGCCCCCGCGCCCCCACCGCCTGGACGACCACACCGAGGAGAGCGGGGCGCGGGAGGGGGCCCGGGAGGCGAAGAGCTGGCTCGACCTGGCGCTCTCGCTCCTCTCGCTCGGGGAGCAGGAGGAGGCGGTCGCCGCCTACGAGCGGGCGTACACCCTCGATCCGGCCCGGGCCCGATCGTCCCTCTTCCGCCCGATGCTCCGCCTCGTCACTGCCGTCGGCGAGGAGGCGGCGCCGGGCGAGCCCCCGGTCCCGGGCCGGCCCATTCGCCCGGAACGGCTCGGTCCCCCGCCCCGCCCCGAGATCGGCTAGAGCGGCCGGGGCGCCTCGGTCACGATCAGCGACTCGGCCCACTCCTTCGCCTTCTCCCGCGCGACGGCGTGCTCCTGGTAGAAGGCGTGGACCCGCTCGATCAGGGACCCCTTGCACTCCCCGCAGAGGAGCGCTCCCGACCGGCACCCGTCGGTGACCTGGCGGAACTCCTCGTCCGACGCGGCGAACCGGGTCCGCCAGAGCGCCCAGACCGAGCAGACCTCGGGGGTGGCGCCGAGGCGACGCTGCTCCTCGACCGTGGCCCGGCCCCCGGTGAAGGCGTTCTTCAACTTGCGCTCGACGACCTTCGGCGGATCGTTCAGGAAGAGCACGTTGTCGGCAGCATTGCCGGTCGTCGACATCGCGGCGTCGCCGAGCAGGCCCGGGATCATCTGACTGTGCAGGAGCGCGGGCTTGGGGTAGCCGAGCCCCTCCGCGATGTCGCGCGTCACCCGGAAATGCGGGTCCTGGTCGATCCCGCACGGGATCAGGCACGGGATCTCCCGTCCCTGCTCCCAGGATGGCCAGAAGCAGGGAACGCTCTGGAGGGCGGTGTAGAAGATCAGGCCGATGTTCGCGGACGGCTCGAAGCCAAAGACCGCCTTGACGGTCGAGTACGGGATCTTCCGCGCCACCCGGATCGCGAGCGGATAGAGGGCGGCGATCGACCGGGAGTCGAAGAAGACCCGCGTGCGGCGGCGGTCGAAACCGACGGCCAGGATGTCGTAGAGGTTCTCGAGCCCCCACCGGGCGGTCTCCTCCCGGGTGAGGCCGGAACGGGCCCAGAACTTCTCGTCGTCCGTGATCTGGATGTACATCGGCAGGCCGAGCCGCTCCTGGAGCCACCGGCACAGCTCGAACGAGACGAGATGCGACACGTGGAGCGGACCCGACGGACCCCGCCCCGAGTAGAGGAAGAACGGGTTCCCGGCCGCGAGCCGGTCCAAGAGGGAACCCAGGTCGCGGTGGGAGTAGTAGATCCCGCGGGCGAGGAGGGGATGGAGCTCCCCGCCCGCGAGGCCCCGGAGCCGCTCGAGGAGGTCGGCGGTCAGCTCCTGCGTCCCGAACTGCTCGCGCAGGCGCGCGTAGTCGATCCGGCCCTTCACTTCGTACGGGGTGACCACGAACTCGTCGCCGTCCGCCAACCGGGCCTCCCGACCTCACCCTTCCGGGAACGTGATCTTGGAGAGGATCGACTCGCGCTCGGCGAGCGGCACGCCGGCGGCGGAGAGCGCGGTCGCCACGCACGAGCGCGAGTGCTCGAAGTGGATCGAGTGGCCGCACGAGGGACAGTTCGCATACCCCTGGATGAGCCGACGCAGGCCCTCCCGGGACGACGACGAGTCGCGCCGGGCGAACTTCTCGACCAGGATCGCCGCCCCCGCCTGGTTCTCGAGATTCGTGAGCGGCACCCGGACGACGGTGTTGCAGATCGGGCAGTGGGCCGGGCTGCGGCAGCTGCACGTCATGGGGCACCGGAGGTATTCTCCTCGCCCGCCTAAAAGCCCGCGGGCGCAGACGTGGAGGGATATGTTCATCTCCCCCTCCCCGCCATCGCGCGCCCGTGGTCGCCTCCCCCCAGGAGAACGCGACGGAGCTCCGGGCGGAGCTCGTCGAGGTACTGAAGCAGCTCAACCGGGCGGAGATGGAGGAGGAGGGGGAGGTCGTCGGCCTCGAGACCGACGAGCTTCGGCACTTCCTCGCCCGCGGGCCGATCCCCACGATGAACGCGGACGAGGTCGGACGGGCGCTCCGCGTGCTCATCGGGAACGGGCTCGCCCGGGAGCTCGACGACCCGGAGTATGCGTGGAACCGCGGACGCGTCGTGGCGGAACGGTTCACGATCACGACCCAGGGGAAGGAGTTCCTTCTCCGCCAGATCCAGCGGATCGGCCGGGTCTAACCGGACCCACGACCCCCGCGCCCCGGGCGCCTATATGTAGGGGGACCGCCCGTTGCGCCTTCCGATGGCTCCCGGCGACGGCCCCGACCCCGTCCGGGCGACGATGATCGCCATCCTCCAGCAGCTGAACCGCGCCGAGTCCGTCCACGAGGGCCGGGAACGGGACCAGGCGCTCGCCCTCGGCGACCTCGAGAGGCTCCTCCATCGCTTCTGGGCGACCGACCGGGAGGCGGTCCGGATCCCCCAGGTGCTCGGCGTCCTGGTCCGCAACGGGATGGTCCGGGCCCATGCCGGGGGTGCCGCCCGCACCCACCACGCGACGACCGCCGCGCGCTCGGCGACCGACCACTACTACCGGATCACCGTGGCCGGCAAGCAGTTCCTCGTCGAGGCGCTCGCGAAGACCGACCGCATCCCCTGAACCGGCGCCGCCCGGCGTGCGGGGCGGGGGGTCGAGAAGGGTCTGCGCACCAAGCGTTAAGTACCGCACCCCGGTCTGCGCGCCGCCGTGTCGCGCATCCACTCGGGACGGAAGGGCCGGGCCGGTTCCCACCGCCCGTACCCCGTGACGAAGCCGGAGTGGGTCACCGCCACGACCGAAGAGATCGTCACGCAGGCGACCCAGATGGTCAAGGCGGGCCGGATGGCCGCCCAGATCGGCCAGACCCTGCGCGACAGCTACGCCGTCCCGTCCGTCCGCGCCGTCACCGGCCAGCGCCTCGGCGCGCTGCTCGCGGCCCACGGCCTTCGCCCCGAGGTCCCCGACGACCTCCAATCCCTCCTGAAGCGGGTCGTGCACCTGCAGCACCACCTCGAGACCCATCCGAACGACCTCTCGAACCGCCGCGGACTCAACCTGATGGAGGCGCGGATTCGACGCCTCGCGCGCTACTACCGGCAGCGCCGACGGATACCGGAGGGCTGGCGGTACTCCGCCGCCGGCGCGGCGCTCCAGGTGGAGTGATGCCTTCGGGCCCGGACGGCTTCGTTCGGAACCCCCGCTATCTCGAGGAATTCGACCGGGCGCGGGGCCTGATCCTCGGCCACCCCGGTCGCTGGCGGGTCGTCTACCACTACGACGGCGATGGCATCGCGGGCGCGTCGGCGCTCCTGAGAACGCTCGAGCGTCTCGGGTACCCGGCGCAGGCGACGTCCCTGGTGGGCGTCGAGCGCGACCGGATGGCCGCGCTCGCGAGCCGCACCGCCGGTCCGCTGATCGTCGTCGACACCGGCGCGAGCTGGCTCGACCTCTTCGCGAAGAACCCGCACCCCGTGATCGTCCTCGACCACCATCGCTACCCCGGCGCCCCCGACCCACCCCCGCTGCCGGCGCACGTCGCGTTCGTCAACCCCCTCGACTGGGGGGTCGACGGGATGAACGAGATGTGCGGGGCGACCCTCGCCTGGCTGTTCGGCATCTTCCTCGATCCCGCGAACTGGGACAACGCCCCGTGGGGCCTCTCGGGGGCGATCCACGACCGCCAGCACGTCGGAGGGTTCCGCGGGCTGAACGCCACCCTGGTCGATGAGGCCGTCCGGCGCGGGTTCATCTCCCGGAGGAAGGGGGTCGCGCTGCTCGGCCGCACGGTCGGGGAGGCGGTGACGGGGAGCGTCGACCCGTACGTCCGGGGCCTCTCCGGACGGCCCGAAGCCGCCGCGGCGTTCGTGCGGGGGCTCGGGATCGACCCCGGCCGGCATCCGGACTCGCTCTCCCCGGAAGAGGGCGGCCGCCTCGCCTCGGCGCTCAAGGAGCGCCTCGCCGGCAGCGAGGTGCTCCCCGAGTTCGGCGCGATGGTCGACGCCGAGCGCTGGTTCGTCCCGTCGCTGGGCCTCGACGCGGAGGAGGTCTCGAACCTCCAGAACGCGGCCGGCCGCATCGGCGTCCCCGGGGTGGGGGTCGCCTACTCCCTCGGCGATCCCGGGGCGATCGCCCGGGCCCACACCGCGGAGGCCGAGTGGCGCACGGGCCTTCTGCGGGGGCTTCGGCGGATCGAGGACGGGGACATCCACGCGATGCCCTCCCTCCGGTGGTTCGAGAGCCCCGACACGCCGCTCGCCGGCACCCAGGCGGGGCTCGCGATGACCTACCTGCTCCCGCCGGACGTCCCGGTCTTCGTCTTCTCCGACCACGGCGCCGAACCGACGAAGGTCAGCTCCCGCGGCCTCCTCCGCCAGGTCGACCGCGGGCTCGACCTCGCGACGGTCTGCCGGACCGCCGCGGGCGCGGTCGGCGGGGAGGGCGGGGGCCATCGCGTCGCGAGCGGCGCCACGATCCCGCCCGGCACGCGCGCGGCGTTCCTCGCGGTGGCGGACCGGGAGCTCGCCCGGCAGCTCGGGCGCTCGGAGGCCGCCGCATGACGGCCGCTCCCCCGGAAACCACGGAGCGCCCGGTCGACCGGATCCGCGACCGCTCGGTGGAGCAGGAGATGCACCGCTCGTACATCGATTACGCGATGAGCGTGATCGTCGGGCGGGCGCTGCCCGACGGACGCGACGGGCTGAAGCCGGTCCAGCGACGGATCCTCTGGTCGATGTGGGAGTCCGGCGCGACGCACGACCGGCCGTTCCGCAAGAGCGCGCGGACGGTCGGCGACGTCCTGGGGAAGTACCACCCCCACGGCGACATCGCCGTCTACGACGCGCTCGTGCGGATGGCGCAGTCGTTCAGCCTGCGCTACCCGCTGATCGACGGCCAGGGGAACTTCGGCTCGGTCGACGGGGACGCGCCGGCGGCGATGCGGTACACCGAGGCCCGCCTTTCGGCGCTCGCGGAGGAGCTCCTCCTCGACATCGAGAAGGAGACGGTCGACTGGACCGACAACTTCGACGGCACGCTGCGCCAGCCGCTCGTCCTCCCGTCGAAGGTCCCGAACCTTCTCGTCAACGGCTCGGCCGGGATCGCGGTCGGGATGGCGACGAACATGCCGCCCCACAACCTCGGGGAGATCGTCGACGGGCTCCTCCTCCTGCTCGAGCGACCCGACGCGTCGTTCGAGGAGCTGTTCAAGGTCGTGCCCGGACCGGACTTCCCCACGGGCGGCTACCTTTCCGCCGAGGGGATCCGGGAGGCCTACGAGACCGGCCGGGGCACGCTCCACATCCGCGGCGCGGCCGAGATCCGCGAGCGGGGCGACAAGGACGAGATCGTGATCACGGAGGTCCCGTACGAGGTCAACAAGGCGTCGCTCGTCGAGCTGATCGCCGACCTCGTGAAGTCGAAGCGGATCGAGGGGATCACGGACCTGCGGGACGAGTCCGACCGCCACGGAACGAGCGTCGTGGTCGAGCTGCGGCGCGATGTCCCCGCCGAGATCGTGCTCAACCGGCTCTACGAGCACACCCCGCTCGAGACGAGCTTCGGCGTGATCAACCTCTGCCTCGTCGAGGGCCGGCCGAAGGTCCTCGGGCTCCGGGCCCTCCTCGATCTCCACCTCGCGCACCGTCGGACGGCGCTCACCCGGCGGACCCGCTTCGACCTGAGGAAGACGGAGGAGCGGCTCCACCTCCTCGAGGGGTTCCTGACGGCGATCGACCATATCGACGAGGTGATCCGCCTCATCCGCCGCTCGAAGGACGTGTCGACGGCCGAGGCGGCGCTGATGGGCAAGTTCCTGCTCTCGATGGAGCAGGCGAAGGCGATCCTCGAGATGCGCCTTTCCCGGCTCACGGCGCTCGAGCGGGAGGCGATCGAGCAGGAGAAGACCGAGAAGGAGGCGCTCGTCAAGGACCTCCGGGAGATCCTCGCGAGCTCGACCCGGCTCGACCGCCTGATCGTCGACGAGCTCACCGACCTCAAGGCGCGGTTCGGCGACGCCCGACGGACACGCCTCGTGGGGGCGTTCACGGAGCGGTCGCTCGAGGACCTGATCCCCGACACCGAGGTCGTCGTCCTCGTCACCCGGGACGGCTACATCAAGCGCCTCCCGCTCGACCAGTACCGGCGCCAGCGCCGCGGCGGGCGCGGTCTCGTCCAGATGGAGACGAAGGAGGAGGACTACGTCATCCGCACGTTCGTCAGCCGGACGCACGACGACCTGCTGTTCTTCACCAACCTCGGGCGGGTCTACCAGCTCAAGGCGTACGAGCTCCCCGAGGGGAGCCGCCATTCGAAGGGGAAGGCGGTGATCAACCTCCTGCCCCGGCTCAAGGACGGCGAGCGGGTCCAGACGCTCCTCACCGTGCGCGACCTCGCGGCCGACGGGGCGCTCTTCTTCGCCACCCGACGGGGGCTTGTCAAGCGAACGACGCTCGACCAGTTCCAGAACATCCGCACGAGCGGCATCCAGGCGATCCTCCTCGAGGACGGGGACGAGCTCGTCGACGTCGCGCTCTTGCGCGGCGAGGCGGCCGAGATCGTCCTCGCGACGTACTCGGGCCTGCTCGTCCGGTTCCCCCTCGGCGACGTCCGGCCGACCGGCCGGGCGACGTACGGGGTGATCGGCGTACGCCTCTCCGGCGCGAAGGACGACCGCGTCGTGGCGATGGCGCCGGTGAGCCCGAAGCTCCCGACGCTCCTCTCGCTGACGACGACCGGCTACGGCAAGCGCAGCCCGACGGACGACTACCGCAAGACGCGGCGCGGGGCGATGGGCGTCCGCACGATCCGCACCGGCGGCCGCAACGGCGGCGTCGTGGCCGTGCTCCCGACGACGGAGACCTCCGAGCTGCTCGTGACGACCCAGCGCGGCGTAACGATCCGCATGAACGTCGCGGGGATCCGCACGCAGTCGCGCAACACCCTCGGCGTCCGCGTCATCCGCCTCGACGAGGGCGACGAGGTGCGCGACGCGGTCACGCTGGCCGCCCCGGTCGACGGGGCCGAGGTACCGGCCGCGCCGGACGACGGACCGGCCCCCGACGTCCCCGCGCCGGCGACCCTGCCCGACGAGGACGAAGAGGAGATCGAGCCGGACGCCGACCCCGAGGTGGGGACCGAGACGGACGAGGACCCCGACGGGACGGAGGACGGAGACGGCGGCGCGCCGACGTCGGGGTAGGAGCGTCCTGCTCTGCCCGAAGTGCGGGTCGGCGAACATCTCGCTGATCGCCGGGTCGATCCTCGGTCAGGTGTACCGCTGCGCGAAGTGCGACTACGTCGGCTCGCTCGTCTTTGAGACCGAACTTTCCGCCGACGGGTCCCCGCCGGCCGAACGCTAGGGGTCGGAGGAGCCCGCGGCCGCCCCCTCGGGCGTCGCGGGAGGCACGGCGCGCAGGCGCCGGGCCCGGTCGGCCAGGCGGAGCGCCCGGACGGTCGGCCCGACGTCGTGGGTCCGCACGATCGACGCGCCCCGGTCCGCCGCGAGGACCGCGGCGGCGAGGCCGGCCTCGAGGCGCTCGGGGAGGCGGTCGTCCTCGATCGCCCAGGCGAGGAACGACTTGCGGGACGCCCCGACGACGATCGGGTACCCGAGACTGCGGAGCTCCCCGAGGTGGACGAGCAGCTCGAGGCTTTGGGGCGCCGATTTTCCGAAGCCGAGGCCGGGGTCGATGAGGAGGCGCTCGGCGGGGATCCCGTCAGCCCGCGCCCGGTCCGTCGCCTCGGCGAGCGCGCGGAAGACCTCGCCCCGCACGTCGGCGTAGGCGAGCTGCTGCTGCATCGTGCGCGGCTCGCCGCGCATGTGCATCACGATCGCGGCGGCGCCGGAGCGCGCGACGACCCGTCGCATCTCCGGCGACCGGAGCCCCTCGACGTCGTTGACGACGTCCGCGCCGGCGTCGATCGCGCGCGCCGCGACCTCCGCGTGGCGCGTGTCGACCGAGATCGGGACGGCGAGGCGGCCCGAGAGCCGGGAGAGGACCGGCCCGAGGCGCCCCCATTCGGCCTCGGGGGTGACCGGCGCGGCCCCGGGGCGGGTCGACTCGGCCCCGAGGTCGATCATCGCCGCCCCCTCAGCGACCATCTCGTCGGCCCGGGCCGCGGCCGCCGCGGGATCGAGGTAATGGCCGCCGTCCGAGAACGAGTCGGGAGTGACGTTCACCACCCCGAGGACGCTCGTCCGTTCGCCGAGCGGGAGCGACCGGTGCGCTCCGGGGACGGTCCGCGGGCCGACGAACGTGAAAGCGCGCAGCGCGCGGTCGACCTCCTCGGCGAGCGCGGGCAGGCCGAACGGTTGCCGGCGGAGCTTCGGGAGGAAGTACCGGTACTGTCCCCACGTTCCGAGGAGCACGACGGGGGTCGCGGCGACCGAGTGGTCGGCGACGCCCCGGGCGTGGGCGGCGTCGCCGCCGACCGAGAGCATCTCCTGCTTCAGGATCGGCGCGGCCTTGAGCGGGACCCCATCCAGCCGGACGGGGAAGACCCGCCCCTTGCGGGTCATGATCCCGACGCCCTCGGGATCGCTCTCGGTCGCCTCGAGCTCCCGGGCGACCTGGGCGAGCGTCTCCCACTCGAGGACGCGCGCCCCGAACCGATGCCCGGTCGGCGGTGGGTCCGGCACGCGGAGGGGACGCCCCGTCCCGCCTAAAGCGCCACTGCCCCGGCACCGCTTTCCGCTTCCCTCCGCTGGTCGTCCGGGGGGCCGATGCCCGGGCGAGCGATCCTGATCGCGGTGGACGGCATCTCGGGGTCGGGCAAGAGCACGCTCGTCGCCCGGGCAGCCGCGACGTTCGGTTGGATCGCCCTCGCGGAGGCGTTCGACCGGCTCGAGCCGCGTCCGCGGATCGCCGTCACGTCCGCCGCGGCGCTCGCCCGCGTCGAGCGGCTCCTGCTCGAGGAGGAGTCGCGCCGCTGGCGCGCCGCGCGGGAGCTCTGCTCGGGCGGCGCGACCGTGATCACGGACACGGGGTTCCTCGGTCCGCTGACGTACAGCGCGGGGCTCGTCGCGGTTCACGCCGCGCCGCCGTCGCTCCTTCGGGACCTGGTCGCTCGGTCCCGCCGCCTCGCCGCGCGGGGGGCGTGGGGAATGCCGGACCTCGTCGTTTACCTCGCGACCGGGGCGGCGGTGCGGCGTCGGCGCACGGCCTCCGATGCCGTGCGGCACCCCCCCGCCCTCGTCCCGCGCCACGAGGCGATCGGCCTCCTCGAGGAACGGTTCTACGCGGAACTCCTCCCGCGGGCGTTCCCGGGCCGGGTCCGATGGATCGACGGGGACGGCCCGGTCGACTCGCTCGTCGCGGCGCTCGGCCGGACGGTCCGCGGGGTGGCCCCCCGGCGCACGGGACCCCGGGGGGCCGGACGGGTCCTCGACCTCGTGGCGGAGTTCCCGAGCCACGCGGGCGCGGCCCCCTCGGCCACCTCGGGCAACCGTTAAGAAGACCCCCTTATCTGCCGGGGCCCCTCTCCAATGAAGCCGCTTGACGTGCTCCAGCAGAGCCTGCACAAGCGGGTGCTGGTCGAAATGCGCGGCGGTCGGTCGTTCCGCGGAACGCTCGATGCCTTCGACCAGCACCTGAACCTCGTCCTCTCGGGGGCCGAGGAGGTCGTCAAGGACGTCGTCACCCCCAAGGCGGGCGTCACGCTCGTCCGCGGGGACTCGATCGTCTACATATCGCCGTAGGAGGTCGGACGCATGTCAAAGGGAACCCCGTCGAGCCGCGGAGGGAAGATCGTCCACATCATCTGCCGCCGCTGCGGACGGCACGCGTACCACCGGCAGAAGGGCGTCTGCTCGTCGTGCGGCTTCGGCTCGACCGCCCGTCGCCGCGGCTACGAGTGGGCGAAGCTCCGCTGATCCGTCGTCGGCCCGGGAGGGCGGGCCGGGAGACCCAGGGGTCGCCCGCGACCGCGAATCGCAATCGGCGGGCCCTCGCGCGCCGGATCCCCACGCGGCGTCCCGAGACGACCCGCTCGGGGGCGCCCGCGGAGGACCACACCGAGAATCGCGATCCGCGCGTCGCGTCCGTTCCGTCGTCCCCGATCGTGATCCCGAGCGCGCGGCAGAGACGCCCCGGGCCCGAAGCCCCGGAGGTCCCGGGCGCGTCCGGGGCCCCGGCCCGGAGCAGGACCGCCTCGCCCGGCCGGGTGACGAGGTTCGCGCAGACGACCTGGTGGATGCGGTAGACGTAGAGCGTTCCAGCGGGCGCGAACATCGAGCGGTTCCGCGGGGTCGGGCCGCGGTACGCGTGGTTCGCAGGATCGTGCGCGACGTACGCTTCCGTTTCGACCAGCCGGACGGTCCTCCGCCCCCCGGCTCCGGCGACTCGCAGGTACGCACCGAGGAGCTCCCGGGCGACCCGGACCGTCGGCCGGTCGAAGAACGTCCGTCCGAGACGGGCGCGCCTAGAGGATCTTTCCGCGGTCACAGAGCGGTGTGCCATCGACGGTGACCGTCGCCTCGCCGAGCGTGATCCACGAGAGGAAGCGGCAACGGTTCTGCCCGCCGTAGAGGGAGTTGCCGCCGATGGCGAGCGTCACCGTGCCCGCCTCGAGGTCCTCTGCCTGGGGGACGCCGGGAGCGACCGCCGGGTTCAGGCCGAGCGCGAACAGCGAGACCGTCTCCCGACCCCGAGGGGCGGCGGCGAACCCTGACTCGAACGCCTCGGCCCCGTCCGTGTACCAGTAGTTGCGGAGGCGACCCCCCTCGATCTCCCACTGGGCCCCTTCCGCGCGCCCGGCCGACAGGAAGCTCGGCCGGTTGGCGACCGCGGTGCCCTGCGCGGTCCCCTCGCCGATCGCGACGACGATCGATCCCGCCGGGGCGGTCGCGATCGGCCGGCCCGAGCGGCGGTCCTCGGCATCGACCCGCCCGTCGTCGACCCACGGCGTCCGTCCCCGGAGGCCGAGCCGCACCTCCGTCCCGTTCGCCCCCGCGATCCGCAGGTCCCGCCCCCGGGAGAGGAGGCGGGCCGCGCGGGCGGCGTCGCGGCCGACCTCGGTGTAGTCGGCGGCGGCAATCCCCCGGATCAGCCGGCTCCGCCAGAGGGCGCCCGGGATCCCCCAGTGCTCGGCCTGGGCGTCGGAGGCGTACCCGAGCAGGCACCGGATCCCGCGCACGCCGGCGGACCTCGCGAGCCGGAACCACTGATCGTCGCGCGCCAGGAACGGGGCCTGGAGGTCGGACGGCAACGCGTGCAAGCGGGGCCGGTCCGCGGGCCCGGGGAAGTGAACGAGCGCGTCCGCGCGGCGCACCGCGGCCCGCACGGTCGGAGGGATCGCGGACCAGTGGGGCACGGTGCGGGTCGCCTCGAGGCTGCGCCAGAACGTCCCCTCGTCCTCGAGCAGGAGGAGCGGGCTCGCGCCGACCCGGCGGGCCTCCTCCACGACCGCGGTCGCCCACGGCAGGGTGTGGGTCCACGAGGCGATCACGACGTGCTCGCCGCGGCGCAGCCCCAGGGCGGGGCCGACGAGGGCTCGGGCGACGGCGGCGGGACTGCCCGGGAGCGACGGCATCTCGGCCCGGATACACCGGCCGGATTAAGGGTTCGACCCGGCCCGGAGCCGGGCGACCGTCCGGGCCGCGCTCGCCGTGCCGGTGGCGAGCGACCGGGCCGCCGCGAGCACGACGGCCCCTGCGTCGTCAAAGGGAGCCCGAAAGCCGCGCGGACGCAACGGGGACCAGCGGTGGGCCCACCCTCCGTCGCGGCTCGCGACCCGCGCCACCACCGGGGTGACGCGACGGCCCCGAGCGAAATCGGCGATGTCCCGGCGGACGTCGTCCGGCCAGGCGGCGTCCCGGGCGAGCGCGAGCAGCGCCGCGACCTTCTCGGGGCGGTGGCGTCGGCGCGCCGGGCCGCTCCCGAGGACGCCGTTGAAGTACAGGAACGGCCCGCCGACCTCGAGCGCCTCGAGGAGCGAGCGGCTGCCCGTGACGATCCGCACCTCGGCCCGTCGGAATCGTCGGTGCCAGGCACCGGGGCCGACCGGTCCGGTCGCCACCTCGACCCGCGGTCCGGGCGACGCCCGCCTCCACGGCCGGGGCGTGCGCACGAGCAGCCTCACCGGCGGCTCGGCGTCCGCAAGGCCCGCCTCGACCCCGGCGATCAGCTCCTCCGCGCTCGCGGGGCTCGCATACCAGACCCACTCCCGCCGGCGCCCCTCGCGGGCGGGGGCCCGGGAGTACCGGCCGGGCCACAGCGGGCCGGTCTGCACCGCGGACGGGAACTCCCGGGCGAACGCGGGACTCCGACGGAACGTCGCGAAGAGGTGGAGGACGTTCGGCCGGTCGAAGGCACGGAACCGCCGGAACGCCCCATCGAACGCGGCGATCTCGCCGGCTCCTTCGGCGCGGCCAAGCCGCGCCGCGAGGTCGCGGCCCCGTACCCCGCCTTCCCGGAACCTCTCCCGGTTCTCCTGCCGGGTCGAGAGGGTCCGGGCGAACTCCTCGAGGCTCACGTGGAGCGTTCGGTCGGGGCCGTACGCGCGCTCGATGTCGGACGCCTCGTCGGCCCACGGGCCGGCGCGGCCGAGGGGGGAGGGCCCGGTCGGAGCCGCGCTGACCCCCCACGCGGGCGTGACGGTGAGCGCGGCGCCGGCCCTCGGGACGATCCGCGCGACGCGGCGGTGGGGCGGCCAGTCCCAGGGTCCTTCGACCCCGCGCGGGAGGGGCCGACCCGGACGTCGGTAGAGCACGATCGGATACCCGGCGCGCGCGAGGCGCCGGCCGGCCGCGAGCACCTCCTCCACATCCCCGAGGCCTCCCCCGACGACCGCCGGCAGGAGGTAGACGTCGACGGCGCCCGGACGCGGGGAGGGCCTACGCGCTCGGCCGGTAGAGAGTGAGGATCCCGATCGCATGCTGGAACCCGGCCTCCTCGAGCGCCGCGCGTCCCCGATGGTTCGCGTCGGGCACCATCGCGACGACCCGGGGGGCGCCGCGCGCCGCGAGCCAGCCGACGGCCGCTCGCACCATCCCCGCGACCGCGGCCGGGTCGGCCGACGGGGCGACGATCGGCGCGCTGAGGTGTCCCGCCTCGGTCGCCGGGGTCCGCGACGCCGCGAGGTGCGCCTCGGGTCCCTGCCCCCGGTCGACCACCCAGGCCGCCGTGGAGGTCGCCATCATCCGGCCGACCCAGTTCGAGCCGATCAGGTCGCGGGCCCGCACCGGCAGGATGCGGGCAACGTCGGGCGGCGCGTCCCGCTGGGCGATCGCGGCGAGCGGGGCGGCGTCCGACCGGCGGAACGGACGGACCCCGGGGGCGGGCGGCGCGCTCTCGGGGGCCGGGCCGTCCAGGGCGTGCGCGAGGTAGGCGGTGGCCCGGAGCGACCGGTACCCGATCGACTCGTACAGGGCGCGGGCCGGCGCGTTCGACTCGAGGACGTCCAGTACGACGAACCCGCGGCCCCGGCGCTCGGACGCCCGGCGCGCCTCCTCGAGCAGGCGACGGGCGTGGCCGCGACGTCGCTGCGTCGGGTCGACCACGACCATGCTGACGTACCCCGCGCCCTCGGGGAAGGTGAGGAGCGTCGTGGCGACGATCCGGCCCCCCTCCTCGATCACGAAGAAGCGGAAGACGGGTCGGCCCGCGAGCCGGAGCAGACCGAGGAGGAACCGGGCGTCCCAGCGGAAGATCCGCCGCACGATCTTCTCGAACCCCTCGGGACGCGTCCCGAGGATCGCCTCCTCCTCCGGGAACTCGTGGCGGAGGAACTCGAACACCCGCGGCGCGTCGGCCGCGTGCAGCTCCCGCAGCATCACTCCTCGTCGGGGTCGATCGCCGCCGGGATCGCCTGCTCGAAGAGGTCGCGGACCGTCACGCTCGTGCCGCCGGGGCGGAGCTCGGGGAGCGGCAAGAGGGCCGGCCGGTCGAGCTCCTCGTCGCTCAGGCGGCCGCGCACCGCGCGCAGCGCCCGCGCCGCGAGCGGATCGCCGCCGTGAACGACCCGACCGAGCGCCTGCACCGTCGCATCGAGGATCCGGCGCCCCGCGTCGGTGCCGAGGCGCTCGCCGGTACCCGACGGGGCCGGGGCGACGAGGCGGCCCTCGAGGGTCCTCGGGTCCTCCAGGGTGCGCACCAAAAGGTCGCGGGCCCCGTCGTCGACGAGGTGGCCGAGCGACCAGATCGCCGCGAGGCGCACCTCCGCGTCCGGGTCCGTGAGCGACTCGCGCAGGCGCGGCGCCGCCTCCGAGAGTCCGAGCAGGCCGAGGGCGTACGCCGCCCCGCGCCGGGGCCAGGAGTGCGCGTCCTCGAGGAGCCCCGTCAGCCGGGCGAGGTCGCCGCGGTCGCCGATCGCGCCCAGGGCCATCGCCGCCGCCCCGCGGACCGACCACGCCGGATCGGAAAGGTGACGCCGGGCGCTCGGAGCTCCCTCCGAGGAGCGCATATCGCCGAGGGCATGGAGGGCGCAGACCCGGACCCACGACGCCGGGTGCTCCGCCGCGCCGAGGAGCGCGGGGAGGGACTCGGGCGCGCCGATCTGGCCGAGGGCGACGAGGACCGCGGGCTTCTCCCACGTCCCCGGGCGTTCCAGGATCTCGAGGAGCGGGCCGACGCTCTCCCGGTCGCGGTGACGGCCGAGCACGACGGCGGCGGCGACGCGCACCCGCCGCGCGGGATCGGAGAGCAGGCCCCGGATCGTCGTTCGGAGGCGGGGATCGGCCCCCCCTTCGAGCGCGAGGACCGTCGCGCGTCGCACCCGGTCCGACCCGTCGGCCAGGCACGGCTCGAGGGCGGCGAGCGCCGCCGCGCCCCCGATCCGGCCGAGCGCCGTCGCGACCGCGAGCCGCACCTCGGGCCCGGGATCCCCCCGGAGTCCCGCGAGCGCCGGGACCGAGGCCGGGTCGGCGAGCCGCCCGAGCGCGTGCGCCGCGTTCGCCCGCACGGGCGCGTCGGGGTCCGCGAGCGCCCGTTCGAGGTCCGGTCGGCTCTCGGGCCGTCCGAGCGAGCCCAGCGCCTCGACGACCGCCGCCCGGACCCCGGCGTCCGGGTCGCCGAGCGTCGCGAGGAGGCTGCCCCGCGACCGAGGGTCCCCGAGGAGCCCGAGCGCGACCGCCGCGACCTGCCGGATCCCCGGCACGGGGTCGTTGAGCGCCCGGCACAGTCGGTCGAGCTCGGGCGTCGCCTCCGGAGCGCGGCGGCCCGGACCGGCCCCGGGGAGCCGTTCCGCGGCCGCTCCGGGTCCCCGCGTCCGCCGTTCGGCGGCCGCCGGGCCCGGTGCGGTCCGTCGGGGTCGGCCGCTCATCTTCGTATCCAGCCGGCACCGGGCTAAAAGCTGGCGTCGGAGCGCGAGAGCCGCGTCTGCGCGAGGGCCTCCGGCGAGCGGTACGGGTATCGACCGGGACGCTCCGGCGCCCCCCAGCGGGCGAGCAGCTCCTCCCGCTCGACGCCGAACGGGGCGAGGAGCGTCTCGGCCGCCCGGGCGAGGATCTCGAGGTACGCGCCGACGTCGTAGCGCTCGTCGCCGCGCACGAGCTCGGCGGCCCGCACCCGCTCCCGGAACGACCGGCTCCGCCGGTCGAGGAGGACGAACCGGACCTTCTCCCCGGCGCCCCGGGCCGCGCCGGCCTCCGCGAGCTGGCGGAGCGCGGCGACCGAGTCGGTGAACGTCACGAACGCCTCCGGGGCCTGACCGATCCGGTGGGTGACGAGGAGCTCCTCGACCGGCCAGGCGCCCGACGCGAGGCGTTCGGCGAACAGGTCGGCCCGCGCGAGCGCCCGGGGGAGGAGCGCCCGCACCCCGTCGGCGTCGGCGGCGCGGCGGAACAGCGAGAGGACCTCGGACTCGAACCGTCGCACGAGCCCGGTCGTGTCGTGCCGTCGCCCGCCGATCCCCCGGAGCTTGAACTCGCCGTGGTCGTACAGCCCGTAGTAGCGGTTCGGCACCCCGAGCCCGTGGGTCGTCGCGGGGAGGAAGACGATCCAGCGGTACCGCCCCTCGTACTCGAGGGGCAGGTCGAACCGCTCGCTCATCCGGCGGGCGAACGCCGCGGCGTCGGGCGATCCTCCGGGATCGGTCGGGCGGAGCCAGAGCGAGTCGACCATCCCGTGCAGGGCCCGGTAACCGGCCCGATCGGCCTCGGCGACGAGCGTCGCGAGCAGCTCCCGGGCGTAGGCGTTGATCGCCTCGTGGCATTCGATCCGCCCGAACCGGGCGTTCCGGTATCCCTGGTAGCCGAACGCGGTGACGAGGACCCACTTGAGCATCTTGACCCGGCGCTTCAGCCGGGCGGCCTCGTCGGGCGACACCCCGGGGGCGTTCCGGGCGGCCTTGTAGGCGAGGCGCCGGGCGAGGAGCGGGGCGAGCGTCCGGGGGATGAGGCCGATCCGCCGCGTGCAGGAACGGTACCCGAGCCCGGGCGCCCGTCGGGGGCTCTCCGGGCAGCAGCGGCAGTTGAGGGTCTCCGCCGAGAGGTTCTGGCGGACCATGATGTGCGGATAGAGGCTCGCGAAGTCGAATTCGTCGATGCGGTCGTGCACGCCGACCGGCGGGAGGAGGATCGTGCCGCCCCGGTCCGCGGCGACGAGGTGCTCGCCCGTCCGGAACTCCTCGGGACGGTTCTTCTTCCACGGAGCGTGGGCCCCGAGGCGGAGCGCCTCGGCGATCTCCATCGCCGTGAAGCAGGTCCCGGGGGACTGGCGGACGACGGTCTGCAGCGAGAGCCGCGAGAGGCGGGCGGCGTCGACCAGTCCGGCGATCGACGCATCGTCGTAGAGGAACGAACTCTCCCGGTCGATGTGGAATCGCCCGGGCAGGGGGTACGACGCGGACCGGTGGAGGACGCGGCCGTACGATTCGAACGAACCGCCCGGCCGGCTCGGGCGGAACGAAGCCGCTTCCCGCCCGAGTACGAACCGGTCGCTCGAGAGCCCGACGGCGGCGGCCCGGCGGTAGAGCCACGGAAGGTCGAACGAGTCCCCGCCGTCCGTCAAGAGGATGTCCGGATCGCTCCGGGCGAGCTCGTCGACGAGCGCCCCGAGCAGCTCGGGCTCGGGCCCTTCGAGCGTCGTGTCACCGATCCGCACCGACCCGATCCGCCCGTCGGGCGGGGGGATCCGCCCCCGTCGCTCCCCCGCGATCCGGACCTCCAGCCGAGCGACCGAGAGCGGAGGCGCCGTGTAGTCGACCGCCTCGGCCGGCTCGGTCGCGGTGAGCGTCGCGCCCCGGACGACCACCGGAGCGAACGGGTAGAGCCCGTGGCCGAGGTGGTACATCTGGGCCGGGCCGAGGTCGACGTCGTAGAGCGTGAACCGGACGTACCCTCCGAGGGCATCGATCGTCCGGGCGAGCGACCGGCGCGCCGAGTGGCGCTCGGGAACGACCGCGAGGACCGGACGTTGCCGCCGGTCGTAGAGCGAGGGCCGGCCGCTCCCCCGGGTGACCGAGGCGACCGCCGGCTCGTCGGCGAGGCGACGCTCCAGCTCGACGAGGTCCGCCCGCGGACCCGTGACGAGGAACGGCGGACGGTACTCGACCGCGTTCCGCCGCACCCGTCCCGTCCGTCGCTCCTTCTGCCAGAGGACGACCGAGCGTCCGTCGGGGCTCTCCGTGATGTCGAGGAGCCATCCGTCGGGCGGGCGCGCCGCCCCGTCCATGGTCAGGAGCGGGCCTTCGGGGGCGCCGGCTCCGCCGGAGGAAGGCGGCGCGCGAGGTCGGTGAGGACGGAGAGGAGGATCGACTCGAGGAGGTCCGGGCTCCCGACGTACGTCGCCTGGGCAGCGTAGCGCCGGGCCGCGGTCCGGACGAGGTCGAAGGCGCCCCGGTCCTCGGGCGTCGTGAGGAGCCGGGCGAACTCGTCCCAGCGTTTCATCCGCTCCTCGAGCGCCTGGCGGTACGTCGGCACGGTACGTCCCATCCGATCACCTCCTCGGCCGACGGAGCGTCGCCGAACTCCTCGATCCCTTTCTGGCCGGCCTCCCGCGGAACGAGCGCCAGGCGGGCGTCGTTCCGGAGCGCCCGGGCGCGCAGGCTCGTCGGCCCCCGCTCGAACTGGACGAGGTCCGCCCACCGCGGCCCGTCGTCGGCGAGCCCAACGAACCGGGCGGGCCCGTCCGGCCCGAGCGTGAGAAGGAGCGGCACCCGGATCTCGTCGAGCAGGGCGGAGAGCGTGCGCGCGACGTGGCGGAGCAGGGCGTCCCGTTCGTCGTCCGGGGTCTCACCGTCCCAGAAGAGGGTCGGGAGGTCGTGGCCGACGAGCAGGGTCGGCGGATACCGGCGCGCCTCGCGGGCCCATCCCTCGACCAGCGCGACCATCTGGTGGGCGGTGAACGCCCGGGCGAGGCGGATCCTCGCGAGCGTCGTCCCGGCGTCGAGGCCGAGGGAGCGGCCGAGCTCTCCGATGCGGTACGGATGGAACCGGTTCCCCCCCTCGAGGAGGGAGATCCGGCCGCGGGCGAGCGCGCTTCCCGCGTAGAGCATCTCGAGGATCGGATCGACGGCGAGCCGAGGGCCGCACCAGAGCGTCGCCTCGCCGGGCGCGAGGCCTCGGGCGAGCCACGGGAACAGCGCCGGCGCGGAGGGGAGGACGGACGGCGCGCGGACCCGTCCGGGACGGGGCGGAAGGCGGATCCGCGGCCGGGGAAGGGGCGGGGAGGGCGCCCGCTCTTCCGGGCGGAACGTCTCGAAGAGGGCGGCGTCCTCCGGCGGGAGGTCCGGTTCCACGGCGAACGTAGCGACCATCGACGAACCGACCCCCCCGGCCGCTCGACGGTCCCGGACGCTCTAAAGCGGCGGCTCGGGAGCCGTTGAAACAGGCCGGGGGCGGGGCGTTTCCGGTGTCACTACGGGAGCTGATCGAGGCGGGACCGAACGACCGGAGGGAGCCCGAGCGCTTCCGAGAGCGAGCGGCAGTTCACCGCCGCATCCCCCCGAAAGTGATTGTTGAAGAAGCCGTACACCACGGGGACCTCCTCGGCGAGCGTCCGGACGCGCGGAAGCCACTCGGCGAGCTCGGCGGCCGAGTAGGTGTAGTCGTACCAGAGCGGGTCGCCGCGGCCGTGCCACCGGAGGTACGCGAACGGCGCGGTGACCTCGAGCACGCTCGGGAGGTGGGGCCCGTCGATGACGACATGCGCGAGACCGAACTCGCGCAGGAGCGCGTACGATTCGGGAACGAGCCAGGACCGTTCCCGGAACTCGACCGCGACCGGCAAATCGCGCGGGAGCGACGCGTAGAACGCCCGCACGGTCGCGCGGTCGAACGGAAGGGACGGGGGGAGCTGGAGCAGCGCGGCCGCGAACTTCCCGGCATCGCGCAGCGGCTTCAGGACCGCGAGGAACCGCGCGAGCTCCTCGTCGGTCCCGGCGAGGCGAAGGTCGTGCGTGATCGTCTGGGGGAACTTCGCCGCGAACCGGAACTTCGAGGGGGTCCGACGGGCCCACGACGCCGCGACGGACGGCGGCGGGAGGCGGTAGAAGGTCGTGTTGACCTCGACAATCGGGAACAGCCCCGTGTAGTACCGGAGGCGGTCGGAGGCGCCGTGCGGAGGATAGACCCGACCGGCCCACTCCGGGTAGTCCCAGCCGCTCGTCCCGAAGAGGAGCTCCGCCGTCCCCCTCCACCTCCCGGGGCCGGAGCGCGCCCCGCCGTATAGCGATGGGACCCCGGGGGAACGGCGGGGGCCGACGGACGGCACGGTCCGAAGAAACGCTAATAGCTCGCTGCGGCCGCTCTCCGTCCGGTTCGCGGCATGGTCCAGGTCGACATCGACATCGCGAAGTGCACGGGCTGTTCGCACTGCAAGGACGTCTGTCCGACCAACGTCTTTGACCTGCGACCGCGCGCGGAGGTGCCGGACGTCGTCGACGACCCGGCGGTCGCCGCCAAGTTCCAGTTCCGAGGCGAGAAGTCGCTCGCGATCCACGGTCCCGAATGCATCGTGTGCGAGGCGTGCCTCTTCGAGTGTGAAGGGGAGTGCATCCTGATCACGGACGACGAGAACCACGTGCACCATTCGACGTACAAGTGACGGGCCGGGGCCTGCGCCGGACGGGAGACCGGCGCTCGCCGAGTAGCGCTTAAATACCTCGGAACCCCGCCGGCTCCGCCGTGCCCGAGAGCCCCCGCGAACCCGGCCGAACGCTCGTTCTCGGCGAGCGCGAGCTCGCGATCGGTTTCCGGCTGATCGGCTTCCAGCACGTCGTCGAGGTCACCCCCGACACCTCGGTCGTCGAGTTCCAGCGGGCGATGGCCGACGAGCGCTACACCCTCGTGATCGCGAGCCAGTCGATCCGCCCGCGCCTTTCCGAGGCCCAACGGGCCCACGCGGACAGCACGCTCCGTCCGCTCGTCGTCTTCGTCCCGACGCCCGCAGGAGAGTACGAGGTCGAGAGCATCAACGACCTCGCCAAGCGCATCCTCGGCGTCACGCTCACCGTTCCGAACTAGGGAGAAGGCAGCGATGGGCGGGGTCGTGGCACGGGTCTCGGGTCCGGTCGTCATCGCGGAGGGCCTCGACGAGCCGAAGATGTACGACGTCGTTCGGGTCGGCACCCTCGGACTGGTCGGAGAGATCATCCGGCTCGTCGGCGGGAGCGCGACGGTCCAGGTCTACGAGGACACGACCGGCATCCGCCCGGGCGACCCGGTCGAGACCACGGGCCAGGCGTTGAGCGTCGAGCTCGGCCCCGGACTGCTCAAGTCGATCTACGACGGCGTCCAGCGGCCGCTCGACGTGATCCAGAAGATCTCGGGCGACTTCATCGCCCGCGGTTCGGTCGTTCCGCCGCTCGACGAGAAGAAGATCTGGGAGTTCACGGCGGTTGCGAAGCCCGGCACCGAGGTCGGTCCCGGGACGATCCTCGGAACGGTCCAGGAGACCCCGCTCATCCTCCACAAGATCCTCGTACCGCCCGGGGTCCAGGGGGCCTTGACCGACCTCAAGGGCGGCCCGTTCACGATCCGCGATCGGATCGGCTCGGTCCGCACTGCCACCGGGGCCGTCCCGCTCTTCCTATCGCACAAGTGGGTCGTGCGAATCCCGCGGCCAGTTCAGCAGAAGCTCGCGCCCACCATACCGCTCGTCACCGGCCAGCGGGTGGTCGATACGTTCTTCCCGGTCGCGAAGGGCGGGACCGCCTGCATCCCCGGACCCTTCGGATCCGGGAAAACTGTCATGCAGCAGCAGCTCGCGAAGTGGGCCGACTCGGACATCGTCGTCTACGTCGGCTGCGGAGAGCGCGGGAACGAGATGACGGAGGTGCTCGCGACGTTCCCGAACCTCGTCGATCCCAAGTCGAAGCGCCCGCTCATGGAACGCACGGTCCTGATCGCCAACACCTCCAACATGCCGGTCGCCGCGCGGGAGGCGAGCGTCTACACCGGCATCACGATCGCCGAGTACTACCGGGACATGGGCTACGACGTCGCCCTGATGGCCGACTCGACCAGCCGGTGGGCCGAGGCGATGCGGGAGATCTCGGGTCGGCTCGAGGAGATGCCGGGCGAGGAGGGCTACCCCGCGTACCTGGGCCGGCGCGTCGCCGAGTTCTACGAGCGGGCGGGCCGCGTCGTCACGCTCTCCCCCGATCGCCGCAACGGTTCGGTGACGGTCGTCGGCGCCGTCTCGCCGCCGGGCGGCGACACCGCCGAGCCGGTCAGCCAGAACACGCTGCGGGTCACCCGCGTCTTCTGGGCGCTGGACGCGACGCTCGCCCAGCGACGACATTTCCCGTCGATCAACTGGCTACAGAGCTACTCGCTGTACATCTCGGACCTCGAACCGTGGTACCGGAGCGAGCTCGCCCGGGACTTCGTGCAGCTCCGCCAGCGGGCGCTCGAGGTGCTCCAGAAGGAGTCAGAGCTCCAGGAGATCGTGCAGCTCGTCGGCGTCGACGCCCTCCCCGAGCGGGAGAAGGCGGTCCTCGACGTGGCCCGGATGGTCCGCGAGGATTACCTGCAGCAGAGCGCCTACGACGACGTCGACACGTACACCTCGATCCAGAAGCAGTACCGGATGCTCCGCGCCATCCTCTCGTTCGGGGACCGCGAGCAGGAGGCGATCGGCAAGGGGGCGACCGTCGGTCGGCTCCAGGGACTCCCGATCCGCACTCGGCTCTCCCGGATGAAGTGGATCCCGGAGGCCGAGCTCTCCGACCAGTTCGACGCCCTCGAGCTCGAGATGGCCGCGGACATCGCCGCGGCCACCGGAGGTTCGTGACGATGGCCGAGAAGACCGCGGGGGCGGGCCGGGACCGGGTGCCGCTCGACTACCGGACCGTCGAGCGCGTGACCGGGCCGCTCATCTTCGTCCGCGAGATCCAGAACGCCGCGTACGGCGAGATCGTCGAGATCACCCTCCCGAACGGGGAGCGGCGCCAGGGCCAGGTGCTCGATTCACGCAAAGGGCTCGCCATCGTCCAGGTCTTCGGCGCCACGATGGGCCTGAACATCGAGACGTCGAGCGTCAAGTTCCTCGGGGAGGTCGCCCGCCTCGCCGTCTCCGAGGAGATGCTCGGCCGGGTGTTCAACGGCCTCGGCGAGCCGCGCGACGGCGGCCCGCGGATCGTCAGCGAGAACCAGCTCGAGATCGTGGGCAACGCGATGAACCCGTACTCGCGCGAGGAGCCGAGCGAGTTCATCCAGACCGGGATCTCGACGATCGACGTCAACAACACGCTCGTGCGCGGCCAGAAGCTCCCGATCTTCTCGGGGGCGGGCCTGCCCCACAACCAGATCGCGGCCCAGATCGTCCGGCAGGCGAAGCTCCGGGACTCGACCGAGGGGTTCGCCGTCGTCTTCGCCGCGATGGGGATCACGAGCGAGGAGGCGAACTACTTCCTGAAGGAGTTCGAGTCGACCGGCGCGCTCGAGCGGGCGGTCGTCTTCCTGAACCTCTCCTCGGACCCGTCGATGGAGCGGGTCGTCACCCCGCGGATGGCGCTCACCGCCGCCGAATACCTCGCCTACGAGAAGGACCTGCACGTGCTCGTCGTGCTCACCGACATGACGAACTACTGCGAGGCGCTCCGCGAGGTCTCCGCGGCGCGCGAGGAGGTCCCCGGTCGTCGGGGGTACCCGGGGTACATGTACACCGATCTGGCGACGATCTACGAGCGGGCCGGCAAGATCCACGGCCGCAAGGGCTCGATCACGCAGTTGCCGATCCTCACGATGCCGGCGGATGACGTGACGCACCCGATCCCCGACCTCACCGGCTACATCACCGAGGGCCAGATCTACATCAGCCGCGATCTCCAGCGCAAGGGGATCTACCCACCGATCGACGTCCTTCCGAGCCTCTCGCGCCTTATGAACCAGGGGATCGGTAAGGGACGCACCCGGGAGGACCACCGGGGCGTGGCCGACCAGCTGTTCGCGGCGTACGCCACCGGCAAGGACCAGCGGGCCCTCTCCGCGATCGTCGGGGAGGAGGCGCTCAGCTCGACCGACCGCCTCTACCTCAAGGCGGCGGACCGGTTCGAGAGCGCGTTCGTCAACCAGCGACCCGACGAGGACCGGTCGATCGACCAGAGCCTCGCGATCGCCTGGGAGGTCCTCGCCGACCTTCCCGACAGCGAGCTCAAACGGATCAAGCCGGAGTTCGTCCAGAAGTACCGCACCGCGCGCGCCTCCCCGGCGGCCTAGGGACGGCCGGAGAAGGAGCCATGGCGCGGATCGAGAGCATCCGGCCCACCCGGCTCGAGCTGCTGCGCACGCGCCGGCGGATCGTCGTCGCGAAGCGCGGCCTGAACCTCCTCAAGCTGAAACGCTCCGCCCTGATCGCCGAGTTCTTCCGCATCAGCCGGGAGGCGCTCAAGCTCCGCGGCGACCTCAAGGCACGGATCGGGCACGGCTACGAGGCGATCCGCTTTGCCGAGATGCGGGAGGGCCCGACCCGCCTCGAGAACATCTCGGGCCTCCTCCCGAACGTCCGGCCCGTCGGCGTCTCGACGAAGAACGTCATGGGGGTCCGGACGCCGCGCCTCGAGCGGAACGGCTATACCCCGATCTCCCCCGTCGCGCTCCTCGACCTCTCCGTCCCCGTCCACGAATCGATCCGCCACTTCCAGGGGATCTACCAGGTCGTCCTCGACATTGCCGAGAAGGAGAACGCGCTCCGCCGGCTGCTCCTCGAGATCGAGAAGACGAAGCGCCGCGCGAGCGCGATCGAGAACGTCCTGATCCCGCGCCTCGAGGGCACGGTACGCTACATCAAGTTCCGGTTCGACGAGATGGAGCGCGACGCGTTCAGCATGCTGAAGGCCGTCAAGCGCAAGATGGAGGCGGAAGGCAGTGCCCTCAGCGCCTAACGTCGCCGTGCGGCGGTTCGCCGTCGTCGGGGCCCTGTCGCTCTCCGCCAAGATCGCCGGGATCGCCCTGTTCTTCTACCTCCTCGTCCGGCTGGCGGGAGGGACCTGATGGCCGCGCCGTCCCCGAACGCGTCGATCGACGTGCTCGATAAGATCCGCGCGGCCGAGACGGAGGCGGAAGGACGGGTCACCGCCGCCCGACGCCTCGCCGAGGAGACGCTCCGCCGCCTGCGCAACGAGGCCGAGGATGCGGTGGCGTCGGCGCGGGCCCAGGCCGAGGGGGAACGGGTCCACTCGGTGGAGGCGGCCCGGGCCCAGGCCGACCGGGAGGCCGCGCTGATCGTCGCGGACGGGGAGCGGACCGCCTCCCGGCTCGACGCGGGCGAGACGATCCCTGCCGAGAAGCGGGCGGCCGTGCTGTCGGCCGCCCTCGGGGACTTCTCGGGCAAGTAGGGAGGAGCGGTGCGATGGCCCTCCGACCTGCCCGGATGACCCGGATCGGGATCCTCGGCCTGAAGGACGACCGGGACCGGATCGTCACGGCCCTTCACGACCTCCGGCTCCTCCAGATCGAGACGCTCTCCCCGGAGGCGCTCGCCCGGCTGACCCCCGAGCGCGCGACCGACGTCCAGCGCCGGATCGGCGACGAAACGCTCCGGTTCCGGGGGCTCGTGACCGCCCTGCCGCCCGCCCCGGTCGGTCCGCCGCGGCGGTTCGAGACGCTCGACGAGATCTTCGCGGCCGCCGGGGACGTCCCGATCGATGCGGAGGTCGGCGAGCTGCGGCGCGAGGACGACCGGCTGCTCACCGAGGAGCGGACGGTCGACGAGACGGCGGCCCTCCTCGACGCGCTCTCCTTCTTCCCCGGGCGGCTCGAGACACTGAAGAGCCGAAGCCTCCTTTCGTTCTACGGGAACGCCAGCTCGGAGGCGCTGGGGGCGCTCCGGGCCGGCCTCGATCCGGCCGACGACCCGACATTCTTCACCGGCGCGGGGCCCGACGGAGACGTCCGGTTCGTCGTGGTGCTCCGCCCCCGCGGCGCGGAGGCGCTCGTGCGGGCCACCCAGAAGGCCGGCGTGCGGCTGGTCGCCGTGCCGAACCTTCCCGGGCTCCCCGCCGAGGAGCGGGCCAAGCTCCTCGCGCGGCGCCGGGAGGTGGTCGACCGGCGCGTCGCGATCGCCGAGCGCCTCGGGGCGATCTCGCGGGATTGGTACGCCACGGTCCGCGCGATCGACGAGGCGCTCGCCATCGAGAACCGCAAGCTCGAGGCGCTCCAGAAGTTCGGCTCCGGACGGGTTGCGTTCGCCGTCGAGGCGTGGATCCCCCACCGCGACCTCCCGCGGCTCGAGACCGTCGTGCGGACGGTGGCCGGGGATCGGGCGTTCGTCTACGAGATCCCGACCGACGAGGAGCCGCCGACCCTCATGCAGAACCCGGCCGGTATCCGCCGGTTCGAGTTCTTCATCCGGTTCTACTCCCTGCCGCAGGCGACCGAGTGGGACCCGACGTTCGTCTTCGCGATCGTCTTCCCGATCTTCTTCGGCCTCATGCTCGGCGACTGGGGCTACGGCCTCGTCATCCTCCTGATCTCGCTCTGGATGATCCGCGGCTTCCCCGGCGCGCGCTACCTGCCGTCCTCCGGCCGCCGGTTCGTGAAGATGATCATGGGCCCCGGCGCGATGCGCTCGCTCGCCTACGCCCTGCTGCCCGGCTGCCTGCTCGCGATCGGGCTCGGCCTATTCTGGGACGAGTTCTTCGGCACCCACCTGCTGCACTCGCTGTTCGGCTACCAGAGGCCGATCGACGTGCTGACGAAGATCGGGATCGGCCACCTCCTGCTTTTCGCCGGGTTCGTCGGCCTCGGGATGGTGACGCTCGGGTTCCTGTTCGGGGCGCTGCACGAGTACTTCCGCCACCACTACCGTGGGGTCGTCGCGAAGGGCGGGGGGATCGTCTTCGCCTGGGGGATCGCCTTCACCGGGCTCGCCCTCATCCACCGCACCGACGTGCTCTCGAACCTCGGGTTCGACGCCTCCCTCGCCCTCGTGTTCGTCGGCCTCCCCCTCCTCATCCTCGGCGAGGGGGCCCAGATGGGGATGATGGGGCTGATCGAGATCGTGAGCCACATCCTCTCCTACACGCGGCTCGTCGGGATCCTCCTCGCGAGCGCGATCCTCGCGTTGGTCATCAACAACATCGCCGTCGGCCGGATCGACGCGGGGGGCCCGCTCACGGTCGTCTGGATCCTGGTCGGCCTCCTGATCCTCGTGATGGGGCAGTCGTTCAACGTCATCCTCGGCGTCTTCGAGCCCGGGATCCAGGGGGCGCGGCTGATCTTCGTCGAGTACTTCTCGAAGTTCTACCACGGGAACGGCCGGCCGTTCCGACCGTTCGGGGTGCCGCGCGAGCAGACCGTCTCGTCGCTCATCCCGCGGGACGTGGCGCCGGCTCCCGGCCCGTCCGCAGCCGCCCCGCCCCCGGCGCCCTAGAGCCGCGGGGAGATGAGGAGCGGCTCGAGCCGCTCGTTCGCGAGGCCGTAGAGCTTTCCGAACGCGATCCGGCGGATGTCGCCCCGTTCGACCTCGGCCCGCAAGAGGAAGGCGAAGATCACCCCGAGCGAGAGCGGGTAAGCGCGCAGTCGCTTGAGCTCGCGGACGGTCCGGTCCCGCTCGATCGCCGCCTCGTAGCCGACGAGGCTTCCGCCGTTGGTGAACTCGGCGCTCCCCTCCCCGATCGAGGGGAAGCGGGCCGCGAGGCGCTCGGCGAGCTCGGGGACCCCCCGGGCCCCGAACAGCTCGGAGCCGTCGGCCGCGGGGATCGCCCCGCCGTCGATCCAGCGGGCCGCGACCTCCTCGTACGGGAGACCGGCCGCCTTCCCCTTGAGGAGGAGGAGCGCGTTCCGTCGGTCGACCTCGCTCTTCACGAGCTCGCGTACGATCCACTCGTCGCCCTGGAAGAACCGCGCGCCCGCGAGGACCGACCGGTAGTACTCGACGTCCAGGGCGTGCAGGATCGGGAAGATGTCCCCCGAGCGCTGGTACGCCTCGAGGAGCGGGAGGATCGTCGTGCCGTACCCGTAGCGCACCAGCGCGGTCGCGACGGCATCGACGGTCGGCTGCTCGAGGAGGATCCGGTAGTCGTCGAGCGTGAGGACGCCCGCGTAGAGCCCGCTCGGGATGTCGCGGCTCGAGACGAGGTGCTCCTCGGTCTCCTTGACCGCCCGGTGCTCCGCCTTCGAGGAGAGGATCATCTCGATGTTCTCGACGTCCCAGCGGGCGAGGTAGGCGCCGACGACCGGCCGCCCGGCGAACGGCGCGGCCTGGAACGCCCGGTGGTTCCGGCGGACGAACGTGCGGTTGATGGCGATCTCGACCAGGCCGATCCCCGTGTGCGTGGCGCGGACCGCCTCGAAGTCGACGGAGTAGACCGTCCCGTCGAGGACCTTCGTCACCTCGCCGGCGTCGCGCGCCGCGACGAGCCGGGCGTAGACCTCCGCGGAGAGGAACGCGGGGAACTCGGGCAGCAGGCGGCCGAGCGCGCTCGCGTACGGGGACGACGCCATCGATCCCCTACGCGAGGAGCTCGCGGACCCGGTCCTCGCGCAGCCGGAGGAGCTCGTCGAACGAGAGGTTGAGCCGACGGCTCCCGTCGGGGGTCTCCGCGACGAGCCCCCCGAGGATCGGCAGCGGCGCCGGATCGAACGCCTTCCCGGCGGCCTTCTGGAGCCGCGACGCGTCCTCGCTCCGGCCCCGGACGCGCAGCTGCTTGCCGAGCGTCTCCGAGGCGGCGTCGACCATCCGCTTCAGGACCGAAGGGTAGGCGTCCGAGCGCGTATAGTCGGCGAGCAGCGTGCGGGTCGCCCCGATCGCGGTCTGCAGCCGGGCCTCGCGCGCCTCGTAGAGGAGCTTGCGCGAGCGGAGCTTGGCGCCGGCGATCCGCTGGGCCCGCTCGCGGGCGACCTCCAGTTCGGAGGCGCGCTGCGCCTCCGAACGGATCTGTCGAATCTTCTCGTCCCGGTCGGAGGCGATCTTCGTCGCCTCGGCGTCCCGGGCCTCCTCGACCGCCTGGAGCTCCGCCTCGCCCCGGCGGCGGATCTCCGCGACGAGCGTCTCGAGGCCCATGCGCGGCGGCCCGTTCAGATGATCCCCAGGAGGAGGATGATCCCAAGCACGAAACCGATGATCCAGAGCGTCTCGGGGATGACGAAGAAGAAGAGGACCTGGCCGAACTTCTCGGGCTTCTCGGCGATGATCCCCATCCCGGCCGCGCCGATCCCGGACTGGGCCATGCCGGTGCCGATCAGTCCGCCAGCGATGGCGATCCCGGCGGCGAGCGTGGCGTACGGATCCGTCATCGGGGCGACCTCGGCGGCCGAGAAAGGTGAGGTATATAACCGTCCCCGCCCGCGCTCGACGGCGGGGGCGCGCTCCTCGGCCCCGGGCCGCTACGACGGGGCCCCGGCCGGCCCGTCGGGGGGATCGTCGAGCGTGCCCCGGCGGGTCCGGAGGCCGAGGGCGACCGCCCCCACCCACGCGATCCCGCCGAACACGTAGTCCGTCGCGCAGACGATGCACAGGGCGTGGATCAGGGCGAGCTCGACGTAGAGGAAGTAGAAGGAGAACGCCACGCCCGCCGTCGTGACGACCACCAGGGCGTACGCCCACAGGGGGTTCTCCTTCCGCTGCTCCGCGAGGCCCGCGAGCACGAGGATCAGGACGAACCCACCGATCCCCCAGAGGTAGTCCTGGACCCCGAACGTCGTCGTCCGGCCGCTCTCGTCGACGAGGGCGCACGAGAAGAACGAGTTGATCGAGCAGATCCCGCGGAGCGAGGCGTCGAAGAACTCGGCGGCCGCAAAGATCGCGACGAGCAGGCCGAGTCCGGCCGCGAGGCCCGTGAGCGAGCGGAGGTCGCGCGTCTTCATCGGCGGGTGCTCAGGTATTGTTCAGGCCCCAGCTGACGTTCTTCTTGTCGGCCAGCGTCCAGCTGAACTCGGCGGCGAGCGTGTTCATGGGAACGCCCGCGCATTTGACGACGAACGTCATGATCAGCCACGTCTCGTTCTGCACATCGGTCCACGGCGCGCCCGTCTCGCCCGCCACGTCGGCCTGGACGGTCGAGGCGCCCGTGCCCTCGTAGGTCTTGAAGACGTTCGGGTCGATCAGGGACGTTCCTCCGTGGACGTACTTGCCGCCGATCGTCAGGAACGGGATCGATCCGCCGCTGTAGGCGGTGACGTACGCGAGCTGGAAGCACGAGGAGGTCGGCGCCACCTGTCCGTCGACCGGCCCGGCGTACTCGCTCACCTGGAGGGACAGGGGGGAGCTCGAGCTGATCTGCGCGCTCCCGAGGACCATCTCGGGCGTCGAGGGGAACCTGTCGGTTGAGCTCGAGTACGAGGTGTAGGCACCGCTGACCGTGCCGAACTTCGTCAGCGCTTTCCAGATCGCCCAGCTGCTCGCCGAGCAGTACGGGCACCAGGTCGCCCCGTAGTAGAAGACGACGGGCTTGCCGTTCTCGGACCAGGTGGGAAGGCCGCTTCCGCCGTGCCAGTCGGGCTCGTTGTTCACGGCGGGCACCGCCGAGGCCGGCGGGAGGTACGGGCAGCCGAAGGCCAGCAGGCCGACCAGGCCGACCATCCCGGCGAGGACCATTCCGAGAACGACCCCCCAAATGACCGTCCCCCGGAGGATGTCGGACCACCGGGGGTCCCGGGTCCTCCACAGCGCATAGATCAGGAGGAACGCGACCCCGGCGAGGGCCAGCGCGAGGTATGGGAAGGCCGGCACCAGCAGGCCGATCGGCGACGGGGCCACGTACGCGAGGAGGCACCAGATGCCGACGACGGTGACCGCGAGGTAGCCGACCCGCACCAGCGTCCAGCGCTTCTTGTGCTCGGCCGCCGGCCGTTTCTTTGGGGTCGGGACCGGACCCTGCCGCTCCCGACGGGCCTTCTCCCGGTGGTACAGCGCCCGCAACGCGCGGCCCGGGTCGCCGGCGGAGGCCTCAGGGTGGAACCCGACCTTCGAGTCGGCCGCGATGTCCCCCCAGCTCTCGCCGTTCGACCGGAGCTCGTCCACGCGGTCCCAGTCGACCATCGAGGGGGAGACCGGTACGCCCCTTTTCCCGTTTTGCCCTCTTCCGACGGCCCGGCCGCCTCCCCGAATCCGCCCCGACCCGCCCCCTTTTAGCCGGGCCGGGGGTGCGGGGGCCGATGCGCCTGACGTTCCTCGGCACGGCCGGCTCCTGGCCGACGAAGGAGCGGTCCGCGAGCGCGATCGCCCTGGACCTCGAGAAGGAGCTCATCCTCCTCGATTGCGGCGAGGGAACGCAGCGCCAGTTCTTCCAATCGAGCGTGTCGTTCATGCGGGTCCGGAGGATCTTCCTCACCCACTTCCACGGCGACCACTTCCTCGGACTTCCCGGACTGATCCAGAGCATGAGCCTGAACCGCCGGGAGGAGCCGCTCGACATCTACGGTCCCCCGGACGCGGAGGAGATGATCGGGCGGGTCCTGCGGCTGGGGTACTTCGCGCTCCGATTCCCCATCAAGGTCCATGCCCTCGCGCCGGGCTCCTCCGTGGAGCTGGACGGCTATACCGTCCGGACCGCCGCGGCGGAGCACCCGGTCCCGTCGCTCGCCTACCGCATCGAGGAGGCCGCCAAGCGCGGACGGTTCGACGGGCCCCGCGCGCGCGCCCTCGGGATCCATGGGCCGGATTTCTCCCGGCTCGAGGCGGGAGAGCCGGTCCGCGTGGGCGAGCGCGTCGTCCACCCCTCGGACGTCATGGGGCCGCCCCGCCCGGGCCGCTCGGTCGTCTACACGGGCGACACGGCCCCGGCCGGGACGGTCGGGCGGCTCGCCGAGGGAGCGACCGTGCTCGTGCACGAGGCGACGGCCGCCCAGGAGATCGAGCGGGAGGCGAACGACTGGGGGCACTCCTCCGCCCGGCAGGCCGCCGAGTGTGCCCGGACCGCCGGGGTCGGCGCCCTCTTCCTCACCCACTTCTCGGCGCGCTACAAGGATCTCGAACCGCTCGAGGAGGAGGCGCGGATCGTCTTCCCCGGGTCCCAGGCGGCCCGCGACCTGCTCGACCATCTCATCCTGCAGCCATGATCCGCGCCGATCTCGTCGTCCGCGACATCGCGGAGGCCGCGACGCTCGCGACGGGACCCGTGCCGCGCGCCGGCGCGGCGATGAGCGAGCTCGGGCGGATCCCCGATGCCGCCCTCGCGGCCGATGCGGGGACGGTCGTCTGGGTCGGCCGCGAGCGCGACCTGGTCCGGTCGGTCCGGCGGCGCTCGGGCGCCCGTACGGTCTCGGGGGAGGGGGGGACGCTCGTCCCCGGCTTCGTCGACGCCCATACCCACCTCCTCTTCGCCGGCGACCGCGCCCGGGAGCTGCCCCTCAAGGTCGCGGGAGCGACCTACACCGAGATCGCCCGGCGGGGCGGCGGCCTCTACTCGACCGTGCGGGCGACCCGGCGGGCTCGCGACCCGGAGCTGATCGACCAGGCGCTCGGGCGGCTCCGCCGGATGGCCGCGTGGGGCACGACGAGCTTCGAGGTGAAGAGCGGCTACAGCCTCGACCACGCCGGCGAGCTGAGGCTGCTGCGGCTGATCCCGCGCCTCGCGCGGCGCACGGGCCTCACGCTCGTGCCGACGTACCTCGGGGCGCACGCCATCGCTCCGGAGTTCCTCGGCCGTTCGAAGGAGTACGTCGCCCGCATCGTGCGATCGACGCTCCCCGAGGTGGCCCGCCGCCGGCTCGCGCGGTTCTGCGACGTCTTCTGCGAGCCCGGCTTCTTCACCGTCCCCGAATCGGAGCGGATCCTCCGCGCGGCGCGCGCGCTCGGCCTCGGGATCAAGATCCACGCGGACGAGTTCGTCCTCTCCGGGGGGGCGCGGCTCGCCGCCCGCCTCGGCGCGACCTCCGCCGACCATCTCCTCGCGACGCCCGCCGCCGACCGGGAGCGGCTCGCGCGCGCCGGGGTCGTGGCGGTGATGCTGCCGATCACCGCCTGGACCGCCGCGCCCCCCCGACGGAGCCCGGCCCGCGAGATGGTCGACGCCGGGGTTCCCGTCGCCCTCGGCAGCGACTGCTCGCCGAACAGCTGGGTCGAAGGGATGCCGGTCGTCCTCGCCGCCGCCGTCCACACGGGCCGGCTCACCCCCGCGGAGGCGCTCACCGCCGCCACGGTGAACGCGGCCGCCGCGAGCGGCCTCAGGGACGCCGGCGAGATCCGGGCCGGGCGACCGGCGGACTTCGCCGTGTTCCCCCTCCCCTCCGCCGACCGGCTCGGGTACCGTCTCGACGTCCGTCCGACGCTCGTTTTCCGTCAGGGAAAACCGGTTTCTCCGCCGTAACTCCGTCAGCATATTCAAATACTGGCGCTTTCCATCCCGCCGGTCGAGGTCGCCAATCATGGCGGAGCGTGTAGGCAAGGAACAGACCAAGCGAGAGAAGGGCTACCTGTACTATCTGGGCAAGGACGGGTATCTCTGGAAGACTCCCACGAAGCTGAACAAGTCGGGCCGCAAGAGCCGCGTGGGGACGGAGAAGATCACCCGGCAGGACGGGTACATGTACTTCCTCGACAAGAAGGGGTTCGTGTCCCGCGCCCGGATGAAGAACGCCTAGGCGCCCCCCACACCTTCCGAGGGGTCTCGCCCGAGGCCCCTCACCCATCTTTTTTCGCGAGTCCGAACCCTAGAAGAAATACCGGAACGAACTCCCACTCCGGGGGGCAGGCGGGGTGGTCTGTCGGAACGACCCGGACGATCCGCGCAAGTGCGAGTGGTGCGGAGCGTTCCTCTGGGTGGCGGAGGAGGGGCTCTACTGCGGCGACTGCGGGGTCACGATGCCCTGCACGATGCGGTTGCTTCCGGTTCCTTCGCCCGCGACGTCCCGACCTGAGCGAGCGCGGGTCGAAATGCGCAACGCCTCTTACACAGGAACGGGTTGAGCGCTTCGGGCGACGCCCGGGCGCGGCCGATCGCTCGGATTCCGACCGAGCACACTTATAGCAGGTCGGTTGTGGCGGCACCCGGAGGGTTTCCGAGAGTGTCTTCTGCGCCCCGCGACGCGTCTTTTCCCCTGGTGGTCCGGCGAGAAACGGCCCGCTTCCGAGGGCGTTTCAGCCGCCGGCCGACCGCCCCTTAGGGGAGGGCGCCCGTTCGTGGTCCGAAGGGCGGATGACCCGCTCGACCTCCAGGAGTAAACCATCATGGCCATCGCCCGTAAGCGCCCTGTCCCATCGTCGGAGGAATCCGCCCGCCCGGCCGGCCGGCTCGGGCGGGAAACGATCCCCGTGCCCCGGCTGACGCCCCGCGGGAAGACCGCGTTCGACACCGTGGATTGGCGGAACCACGACGCGGCGATCAAGACCGCCGACGGCAAGGTGATCTTCGAGCAGAAAGGGATCCGGTCGCCCGCCTCCTGGTCGGAGACGAGCGTCAACATCGCCGCGTCGAAGTACTTCCGCATCATCGACGGGCGACGCGAGAACTCGATCGACGGGATGATCCGGCGCGTCTGCCACTGGATCGCCCAGAAAGGGCTCGAGCTCGGCTACCTCGACACGAGCGAGGAGGCGACGACGCTCGAGGAGAGCCTCTCCTATCTCATGGTGCAGCAGATGGCGGCGTTCAACAGCCCCGTCTGGTTCAACGTCGGGGTCCGGGAACCCCCCCAGTGCTCCGCCTGCTTCATCCAGTCGATCCAGGACGACATGGACTCGATCCTCGCGCTCGCGACCAGCGAGGGCCGGCTGTTCAAGGGCGGCAGTGGCACCGGCACGAACCTCTCCGCGCTCCGCGGCAGCCACGAGCGGCTCGCCGGGGGCGGTATCGCCTCCGGGCCCGTGTCGTTCATGCGCGCGTTCGACGCGCTCGCGGGCGTCATCAAGTCCGGTGGGACGACGCGGCGGGCCGCAAAGATGGTGATCCTCAACATGGACCACCCCGACGTCCTCGACTTCATCGACTGCAAGGTGAAGGAGGAGGACAAGGCGCTCGCGCTGATCCGGGAAGGGTACTCGGCCAACTTCGACGGCACCGACCCCGACTCGGCCTACGCCTCGATCGCCTACCAGAACGCGAACCATTCGGTCCGGATCCCCGATGCGTTCATGGAGGCGGTGACCCGCGACGCCGAGTGGACGACGTACAACCGGACCGACCACTCCATCGCCGCGACCTACCGGGCCCGCGAGCTCTGGCGCAAGCTCGCCTACGCCGCGTGGCGGTGCGGCGACCCGGGGGTCCAGTTCGATGACGTCACGAACGACTGGCACACCTCGCCGAACTCCGGGCGGATCAATGCGTCGAACCCGTGCAGCGAGTACCTGTTCCTCGACGACTCCGCCTGCAACCTCGCGTCGATCAACCTCATGCGGTTCCTCGACCCGAGCGGTCTCCTCGACGTCGAGCTGTTCCGGCGGGCCGTCCGCACGATGGTCCTCGCCATGGAGATCCTCGTCGACGCGTCGAGCTACCCGACCGCGGCGATCGCCCAGAACTCGCACGATTTCCGGCCCCTCGGCCTCGGCTACGCGAACCTCGGGGCGCTCCTGATGCACTACGGCCTCGCGTACGACTCGGACGCCGGCCGGGCGCTCGCCGCCGGGGTGTCGGCGATGCTCTCGGCGGAAGGGTACCACATGTCCGGCGAGATCGCGAAGCGGATGGGGTCGTTCGCCGGGTTCGAGAAGAACCGCGCCCCGATGCTCCGCGTCATGGGCAAGCACTCCAAGGCCGCCGAGCGGATCGTCCCGGGGGATCCCCGGCTCGCGCCGCTCGTCCAGGCGTCGGTCGACCGGTGGCACGAGACGGTGCAGGCCGGCGAGCTGTGGGGGTACCGCAACGCGCAGATCTCCGTGATCGCCCCGACCGGGACGATCGGCCTGCTGATGGGATGCGACACGCTCGGCCTCGAGCCCGAGCTCTCGCTCGTCAAAGTGAAGAACCTCGTCGGCGGAGGGGTCCTCCGGATGGTCAACCGCACCGTCCCGGACGGGCTCGCCGCCCTCGGCTACGGCGCGGAGGAGATCCGCGCGATCGCCGCGTACCTCGAGAAGGTCGGTACGATCGAAGGGGCGCCGGGCCTCGACCCCGGGGACCTCTCCGTCTTCGACTGCGCGCTCGCCCCGTCCGGCGGGAGCCGGACCATCCCCCCGATGGGCCACCTGAAGATGCTCGGGGCGGTCCAGCCGTTCCTCTCGGGCGGCGCGTCGAAGACGATCAACCTCCCGAACGAGGCGACCGTCGAGGAGATCGAGCGGATCTACCTCGAATCGTGGCGCCTCGGGGTGAAGTCGGTCGCCCTCTACCGGGACGGCTGCAAGGCGTCCCAGCCGTTCGAGACGGGCAAGGGGAAGGCCGGGGCCCCGGTCGGCCCGCGCGGGCCGGCCCGGGAACGCCTGCCGGACGAGCGCAAGGCGCTCACCCACCACTTCTCGGTCGGCGGCCACGACGGATACGTCACGGTCGGCCTGTATCCCGATGGCCGGCCGGGCGAGATCTTCTTCCGGGTGACGAAGGAAGGGTCGACCGTCAACGGACTGATGGACTCGCTCGGGATCTCGATGTCGATGGCCCTCCAGCACGGGGTGCCGCTCAAGGACCTCGTGCGAAAGCTCGCCCACCTCCGGTTCGAGCCGGCGGGGGCGACCAACAACCCGCGGATCCGCTTCGCGAAGTCGATCCCCGACTACGTCGCCCGCTGGCTCGCTCTCGAGTTCCTCACGGAGGACGAGCGCCGGGCGATCGGCCTCGAGGGCCCCGTAGAGGGGAACGGCAACGGGAACGGACACGCCCCTCCCTCCCCCGCGAAGGGGACCGGCAGCCAGACGGTGAAGTTCGAGACCCGGGCGCTCGACACGTTCTCCCCGGAACTGAGCGGCGGCATCACGGAGGACGCCCCGGCGTGCGCGCTCTGCGGCGGCATCATGGTCCGCTCCGGGACCTGCTACGCGTGCACCGTCTGCGGCTCCACGAGCGGCTGCTCGTAGGAGCGATCGGGCAGCGCCCTACGTTCGGTCGGCCGCCGCCACCGGGGCCGGGCTCTCGTCGGCCCCCGCGGCCGGCGCCCCCCCGGGGTGGCCGGTCCGGCGGCCGTCCGCGAGGAACCGGTAGTTCCTCAGGCCGAGCGATACGAGCGCTCCCGCCCCCCCGACCGCCGCCGTAAGCGCGAAGACGAACTGGTAGCCGAGGGTCCGGTAGTTCTCGAACGGTCCGAGGTGGAACGCGTAGCTCGCGAGGATCGAGGTCACCAGCACCGGGCCGACCGCCGAGCCGAGGTTCCGGAACGTCTGGTTCATCCCGGTCTGGACCCCCATCGTCCTCGGGTCGACCGAGAGGACGATGACGTTCGACATCGCGATCAGCACCCCGACGTTCCCGGCCATGATCGGCACCGCGAAGAAGGCGACCTCGAAGGTCGTCCGGTTGAACGCCACGAGCCCCATCGCGCCCCCGGCGATCAAGAGGAATCCAAGGACCATTACGGGCTTCGGGCCGAACCGGCCGATGGCCCGGCCGAGGAACGGTCCCGTCGCCATCATGGCGATGACCGCGGGGAGGAGCACGAGGCCGGCGTGGAGCTCGCCGAGATGGAACCCGGGCGAGGGATACTCCCCGAGGATGATCAGCACGGTGAACAACAGGAACATCGCCATCCCGACCAACACCCCGTTCGCGTTGGAGATCGCGATGTTGCGCTCCTTGAGCGCCGCGAACGAGACGATCGGGCTCGGAGCCCGGGGCTCCCAGTAGAGGAAGAAGGCGAACGCGGCGGCCGCGAGGAGGAGGAAGTCGGGGACGCCCCACGGCACGCCACCCAGCGAGGCGGCCGAGAAGCTCGTCCAGCCCCAGTACGCCCCTTCCGTGATGCCGAGCATCAGGAAGGCGAGCCCCGCGCCGAGGCTCGTCACTCCGGGGAGGTCGAGCCGGCGGGCATGCCGGATCTTGGACTCGGGAACGAACACGGCCGCGAGGACCAGGACGAGGACGGCGGCCGGGATCACCGTGTGGTAGGTCAGCTGCCAGCCGTACGTCTGGGCGATCCACCCTCCCCCGACCAGCCCCAGCGCGGCGCCCCCCGCGAACATCCCCGAGATGACCCCCTGCGCCTGGCCCACGCGCGCGTGGGGGAACACCTCGGGGAGCATGGCGAACCCGAGCGGGAACATCGCCATCCCGATCCCCTGCACGGCCCGGACCCCGATCAGCGCGTAGATCTGGCTCGGCCGCGAGAGCCCGAAGAGGGCGCCGATCTGCGGCGTGAACCCGGCGACGCTCACGGCGACGGCGTAGACCCCCATGGCGATCAGGAGCATCCGCTTCTTGCCGTAGATGTCGCCGAGCTTGCCGAAGATCGGCGTGACGACGACCCCGACGAGCAGGTACGCGGAGAGGATCCAGGCGATCGTGCTCGCCTGCGTGACGTGGAAGAACGCCTCGAAGCTGCTGAAGGCGGGCAGGACCATCGTCTCGACGTAGGTGACCATCAGCGCCATCGCCGCGAGGATGGCGAGGACGGTCCGGGCGCTCCGCGCGTCGGGCGCGGACGTCTCGGGGGCCGGGGACGGGCCGCTCACGCCCGCCCCGTCGCCGGGGCCGGCGCGGCGTCCAGGCGGCGGTGGAGCTCCCGGAAGACCCGCACCGTCGTCGCGAGGTCGCTCGGGGAGAGGCCGCCGGCGGCCTCCGACATCAACCGGCCGATGCGCGCCCAGACCCGCGCCTCCACCCTCCGGCCGCGGGGGGTCAGGGAGAGGTGGACCGACCGCCGGTCGGCCTGCGATCGGTGCCGGAGCACGAGGCCCGCGGCCTCGAGCTGATCGAGGTTGGTGCAGGCCGTCGGGGCGGAGACCCCGAGGTAGCGCGCGACGGTGCCGACCGACGCCGCCTCGAGGCTCGAGACGACGTGGAGGGACCAGAACTGACCGAGCGTGATCCGCTCCTCCCCGAGGGTGGGGTGAAGCTGGTGGAGCGAGGAGCGCATGACCTCGTGCACCAGGTCGACCAGCTCCCCGACGGCCCCGGGGGGCCGGGGGCGTTCCAGGACCGGGGTCGCCGAAACCATGGGATCCCCTAACCATTCGAATACCTAATTATTAGAGGATATAACGATTCCCGGCCTACGCGAGGGCGTAGCGGGCGAGCTCCACGAGGTCCTGGAACCGGGGGAGCGAATCCGTGGGCGCCGCCTCCTCTCCCCAGACGGCGACGATCGCGCCGCCGGCAAAGGCGGGGTCGCGTCCCGCCTCCTGGGCTCCGAGCGCGCGGGGGGGGCCCCGGCGGTCGATCTCGAGGAGGAGCACGAGGGCCCCGAGGGGGCCGGAGTCGACCGCGACCCCGGCCCGGGACCCGCGGGCCCATTGCTCGACCCGGGCCTCCTCCTCGTGCAGGTGGGCGAGGCGCGCGGTCCGGCCGGCCGGCCGCGGCACGCCCTTCGGCGCCGGCCGCCAGGCGATCCGCCCACCGGCGTCCCGGAACCGGGCGAGCAGGCCGGGGTCGATCGGCAGCGCCCCGGGCAGATCGCTCACGTCGCCTCCGCCTTCCCCCGCCAGAGACGACAGTCGGGCCGCACCAAGCACGGGCCGCAGACGGCGATGTCCCGCTCCTTCGGGCAGTCGCCCGAGATCCCGGTGTGGCAGAGGACGAAGTCGAACTTCGCCGGGTCGATCGGGTCGATCCGCCGGAGCGCCTCGCTGACCTCCTCGACCGTCGTCCACGAGCGCGTGCGCCGGCCGGTGAGCCCAAGGTGGTAGGCGATCCAGTGGACGTGCTGGTCGAGGGGGATGCGCAGCTCCCCGGTGGGCACCCGGCGCCAGAACCCGAGGTCCGGGAACTGGTCGCGGACCATCCAGCGCACGAACAAGGTGAGGCGCTTGGCCGGGCTTTCGCCGGTCTCGAGCGGGCTCGGGAAGAGCGCCGTGTACCCCGGGGGCGGGGGAGGAGGGTTTCCGCCGACCTCCCCTCGCAGGGTGCGGGCGAGGAGGTCCACGCCTCCCGCGAACCCCCCCGACGCGAGCCCGCGAAGGAAGGTCGTCTCGAGCGAGGGTTCCCGTCGATAGTAGTCGGTCAGGCGGTCGGCCAGGTAGTTGAGCTGGTCCCCGCGGATCCATCGGTGCCGGAACGGGCCGAGCCGTTCGGAGCGTTCCGGCCCGCATCGCGGGTCGACCAGGCGGCCCATGTCCCCGTCCACCGCCGCGGCGAGGCGTTCGATCGCCCCCCGGATCGCGGTGGTGTTGCCGATGGCGAGCGTCGAGGCGAAGATCCCCGCGACCTCACCGCGTCGGCGGTCCAGGGCGAGCGGTCGGACGACGGAGATCGGGTCGTCGGCGACGGAGCGGTCGAACGGGAAATGAGCGTACAGCGACTCGATGTGCCTCGGAAAGGCGGCCGTCGGCCGGTGGGTACGCACGCCTCTTCCAGCGGGGCGGCGGATTTACCCTTGCCCAACGGGCGGCCGGAACTCCCCCGACCGGCGCAGGTAACTATCGGCTCCGTTTCCCCCGGCCATGAGCCCGCTGGTCGAGCTCCGCCCGACGATCGACCGAGCGTGGCTCGAAGGAGCCGCCGAGCGCGAGCCGGTAGAACATGCCTACGCGTTGTGGGACCTCGCGCACTACCCGGATCGGATCCGGATGGTGTCGGCGGTACAGGACGACCGGACGGTCGGCTACCTGCTCGTCTGGCTCGGTCTCCCGAACGTCACGATCGTGCACTGGCACGGCCTCGGCCCGGGGTCGGAGCGGCTCGCGGACGTCCTACCGGCCCGGCCGCTCGTCGTGATCGTGCCTCCCGAGGCGCGGGGCGCGGTGCTCGCCGCCCGCGGGGTCGGCCGGGAGTACCCCGAACAGATGATGCTCCGGTCGTCGGAGCGCCCTCCCGAGCTCCGCGGGACCCCCGGCGAGGTCCGCCGCCTCCTCGGTCCGGACGGGCCGGATCTCTGGGCCTGGGCGCGACGCCAGCCGGACCCGCAGGCAGCGGAGTACCCGGGGCTCGACCCGGCGCTCGACGCCGTCTGGGGAGCGTTCCATCGGGGGCGCCTCGTCGGGGCGGCCCGCGCGGCCGTCCGGCTCCCGCGCCAATGGGTCGTGGCCGGGGTGTACGTCGAGCCCGAGGCCCGTCGCCTCGGCTTCGGCCACGCCCTCGTTCGCTCGATCGTGACGGCCGCGGAGGAGGCGGGAGCGCGGGTCGGCCTCTTCGTCCGGGAGGATCGGGGGGAGGCTCGTCGTCTCTACGAACGCCTCGGGTTCCGCGCGATCGCCCGCCGCCTCTGGCTCGACCTCGGCGCCGGGCTCGAGCCGTGACGTCGGAACGCCTAAGGCCACGCCGGGTACCCGGGGAGCGATGCCGTCGAACGCGGAGGCGGCCGACCTGCTGCGCGAGATCGCGGACCTCCTCGACCTGAACGGGGAGCGGTTCAAGCCCGAGGCGTACCGCCGGGCCGCCCGGTCGCTCGAGACGCTTTCCGAGGAGCTCGGGGCCGTCGCCGGCCGCGGAGGCCTGCGGGAGGTCCCCGGCGTAGGCGAGGCGATCGAGGAGAAGCTGCGCGAGTATCTCGCGACCGGCCGCATCGCGTACCTCGAGCGATTGCGCTCGGAGATCCCGCCGGGCCTGCTCGAGCTGCTGCGCCTTCCGGGGATCGGGCCGAAGACCACGCGCCGGTTCTGGACCGAGCTCGGAGTCACGGCGCGATCGGAGCTCGGCGCCGCGGTCGCCGCCGGCCGGCTCGACGGGCTCGCGGGATTCGGTCCCCGGAAGATCGCGCTGGTGCGGACGGCGCTCGAGGCCGCGGCCCGCGGACCCGCGCCGGCCCGGGTGCCGATCGAGTCGGTCTACGCCCTCGCCCGGTCGATCCGAGATACCCTGCGGGACCGGGCCCCTACCGAGCGGGTCGAGCTCGCCGGAAGCTTCCGCCGGGGCCGCGAGACGGTGGGCGACCTCGACGTCCTCGTGACCTCCCGGGCCCCGGAGAAGGTGTTCGACCTCTTCTCGAGCCTCCCCGAGATCGCAGAGGTGCGGATGCGGGGCGGGACGAAGGAGACCGTCGTCCTGCGCGGCGGGCTCCAGGTCGACCTGCGCGTCGTGGAGCCGGAGGCGTTCGGGGCGGCGCTCCAGTACTTCACCGGCTCGAAGGACCACAACGTGCGGCTCCGGTCCCTCGCCCGGGACCGCGGCCTGAAGATCAACGAGTACGGCGTCTTCCGCGGCGAGGAACGGGTCGGGGGGCGGACCGAGGAGGAGGTCTACGACCTCCTCGGGCTCCCGTGGATCCCGCCGGAACTGCGGGAGGACCGGGGCGAGATCGATGACGCGCGGGCCGGCCGCCTCCCCCGCCTCATCGAGGCGAGCGACCTGGTCGGGGACCTCCACGTTCACGTTCCGTCCGACGCCGGGGTCGGGGCGCTTCGCGACCTCCGGGCCGGCGCCCGGGGGCTGGGGCTCGAGTACGTGGGCGTGGTGATCGCGACGCCCGGGCCGGACGGCCGGCTGGGCACCGTCCCGAACGAGCTGCGGCGGGGCGTTCGCGCGCAGGGTGACGGACCGCCCCGCCTGTTGGCCGTGGCGGAGGTTGGTCCGGAGACCTCGGCCGAGGAGGTCGCTCGGGTCGGCGCCGACCTTCTCATCCTGCGACCCGGACCGACCGGGCCGCGTCCCCCGATCGTCGGGGCCCGACCCGGGGTTCGCCTGCTCGCCCACCTCGGGGGGGACGCGGTGGCCGCGCACCCCTGGCTCGAGCTCGCCCGCGACCTGCGCGCCGCGGTCGAGACCGGTCCGGGCGGAGAGCGGATCGACTCCTCGCTCGCCCGAACGGCCCGCGAGATGGGGGTCCCGCTCGCCGTGGCGACCGGCCTCGGGGCGCCCGAGGCGTCGGCGACGCGGGAGATCGCGATCGGGTTCGCCCGGCGCGCCGGAGCCACCCGGCAGGATGTCGCGAACGCCCGTCCCCTCCTCGGAGGCGGGCCCAACAGTTCGGGGCGAGCGCGTCGGACTAGGGCGCGCTGATCCGGCCACCCGAGATCGACGTGGAAGGAGGTGGCCCGCGCGCCGTGCATCCGGCGCACCGGTGGTCGGCCGGGGAAAGTCCGTGCCGCCAGTAGCAGTCGGTGCAGAGCGCCCGCCCGCACTCCCAGCAGCGGGGGGCGGCCCGCGTCGTGCCGATCGTCGTTCCGCAGTTGACGCACGCCCCGGCCGGGGCGAGCGGGTGGGCACGGAACGCCGGAGGTTCGGGCCACCGACCGCGGGCCGGCCCGGCGGCCGGGCGGGTCCCGGGGGACGGCGCGTCCGGCGCCGGCGCCCGGTCGCGGGGGGAGGAGGAAGGGTCGGTCACCGGACGCCCGACACCCCCCGGGACTCATTAAGAGGTCCGTTCCGGGCGGCGCGCTTCCTGTGCGCGGTCGGGTTCAAGTACCCCCTCGCGCGAGCCGAACGTCGTGTCGACCTCCCGGGCCTACGCGCGTCCGGTCGCCCGGCCGAATCGGGCGGCGGAGGTGGACGCCCGTCGTTCGCACGCGGCGATCCCGGTGGCCCTGGCGGTCGTCGCCTTCGGGGTCTATTTCGGGAAGTACTCAATCCTGATCACCGCCCTGCTCGGGCTCATGCTCCTCTACTCGGGCGGCTCGTTCCTCTCGGCCCGGCTGAACCCGCTCAGCCCGCACTTCTACCTGACGCGCAAGCCGTCCTGGGCGGCGATCGGGGTCGTCTTCCTCGGGGCCCTCGCTCTCCTCGGCGGAGCGTACGCGATGTGGCTCCACGGGTTCGGACCCGTCGTCCCCCGTCTCTAGGCCGGCCGCCTACGCGGCCACCATCCGCTCGAGCGCGCGGCGCGCCCTCTCCGCGACGAGGGGGGGGATCTCGATGGGGTACTGGAGGTGGAGGAGGGAGTCGCGCACGTCCTCGAGCCCGATCTCCTTCATGTACGGACAGATCGCCCCCTCGTCGAGCGGGGTGAACCGGGTCGTCGGGTTCAGCCGCCGCATCCGGTGCAGGATCCCGACCTCGGTCGCCACCACGACCTCGGGGACCCGGGTCTCCTCGGCGAACCGGACCATCCCGTCCGTCGACAGGACCCGGTCGACCTCGGAGAGGACCTGGCTCGCGCACCCACACTCCGGGTGCGCGATCAGCGGAGCTCCCGGGTGGGCCGCCCGGGCGAGGGCGACCTCCTCCGGGCGCAGCTTCGCGTGGACGGGACAGTCCCCGACCCACAGGTGCATCCGGCGGCCGGTCTTGCGCCGCACGTAGTCGCCGAGGAACATGTCGGGAAGGAAGAGGATCTCCTGGTCGGCGGGGATCTGCTCGACGATCTTGATCGCGTTCGAGCTCGTGCAGCAATAGTCCGACTCGGCCTTCACTTCCGCGGACGTGTTGATGTACGCCACGACGACCGCCCCGGGATGCTCCGCCTTCCAGGTGCGCAGCTGGTCCGCCGTGATCGCGTCCGCGAGGCCGCAGCCGGCCTTCAGGTCGGGCAGCAGCACCGTCCGGCTCGGGTTCAGGATCTTGGCCGTCTCCGCCATGAACCGGACGCCGGCGAAGACGATCACCGACCGGTCCGACTCCATGGCGCGTCGGGACAGGTACAGGGAGTCGCCGACGTAGTCCGCGAGGTCCTGGACCTCGGGTCGCTGGTAGTTGTGGGCGAGCAGGACGGCATCGCGCTCGTCCTTCCCCCGGCGGATCTCCGCCTCGAGCGACACCGTCGGCCCCCTCGGCCGTACTACGCGGCGCGGCGTCTTAACGCGACGGGATGCACGGCGAGGTGGAACGGCACCGCCGGGGCCGAGTGCGTCAGCGACCCGAGGCTCGCGGCGTCGGCCCCCGTTCGCCGGAACCTCGCGATCGTCGCGGGAGTGATCCCGCCCGACAGCTCGATCCACCGGCCCCGGCGCAGCCCCGCGCGCGCGAGCGCCCGCACGATCCGCCGCGCCTCCCGCGGGGTGCGGTTGTCGAGCAGGAGGGCGTCCGCCCCCGCGCGCGCCGCCCGGAGCGCCTCCCGTACCGAGCGCACCTCGACCTCGACCCGCTCGCCCGGGCGGGCCGCGCGACGCGCGCGTCGGACCGCCTCCTCGAGGGGAACGAGGGCGAGGTGGTTGTTCTTCACGAGCAGCCCGGAGGCGAGGTCGCGGCGGTGCGGCCGGCCTCCGCCGTGGCGGACGGCCGCCTTCTCGAGGTCCCGCAGCCCCGGCAGCGTCTTCCGGGTCCCCCAGACCTCGAGCGTCCGGCCTCCCCCCACCGCCCGCACCGCGCGGGCCGTGGCCGTCGCCACGCCGCTCGCGTGCATCAGGAAGTTGAGCAGCGTCCGTTCGACCGCGAGGATCCGACGGGCGTCGCCCCGCACGACCAGGACGACCGAGCCCGGGCGGATCGCCGCACCGTCGCGCCGGGCCTTCCGGACCGTCAGGCCGCCGAGCCGGGCGGCGGCGCGGGCGGCGTCGATCCCGGAGAGGACGCCGGGCGCCTGCGCGGTGACGACGGCTTCGGCCCGGACGGGCCCCGGCAGGATCGCCCGCGTCGTCCGGTCCCGGCCGGCCCGATCCTCGGCGAGGGCGGCCCGGACGCTCCGACGGAGCTCTCGCGCGGGACCGTCAGCCCCGCGCGTCATCCGAGCTCCCGCGGCCCGGGGCGAGGGCGCGCTTCAGTCGCTCGAACTCCTGCGCGACGTCGGGACGCAGCGCCGGGAGGTTCTGGCGCTCGAGCTCCCGCACGCGGCGGCGGGCGCTCGCCCGGTCCCCCCGCGCGTAGGAGAGCTGGGCGAGACGGAGCACGACATCGACCTCGTCCGCGGGGGCCTTCAGCTCCCGGACCAGCCGGTAGGCCTCGAGGAGGTCGGCCTCCGCCCGGTCGTACTCGCCTCGGTCGAGCGAGATCTTTCCTGCCACGATCATTGACTGCACGAGGCCGAAGCGGTCACCGATCCGTTCGAGGATCTCCCGGGACCGGGCGTTCTGCTCGACGGCGAGGTCGTACCGGCCCGCCTCGTGGAGCAGGTCGGCGACGTTGAACAGCGCCCAGCCGACCCGGCGCAGGTCGTGGGCCCGCTCGGCGAGCCGCACGGCCTCCTCGATCTCCGCGATCGCCTCGTCCCACTTCGGCGGCGGGGTGCGCTGGGAGGAGAGGACGACCCCGACGAACATGCGAGCGTGCGCGGCCTCGCGGAGGTCGCCGAGGCGCTCCAGCGCGGTCGCGGCCGCCCGCCCCTCCGCGAGCGCCTCGGCCGCCCGCCCCATCATCGCGAGAACGTTCGCTCGGCGGGAGCGGCCCAGCTCGGCGGCCCGTTCGTTGCCGGCCTCCCGGGCCAGGCGCAGCTCCTCGGTGTGCTCGGCGAGCGCCTCGGGATACTGCCCGAGGTAGTACAGCGCCTCGCCCCGCAGCCGGTGCAGCCCGACGAGGACGAGGGGATGACCGGCCAGGTCGACGGTGCGCAGGATGCGTTCGGTCGTCTTCTCGGCGACCTTCCAGTCCCCCCGGTCGGTCTGGATCCGGGCGAGGTACAGCTCGAGCAGGGCCGAGATCTCCGGCGGGAGCCGCTTCGCGAGCCCCTTGCGAGCGAGGTGCCCCCGGAGGAGTTCCTCGGCCTCCTTGAGCTCGCCGATGTGGCCGATCTGCTGGGCGAGCGAGAGGACGAGCTCGGTCTCCCCGCTCCAGTCGTCCGGGTGGAGGCGGCGGAAGCTCTCGAGGGCCCGCTCGAGGTGCTCCCGCGCCGCCTCCGGGGAGGAGGCGCGCTCCGCGATCTCGGCGGCCGCCCGGTTGTACTCGAGCGACTTCTCGTCGACCTTGCCGAGGTAGTAGTGGCGCGCGAGCGAGTAGATCGTCGCGAGGTCGCCGGCCCCCTTCTCCTCGAGCGCCTCCGCGACCCGCCGGTGGAGCAGCCGCCGCCGGCTCGCCGTGAGTCGCCCGTAGAGCTCCTCCCGGTACCGTTCGTCGGCGAACGAGAGGACCTCGCCGGGGCGCTCGAGCAGCATCCCGCGGCCGACCAGGTCGTCGACCACCTCGGCGAGCCGCTCCTCCTCCTCGCCCCCCGCCCGCAGCAGCACGGCGAACGGTACCTCGGGTCCGATCACCGCCGCCACGGCGAGCGCTCGCTCCCCGTCCGCGTCGAGCGGCGGGCGGGTCTCGGGGCGATCGGCGCCCGGCGATGGGGCGCTCCCCGAGGTGCCTTCGGGCCCGCGGCGCCGGTCGATCTGCTCGAGGAGGAGCGGGTTCCCTCCGGTCTCGGAATAGCGTCGCGCGATCTCCTCGTCGGTGAAGGTGCGCTCGGGGTCGCGTCGGCGCAGGAAGTCGGCGACCTCCTCGGAGTTGAACGATCGCAGCACGACCCGTCGCGCTTCGGTCGCCTTCTCGAGCGCCTCGAGCCGGGCGCGCCGCATCGGGGGGAGCGCCGTGTACGACCGTACGGTCGCCAGGATCCAGAGCGGCTGGTCCAAGAACTGGTGGGCGAGGAACTCGATCGCCTCGAGGGACCGTTCGTCGGCCCGGTGCAGGTCCTCGAGGACGAGGACGGTCGGTCCGCGTCGGGTCAGCTCGGTGAACTGGTCGGCGATCGCCGACCAGAGCGGATCGCGCAGCCCCATCCCCCGGTCCTCGCTCTCGCCGAGGGCGGAGAGCAGGCGGTTCTCGATCCGGACGGGGCCCCGGAGGCGGGCATCGTCGAGGCGGGGCGCGAACCCGATCAGGACCCGCTCGGAGCCCATCGCCAGGGGCGCCGGCGCGTCGGCGACGCGCGCCTCCTCGAGCGCGGAGCGCAAGAGCGCGAACGGGGGCGGGGCATCGACGGGCGGCGCCCGGCCCTCGAGGACGCGGACGCCCCGCGCCCGCATATCCCGCACGAGGTCCCGGACGAGCATCGACTTCCCTACGCCGGTCTCCCCGACGACGAACGTCACTCCCCCGGTCCCGGCACGGGCATCCTCGAACCGGCGGTGGAGCGCTTCGACCGCCTCCATCCGGCCGACGAACGGACGGCTCCCGACGTCGGCGGCCATCGTCGTACTCGTAGAGGGGGGGACCGACTATTTACGCTCGCGTCGGCGGGGCCCGTGCGAACGGGAGCGCGACGACCCGGGCGGGGGCCGGGTGCCCGCGGATCTCGAGCGCGACCGAGGTCCCGGGGACGGCGAGCGCGTGGGGCAGGTAGCCGAGCGCGACCCCCCGACCGAGCCCCGGCGCGAGGCCGCCGCTCGTCGCCTCGGCGACGCGCTGCCCTCCCGAGAGGATCGGCGTGCCGTGGCGGGGGATCGCCCCGGCCTCGTCCATGAGCATCCCCGAGAAGCGCACCGCGGCCCCCTCCGCGCGCTCCTTCTCGAGCGGGGGGCGCCCCACGAACTCGTGTTCGAAGTCGACGAACCGTTCCTGGCCGGCCTCGATCGGGTCGCGGTCCCGGTGGAAGTCCTGGCCGGAGAGAAGATACCCCATCTCGAGGCGGAGCGTATCGCGGGCGCCGAGCCCGACCGGGCGGGCGCCCCGGGTGACCAGGCGTTCCGCGAGGGCGTCGGCCGTCGCGGCGGCGACGAGCAGTTCGTAGCCGCGCTCGCCGGTGTAGCCGGTCCGGCTCACCAGCACGTGGTCCGCGAGCGCGGACGGAAGCTCGAGTCCGAGGCGGCCCGCCGCCGCGCTCCCGCGCGGGTGCGTGGGGAAGAAGCCGAGGCGGTAGAACCCCAGGGCGCCCAGCGACCAGCCGAACTCCTCCTCGAGGAGCTTCTGGGAACCGGGCCCCTGGACGGCGAGCAGCGCGGTCCCGTCGTTCCGGCGGGCGATCGTCGTGTCGGGGGTGCGGTGCTGGCGGAGGATCTCCTCGATCTCGTCCGCCCGCGCGGCGTTCGGGACGACGAGGAAGCGCCGGGCGACGGCGTCGCCGGCATCGAGACGGCTCACGAGCAGGTCGTCGACGATGTGCCCGGACGCCTCGAGCAGGAACGCGTACTTCACCTGCCCCGGAGCGAGGCGCTCGACGTCCGCGGTCGTCCGGCGGGAAAGGAGGGCCGACGCTCGGGCACCGTCGACGCTGAGCACCCCCATGTGCGAGACGTCGAACAGGCCGACCGACTCGCGGACGGCCCGGTGCTCCTCGAGGATGCTCGTGTAGTAGAGCGGCATCTCCCAGCCGGCGAACGGAACCAGGTGGGCTCCGTGGCGTCGGTGGAAGTCGATCAGCGGCGTTCGCTTCAGGGCGGGCGCCGCCGGGGTCCCGGCGCTCATGTGACGATCTCTCCGAGACGCCCCTCGGCGATCGCGCGGCGGATCTCGACGGCGACCCGACGCCCGGTGCTCATCGGAGTCCGCCAGAGGGCGTTGCCGTACGGGTGGCCGAGCGCGAGGTGGACGTTCGTCCCCCCGCCGACCCGCGCGGCCACGTCGAAGACGACCGGCCGTCCCTCGCGGTCGAGGCACGTCTGGAGGCAGAACGGACCGAGGATCCCGGGCGGAGCGTGCTCCCGGGCGGCATCGACGAACCGCTCGCCCAGTCGGAACACCTCCTCGAGGATCGATTCGCGCACGGTGAGGGTCCCGTGGCCCACGACGGTGTAGCGGGGCGTCCGGCCGGCGTCGCCGATCTCGAGCTGCTCCGCGGCGGGGAGCCGTACGAGGCCGTCCAGGTCGCTCTCCCTCCGCTCGTCGACCCCCAGCAATTCGAGGCCCTCCGTGCGCGTCACGAGCGGGGAGAAGAAGAAGTTGAAGTTGAAGACTGGCCCTAGTACGTACTCCTCGATCCGGGCGGCCCCGAGGTCGGCGGCGGTGATCGTTCCCTGGGCGATGAGCCGCCGGCTCTTCTCGTGGAACTCCTTCGGGCTCGCGACCGTAAAGAAGCCCCGCTCGAGACGGCGGGTCGCGTGGGGCAGCTTCACCATCGCGAGGCGGTCGATCGCCTCCGGGCCGGGGATGCGGCGCGGCGTGGCGATGCCGGCCCGCTCGAGCAGCGTGTAGTAGTTCTCACGCTCGGTGCGTTCCTCGATCCGCAGGAGGGCCCGGCTCCCGACGATCGGGACGCGGAGCTCCTCCTCGATCGTCGGCAGGGGCACGTACGAGCTCAGGGCCCGGTTCGGAACGAGCAGGACCCCTTTCTTCCGGAGCCGCTCCTGCTGCGCGGCCGCGGCGATATCGGAGAACGCCGGGTACGTCCAGACCTCGTCCACGCACCCGCGCCGTCGGGCGCCGTCCGGCCCGAAAAGGGTGCGGAAGTACCGGGCGTACGTCGCCTCGCGACCCGCCTGGGCGAGCACGAGCGTGGGGAACCCCTCGGTCGCGGCGCCGTCGGCGATGTCGATCGCCGAGTGCGACCCGAGCGCCGCGACGACCGGCTCGGCCGGGTACTCGGCGAGGATCGGCCCGATGTCGCGGTCGGTGAGCGGCATCGGGCCGGGAGACGGTCACACGAGCTTAAGGGCTCGGGCGACGCGCTCGGGCGAGAGCGGCAGCTCCGTCAGATGCGCCCCGCACGCCTCGCGGACGGCCGCGGCGATCGTCGCGGGCACGGGGATGATCGGCGGCTCGCCGAGCCCCTTCGCGCCGAACGGCCCCTCCCCCTCGAACCCCTCGATCAGCTCGACCTCGATCGGAGGGACCTCGGAGAGGGTCGGGATCCGGTAATCGAGGAGCCCCGGGTTCGCGAGCTGGCCGTCGACCGTCCAGATCGATTCCTCGGTGAGCGCGGTGCCGAGGCCCATCACGACCCCGCCCTCGACCTGGGCGGCCGCGGTCGCGCGGTCGACGACCGTGCCGACATCGTGGAAGGCGGCGTACCGCTCCACGCGGACCGCCCCGGTCGCACGGTCGACCTCGACCTGCGCGACGTGCGCGGCGCCGGTGAAGTCGTGGTAGCCGTAGAACGTTCCCTGTTCGACCACCGTCTCGTCGATCGCCGCGCTCGCGCCGTAGAAGCGGCCCTCGGCCCGCAGGCCGCCGCCGGCCCGTTCCTCCGGCGTCAGCAGCTCGCGGACGGGGTGCCGCGCCCCGCCCGCCTCGACCTCCAGCTCCTCTCCCGCGACGACGAGGCGCACGTCCTTCGCCCCGCCCGACCGGCGGGAGAGCTCGGCGAAGAGGCTCGTCAGCGCCGCGTCGATCGCCCGGCCGAGCACCGCGGTCGTGCGGCTCCCGAACACCCCCGAGTCGAACGGGGCCCGCGACGTCTCCCGGTACTCGACCCGCAGGCGCTCGCGCGGCAGCCCGGTCCGGCGCTCCGCGACCCCGGCGAGCCCGACGACGACGCTCCCGCTGCCGATCTCGCGCTCCCCCTGCACGATGACGAGCTCGCCGGGGCGCAGGTAGAGATGGACCTCGCCTCCCGCGCCGGTCCCGGTCGACCAGAACCCCATGCCGATCCCCACCCCGTGGCCGGGAGGGAGGTCGGCGCGCCAGGCGCGCGCGCGGCGTCGGGCGGCCTCGAGCGCGGCCGGAAGGCCGAACGCCCCGACCGTCTGGCCGAACGGCGTCGTCGCCCCCGTCGACCAGAGGTGAGCGGCGCGGAACGCGACCGGATCGAGGCCGGCGGCGCGGGCCACCTCGTCGAGGTGGGACTCGACGGCGAAGGCACACTGGGGCGCGAACGGCGCGCGGTGGGGGCCGAACGGGGGTTTGTGGGTGCGGACGGCGTACCCCTCGACCTCGAACACCGGGGTGGTGTACGGCCCGAGGAGGAACCCGATGGAGTAGCCGGTGGCGAAGTCGCGGCCCGGCAACGACGCGCCGACGTCGAGCAGGAGGCGCACCCGACGGGCGACGATCTTCCCGTCCGTCACCCCGGTATCGAGCCGGATCACCGAAGGGAGCGTCGAGCGACCGAGGAGGAACTCCTCCCGGAACGAGAGCGCGAGGCGGACCGGTCTCCCGGACGCCGCGGCGAGGAGGAGGGCATACGGTTCGAGGAGCGACGCCCCCTTGCCGCCGAACCCCCCTCCGACCCATGTGCCCTCGACCACGATCGACGTCTCGGGGATCCCGAGGATCGAGGCGACGTCCTCGCGGACGCCGAACGGGCTCTGGGTCGAGGTGCGGACCTGCCAGCGCCCGGGGCCGGCCTCGGCGAGACACGCGTGGGGCTCGAGCGGGACCTGCTGGATCCCCGACGTGCGGTACGTCTCGCGCACGACGGTGGCCGCCCGCGCGAGCGCCCCGTCGACATCGCCCCGTCGAGCGCGCACGTGGGCGGCGATCCGGGAGGAGCCCGCCGCATCGGGGCCGGGCCATTCCGGGAACACCGACTCGAGGTCGGAGACGGCCGGGGCGGGCTCGACGGTGACACGCACGGCCCGGGCCGCGGCCCGGGCCTCCCCGAGGGTCGGGGCGGCGACGGCCGCCAGCGGCTGCGCCGCGTATGCGACGGTGTCGATCGGGAACGGCGGCCGTTCCGCGTCGCCGGCGCCCCCCCCGACCAACGAGGGCACGTCCGCGGCCCCGATCGCGACGACGCCCGGCCGGGCGCGGGCCGCCGAGAGGTCGACCGACACGATCCGTCCGTGCGCGACCGGGGCGAGCACGAGGGCCCCCCAGAGCATCCCCGCCGCCTCGAGGTCCATCCCGTACACGACCCGGCCCCGCAGCTTTTCGTCGAGGTCCGGGCGGATCGCGGCGGTCACGGGAGCCGCTCCCGGGCGATCTGGGCGGCGCGCACGATCGCCCCGTAGCCGGTGCACCGGCACAGGTTCCCGCCGAGCTCCTCGAGGAGGCGGCCGATCGACACGGAACGCCCGTGCTCCTTCAGCAGGCCGGTGAGGGCCATCACGAACCCCGGCGTGCAGTACCCGCACTGGAGGGCCCCGGCGTCGTGGAAGGCGAGCTCCACGGCCCGTCCGACCGGGTCGTCCTCGACGCCTTCGATCGTGACGACCTCGGAACCCTCCACCTCGCGGGTGAGCGTGAGACAGCTGAGCGTGCCCCGTCCGTCCACGAGGACGACACACGCCCCGCATCCGCCCGTCCGGCACCCCTCCTTCGTACCCCGCATCCCGAACCGCCAGCGCAACGTGTCGAGCAGCCGCTCCGAGTCCGGCACCGCCGCCGCCCGGAGGTCCCGGCCGTTCACCCGGATCGACAGGGGCCGTTCGCTCACGGGCTTCCCCCGGCGAGGCGCGCTACGGTCTCCGCGGCCCGCACGAACAGCGAGGCGACCAGGTGCCGGCGGTACTCGTCGGACGCGCGTCGGTCCCCCACCAGGGCCGGGTGGCGGGCGATCCGTTCGGCGACCCGGGCGATCGTATCGCCCGTCGGACGGCGACCGGAGAGCTCGGCTTCGGCTTCGGGCACGCGGAGCGGGCGGGGCGGAACCCCCCCGAGGGCGATCCGCCACCCCGCGTCGGCCGGGGAGAACGCCGCGGCGACGGCCAGTTGCGAGATGTCGTTCACCGGTCGGACCCGCTGCCAGACGTACGCCGACGGCCGGGATTCGGGGATCCGGACCGCGCGGATCAGCTCGGCCCGGCGGAGGTCCGTCACGCGCGAAGAACGGACGAACCGGTCGACGCTGACGGTGCGGCTTCCGTCGGGACCTACGAGATCGACCTCCGCGTCCAGCACGAGCAGCACGGGGATCAGGTCGGAGGTCGGCGCCGACCGGCCGAGGTTACCTCCGAGGGTCGCCCGGGTCCGGAGCGCCACGCTGCCCACGGCGCGGACCGCGGAGTACAGGGCCGGCATCCGCCGGGGAAGGTCGGGATCGGCCTCGAGCGAGCGGAGCGGGAGCGTGCTCCCGATCGTCAGCGCCCCCCCGGACCACGCGAGCGTCCGCCAGGGCAGGTGGCGGAGCGAGACGACCCGGCGGGGGGCGACGTGGCCGTGCTCGATGTCCGAGAGGAGATCGGTCCCGCCGGCGATCACCACCGCGTCGCCTGCCGGGAGGGAACGGAGCTCCGCGGCCGCCTCGTCTTCCGACCGCGGGGCGACGAGGTCGAACTCCGCCATCCGGACCGACAGCCCGGTCCGGTGGCATATCGTTTCGCGGCGTCGCCGGGGGGCGGAACGCCCGCTTTTTTATCTCTTCAGAGGATTAGGCTCTCTCGCGCCATGCCTTTCGAACTCGCGTTGCGTTACAGCACTCCGCTGACCCCGATCCCGGACCTCGAGGAGGTCCTTCGGGAGTTCCTGCGGATGGTCGGCTACCTTCCGGAGGGCGAGGAGGGGCGGGGGGCCGAGGGGCAGGTCGGCCAGAGCCTGGCCTACCGTCTCGTCCGCCAGTGCCTCCTGAGCGACCCCACGCGGCCGTGGTACGCTGAGGAGCTCGCGGACGTCCTGAGCACGTCCAAGCCGACGATCTACCGCCACATCAACAAGCTCAAGGCTCTCGACCTCCTCGAGGAGGTCGGAGGGGCCGCCGACGGCAAGGGTCGCAAGGGCTACCGGTTGCGCTACGGCAACCTCGCCAAGGCATGGGATTTCACCGAGGCGAACGCGCAGAACGCCCTGCGCCGGTACCGGGAGACCGTGAACCACCTGCAGACGCTGATCGACAAGAGCGGCGCCGAGCCACCCCGCCGGGCGCTGCCCGTGGCGCGCGTCCCGGCACGGCCGCGAGGCGGGCGATGAGCGCGGGCGCCTCCGCTGGCAAGCGACCCCCGATCGCCTTGACGCCCGGTTCCCGGGTGAGCCTCCACTCGGCCGGCCCGGACGACACCGCCCTCGTCTCGGTCGGGATCTTCCGGGGCCTCGTGTCGATCGGCGGGGACAACGCGATCGCCGTCGAACTGGAAGGTTCCGGGGACGAGAAGGGACGCATCCGCCTGGTACCGGTGCCGGCGCTCCTCGCGATCGACATCCTCGAGGCGGCCAAACCCGAAGAGGAGAAGCGCGGCGAGCCGACCGCAGCCTCCGGGTACTTCCGGTAACGGCCCCCGAACGGGCTTGCTGGGAGTTCCGTCGCGGGTCGTCCCGCGATTTCGAACCCAGGTCGTCGGCTTCGAAGGCCGACAGGATAGTCCAGACTACCCCACAAGCCCGCAGGCCGGACGAGGGGTCGAGGTGTATTTGGCCGTTCCGAGCGCCCGGCCCGTCAGCGCGGCACCGGATCGGTGGGCGGCGGGACGGCCTTCTGGAAGGCGTCGAGGGTCGTCTGCGCCGTCGCCGCGGGGAACAGCACGGTGAGCGAATCGGCCAGGACCCGGATCCTCTGGCGCACGTACGGGGTGATCCCCTCGATCTCCCCGAGACGCTGGGCGAGCGGGAGGTACTTGCGCACCGACGCCTCGTAGACGGTCGACAGGAGCTCGCCGTCGCACCGTCCCCCGGGCCGGGCGGCCGTGCAGCGCGCGGAGAGCGGCGGACGGCGGTACGACGTCCCGCAGGTGCGGCAGCGGAACTTCTGCGTCGCGAACCCCTTCAGGTTCCCCATCACGTCGGGGAGGAAGTGGGCGTTGAGCACGAGGGTGACCGCCGCCGCCACATCGACCGCGCGGATCTTCGCCGCGAGCATGACCGAACGTTCCACGAGGTCCGCCATCGGGCGGCCCTCCCGATACGCGGAGCGTACCGGGCCCCCGGCGATGCGACGCGTGTCGTGGGTGAACGAGTACCCCGAGACCGACCGGTCCGTCCCGAGGCGCTTTCCGACGCGGTCGAGGAGCGGGTCGACGTCCTTCGGGTGTCCGCTCACGAGGGCCGCCCGGTACATCGCGAGCGGGTAGTGGCTCCCGACGTCGACGTTCTGGACCTCCTTGTCGACCTCGGTCGCCTCGAGCCGCGTCGTCAGCACGAGGGGCTTGTCCATCAGCGCCCCGCGGGTCTCGGGCAGGTAGGCGCGGGAGAAGTTGAGGAGCGCGTCGAGCAGCAGGGTGACCGAGTCCTCGTCCCCGTCGCAGTTCCGGCGCTTGGCCGCATGGAAGACCGGGTGGGCGAAGCACGCTTCGGCGTCGGTGAACCCGAGGATCCGGCCCGCCACCCCGCCCGACGTGTGGGGGGCGAGGGCGACCACGATCGACCCGACGAGCGCCGCCGGTCGTTCGGCCCGGTAGAACGGGGCGAGGCCGTAAAGCCGCACGAGCTCGTCGTCGACGTACTGGGAGAGCCGCGCGAGGTAGTCGCCGCACGAGCGCGACACGATCAGGTCCTGCGGGCGGAGCTCGACGATCTGCTCGCGGTCGGTGAGCTCCGAACCGGCCCAATCCTTCGCGTACCCGAGACGTCGTAGGGTCGCGAGGTCCGTGCCGATCTCCGACGGCCGGAAGTGCGTGAGGGGAAGGTTCGTGAGGTCGAAGCGCGCCGTTCCGTCCTGATAGACGGAGATCCGGTGGGACGCCCGGAGGATCCCTTTCTCGATCGGCTCGGGGACCTTGCCGGGGGACAGGAGACCCTTCACCCCCTTGACGACCGGGGCGCTCGAGATCCGCAGGCGAGCGATCGCCTCGCTCCAGAGCGACGCGACCGGCACGGAGTGGGTCCCCACCTCTCCCGTCGAGCGAGTGTGGGTCCCGCAGGCGCACCGGGTCCAGACGCTCATCGTCCCGCAGGCGGGGCAGCGTCGAATGCCGAGCTCGAGGCGAACCCCCGCCGACCCCGAGCGGCGGGCGGCCTCGGGGAGCGACCGCGTCGGCCCCCCCGCCTCGCCGACGGGAAAGAGGGCGTGGACGTTCGGCTGCATCGACCGATGGTACGCCTTCTCCGGCCGCCCGACGCGCCCCCCGATGCGGGTCGGCGCGCGGGCGCGCACCGTCGCCCCGAGGAGCCGACCCACGTAGGCGAGCGGATCTTCCTCCACCGGGTCGAGCGGCACCTGGCGGGCCAGCCGATCTCCCTCGTGGCTGAGACCGAGCCCCCCGACGAGCGCCTCGCTCGAGTCGGGTTCCAGCCGCAGGGTGCCGGCACCGTCGGGCCGGAAGAGGGCGCCGAGCCGGACGAGGAGAGCCCGGCCGTCCGGGTCGGGCGGGAGGTCGAGGGCCCCCGCGCGCCAACGCCCGGTTCGCTCGACGAGCTCCCCGAGCCCCCGCAGCTCGACCGGGGTCAGGTCGTGCCAGAACAGCAGCCAGCGGGGATGCAGCGGGACCCCGGCCGCGCGCGCGAGCCGGACCGCGTCGTCGAACGATCCGTCGGCCATCCCCACGACCGGGTCGACCCCGGCCGCGCGGAGCTCCTCGAGGTGCCAGTCGAGCGAATACGCCGCCGGGGCGAGCGGACGGTTGTTCTCGAGGAACTCACCGAACCCGACCAGGATCTCGCCGAGGTCGAGGATCCGCCGCACCCGCGGTAGGAGGCGCTCGGCCCGATCCGCCTCGTGCACGGCGGTCACGGTCCCGTCGTCGAGCTCCACGATCGGCCCGTCGATCGTATCGCAGACCGCCATCGCGGCGGCCTTCCCGGGGAACTCCAGCTTGACCTGCGTCCCGATCGCGACGAAGTGCTGCAGGATCACCATCGTCGCGGGGTTGATCGCGCACGCCGCCAGCCCCGAGGTGCGCGTTCGACCGTAGACGAGGCGGAATCCGCCCGGGCGGTGCGGATGCGCGAGGACGGGGCGGCCCCCGACCGCGTCCTGAAGGTACTTCGGAACGCGGGGATCGTCCTCGTCGCTCTTCGAATGGCCGAGCTCGGAGAGGAACTCCCAGCCGTCGAGCCCTAGCTTCTCGACGACCTTGCGCAGCTTCGCCGACTTCTGGCAGAGCCCTTCGGCGATCACGAGGCACGCCCCTCCGCGGATCCCGTTCGTGGGTACCCGGGGGAGGTCCCGGAAGGCGCTCACCTCGGCGTCGCCCTCGGTCGCCTCCCCCGAGATCGCGACGGGGACGTGGGCGACCACGAGCTCGATCTCCGAGGCGGTCGGAACGTACTGGAGATGCTGGTAGAACTTGTAGAGCGGGATCTCCTCCTTGTACCGTTCGATCTCCGGCCGCTCGGCCCGGAACGCGGCGAGCCCGAGGTCGCGGCGGACGATGTCCGCCAGAAGCACGCTGAGGGCCTGCGCGGTCCCTCCGGCGGCACGGATCGGCCCGGCGTAGTACAGCTCGATGTAGGGGGCTCCGTCGCGCCCGGGCTGGAGGTGGACCTCGGCGAGCCCCTCGAGCGGCGCGACGAGGATCCCCTCGGTGAGGATCGCGAGTCCGACGCGGATCGCCGCATCGACCCGGGCGGCGACGGACGGTCGGCGGGCGACATCCGCGGCGAGGCGGCGGGCGATCGTCACGGCCACTTCCTCGCGCGGCATCTCGGCGGAGAGGGCGCGGATCTCGGTCGAGATCCCCTCGATGCCGAGGTGGGAAAGAAGCTTCTCGACCCGCGCCGCCATGTCCTGGGCGCGGGGGATCTCGGGGACGGTCTCGGGGTCGATCCCCTCCCGACGCGCCTCCTCGGCCGCGGAGTACGCCCGGTCCACCCCGTGTTCGATCGCCCGGAAGTAATCCTCCACGACCCCGGAGAGAGGGGTCTCGTCTTAACGGTGCGGCGGGCACTGCGCGCGAACGGGGCTGGGCAAAGGGTCGGGCGCTGCGCGTCCTATCCGTCCGCTCCTTGGAATCGGTCGCCGGACTCGGGTCACGGTCCGCTCCCCGCCGGGGGTCCGGCCCATCTCCGCCACCGGCCAATCGAGGATGCATCGGGCCGACCTTTCGAGGAGGGTTCGGTGGCCCGCCTGATCGGGGTTCGGACCGCGCGAACCCGGGATCGCCCCGTGATTTGACGCCGCTCTCGAGGAAAAATCGCGACACCTTCCGCTCTACGCAAACGTTTATGTACAAAATTCCTGGATTGGCGTGCAGAGCGTATGACGCTCGTCTGACAAACGGGGCGGGAACCAACGATGAAGTCCATTATCCAGGAAGCGATCGCGAAGCACCAGGACAACCAGAGCCTGGTCGAAGAGAAGACGCCGGCACCGCCGGCGTATGTCAACGCCGATGACGCGGAACTCGCGAAGTTGGCGGAGACCCTCAAGGTCAACATCCGCATCGTCGGCTGCGGCGGAGGTGGCTCGAACACCATCAACCGCTGCGTCGAAGAGGGGATCCAGGGCGCCGAGATGTGCGCCATCAACACCGACGCGAAACATCTTCTGACGATCCACGCCCCCCGGAAGATCCTGATCGGCCGACGTGCCACCAAGGGTCTGGGCGCGGGAGCCCGCCCCGAGATCGGAGAGGAGGCGGCCCGCGAGAACGAGGAGGAGCTGCGACAGTTCCTCAACGGCGCGCACATCGTCTTCGTCACGGCCGGCATGGGCGGCGGAACCGGAACGGGATCCGCCCATCTCGTCGCCCGCATCGCCAAAGAGGCGGGAGCGCTCACGATGGGTGTCGTCACCCTGCCGTTCTCCGGAGAAGGCTCTGCGCGCATGGAGCAGGCCCGGGACGGCCTCGAGCGCCTGCGCCGCGTCTGCGACACGACGATCGTCATCCAGAACGACAAGCTCCTCGAGCTCGTCCCCCGGATGCCGCTCGACTCCGCCTTCAAGCTCGCCGACGCAGTCCTCATGACCGCCATCAAGGGGATCACCGAGATCGTCACGAGGCCCGGCCTCGTCAACCTCGACTACGCCGACATCCTGACCGTCATGAAGGACGGCGGGGTCGCGCTGATCGGCCTCGGCGAGAGCGAGAGCGCCACCGACCGCGTGACGGAGGCCGTCACCGAGGCGCTGACGTCGCCGCTGCTCGGTTCGGTCGAGCTGAAGGACGCGACCGGCGCGCTCGTCCGCGTGATCGGCGGACCGACGATGACCGTCAGCGAGGCCGAGAAGGCCGCCGCGCTCGTCGGCTCGAAGATCTCGAAGCGCGCCCGCATCATCTGGGGCTGCACGGTCGAGAACTCCCCCGAGCTCGAGAACACCATCAAGGTGTTGCTGATCATCACGGGCGTCCGCGCGACGAGCCTCCTCGGCCAGAAGGGAGGCTATGCCGCGGGCGAGTCCGAGGAAGTCATCGACCTCGTACGCTGAGCTCCCACCCCCCCGGCCCCGCTACCTCGGAATCGAGGTGGCGGGGTCCCACCCACCTCCCGGCTCGCCCCACGCGTGGGACGCGGTCCTCCGCGCCCGCCTGGTGCGGGCCGGGATATCCCCGGCCTCCTTCCGATTGATCCGCTCCGAGGGCTCCCGGGCCGTGGCGGAGGTCGACCACTGGACGGCCGCGCCCGCGCGGGCCGCGTGGGCGGCGCCCCCGGCCGCGTCGCCGGACCTCCCCCTCGTCCCCCGACGCACCTGGGGCACGCTGGTCGGTGCCAAGGCATGGCTCCGAGGCCCGCCGAGAAGGGGCGGTCCGTAGCCGTCTATCTTTCCGACATGGGGCCGCCGCTCCTCCCACCGGGGGAGATGGGCCGGGGATCCCCGAGAGGTCGCGGTGCGAGTCCCGCCGGGGGCCGGCCGAACGCCCCCCCGGGCCCTTCGGATCGGGTGAGTGTGGGTGAGGGGGGGAAGGGCGGGTCCTCGGCCCGACCCTGCCGGCGAGCGCGGCGCCCGGAGGCCCGTCTCTAGGAGAGGGAGATCGAGAACGTCGCGACCTCGAGCGTGACGCTGGCCACGGGCAACGAGATCTTGACCGTCCCGAGCGGGCCGTACAGCGAGAAGGTTCCCGAGGTCGAACAGACCGACGAGGCGGCCGGGGTGCACGTCGCATCGCCGGCGAACGCGCTGTTCGAGTGGAGGTACGCCATCCAAGCGGCGGAGAACGGGGTCGTGACGGTGACCGTGACCCCGGCGGAGGTGAGCGTCAGACCGCCCGCGGGGAAGCTCTGGGTAGTGACGGAGGTCAGCCGCACGGTGAGAATCGCGGTGCCGATGCCCCCCTCGGTAGCGAGCGCCGACGTGAAGACGGGCATCCAGATCGTCGCCGCCTTGGCGGAACCGGTGCCGGTGACCGTGATCGGTGGGGGGTCGATCATGGCCGGGATCCCGCTCTGCTGGGTGAAGATGACGCCGCCGTAGTCGAACGCGACCTCCGCGATGGGGGCGTACGTGTTGTGGAGCTGGACGAAGAACGCCGCCCCGGTCGAGACCTGGAAGATCGATGCCCCGGTCGCGCCGGCGAGCGCGAAGCCGACCGTCTCCTTCGAGCCGGTGATCACCGGGGCGATCGAGCTCCCGTCCTGCTGGGCGAACGGCGGTTGGCCGACCGAACCGAGGACGAACGGCTGGGTGAGCTCCGCGCCGACCGCGCCGTTCGACGCGGCTTGGGAGAGGAGGGCGGCGAACCGACCGACCTCGTTCTGGACGACGAGGTCGTGGTTGATGTCGTTCACCGACATCGTCTGCGGGAGGGTCGTCGTCAGGTAGTTCGCGATGAACGTCACGAGAAGCATGAGCGCGAGGATCGTCGCCACGGCCGATACCTGGGCCTTGCGGCCCCGGTGGCGCCACGAACGGCGCGGCACGGAATGGCGTGACCGGCCGGTCCGGACCGCGGTCGCTCGGGCCCGGCAGACACGGTGCCCACGGGCATGCAGACTCATCGTCAGAGAGAATTGTCACTAGCCCGGTTCCCGGTATTTATTCGTATGGTTTCGGGCGTGCTTCGACTCGGCGGGAGACCGCCCGCCGCGCCGGCCCGCCCGCCGTTCTTATCTTGGGCCTCCCCTCCCGTGCAGGGGTACGAGGAGTGACGCCGGCGGAGGAGCGGTGGGCACCGATCCGGCGCGCGCTCCTATCGGTCCACGATAAGACCGGGCTCGCGACGCTGGCCCAGGGCCTCGCCGAGGCGCGGGTCGAGCTCTGGGCGACGGAGGGGACCCGCCGCGGTCTCGGGGGAGGCGCCTACACCGTCCGCGCGGCCGAGGAGCTCACGGGCATCGGATCGTGGTTCGGGGGCCGGATCAAGACCCTCCACCCGGGGATCCTCGGGGGCGTTCTCGCCCCGCGGACCGACGCCGGACGGCGGGAGCTCGCCGAACGGGGCCTTCTGCCGTTCGATCTGGTCGTCGTGAACTTCTACCCGTTCGAGCAGCACCTGGCCGAGGCCCCTCGCGCCCCCGATCGGGAGGAGTTCATCGACATCGGCGGGGTGACGCTCGCCCGCGCCGCGGCCAAGAACCACGCGGACGTCGCGGTGCTGACCGACCCGGCCGAGTACGGACCCTTCCTCGAGGAGCTCGGGGGCCACGACGGCACGGTCTCGGCCGGGACGCGCCGACACCTGGCCGTTCGGGCGTTCGAGCGGTGCACCGAGTACGACGCCGCGATCGCGTTCGGCCTCCGGACCCCCCTCGGGCCGACCGAACCGTTCCCCGCGCAGCTGCTCTTCCGCCGGGAGCCCATGACGCTCCGGTACGGGGAGAACCCCCACCAGGCCGCCGCCGTCTTCGGAGGGGTCCTCCCGGGGGGCTCCGGGCTCACCCCCGCGCCGGTCGACCTCCTCAAGGGGAACGGCCTCTCGTTCACGAACCTCCTCGACCTGGACACCGCGCTGGGGATCGTCGCCGAGTTCTCGGAGCCCACGGCCGCGGTCGTGAAGCACGCGACCCCCTGCGGCGTGGCGACAGCGGGGACGATCCGCGAAGCGCTCGAGGGCGCGATCGCGACCGACCCGGTCGCGCGGTACGGGTGCGCGATCGCCGTCAACCGCCCCCTGGGCCCGGACGACCCGACGACGCTCCACGGGGTGTTCGTCGACCTCCTCGCGGCCCCCGCCTTCGACGCGCTCGCCCTCGAGCACCTCGGTCGCCGGCCGAAGATCCGGCTCGTCCGCGCCGACCCGCCCGACCCGACGATTCCGCGATGGGAGGCGAAGAGCGCGTTCGGACGCCTCCTCCTGCAGGAGGCGGACCGCCGCCAGCTCGCTCCCGAGGAGTTCCGCCTCGTCACCTCGCGGGCCGCGTCGCCCGAGGAGCGCGGCACCCTCGAGTTCGCCTGGCGCGTCGTGCGGCATGCCAAGTCGAACGCGATCGTCCTCGCGCGGGGCACCCGGACGGTCGGGATCGGCTCCGGGCAGCCGACCCGCGTGAAGGCCGCCGAACTCGCGGTCGAGGTCGCAGGCGAGAGTGCCCGCGGCTCGGTGCTCGCTTCCGATGCGTTCTTCCCGTTCGCCGACGGGCTCGAGGTCGCCGGCCGCGCTGGGGTCCGCGCGGTCCTTCAGCCGGGCGGGAGCGTGCGCGACCCCGATGCGATCGAGGCCGCCGAGCGGCATGGGATGGCGATGTACTTCACCGGGTGGCGGGTGTTCCGCCACTAGCCGATCGGGCGGGGAAGTAGCGCTTCAGCATCGCGCGGATCGCCACCGGGTCGAGCGGACCGATCTCCCGACCGCGCTCGGTGCCCGAGGCCACGAAGAGGTACGTGGGGATCGATTGGATGCCGAACGATTGCGTGACGACCGTGGCCTCGTCGACGTTGACCCGGGCGAACTTGATCTTCCCCGCCAGGCGGTTCGAGAGCTCGAGGAGCACCGGCTCGGCGACCCGGCACGGTGCGCACCAATCGGCGTAGAAATCGACCACCACCGGCACCGGCGATCGGATCACCTCGGCATCGAACGTCGCGTCATCGACGCGCACCAATTCCGACCGGCCCGTCAGCTGAACCACCCCGCGGCGATTCGAACTCGTCCCCTGTTTTAAGCATGACCTTCGTCTGGCGACCCCTCGATGGTCGGGCGGGCCTCTCCGGCGGCGGCCTCCGCCCCCAAGATCCCGACCGCGCTGCTCCGCTGGTTCGCGCGCCACGCGCGCCCGCTCCCGTGGCGCCGGGACCGGGACCCGTACCGCATCTGGGTAGCCGAGGCGCTGCTGCAGCAGACCCGGGTCGCCCAGGCGATCCCCTACTTCGAACGGATCGTCGGCCGGTTCCCGAGCGTCCGGGCGCTCGCCGACGCCCCCCTGTCGCAGGTTCTCAAGGCGTGGGAGGGCGCCGGTTACTACGCACGGGCCCGCCACCTCCACGCGTCGGCGAGGATCCTCGTGGCCGAGCGGAAGGGAGCGCTTCCCGACACCGTCGAGGAACTCGAGCGCCTCCCCGGTGTAGGGCCCTACATCGCGCGCGCGATCGCGAGCCTGGCGTTCGATCGACCGGTCGTCGCGCTCGAGGCGAACGGCCTGCGCGTCGCGGCACGTTGGACCCGCGAGGAGGGGGACCTAGCGTCCGCCCCCGTCCGGGACCGACTCGAGCGCACGCTCGTCGAACTTCTGCCGCCGCGCCGGCCCGGAGAGTTCAACGAGGCCGTCATGGAGCTCGGCGAGACCGTCTGCACGCCCGTCGCCCCGCGGTGCGGGACCTGCCCCGTGGCGTTCGCCTGCCGGGCCCGCCACGAGCTCGCGGACCCGGGCACCCTGCCCCACCGTGCCCGACGACCTCCCCGACCCCACGTGAGGGCGGCAGTGGTCGTGCTCGTCGACCCGGGCGGCCGCTGGCTCCTCCAGCGCCGACCTCCTCGGGGCCTGCTGGGAGGTCTCTGGGAGTTCCCCGGCGGCAAGATCGGACCCGGCGAGCCGCCCGAGAGGGCCGCCCGTCGCGAGCTGGCGGAGGAGACGGGCTTCCGGGTCCGTCGGCTGGCTCCGATCGGCGTGGTGCGCCAGTCGTACAGCCACTTCTCGGTCGAGCTCCACGTGTTCCGGGGCCGGTTCCACGGTACGCCCCCGGGGTCGCTGCCCGGGAACCGCCGCTGGGTCCGGCGCGAGGAGCTCAGGAGACTTCCGCTGCCGAGGGCGACCGAGAAGATCGTTCGTCGCCTCGAGACGGTGGATACAGTTTCCCCGGGTTCAGGATCCCGTCGGGGTCGCACCATCGCTTCACCGACCCAAGCCAGGCGACCGCGACGCTCCCGAGCTCGCGCTCCACGAACGGACGCTTGAGACGGCCGATCCCGTGCTCGGAGCTGATCGTCCCGCCGAGCGCGAGCGCCGCGAGCAGCGTACGTTCGCGGATCCGACCGGCGGCGGGGGTCGTCGGGTCCACCGCGAAGTTGGGATGGAGGCTCCCCTCGCCGAGATGGGCGAAGAGGAACATCGGGACCCGTTCCTCCTCGGAGATGCGGGCGAGGTCCGCCAATAGCTCGTCCACCCGGCGGACCGGCACGGCGATGTCCTCGCGGATCCGGTGACCGAGCCGGCGATCGAGGGCGACGCTGCTCTCGCCGCGCCGCGTCCACAGCTCGTCGGCGTCGTCGAACGGGACCGGCGCCGCGGGGAGTCCGGCGGAGGCGAGCTCGCGGGCGAGGTGGGCCGTCCGGCGTTCGGCCTCGGCGGGATCGGCCGCCTCGAGCTCGAGGAGCAACCAGGCTGCGCCCTCCGGTCCGATCGGTCGGCCGTCCTGGGAGAGCGCCTGCGCGCAGGCCCGGTCGATGTACTCGACCGCGGCAAGCCCGCCGATCGGGGCGTTCGCCAGCCGGGCGGCGAGCGCGCCGAGGCGGGTCCCCTCGGGGATCGGCACGACCAGGCCGCGTCGGACGGGCGGGAGCGGGGCCAGCTTCACCGTGACCTCCGTCACGATCCCCAGGGTCCCTTCGCTCCCGACGATCAGGGAGAGAAGATCGGGACCGAGCGACCGCTTCGCGCACCGGGTTCCGAGGCGCAGGCGCCCGCCGTTCCCGAGGACGACCTCGAGCTCGCGGACCCACCCCCGCGTCGCCCCGTAGCGGAACGAGCGCGGTCCGGAGGCGTTGGTGGCCACGTTCCCGCCGATCGTGGAGCGCGTCCAGGACCCCGGGTTCGGCGGGAAGAACAGACCGTGGGGCCGAACCGCGCCCTGAAGGGAGAGGTTGACGACCCCGGGCCCGACCCGGGCCCATCGATCGTCGGCGGAGACCTCCCCGACCTCCGACCATTCCGACATATCGACGACGATCCCTCCGTCCTCCGGAACCGACTCCCCGTCCAGCGACGTTCCCCCGCCGCGGGGCACGAGCGGGACGCGGTGCGAGCGCGCCCAGCCGATCAGAGCCGCGACGTCCTCGGCATCCTTGGGAGCGACGATCGCCCGCGGAGCGCCGGCCAGGTGGGATTCGTCGTGACCGAGGGCCCGCAGGGAGGCCGGGTCGACCCGCACCCGACCGCGGACCGCCCGCTCGAGGGGGAGGGAAGACGCCTCCGGCACGACCCGGCGCTAGCCTTCCCGCAACTTACGGGTACCGGAGGGGCGCCGGGCCGAGGCGCGCCGACGCGGTCGAGGCGCGTCCGCGCCCAGGCTGTCGAGCGCTTCGAGGAACTCCCGGCTCGTGAACGGCTGGCTCAGGATGGCCCGGGCCCCCGCCCGCGCCGCCGACGACCGGACCGACGCTTTGTCGAGGGGGAGGAGCACGAGGGCGTGGAGCTCGGGGCGCGCGACGAGGGTCCCGCGCAGGTCGTCCGCCCACCGGGCGTCGTCCCGGGGGGCGACGAAGACGAGGGTGCGTGCCTTCGCGTCGGCGGGGAGTTGGGGCACCTCCTCGAGCGACGAGGCTTCGAGCGCGATCGATTGATGGTGCATCAGGAGCAGCCCCCGAAGCATCCGCCGGTGGTCCTCGTTCGCCCCGATGAGGATCGCGGGCTCGGATGCCGGAGTTGGGGCGAGGCGCTCGGGAACACCGCGGGCGCGCGCAGGTTCGGGCATGCCGCTCTCCGTTGACGACCCAGTAATGTACCTCGCCGGGAGGTAATGAAGCAACCGACGGAGGGGGCCGGCTCGACGCCCCATCGCCCACCGTTCAGCGGCCCCCGGGCCTTTTTGGGCGGCCGGCAAGCTCCCCCAGCGGCCATGGGCACCGGCCGAGCCCTCCCCGACGGCTTCGTCCACTGGGTCGGGGAATCCGGCCGGTGCCTCCCTTCGGTTCGCGTTGAACGATAGGTTCTTTTGCCGCGGCGTCGGAGGAAGCTCCGATGGTATCGATTTTCGGCCGTTCGGCAGAGGAGCATGAGCGACTCCGGACCACCGTCCGTACGCTCGGGGTGACGAGCGTCCCGGGACTCGCGGCCGCGCTCTCCTGGCGCGAACGGAAGACCGAGAAGCTGCTCGCGCACGAGCTCGCCCGGGCCGATTCTCAGATCGTCTACGAACCGAGCCGCCGGCTGGTGCGTTGGAAGCGTCCCCTGCCGCCTCCTCCGGCCCCTACCGCGGACGCTCCGAGCCCCCCGCCGGCACCGACGGCGGAGCCCCGGGCGGCCCCCCCGGCGCCGCCGCCGGTCCTACGGGGGACCACGCTGAAGATCCTCTGTCCTTCCTGCCACATCCCGCTGATCTCTACCGGGTCGGGCAAGCTGGCGGTCTGCCCCGAGTGCGGGCGACTCTCCTCGGAGAAGGCCCCCGTACTCCCTGCCCCGGAGCCTCCCACCACCGCCGTCGATCCGCCCCGGGCCGCGGAGCCCGGGACCGACCGGCGGTCGCAGGAACTGTTCGCCGCCTACGTGACGTCACGCCCGATCCCGTGCCCGAAATGCCGTACCCCGCTCCGCCACCGCGGTCTCGCCGAGTACGGCTGCCCCAGCTGCGGGCAGTCGGTGCGCTTCCCCAAGGCCGCCGAGCCGGGGGCCGCCGCGGTGATCCACTCGTCCTAGAACGGCACCGCCGCCCGCACCTCGCCGACCAGGGTGCCGTCGGCGATCGCCTGGGCGACGCGCGCGACGTCGGGCGCCGGGCTGCGGTCGTGCGACCACGGGGCGACCCTCGCCCGCAACGAGCGGACCGCAGCCTCGCTGCCGCGCCCCCCCGAGCGGGGCCGGCGGAGCTCGAGCGCCTGGCCGGCCACGATCCACTCGACCGCGACCACCCGACGCGCGTTCTCGAGCATCCGGAACAACTTCGCGCCGGCCCAGGCCCCCATGCTGACGAAATCCTCCTGGTCGGCCGAGGTCGATAGGCTCGTGCCGCTGGCCGGGTGCACGAGGGTCGCGTTCTCGTTCACGAGGGCCGCCGCCAGGTACTGGAGGATCATGAACCCCGAGCTGATCCCCGGCTCGGGCGCCAGGAAGGCGGGGAGACCCCGGTTCAGGGCGGGGTGAAGGATCCGGGCGACCCGGCGTTCGGCGAATCCGGAGATGTACTGAACGCTCAGCGCCAGCGCGTCGAGGGCAAAGGCGAGCGGCTGGCCGTGGAAGTTCCCGCCGTTCACGAACTGGTCCCCCTCGAACACCAGCGGATTGTCGGTCACCGCGTTCAGTTCGCGGGAGGCGACCCCCTCGGCCAGCTCCGTCCCGAGCCGAACGGCGCCGAGGACCTGGGGGATGCAGCGGAGCGTGTACGGGTCCTGGCCCTTCCAGGCCGTCCGGGGCGCGGCGAGCTCGCTCCGCTCGAGCAGCACCCGCATCGATCGGGCGCTCTGTCGCTGCTCGGGCGAGTTGCGCACCTCGCCGAGGCGATCGTCGAGGGACTCCGGGTCGCCCTCCAGCGCGTCGAACGAGAGGGCGCACGCGATCGTGGCCGCGGAGAGCAGCTCCCGGGCGTCCGCGACCGCGAGGGCGAGGTACGACGCCATCAGCGACGTGCCGTTCAGGAGCGCGACCCCTTCCTTCTCCACGAGCGAGATCGGCGGGAGGCCCTCCCGAGCGAGCACGTCGCGGGCCGGCTCCGGGTCGGACGATCTCGGCCCGAGGAACGCGCCCTCCCCGATGAGGGCCAGCGCGAGGTGCGCGAGCGGCGCCAGGTCCCCGGAGGCGCCGACCGACCCCTGCTCGGGGATCCAGGGGACGAGGCCCCGATTCAGGAGGTCGGCGAGGCGTTCCACCAGCGCCGGTCGGACGCCGGAGACGCCCCGGAGGAGGGAGTTGAGGCGCAGAAGGAGCATCCCGCGGACGACGTCGCGCGCGAGGGGAGGTCCGGTGCCGCAGGCGTGGCTCCGAACGAGGGAGAGCTGGAGCTCCCGGGAGCGGTCGGTCGGGATGGTCCGATCGGAGAACGCCCCGAACCCCGTCGTGACGCCGTACACGGGTCGGCCGGAGGCCACGGCCCGTTCGACCGCTCGCCCGCCCGCGGCGACGGCCCCGAGCGCCTCGGGCAGCAGCGAGACCCCGCAGCCCTGGCGCACTACGGCGAGGAACTGCTCGAGGGTCAGCGACCGGCCGTCGAGCGGGAGCGTCTCGGTCATCGTTTCCGAAGGCCGATGACGGGGGCGAAGGTCTCGAACGACGTCAGGCCGGGATCGGGACGACGAGGTCGCCGCCCGACTTCTGCAGCGACGGCTGCCGACGGGTCTTCGCTCCCTTGGACTGCCAGAACAGTTCCGAGAACTCCTGGACGAGCTTCAGCAGTTCCTGGGCGTCCGCGAGCGTGGTCCCCTGGCGGGCCTTCGACGCCTGCTTCAGGATCTTCCAGGTGAGCTCGTGGAGATGGGGGAACTGCTTCGCGTGATCCGGGGTGAAGTAATCGCCCCAGATGACCCGGACCTCGGCCTTCACCCGCTCCGCGTGGGACTCCTTGACCGCGCCGTAGCGGGCCAGCTTCGAAACGTACGTCGCGCGGTCTTCCGGCTTCGCGTCGGCCGCAGGCGCGGGAAGCTCCGCGATCAGCTGGTCCATCCGCAGGACGGTCAGCGCCGAGATCTGGGCCTCGTGGGGGTCGTAGATGCCGCACGGGATGTCGCAATGGGCGTAGACGGGATGGGGGGGATGCACGGCGTCCCGGAGACGTTCTACGAGCGCGCGGGATGTGTCGCGGACGGACATGTCCCCGCGAGCCACGGAGGTAGGATAAAGATGCCGGACGCCAACGCCGCCGCCCGAGCGGTGGCGGGCACGGCGGCGGAGGTCCCCCGCCGCGTACGGTGGTGGTGGAGGCAACGCGTCGTGGTGCACGACGAGAGCATGTGGCCGACGCTTCGACCGGGCGACCGGCTCCTGGTGGACCGGCGGGCGTACCGGAACCGGGGACCGAGGGTCGGGGACCTGGTGGTGCTCGTCGACCCCGAAGCGCCCACCCGATGGCTCGTGAAACGGGTCGCGGCCGTCGGGCCGGGATCCGTCCCCTCGGGGCCGGATCTCACCGACATCGGCCACCCCTCCCCGGAGGCCCCGCCGGGGATGGTGCTCGTCGCATCGGACGCCCCCGGGCCGGCCCGAGACAGCCGGAGGTTCGGACCGGTGCCGGTCGAGAAGCTGATCGGGAAGGTCTACTGGCGCTACGCGCCCGCGGGCCGCCGCGGGGAGCTCTAGCGCCCGAGGCCCCCCCCCAAGCCGTTATCCGATGTGTCATTATGGCACATCGATGCTCGCCAAAACCCTAGCGTGGGTCGTGGTCGTCGTCGTGGTCGGAGCCGGAGCGGGGGGCGTGGGCTACTTCGTAGGGCACTACCATGCCGCGGCGTCCTCCTCCACGGTCGCCAACTCGACGCTCTCGATCCTCGCGGCCGGCACCCTCGGCGGCCACGACCTCCCCTCGGGCCAGCCGGTGGGCCTCTTCCCGAGCCTCGCCAGCCTCCTCGTGAACGAGACCCCGGGGATCACCGCCCCGGTCGCGGCCCAGGATTACGAAGGATCGCTCGACGTCGTGAACGCCTTCACGGGATCCGCCGCCAAGGCCGACGTGGCGGCGGTCGCCGACTTCCGCCTGATCCCCCAGGACCTCGAGCCCCAGTACACCGGCTTTGAGGTGGCGTTCGGAATGACGCCGGAGGTGCTCGCGTACAACCCGATCCTCACCGCCTTCGATGGGATCAACACCTCCAACTGGGGTTGGAAGCTCGTCAACGCGATATCGGGCGGCGCCGCTCCGTTCGGCGTCTGGAACGCTTCGACCGACCCGAACGGCTACAACGAGATCTTCAGCCTGGAGCTTCAGGGCGAGATCTACAACGGTAGCAACCTCTCGGTCTACAGCCACTTCTACTCGAACTCCCCCTGGCGGTTGGCCCGACCGATCTCCAACCCGAGCCTCATCCTCCCCGAGCACGAGTCGGCGGCCGCCTCGCTGATCGCGAAAGGCACCGTCTCCGCGGTGATCACCTACCGGTCGTACGCGGTCGCGAACCACCTGAGCTTCGTCTCGTTCAATCCGATCGTCGGTCTCGGGGCGAACAATTCGACGGCGCTCTCCTACTACCACGGCCTGGCGACCACGATCGAGACGTCCACCGGCGGTACGACGGCCGTCCACGCGGCCCCGGTCGTGTTCGCCGTCACCGTGCCGTACGACGCCCCCAACCCGACCCTCGGCCTCGCGTTCCTTCACCTGCTCCTCTCTCCGCAGGGGAGCGCGATCCTGAGCGCGGGCGGTGCGTTCACCCCCATCTTCCCGGGCTGGATCCTGCCGAGCTCGCCGGCCCCGGTGCCTTCCATACTCGCCCCGGACGTGGTACCCATGCCGGGGTGGGCGAGCGCGCTCCTCCCTTGACGGGCGGATCGAAGCCCTCGGGTCCGCATCGGGGACGCCGGCTATCGCCGTGGACCTTCGTTCAGGCGATCCTCTCGGCGTCGCTCCTGCTGCTGTTCCTGCTTCCCATCTACGCGCTCTTCCGCGAGGCGACCCTCCCCCGATTCCTCGCGACCGCGGGGAGCCCCGGCGTCTGGGCGTCGATCTGGCTGACCTTCTATGCCTCGGGCGTCGCGGTCCTGGTCGCCGCCGTCTTCGGGATCCCGCTCGGATACCTGCTCGCCCGGCGCGCCTTTCGGGGCCGCGCGATCGTCGAATCGGTGGTCGCGCTCCCGGTCGTCGTGCCCCACCTCCTGGTCGGGTTCGGCCTCTTCCTCCTGTTCGCCCCGGGAACGACCCTCCACCACGTCACGGCGGCCCTCGGCCTACCGGTCTACGACACGGTCCTCGGGGTCGTCCTGGTCCTCGTGTTCGTGAGCGCCCCGTACACCGTCCTCGCGAGCGATCTGTCGTTCCGCGCGGTCGACGGGCGCGTCGTCGAGGCCGCCCGCTCGCTGGGGGCGGGGGGCCCCGATGCGTTCGTGACGGTGACCCTGCCGATCGCGCTCCGCGGCATCGTCGCGGGCCTCCTGCTCACCTGGGCGCGGGCGGTCAGCGAGATCGGCGGCCTGTTGATCCTCGCGTGGGTCGTCTACCCGAGCGGCCTCTACTCCGGGCCGGTCACCACGACGATCTCCGTCTACGTCTACAACATCGTCCAGCTCGGGGACTATCCGGGTGCCGCGGCGATCAGCTCGCTGTTCCTCCTCCTCGCCTTCGGGCTCTTCCTCGCGGTTCGGCTCGCGGAACGCTACGGCCGGCTCCCGTGGGGCCGGGGGGAGCTCGGCGGATGAGCTCCTGGGTCATCGAGTCGCTCGAAAGCGACCTCGGAGGGTTCCACCTCGGTCCGGTCGACCTCACCCTCGCCCCCGGGGGCGCGGTCGCGGTGCTCGGACGCTCCGGGGCCGGCAAGACGACCCTTTTGCGCACGCTCGCCGGGTTCCTGGCGGCCGACCGGGGCCGGATCCTGCGCGACGGCACCGAGGTCACCGATTGGTTCCCGGAGCGCCGGGGGCTCGGGTACGTGCCCCAGGGGCTCGGCCTCTTCCCCCACCGGACGGTCGAGCGGAACGTCCGCTACCCCCTCGAGCTGCGGGAACGGACCGACGCGCGGACCCGGACCCGGGAACTGCTCGAGCGCTTCTCGCTCGTAGGGCTCGCGGACCGCCACCCCGGCCAACTGAGCGGCGGGGAAGCGCAGCGCGTGGCGCTCGCCCGGACCCTCGCGGCCGATCCGGAGCTGATCCTCTGGGACGAACCGTGGCAGGCCCTCGACGTCGAGGCCCGCCACGACCTCGGGCGGGTGCTGCACGATCTACGGGAGACCGAACGGGTGCCCGTGGTGGTGGTGACGCACGACCCGTCCCTCGCGTTCTCCCTCGCCGACCGGTTCCTCCTGCTCCGCCAGGGTCGGGTGGAGTTCGCGAGCGACGCCACGACCTTGCTCGACGCCCCGCCGAACGCGTTCGCCGCGCGGTTCGTCGGCTTCGAGAACGTCTTCGACCGGCCCCAGCTCGAGGCGGCCCCCGCGTCGGGGCTCGCGTCCTGGCTGCTCGGTCACGCCGGACCGGAGGGAGTGGCGTTCGCCGCCCCGGGAGCGGCCGCCGACCGGAGCCCCCGGCGCTGGACCGGCGTGGTCCGGAGCGCGCGGCCGACCCCCCACGGAGTCGTCGTCGAGGTCCTCGCGGACGGGCTCCCCCTCACGCTGCGCTGCCCCCGCACGCCGAACGTGCGACCGCCGGTCTCGGGGGCGTCGATCGGCTTCGACCTCGACCCCGGCGAGCTATGCGCCCTCGGCGCGTCCGGGCGTACCCCCCCGGGAGAGCCGTGACCGACCGACCGCACGTCATCAGCTCGCTCGACGTGGCGCTCCTCGAACGGATCGGCCGGACGACGACCGTCGTCGCCGCCGCCCGGGATCTCGGGATCTCGCGCGACCGGGCGAACTACCACCTTCGACGCCTCGCGCGGGCGTTCGGCGGCCCGGTCGTCGCGGCGGAGCGGGGCGGCACGGGCCACGGGGGGACGCTCCTGACCCCGCTCGGGGACCGGATCGCCCACGGGGGGTTCGACATCCTCGAGCTGCTCGCGCGCCGCCGCGTGGCGGCGCCGGTCAACCTGCTGGCCGGGACGTACCGCGCCGGGCCGCCCCCCCGGGTCGAGCTCTACGGCTCGCTCGCCCTCCGGGTCGCGTTCGCCGGCGTCGACGGGGAGCGCCTCCGCCTGCTCCTCGAGCCCGAGGCGATCGTGGTCGCCCGGGAGCGGTTCCCCTCGAGCGCGCGCAACGTCGTGGCGGCGACGGTAGAGTCCGTGCGACCCGGGGCCGTCCCGTTCGGCCGGCTCGTCGTGGCCCGGGCCGGTCCGATCCGACTCACGGTCGCCGTCACCGCCGAGCCGGTCCGGACGCTCGGCCTCGCCCCCGGGCGCCGGGTCTTCCTCTACGTGAAGGCGACCGCGCTCCGCCGCATCGGGCGGTCCCCGGGGCGGGCTAGTCGCGGATCCCCTCGGTCGTGAGGGAGAAGACCGCCTCCCCCTCGGGGAGGTTCGGCGAATCGATCAGGCGGGCGATCCGTCGCGGGGGCTTCGACTTCCGCAGGTAGACCCGGTACGTCGCCGCGTGGGCGACGATGTTCCCGCCGATGGGGCGGGTCGGGTCCCCAAAGAGCACGTCCGGCCGCGACGAGACCTGGTTCGTCACGACGATCGCGGCGTTGTACATGTCCGAGAAGCGCAAGAGCTCGTGGAGGTGCTTGTTGAGCATCTGCTGCCGCGGCGCCAGCTCGCCCCGGCCCAGGTACTCCGCGCGGAAATGGGCCGTCAGGGAATCGACGACGAGAAGTCGGATCGGCTTCTCGCGGGCGAGCTCCTGGGCCTTCTGGACGAGGAGCATCTGGTGGTTCGAGTTGAACGCGCGCGCGACGTGGATGTGGCCGAGCGCCGCCTCGGGGTCGATGCCGGCGCCCTTCGCCATGTCGACGATGCGCTCGGGGCGGAACGTGCTCTCGGTGTCGATGTAGACGACCTCCCCCGAGAGCCCTCCCTGCGCGGCCGGGAGCTGCACATCCACCGCGATCTGGTGCCCCAGCTGGGTCTTCCCGGTCCCGAACTCCCCGGAGAACTCGGAGATCGCCTGGGTCTCGACGCCCCCGCCCAGCAGCTCGTCGAGCGCCTTCGAGTTCGTCGTGACCCGCCCGAGCTTCTTGCGCCGCTCGAGCAGCGTCGTGCCGCTCTCGAAGCCGCCGACGTCCGCCCGGCGGCGGGCCTCGCCGATAATCTTCTGCGCGATGACGACCCCGATCTCCGCGGCCTCGGCGATGTCGCCGGGGGAGGCGACGGCGAGCTCCATCAGGTCGGTGTACCCGGCCTCGCGGAGCTTCGTGGCGGTCGTTTCGCCGACACCCGAGAGGTCCTCGAGCGCGACCTCCTCTCGGGGCTCGGCGTCGGAGGATCCGGAACCGGCGTTGCGTGAGGGCGATTTGGCGGGCACGACCGGACGGACCGGGCCCGCGGGAGATAAGGGTGCGGGGAGAGGTCGCGAAACGGTGGGCGATGGGCCCGGCTACGTCAGGGCGCCCTGCGTGACGAACGGCTCGCCCGTCAACCGCTGGAAGACCGTCGTGTAGAGGCGGCTCACCTCGTCGACCAGGAGGGGAGGAAGGGCCGGGATCGGGGGTTCGGAGGCGTGGGCCTCGCGGGCGCGCTGGAGCTCGCCGTAATAGCCGGTCTGGCGGTAGTGCTGGCGGACGAACTCCTTCGAGAAGTCGACCTGGCGGCCCCGCGCGAAATCGTCCTTGTCCCAGAACCGGTCCTCGTCGGCCGTGCCGAAGGTGTCGACGACCATCAACTGGCCTTCCGCGTCGACGGCGAACTCCTTCTTCCCGTCGACGTGCAGCAACCCCCGCGGCTCGATCTCCGCCTCCATCGCCGCGTCGATCTTCAGGATCGTCTCGTGGATCGACTCGAGCTGGGGCCGGTCGAGGGCCGCGAGCTCGAGCGCGTCGGGGATCGTGAGCAGTCGATCGACCGGCTCGAGCTTGGTCGTCACCTCGAAGCGCGGCGCGGGGAGCGGCAGGCCGTACGCGAGCGAGCGGTCGGTCGGGAACCCGAGGTCCCGGGCCGACACCTGGCCGGAGCGCACGCGGTCCCAGAGCGACCCCGCGAGGTAGTACCGGACGATCACCTCGAGCGGCACCAGGTAGTCGGTCGGATGCGGACCGAGGGTGCGGGGGCGGGGAACGATCCGTACCCGCCGGACCCGCATCGAGGTCGGCCCCGAGAGACCGAGGAAGTGGTGGGGGATCCCGTGCCGGGAGCACATCTTGAACCAGTGGGCCGCGGTCCGGGCGAGCGTCTCGCCCTTGAACGGGATCTCGCTCGGGATGTGCTTGTCGAAGACGGAGATGTCGTTCGTGAAGCGGAACTCGAGCTCGGTCGGCGACAGCTCGTAGACCTCCTTCACCTTCCCCCGTCGCAGGAACACGGGGGCGGCGGGAGCGGACGCCGCGGTCGGCTTCGGCATGACGACCGACGAGTGCCGACCCGCTTAACGTTCGCGGGAGAACGCCGCCCCTACGGGGCGGGACCGGGCGCCGTCGACCCGAGCTGGTTGATCTCCGATGTGCCGAGGAGCGGTTTCGGCGCGCCGTGCTGCGCGACCCGGATCATGGCGCGACCGACCGACTCGGTCGTGGTCATCGAGCCCGGCGCGACCTGCCGGACGACCCAGAGGAACGGGCCCAGCACGAGGTAGGCGACCCGGTAGCCGGCCGTCTTCGACCGGATGCCGTGGAGCGGCCGGATGATCCCCGGGCGGAACATGTACGCGGCCCGGAACGGCATCTGCAGGAGGGCGTTCTCGGTCTGCCCCTTGACGCGCGCCCACATGCTCCGCCCGCGCTCGGTGCGGTCGGTGCCGGCCCCGGAGACGTAAACGAACGTCATCCCGGGATCGAGGCGCGCGAGCGTCCGCGCGACCGAAATCGTGAGGCCGTAGGTGACGCGGCGGTACTGGGCCTCGGCCATTCCGACGGAAGAGGCCCCGAGGCAGAAGAAGCACGCATCGTAGCCCCGCAGCCGATCCTCCACCTCGGAAAGGTCGGTGAGGTCGGACCGGACGAGCTCCCGTAGCTTTTCCGACGACTGCCCGAGCGGACGGCGTCCGACGCAGAGGACGGTCTCGACCGCCGGATCGAGCAGGCATTCCCTCAGGACCCCCTGCCCGACCATCCCAGAGGCGCCGAACAGGATGACCCGCATGCCGGCCTCCTATCCTCCTCGGCGCAAGAGGGAGTCGGTCCGACCCCGACGGCGGTCCGCGCGCACCGCCGTAGATCTCTTCTCCGCGCCCGGTCGTAGGGGGCCGGGAGGTCCACCCCTCGTGGCCCGGGTCCACTCGTTCCGCGCGGAGGTCCGTTGGACCGGCGACCGGGGGACCGGGACGAGCGACTACCGGGCGTACAGTCGCTCCCACACGGTTCGGTCCCCCGACAAGCCCGCGATCCCGGGCTCCTCGGCCCCGGCGTTCCGCGGCGATCCTTCCCGGTACGATCCCGAGGAACTGCTCGTGGCCGCGCTCTCGGCGTGTCACATGTTGTGGTACCTGCACCTGTGCTCCGTGGGGGGCGTGGTGGTCGTCGAGTACGTCGACCCGGCCTCCGGGACGATGGTCGAGGGGGACGACGGCGGCGGGCGATTCACCGAGGTCGTGCTCCGTCCCCGGGTGCGGATCTCGCAGGGCGACCCGGCGACGGCCCGGTCGCTCCACGATTCCGCGCATCGCAAGTGCTTCATCGCCAACTCGGTCAACTTCCCGGTGCGGTGCGAACCGACGATCGTCACCGGACCCCCCGGGCCCGATCGGTGACCCCGATCGACGAAGGGGTCGCTAGAGCGTGCGGGCGTGGATCGCCGTGACCGGGCGGAACCCGCGCTTCGCGTAGAACCGGAGGGCGATCTCGTTCTGCGCCGGGAACTCGGCGGTGACGATCCCGGCCCCTTTCGCTTTCAGGGCGGCGGAGACCTCGCGGAGAAGGAACTCGCCGACGCTCCGGCGGCGGTAGAGCGGCAGGAGATAGATGTCGAGGATCACCCCTTCGAACTCGGGGGCGTAGAACGGGCGCTCGCGGACGACCGCCCGCACGAACCCGACGACCTTGCCGATGTCCGGGCCGATCCCCTCGGCCGCGAGGAGGACCGCCTTCGGGTCGCCGATCTGCTGGTGGAGCACCTGCCGGGCCTGGGCCTCGGCGTCCTCGCGGACCTTTAGGAGCGGGTCGAACTCTTCGTTGAGCCGCTTCAACCGCAGCAGGAGGGGCACGATCGCAGGGATATCGGCCTCCCGCGCGGGCCGGAGATGGATCGGGGCGGCCGGGGCCTTCGCGGCGGTCGGATCGGGGGGGTGGGCGGCCTCGTCCGCCGTCATGCCGCCCTCCTTCGCGGGCCCGGCGCGCGGGGCATGGGAGAGGTCAGCCCGGCCCGGCTGAGGGCCCGCACCAGGCGCGCCGACCGACCCATCAGGTTCCGGGCGCGCGCGAGGAACTCGTCGTGCGAGAGGCGATGCCGGGCGATCCCGAGGCGGACCGACGCGTCCCCGACCGCCGCCGCGATCTCGGGAAAGACCTCGGGTTCCTCCATCGTCGGGAGGAGGTGATGGGAGCTCAGCCCCCGCCGCTCCGCCCCCCGGGCGAGCTCCCGGGCCGCGGAGAGCACGATCTCGTCCGGGATCGACTTGGCGCGCGCGTCGAGGACCCCGCGGAACACCGCGGGGAAGACCAGCGAGTTGTTCACCTGGTTCGGGAAGTCACTGCGACCGGTCGCGACGATCGCCGCCCCCGCGGCGCGGGCCTCGTCCGGCCAGATCTCGGGATCCGGGTTCGCGAGGGCGAAGACGATCGGGTCGTGCGCCATCGCCCGGATCTGCTCGGGCCGGACCGACCCCGGGGTCGGCGTGGAGGCCGCGACGAGGACGTCCGCCTCCGCGAGCGCGGCCGACAGGTCCCCGGTCCGGCCGCCCCCGTTGGTCCGGAGGGCGAGGCGGTACTTCCACGGGTTGCGGACCATCAGCTCGTCGACGTCGTCGCGTTCCGCGTGCAGGATCCCCTCGCGGTCGACGAGCGAGAGCCGGCGGGGGTCCTGGCCGAGGGCGAGCAGCAGCCGGGCCGTCGCGACGTTCGCGGCGCCGGCCCCGAGGAGGACGGTACGGATCTCGCGGACCGAGCGCCCCGTGAGGGTGAGGGCGTTGATCAGGCCCGCCACCGTCGCGGCGGCGGTCCCGAGCTGATCGTCGTGCCAGACCGGGATCTCGAGGCGCTTCGACAGCTCCTCGAGGATGCCGAAGCACTTCGGGGAGGCGATGTCCTCGAGGTTGATGCCGCCGAACGCGGGGGCGATCGCCTCGACGGTCGACATGAACTGGTCCGGAGAAGCGACCCGGATCGGGATCGGCACGGCATCGACCCCGCCCAGGAACTTGAAGAGGAGGGCCTTCCCCTCCATGACCGGGAGCGCGGCCGTAGGGCCGATGTCGCCGAGCCCGAGGACGCGCGAGCCGTCCGTGACGATGGCGACCGTGTTCCACCGCCCGGTCAGCTCGAACGACAGCTCCGCCTCGCGGTGGATCGCCCGGGAGACCTCCGCGACGCCGGGGGAGTACCAGAGGGCGAAGTCGTGCAACGATCGGACCGGCACCTTCGGGACCGTCTCGATCTTCCCGCCGTAGAACCGAGACAGTTCGACGGCCCGACGGCCCAGCTGGTCCGTCGCGTCCTCGCTCCGACGGGCGAGCGACGGGGCCGCCACGCGGGGCTTCCGGCGGCCGGTGCGCGGGGGCGCCACGGGCGCCGCCGTGCTCTCGGACATGGCCAGCCGTGGACCGGGGACCAAGGTATTTACATTTTGCCGAAGACGAGCCGACCGTTCGACAATTGACGGACCCCGCCGGCGGGGAAGGCCCGATCAGGCGGCGGGAGCGACCGACAGGACCTCGGCGCGCTCCGGCCCGACGAGCACGGTATGCTCCGCCTGGGCGACGAGCCCGCCGCCGCGCTCGATGAACATCGGGTACGACTGGAGCGTCCGCCGGGCGCGCTCGAGCGCCGCGCGCTCCTCGGGGGACCGGGCCCAGCGGGCCGTGAACGGCAGCGTTCGGAACCGCCCGAACAGTTCGGCCAGGACCGCGTCGTCCGGCCCGGGCGGACGGCGGAACCGCAGGATGTGGCCGAACGGACCGTTGTCGATCCTACCGAGGCCGTTCGTCGCGAACGGCTCGATCGCCACGACCTCGCCCTCGACGAAGACGGCGTCGGTCGCCCCCGGGACGTTCGGGATCGACTTCCCCGCGTGGAGCACGTACCGCTCGATCGTGTGACCGGTGAGGTCGACGACCGGCTTCAGGCCGCGGGCCCGGATCGCCTGGGCGATCGCGCGGCTGACGTCGTCGACCGCGCCGCCCGGGCGAACGGCGCGGATCCCCGCTTCCACGGCGTCGTGCACGGCCCGGATCAGGTGGGCGTGGCGGCCGCGGCCCCCGACCTCGACCGTGTCGGCCGTGTCGGCGACGGCTCCGTCGATGTGGGCCCCGACGTCGACCTTCAAGAGGTCGCCCTCGACGAGCGTGGACGGATCCTCGGCGTACGGAGTGTAGTGGGCCGCCTCCTCGTTCCGGGAGAGGTTCGCCGGGAACGCCGGCTCCGCCCCGGCGTCCCGGATGTACCCCTCGACCGCCTCGGCGATCCCTCGCCGGGACGCCCCGGGCACGGCGAGCCGGACCCCGAGCTCCCGGGCCCCGGCCGCGATCCGCGCCGCCTCGCGCCACTGCTCGAGGTGCTCCGGGTACCGGGCGGGGGAGGTCATCGGCGAACCACCCTCCCGGCGCGCGTGCCGGTGAAGTCCACGAGCTCGGACGGGCGCCCGGTCGGCGGCGGGCGCGCCGCGAGGTAGACCCGTACCTCCCGGCCGAACGCGCGCTCGGCCTCGGCGACGGTCCGGGCGGGGCGCGCCCCATGCCGGTTCGCCGACGTGGCGACGATCGGGCCGGCCCGGCGCGCCAGCTCGCGCGCGACCGGGTGATCCGGCACCCGGAGGCCGATCGTGCGTCCTCCGGCGACCGCCGGAGCGAGGAGGCGTCGGGCCGCGGACGTCGGACGCAGGAGGATCGTGTAGGGACCCGGCAGGTGACGGCGGACGAACTGCCGGGCCGTCCGGGACAGGCGGCCGAGCGGCTCGATCTCGTCCACCGAACTGACGGCGGCGGAGAGGGGCTGAGCCCCTGGCCGCGCCTTCGCGCGAACGAGGCGGGCGACCGCCTCCGGATCGGCCGCGCGAGCCGCGAGCCCGAGCAGCGTGTCGGTCGGGTAGACAACGAGCTGCCCCGAGCCGAGCGCCCGCACGGCGCGGTCGAGCGAGGGGCCCATCGGCCTAGAAGTACTCCTCGCCGACCCGGGAGTACGCGAGGAACTCCTCCGGGCGGAAGTAGAGCGCCAGCTCGCGCGCGGCGGACTCCGGGGAGTCGGACGCATGGACGAGATTGGGAGTGATCCCGAGGCCCAGGTCCCCGCGGATCGTACCCGGGGCCGCGAGCTGGGGGTTCGTCGCGCCGGTCAGCAGTCGGACGACCGCGATCGCCGAGCGGCCCTCGAGGGCGAGCGCCACGATCGGCCCGCTCGTGATGTGCTGGATGAGCGCGGGATAGAACGGCTTGCCCTGATGCTCGGCGTAGTGCCGCTGGGCCAGCTCGGGGGCGACCCGGAGCGTCTTCGCGGCGAGCAGCTTGAGCCCCTTGCGTTCGAGCCGGGAGAGGATCTCGCCGACGACCCCGCGCCGGACCCCGTCGGGCTTGACCAGCACCAAGGTTCGCTCGACGTTCCCTTCTGCCATCGGGTCGCGGAGGCGGTCCGGCGGGTAACGTTATCGCGCGGGGACAGCGGTATGGCCGAGGCGAGGCTGGGGCGGAGGTGACCCCGCAGCCTCCCCCCGTGAACCGTCCCGTGCGCCGGCGGGCCGCGGGAATCGATCTTGCGGGCAGCCCCCATCGACGCACCGGATTCTGCCTCCTCGGCCCCGGGCTCGCGGCCGAGACGCGCGTCCTCGGCTCCGACGAGGAGATCCTCAACGCGGTCCGCGACGCCCGGCCGAGCATCGTCGCCGTCGATGCGCCGCTCTCGCTGCCCCGCGGGCGCCTCTCCCTCGATGTGCCGAGCCCGCCGCACTTCCGGGCCTGCGACCGGGCGCTGTTCGATCTCGGGATCCGGTTCTTCCCGATCACCCTCGGACCGATGCGGCTTCTCACCCGGCGCGGGATCGACCTCGCGGCCCGGCTGCGCGGGGAGGGCTACCCCGTCATCGAAGCGTACCCCGGCGGCGCCCAGGACGTCCTCGGGATCCCGCGGAAGGGGGCGGGCGAGGAGCGGCTTCGACGGGCGCTCGTGCGGTTCGGGTTCACCGGGTCGGTCGCCCACCGCAGTATCACCCACGACGAGATGGACGCCGTCGTCTGCGCGTACACCGGGCGCGAGCACCTCGCCGGCCGCACGACGGCGCTCGGCGACCCGACCGAGGGACTGCTCATCCTGCCCCGTCCCCGCCGGGTCGAACGCCCCAGCCCCCTCCGCCGGAGGGGACGGTCGTGAGCGCGCCGCGATGGCGGACCCATGCCGCGGTCCGCGGCTTCGACCGGGCCGCCGAGACGTACGAGCGGGCCCGGCCTGGCTATCCGGCCGCGGCGGTCGGGTGGCTGGCCCGCGCCCTCGACCTCGGTCCCGGACGGACGGTCGTCGAGCTGGCGAGCGGGACCGGGAAGTTCACCCGGGCCCTGCGGCCGGTGGGGGCGGCGATCGTCGGTGTCGAGCCGACGGCCGGCATGCGCGCAGTGTTCGAGCGGACGGTCCCCGACGTGGCGGTCGTCGCGGGGACGGCGGAGGCGATCCCGCTCCCGGAGGCGTTCGCCGACGCGGTCGTCGCCGCGCAGGCGTTCCACTGGTTCCGCCCCCGCGCGGCCCTCGAGGAGATCGCCCGGGTGCTGCGCCCGGGCGGCAGGCTCGGGCTCGTTTGGAACCTCCGGGACGAGACGGTCCCCTACTCCCACCGGCTCTCGGAGATCATGCGCCGCTACCGCGGGTCCGTTCCGGGGACGCCGGGACCGGAACGGGGGGGCTCGGCGGGGGGAAGGAGACGATGGCAGGCCGCGTTCGACCGGCCCGGGGGACCGTTCGGTCGGCTGCATCACCGCCGGTTCTCGCACCGTCAGCGGCTCGACCCCGACGGGATCGTGGACCGGGTCCTTTCGGTCAGCGTGATCGCCGTGCTTCCCGCGTCCGAGCGGCGCAAGATCACCCGGGAGGTGCGCGTCCTCCTCGAGGAGGATCCCGCCACCCGAGGCCGTCGGTCGATCGAGCTCCCGTACTGGACGGACGCGTACTGGGCCCCGCGCTGCTAGCCCGGGGAGGCCGCGTCGAGGCGGGCGTCGCAGCGGGGAGCCCACCGGCAACGCCCGCAGCGGGCCGGGCTCGGCGTCGCGCGGCCGTCGTACGGCGCGGCCACCGCCCGGCGGATCGCGAGGAGCTCCCCGCGCGCGCTCGAGTTCCACGGGACACGGAACTCCCGGTCGGAGTATCGAACGACCCCGAACGGGGGGGAACGCCCGTCGACCTCCTCGACCAGGAGGCAGTACGTCCATACCTGTACGAGGTGCGAGCGGAACGGACCCCCTCGCGGCGCCGGTCGTCGCTTGACCTCGACGGGAACGCGCCGGCCGTCCTTTCCGCGTCGGACGACGTCGGGGCGGCCGACCAGGCGGAACCGTTCCGAGCGCAGCGTCTCGGGGCGCCCCGCGTCGATCGCCTCGAGCGTGCCCCACCGCGCCTCGCCACTCCGCCGGTAGAGCGCGCGGGCGCTCAGCGCCGCGACGCCGATCCCGACCGCCAGCAGGAGCGCCGCGGCCCAGACGTTCAAGGACGGAGAGCTCCCGCGACCCCGGCCACGGCGAGCAGGATCCCCACCAGCACCCCCGCCCAATAGGCGGTGGGATGCTCTGCCCGGCGCCGCTCGGCCCCGAGGACCCGCTCGTGGTAGCGACGGCCCCCCGCGGCCGCCGGCGTGTCCGGGGCGTCGGGGAAACGGGCGCGGTAGTGGAGCGCCCGGGGACAGTAGGCGTACTCGGCGAGGTCCGAGGCCGATGCCCAGGCGGGCGGCGAGCTCACGAAGCTTCGGCGCGCCGGACGGACGCTTACGGATTCCGCTCGACAGGAATCGGGGCGGAGAGCGGGCCTACGTCTCGGGCGCGGGAGGGGGAGGAGCGGCGGCCCGGGGCTTTCGCGCCCGGGTCCGCGGCGCCGAGGCGGGAGCGGCCGGCGGAGGGGTCGCGGGGGTCGTCTCGGCCACGGCCGGGGCAGGGAGCTTCTCGGCCGGCGGGCGTCGGGCCGGGCGCGACGACCTCTTCGACGGGGCCGCGGCGGCGGGCGCGCGCTCGGCGCTCGAGCGTTCGGCCGCCCGTTTCAGCTCGTGGGCCCGCGTCCACTTGAACCGGTGGCCGACGCGGCCGAGGTGGAGCTGCTGCTTGCGGCACGACGAGGTGCAGAAATGGAAGACCGTGCCGTCGCGCTTGACGAACATCGTGCCGGTGCCGGGTTCGATCTCCCGGGCGCAGAACGAGCACTGCCGCTTGACGACCATCGACCCACCCTCAGCGGACGGAGAGCTTGCGCGCCTCGCGCGCCGTCTCGCGCAGGATCAGGATGTCGCCGAGGCGGATCGGGCCGGCGACATTGCGGGTGATGATCTTGCCCCGGTCCCGCCCCGCGAGCACGCGGACCTTCACCTGGGTCGCCTCGCCGGCCATGCCCGTCCGGCCGACCAGCTCCACGACCTCGGCGGGCGAGCCCTTCTCTTCCGGCATGGCGCGCCCCCGTCCCGGCCTCCCCTCACTTCTTCAGCGTGGGGAAGGTGGCCGCGATCTCGTCGAGAAGCGCCTTCGCGTCGCCGGCCTCCACGATCGCCACGCTCGCCGCGGACTTCGACAGCCCGGCCGACTGGCCGAGCCGCTGCTTCTTCGGCACGTAGACGTACGGGATCCGCTTCTCCTCGCAGAGCATCGGGATGTGGACGAGGATCTCGACCGGGTCGACGTCCTCCGCCATGACGACGAGCTTCGCTTCCGCGCGCTCGCTCGATTTCGTCACTTCGTTCGTCCCGACCCGGACCTTGCCGGTCTCGCTCGCGATCTGGACGAGCTGCAGGGCCTTGTCGGCGAGGTCGCTCGGGGTCTCGAATCGCACGTAAATCGGTCGCGCCATGGTGCCTCGCGTCAGCGGAACCCCCAGAGGGGATCCTCGGCTCACGGGTAGGGCCGAGGTACGGCCCCCGCTATTTAACGGTGCGCGTGCCGCAGGCTTTGTAGGGATAATCCTCGGCAGTAGGAGAATTCCCGCCTGGATTTGGCGGCTGTAGGAGAATCGGGGGTTCTGGTGGCACTAGCTGCTCAAGCGGGCCGCGCCGCAGCCGAAGAGCCGCTACCCCGAAATCGAACTGGTTCCGAACTGAAACCGTTTCGATACCCCTCCGACCCCTCGCTTTATGTCTCCAGTGCTCAACAGCGCTCAGAGACAGCGGAAGCGTCCGGCGAACCGATATGGCAGAGGGAGCGGCCCCTATCAGCAAGGGAGAGGCTGACTACCTCTACGAGCTGCCCAAACAGCTTGCCGGTCCGGTCCAATGGGATTCGAGGGCCGACGGCAGCAGGTACCTCGTGCTCCCGGTCATCGGTGAGGATGGAACCCCGATGACGATTCGAGGCTGGGTAAGCAGGAAATTCAGCCCGGGCAAGCCGAATCGTTACGGATTCGCTCTGGTGGTTCGTAACAGCGTGATTATTCGCCGGTGGGATTACAAGCCAGGCCATCTCGACCCCGTTACGAACTCCCGTATGAAGGGACCGCACAAGCACTATCCAGACGAGAGGTTCGCAGACAGCCCCTCCTATCCGGTTTCCGAAGTCAGGTCGGGCGACCCCGACGGGGCGCTCGTGGACTTTCTAAAGGAGTGCAGGATCGCTCCCGGCCCATACCCAATCCACACTCAGACGTCAATGGAGGATTTCCCGTGACTGACTGTACGCGCGTCCTCGGCCAGTACCTCTCTCACTTGGAGGCCGTGTTCTCAGTCGAGCAGGATGGGGAGGACTGTGTGCTCACCACGCCGTTCCTAAACCAGGACAACGACCCGATACAGGTGCGCATTTCGATTCGTGGCCAGACCGTCGAACTGTCCGACATGGGCGAATCAGTCGGCTTCCTATTCCTCCACGGAGTGGAACTCAAGGAGGGATCGCGCCAGAACTGGTTCTTTGAAACCACTCTGAGGAGGCTCGGAGTGTCGGCGCATGGCAGTGAGATTGTAGCAAGGGCGCCGATAGGTGATCTGTCCGAAGCACTCACCCGGGTCACCGAGGCGGCGAGGTCAGCCCAGCACATCGCAATGACGGCGAAGGCTCGATCTAAACTTGGGTTCGCTGACGACGTTGCGGGATGGCTGACTTCGGCCCATATCGAGCACGCACGTTGGAGGGACTATACAGGAGCCGGTGGGAAACACTGGGTCTTTGATTTCGACCTTGAACCTCTGAGTGCTTCGCAGCCACGGACGTTGATGTATGCCTTCTCGTCATTGAGTTCCGGTTGGGCTAGCACACTGGTTAACAAGGCCATCGTCGCGTTCCTCGAAATTCGGGATACGGGGCTCCAGTTCCGGTCTGCTTGCCTACTGGACGATTCAGTAGAAGACGACGTTTGGACGGGACCGATAGTATCCACCCTCAAGAGGCGGGCCGACATCGTTGGCTTCTGGGAGGAAAAGGAGGACTTCTTGGAGCACCTAACGGCCCATGCATGAAATGCCCGGTGCCTCTCAGCCCTTCGGGTTGTGTTGTACGGCTTGGCTTCCGATGGCGGCCATATCCCGAGAACTGAACAGATTCGACAAGTGAAGCCGTATTGCGACTCCGAGCTATCCTTTAGGTCCGATTCCTTCCCCCAGCAAATGCCGTCCAGGGAGAAGGAACTTCGGGTTGTGCCCACGACGGCCGCGCCGGGGGCTACTTCGCCGGGTCTGCGCGTATTGAAAACCGTGACGGCCACCGATGGCGGAAAGTACGTCATTCCGATGCCCGGCCTCCTGCCGGCAGGTCTACACATCTCGTTCCATCCCTCCGGTGAGATTCACCTAAAGGGAAGGGATTTCGAAACAGTCGCCAGAATCGACCTTCAGCGTGTCGTCTCGGGCCTACTTACCGGTTCTTTGGACTCCACCTTCGTCAAGCTGCTTCGAACGCCTGAGCCGGGGAAAAGGGCGTTGGGCGTGATTGTACCGCCCGAGTTCTCTGACATGGTCCGGGAGGAAAAGACCCGAGTGGAAATTCCTGCGGATCGACTCGCAGAATCGATCCAACAGGTTGAGTTCGAGAACACCGACCGGCTTGCCTCGGACCTAGCGTGGTTGAGAGCGCGAGGTCTAATTCGGCGGCAGTCGATGGTGATACTCTCTGTGGATGGGAACGAGCGGCGCACTGTCTTCATCAACGTCTTTGAGAGTGAAGATTTCGAGCACCTTCCCAAGGAAGTCCCCTCCGCAGGGGTGCTGAAACTGACCATTGAGGCCGCGCTAGCGCAACTCCGGACGTACGGCGGAGTCATGATCACTTTCCCGAGCGACGCCGAGCTAGAGGGACTGGCGGAAGAGGCCGGCCTAGGCGACTTCTTCCGGGATCTCAAGAAGTTCTCCGAGGACCCTGCGCTCAAGGAGTTCGAGAGTACCGCTCAGGAGAGAATCAACGCCCTGGACCTCGAAGCGATGTTCGGCAGCGCCCTGGTCGGCCTAATCGAACGCCCGGTGCTTCGTCCACCGCCTCCGGCGACGGCAGTGAAAGTCGAATCGGCTACAACGATATCGATGGACCCGAAACAAAAGCCACGAGCTGTTACAAGAGAAAATCAAGAATTGTGATGCCGCGATAGCGGTACAGTTCCGCCCTCAGTCGGAGGCACGCTTGGTTCGCGGGTTTCGGAAGGTCGGGAGAGCATAGCTCAATCCATCTAACGCACAAACCACGTTTCGGACCGCATAGGGACTGACCGCCGAGGTCTGCCCAGCAGGAAGGTTCTCAAGCGTCACCTCGATACGCCGGCCCACCAGCCTTACGATTTCGATGGCGACGACTCCGGGACCCTTGTTGGTAAGGCGGTCTGACTTACAATCGATGGTGAAGTGGCGGCAAGCCCCAACCAAACCGAACAGCCCAACGGGGATGAGCCTCTGCGATTTCTTGTCCTGCTTGACGAGCCACTGACTCGTCAAGTCGCGGCGCTTCTTAGACGGCATTCGAGGGCAATGACACGCGCCCCCACCGCTAAACCCTTCCTACCCGCGGGTTCTGCAACAAGTCGCGGCCTACCGGCCGTCAAAATTGCGCTGTAACGGGTCGGGACCTACTCTCGAATCTCTGACGAAAAAGAGGCCCCCGGCCAAGGCCGGGGGCCGGTAGGGCTACGGTGCCCCTACTGTGTGGATTCAGTGGTTTGGTCGGGCGGAGCCCGAGCCTTAGAAAAATCAGGATTGCGTGGATCAAGCTGTCCGGCACGGTGGTCTATCGCCATCTTGCCGACAACGTCCTGCGAGTTCATCGCACGCGATCGCTGGTCGTTCGGAGTCGGTCCGCCCTTGCTTCCCTTTCCCATTCACCACCTCCCGCCTCGGGTCGAGGCGGTAGATGAAACGAATGATTGGACTAAGAATGTTCGAACTTCCGAGAAGAACTTCGGGGGCCGGCGCACCGACCCCCCCACCCCCGTCATTGGAGTGTCTCCCCAATCACCCTAACTACGCCCGGTCTGTAGATAGGACGTAGGGGGGTGAGCACAGTTACCGGGAAGGTCCTCTTCATGGTGCGTCGGAAGTACTTCGATCTGATTCGAGTCGGTTTCAAGCGTGTGGAGGTGCGAAAGGCAACACCAAAGTGGATTACGACCGCGAATGGCGGACCTAGCGAGGCGGTTTTTGTCTGCGGCGGCCAAGTCCATCGCCGGCAGGTCTTGAGTCACACCATTGTCGACTCCGCCCACGAAGCACTCGGGCGGGAGCTGGACGATGGGGAACGACGCGACCTTGGAACCGGCCGCGTTGTTGTCTTCCTACTTGGAGACGAGATCCTGGACGCGCAGGATGATAGCGACAAGTTCACTCGTTCGTGACCGTACCAGTCTGCAAGACGGAACACGATAGAACGTCCCACGAGATTTCCGACTTCACTCCGAGGAAATTCCGTACAGCAATCGCGAGCGCGTACGCTAGCAGAGGGGGGACTGAGTTTCCAATCTGGCGGAATTGGCTCCCCATCGACCCGGCTATGACGTACCAATCGGGGAACCCCTGAATCCTCGCCGCCTCCCGTACAGAGATCGTCCTCGTCTGACTCGGGTGGATGTGCGAGTAGCCGTCCTTCGCGAGGTGGGCCGTCAGGCACGGGCTGGGCTTGTCCCACTCCAACCTCCGATATTTGTCGGCAAATATGTCGTCGCGATACCGCTTGAGACGGTCGGGTAGGTCAGAGTAGATCCCGCCTTGTTTCATCGATCGGAACGCCTCGCGGTCCTCCGGGCGGTGGGGCCGGGTGATATGGGCAGTGACCGAGCCGTTCATCCATCCGGGGCGGAGGAGGCTGAGGTACGCAGAGGCATCCTCCAGCTTCCGGTAAGGCATCACATCCCTCTGGTTCCCCGACGGGACCCACGGGAGATCGCCGATCGCGTCGCGGACTGTCGGTGCGGCGCCATCCATGCCCAATCCGGCGGGTGGGCCAATCGGTGTGTCCAGCTCCAGTCCCAGGTCCTCTCTAACGCCCACAATAACGAGTCGCCTTCTCTGCTGGGGCACCCCGAAGTCGGCGGCGTCGAGGGGAACCACCTTAGTCCGGTACCCCAGAGAGTCCAGTGCTGTCGTGATCGCCTTCGTTCCATCGTGCCCGTAGTAGCACTCCATTCCCCGCACGTTCTCCAGGAGGACGACGCGCGGCCGGAAGTGGGACACATACCGGAGGAACGGACGATACAACCTGTTCCGCTCCTCGGCGAAGGGCGCGGGAGTGGACCCGATACGCCCGAGTGACCGTAGCTTCCCTCGTCCGACCCTGCTCCAGCCCTGGCATGGCGGCCCGCCGATGAGGAAGTCGACTCGGTAACGGGGAGAAAGGCCCTCGATTGCTTTGTCCATCGCTAATGGGCCAAACGAACGGATGTCGGTGTGGAAGACAAGCCGGGGGCCAATGGGGGGGTTCGCGGCGAGGGTGGCTACGGCATCCGCATCCTTGTCTAGGGAGGCCACGACGGGTAAGCCCGCCGCTTCGAATCCCAGGCCGAACCCGCCGGCACCCGAAAACAAGTCAATACCGCAGGGAATCGGGCGGCGACATTCATCGGCGGAAGAGCGCACGCCGGGGTTGATACTCGCTTCCTGGTAATAGGTTTGCCACACGCAACGGAACGTGACAATCTGCTATGCTCGGAACTTGGACTACGTCGCAGGGGCCGGGGGCGCTTCTATCTCTGGCGTTCCGATACGTCCGATGTAGGCAGCGAACTTGGCGGCGAGCTGCTCGGCGAACGGGCTCGCCACCCTCGCTACACAGTCGAGACTCAACAGGTCATCGATCGGAGCAATCTCGAGGTCGTGGAACTCGACCATCAGGTCCGGAACCGCGAGGAACGCCGGAAGTGGATAATCGTGATCCGACTTGTGCGGGGGCCGTGGGTACGCCCGCGCGCAGAGGACACGGTCGACGTTGGGGTCCCTCGCACCCTGCCCTTCTGCGTCGGGTGCGATCCGGACGGTATCGCAGCTCGGTTGAAGGACCACGAGATACTTCGGTGGGCTCTCACCTGCCCGGCGCACGCGGATGTCTCCCAGACGGAGGACGCCGGTAGGGACCGGCATGACGTAGACCGAGGCGGGATGGACCTTGTCCGCGGGGGGCCCGGTCGTAGCCACCGGGCCGTAGGCTGCACCTAGGACTCCCCTCGAGCCGTCAGCGGTGTATGCCTCCGAGAGGCGTTGTACTACCAATCGTCCGAAGTCCGGTTTGTCGACCATCGACTCGAACCGATCCCAGTGGGCGTCCACGAACCTCCACATGTAGTCCCGAAGCGTGTCATCGAACGTGGCTCTCAGCGCCCGCGCGAGCTGGGGTAATCGCCACGCGAGGAACTGCCGGACCTCGCCTTCTAGGGCACCCAGGCCCGAGACCTTGCCCACAACGCGAACCATGGGAGAACGAAGTCCCGTGACCCGCTCCGGGAGCGCGGTGTAGACGATGAGCGGGACGAAGGCGGTCCGCTTGATTCGCTCCATGATATCGAGCCCCGGGCTGGCAGGCACTCCCCCGTGTCCTCGGAAGATGTCGAGGATGACAATGTCGAACTTCCAATCCATGAGCCCAGCCCAGGCCCCGTCGAAGTCCGGGAACGGGGTGGGTTGGAACGACTTGCCCTCGACCGGGTCCATCCTCCCCAGCCAGTGACAAATCTGCCCCCGGATATCCTCCTCATCCTCCACGACTGCGATCCGCCAGGAATCGCCGGCGGGAGCCGGGATGGGTGCGGCCGCCATCGTCTACTCCACTCCTTCGCGGGTGGCTTCACCGCCGGGAGAGTTGAAGGTGACAACGAACGTCGCGCCCGGGAGCGGGCCCTTCTCGGAGAGACCTAGGGTCGCGTCGTGCTCGGCGGCCGTCTCCCCGGCGATGGTAAGCCCGAGGCCGATCCCCCCCGGCTTCGTGGTGAACCAGGGGTCCCAGATCATGTCAGCAATCTCCGGTTGGACCCCTGGTCCACTGTCTGAGAACACGACCTCGACCCTACCATCGGTTCGGGCCACCTCTACCCGGATGGCTCGCTTTCCCGCAGGGACCTTCTGTAGCCAGTAGAGGGCGTTGTCGATGAGATTCAGGAAGAGGAGCTCCAAATCGATGGGGTCCATCCGGATGGTTGTCTGCCCCGACGGCAGTTCGACCCGCACCCCCTCCTTCTCGATCCTACCGGCGTGAACCGCGAACGCCCGAGCGATGATGTCCTCCAGGGGGGCTACCTCGACGCGGCCCCGGGCCCGTCCGCTGAACGGAGCCACCCGGTCGAAGAGTTGGGTTAGGACTTGGACCTGGTGGTCGACCACATCGAGCTGGTGCTTGACCTCGGCGGCCTCGCGTGCGGGGAGTCCTCCGGCCAGGCTCTTCTTCAGAATCTCCACGGAATTGGAGATCGCGGCGATGGGCGTCCGCCCTTCGTGCAGAATCACGTCGACGAGGGTACCGAGGGTTGCCAGGCGTCGGTAGCGTGATACAATCTCCCGGACCTGGCCGAGGCCGGTCTTGATTCCGGCCGCCGTCGACTGGATGATGGAGGTGAGCTTCTCGTCCTTGGAGTGGTCCGACTTCGCTACGTAGTCTTGGAGTTCGGTCAGGTTGAACTTTTCGAGCAGGCTGGCACGGGGCGGCGGTCTCTCAGGGCTCCGCCTCTTGAGGCGCCGGAACACCTCCAGGCGGTTGAGCAGGAACAGGATTGCTTCCTCGAAGTCGTCGAGCTGCGGGCTGTCTACGAGCGCCTGGCGGTTGGACTGGTCCACGAGCCCGGTGTTCCGGTCGGATTCGATCTGGACGTGACCTACGATCTGGTTGTTGCTCAGGCGTAGGCTAGGATTCTGGACCCGGCGAAGGTCGAGGCCCAGCCAATCCCGCGTTTGCATGACGATGCGGAACCGGTCCCGGTAGACTTGGAGCCCGCTCAGCTCGTCGAGGTCCATCCTCACGTCCCTGAGGGTCGACCCGGCCGCTTTGGCGAGCTCCCTCATGTCCTCGGGCTCGCGGTCCCAAACACGGATGTCGAACTCGAACGGACCGCATGTCGGCGGTCGGTCCTCCTCCCCCTCCCGCTCGATGACAACACGGACTGGGGCTCCCCCCTTCTCGACGAACGGCTCGCTTCTCGACCGGTACGATACCTCCGCCGTCACCGAGCCGTCGGCTTCGACGCGACCTCGTAGTTGGTAGCGGGCGTGCTCGATGAACGTGGGCCTCTCGATCGGGCCCGAGAGGCGCTTCCCCAGAGTTCCCCCGACCGCGAACCCGATCTCGAAGTCTGCCTTCGGTCCGGTGGGAGGCAGCAACCTCGATAACTGGACCCGCAGATTCCTCAGGTTCTCCTCGTTCCACTTCTGGGTGAACTGCCGGAGTCGAAGGATCGTCCCGTGGCCGCGCCCCCTAGGAGCAGCCCCTTCTTCCCAGCGGCATCGGATCTCGTCGAGGTACCGGTCCTCGCCCTCGAACTCTCCCCAGTTGAAATGCGCCATAACCCGGCGACCGTTCTCCCGGGCAACGGAGTCGAGTTCGAGCTGGCTGGCTATGCGGGCGGAAGCGAACCGGCCAATCCCCTTCTCCCCGGTAACCCGACGGCCCGCCCGGGTCCGGGTCTGGCGGCGCTTCGCGATCGTCGCCGGTTCCATCCACGCGGTGCGGACGGTCTCGAGGGTCATCCCATCCCCGTCGTCCTCGATGGTGAGGCCGCCGAGCCCCTTCTCCAGCGGTCCCTCGAAAGTGAGCCGGATGCGGTGGGAGTCCGCGTCGTACGCGTTCTTGACCAGCTCCTGGATCGCGACCACCGGGTTCTGGATCAGGTCGCGGCCGAGGACGTTGATGACGCGGGCTCGGGGGCGGAAGACCTCCGCGCCCTGCTTATCGGATCTCCATTCCCCGCTCATCTGACAGGTAACCGGCATCCCCCTGCCGGGCCGCCCTACACGGGAGAGGCGCGGTGGTTATCAATCGTTCCACGGCGCGGGCCGGGTCGGTCCTGAGGGCGTGCTCCCACAACACGACCACCTGCCACCCCATCGCGCTGAGGATTGCCGCCTGCCACCGGTCCCTCTCTCTGTTCGCTACAATCTTCTTCTTCCAGAATCGGGAGTTGGATTTCGGAGCGATATAGTGACGGGGGCAGCCGTGCCAGAAACAGCCCTGGACCATCACGAGGGTCTTCGTTCCCCGCAGGACCAAATCGACACGGATGCCGTGGACCCGCTGGTTTGACCGGTACCGCACTCCCCGTCTGCGCAGGGCTTTCCGGAGTGCCAGCTCCGGAAACGTGTCCCTACCCCGTATTCGAGACATCAGTCGGCTCCTCTGGGCGTGAGTCAACCGATCCGCCACACTTTCAGGTCAGTCTAGCACGATAGGTAACCGCACCGCCACCCCTGCCGGCGAATTGCCACATGGACACAGAACCGGCCGCTAAGGCGTGTGAACGACTATCTACAGATTCGCAGATGGACCCCGGATGGCCCATCTGCTGTCGGTGTATATTCGCGAGGTGCTCGTCAATGACGGGACGCCCGGACATGACGAGCTAGCGATGAGGCTCGCCAAGATCCAATCATGCTACGATGTCCGAGCAGGGCGCGCACCTTCAGAACACTTGACGGAACTCGTGGACGGCTACAACTGGCTAGGGCGGAGGAATACGAAGACGGAGTTCTCCCTCAATCAGAACCTGTCCCGCAACATCGTCGGTGCCCTCTTCCAGGACTACCTGACCCACTTGGCGTTCGAGTTCGTGCACGATTGGCCCTCCCTCTTCGTCTTCAATGAGGTCTCCACGACTTACGGGACTTACACGCTATGGAAGGCCGGAGAGCCGACTCAATCAGAACCTTCGGAGAAGACCGACGTCGCCATCGGGTACATTCTCGGTGCGGATGGGGTGGTAAATAGACAAACTGCCCGGTGGCCGGCCGACGTCGTCACCCATCTCCCGCCGGGTTCGTCAATCGTGCCCCTTCTTCTCGTCAACAGCAAGGTGAGGATTTCCCAGTCGGAGTTCTTCGATTTCATGGGACGGACGATGTTGATGTCGAAGGGCCACCCCCACTGCCTCTCAACGCAGGCTGCCCTTCGCAAGGAAATGGACTTTGACATCGTGGAGGCCGCCCAGGCACGCGACCTGTTCTTCCTGTTCGGCGACGGTCAGGAGGGGAACGTCAGACCGCGACCAAAGGAACTCGCGCGGTTCCTGAAGGTCGTTCGGGCCCATCTGGGTGAGCGGATGTCTTCTCCAGATTCCTGAGAAGCGTCAACGCGATGCCCCGCGCCATTAGCGGTGGCACGGCGTTTCCGACTTGTGTATACTGGGGAAGATCGGTGTTCCGCACCTTGTTTCCCGCGCCTCCGCCACCCGTTGTCCGGGGACCGAGGAACACGAACGAATCATCGAAGGACTGGAGGCGCGCACACTCACGCACGGTCAGGCTCCTGTCCTGCGAGTAGTGGATGAAGTCGTCCGGAATGGTCGTGAGCGTGAAGGACGGGTCGGCATCGTCAATGCGCACGCACCATTTCTTGCCGGAGTCGACCCCTTCGCGGACCAGCACCTCTTTCACATCCTTGGTCGAGTGCCCTTTCGGAACGAGCCGAAACCGTGTCAGGACCCTGGAAGTGTGCCGCGAGGACTCGTGGTTTTGGAGCCTGCCGTCCCAAGTCGGTCGCGTCTTGGACCGGCCGAGACGGGAGTCCCTCTGGTAATCGGAAGCCGGGGGGAACCGGGGATCATAGTCGATTGCCTTCATGCCCGACCCGAGAAACGCGAGGTCCGAAATCGCCTCCCCCACCGATGGGGAGTGGATGCCCTCGGGCACCGGCACCGAGCCGATCCTCGGTTGGTCATCGCGCGATCCCAGGAAGATGACCCGCTCCCGAGACTGGGGAACCCCAAACGACGCCGCATTGACGAAGATCGGTCCCGCTAGGGTGTAACCAGGCCGCCTCAGGCTATCGACCGCCTCGCGGATGCGTTGCTCGGCCATACCCCGATACATGTAGACGAAGCCGGGCACGTTCTCCATGACGAAGTATCGCGGCCTGAGCGCATGCACTATCTGTAGGTAGGGGTGGAACAGATCGTTCCTCGGGTCGTCCCGGCGCCTTGCGCCGAAGACCGAGAATCCCTGGCAGGGTGGGCCACCGCAAACCACATCGACTTCGGACCCTAATGAAACCGCTTCGCGGACCTCAGGAAGGAGGCCCGGGTCCCTGATGTCCTTCCGGATGAACCGGTACGGGATACCGAGCTGAGTGCCGAATCGGTACTCGTGAGTTGCCTGCGCGTGGCGATGCACATCCGAGGCCGCGAGCAGTTGGAACTCCGAACGGTCGGTCCCGGCCTGTAGGAACCCCTCGGCAAACCCGCCCGCTCCACAAAAGAGGTCGACGAACCCGAACCGATTCCCCCTCATCTAGCGGGCCCCCGCCCCCCGTTTCCTATGGAATCTCCCTGACGAGCGAGATCCAGTGCTTCCTTCCCCTTCGGGGTTAGAAGCCAACGCTGGGGCTTGGTGCCTGCCCTAGAAGATATCCAACCGGCGGCGGAGAGCTTCTTGACCACTACGTACGCAGTCCTGCCCGACCCTTCAACGCCGACAACCTTGACATCAAACCACCTGACGTCCAGCCCCTCGTGATGTTCGTCTAGCGCCTCGAGAATCCCTCGGGCGTACTGAAGTGACAGTAGTCGATGAACTTCCTGAGCCAACGCTTCTTGAAGGAACGTCTGGGAGAATAGTCTCTGCGCTCCTGTCGAGGCTGACATGTTCTAATCGACATTCCTAACACAACCTTCCTATTAGGCACTTTCCTTTGGAAGGAAAGTCCTTTCAATGCCTCCGAGCTAGTTCTTCGTGCGCTCTGACGGGAATCGGCGGCGCCAAGGGCCCGCGGGTCGGGCTTGGGTTCAGCGTCGCTTGGACGCATTCTTGGGAGCAAATTCAGGCGGCTCCGCCGAGACCGTAACCCAACCTGCCTTGAGGTCGAGCGTCCAAACCAAGTCCTTACCGGGCTCTGCTCCGAGGGCCTTGGCGACACCCTCGGGGATCGTCACGCGGACCGAGGGTGACTTCTCGCGGACGAGAATGATTGGGGACCTGAAGATTCCCGGCACGGACTCTCCAATCTCCTTGACGGGGGGTCGGCTACTTAACTATAGCCTATGGGTTGGCGCCCACGTAGGCGATACACCTTTATATCGGCAGGCCCATAGCCTACACGTAGGCAACGGTAGGTGGGGAGGAACGATGCAGAGTCTGGAGGGCCCGCCGAGTCCAGCCTCGGGGTGGGGGGGCTGGAGTATCGACGCTGATCGGGTCGCGAAGGGCAGGCTCATCGCAGCGACTCCCGGAGCCATTGAACAAGTGCGTGATGATCTCTTCCTGGTCAAGTCTCAGAGCGGACCGGGTTCGTACCGAGTGCATCTCGCCGAGAAGGGTCCCGAGTGTTCCTGCCAGGACTACTCCTCGCGTGGCCTGCCCTGCAAGCATGCAGCATCCGTTCGGTTCTACCTCGAAAAGCAGACAACTCTCCCCTCGGGCGAGACGGTCTCCGAGCGAGTTCCGCTCACCTACCCCCAGGCATGGGCGGCGTACGACCGGGCGCAAACAGAGGAGATTCGTCTCTTCGACATTCTTCTCCGGGACCTCGTCGTGGGTATCCCCGAGCCGGAGAGGGATCCCCACCACGCCGGGCGGCCGCCGATTGCGCTCGCGGATCAACTCTTTTGCTCAGTCCAGAAAGTCTATTCGCAGCTTTCGTGCCGGCGGGCGAGGGGTCTTTTCGGCTTCGCCGTCGAGCGGGGTCAGTTGCCGAAGGCCCCGCACTACACGATCTCCTCGGAAGTCCTGAATAGGGAGGATGTGACCCCGATACTGCACGAACTCATCACACGGTCGGCCCTCCCGGTCGCGGCATTGGAAAGTGGCTTCGCCCCTGACTCGACGGGCATCCAAACGACCTCGTTCGGCGCGTGGAGAGAGGAAAAGCACGGGGAGAAGCGGGAACACCTCTGGATCAAGGCCCATGCCCTCGCCGGCGTCAAGACACACATCATCGCCGCGGTTTCCGTGACAGGAAAGGAGGGAGCGGACAATCCACAGTTCGAGCCGCTCATCCGGCAGGCAGCGAAGGCGGGTCTTTGCCTCAAGGAAGTCTTCGGTGACAAGGCGTATTCGGCGCGGGCGAACTACGCACTCGCTGAAGAGATGGGTTTCGACCTCTACGTTCCGTTCCGGTCCAATCAAACCGGTCGCACAACGTTGAGGAGCGGAACACCGGAGGCGCGCGCCCGCAGCCATTCGCTTCTATGGCGCAAGGCGTACCTGTTCTTCCAGATGCACCGGGAGGAGTTCGAGGCCAAGTACCATGCTCGGTCGAATGTGGAGTCAGTCTTCTCGGCCCTCAAGCGGAAGTTCGGGGAGACGCTACGATCCAAGAATCCCACAGCCCAGGTCAACGAGCTGTTGGCGAAGATCCTGGCCTACAACCTGACCGTCCTAATCCACGAGATTTTCGAGCACGGAGTCATGCCCGACTTCCTCAGCGGTCCGGCCCCTGCCGGAGCCCCATCCGCTATGCTTGTAGGGGAATCGGCAGGGCAGTAGGAGAATGGCCCGTCCAGGGAGGATTTAACTACGATGCCCGTGCCGCACGCTCTGGCGCGCCGAGCGGCGCGGGCCGTCGCGTCCGGAACGGCCGCTCCCGCCGCCGGGCTGCTGCTCCCGCAGGAAACCCAGGGTGCGGCTCCACGCATCCCGCGCCGCCGAGGGATCGTGCCCCTCCCAGCCCGGTCGGTGGAAAGCATGCCGGACCCCGGGGTACAGTTCGACCGTGACCCGCTTCTTCGACTTCCGTGCCGCCGGAAGGAGCTCCGAGAACGCCCACGGCGTGACGCGCTCGTCCTCGGAGGCGAGGAGCAGGAGGACGGGCCCCACGGCCCCGTCGATCTCCTCCGCCCGGTCGATCCGCCCGTAGTAGTCGACGGCGAAGTCGAACGGCCGCCGGCACGCCCCGAGCAGCGCGAACCCGCCGCCCATGCAGAACCCGAGGAGGCCGACGCGCGTCGGTGGCCGCGGCATCGAGCGCAGGGCCGCCCCCGCGGCGTCGAGCTGGGAGAGGACCGTGCCTTCGTCGAGGGCCCCGCGGAGGGCGAGCGCCTCGTCGAGGGTCCCGGCGTGGCGCCCGTGGTACAGGTCGACCGTCGCGGCGGCGAAGCCGGCGGTGGCGAGCGCGCGCCCGACCGAGCCGACGTACTCGTCTCGCCCGAACACCTCATGGATGACGACGACGCCCACCGGGCCCTCGGCCGCGTAGAGGTCGGGTTCGCCGGCGGCCATCGATCGGTCCTCAGCCGGCCCGCGCCTCCGGGCGCGGGGCGAACGAAGCGGGCGAGAGATCGGGATGGGCCCGGAAATGCCGTCGCGCCGGCTCGACCAGCCGGTCGAGCGCCGCCGTGACGGCCAACTTGAGATCCTGCGGGTGGAGCTTTCCGTCCCGCCACGCCGAGAGGAATTCGTCGACCGATTCGAACGCCACCGGACCGCCGTGCTTCTCGGCGCGCTCGATCGCGAGGCGCCCCTCCCACGGGAAGACGATGTACCGGACGACCTCGACGATCGGGTTCCCCTCGACCGTCTTCGCCTCGCAGAACGCCGAGGCGATCCGCGATGCGATCTCGGACCGCTCGGCCGGGATCGGGATCCCCGTGCCCGGGTCGGACTTCGACATCTTTCCTTCGATGAGCCCCTCGACCGGGTCCATCCGGGCACCGCCCTTCAACGACGAGAGGAGGGGCGTGTGCACGGCGGCCGGCACCGGCCAGGAGTAATGGTGCGCGACCTCCCGCGCGAGGACGTGCGCGCGTCGCTGGTCGATCCCTCCGTAGGCGAGGTCGACGGGGAGCTCGAAGATGTCGGCGGCCTGCATGGCCGGATAGAAGAGCTTCGACGTGTCGAGGTTCGACTCCTCCTCGGACCGACCCATGATCGACATCGCCCGCTTCGTGCGGGCGAGCGTGGTCGCTTTCGCCACGCGCACGACCCGGGCCCAGTAGTCGGAATCGCCGGAGAGCTCGTGGGCCCACCGGAACCGGACGCGCCCCGGGTCGGCTCCGAGCGCCTCGAAGGTCGCCTGCATGTACCGACCCGCCGCGTCGATTCGCTCGAGGCTTCCTCCGAGCTTGTCGTTGATCCAGGCGTGCCAGTCGGCGAGGAGGATGGTGACGTCACATCCGGCCTCGGCGAGGTCGCGGATCTTCCGGGCGGTGATCAGGTGGGCGACGGTGAGTGCGCCGGACGGCTCGAACCCGATGTACGCCCTCGGACGGTCGGTCCGCTCGAAGAGCGCGCGGACCTCGTCGGGCGTCAGCACCTCGACGGTGTAGCGAACGACCCGGTCGACGCGCTCGTCGATGTCCACGGTTAGCCTGAGGCCGGCCGGTATTTATCCCGTAACGTACCGCCGGCGCCGGCGCCCGTTCCGGCGACCGTCCGAGGGACATATTATGACCTTACGTAGCGCTAGGACGGGTCCGGGACCCATGGACGGCTCGACGGAGATCGTGCCTGCCGCGCCCGGTCCGTCGTCGCCGGAGCAGGAGCTCGCCCGGTCGCTCGGGATCCGTCCGGAGACCGCCCGGCGCTTCGTCGAGGCCGGTTTCCCGACCCCGGAGGCGGTCCGCGGCCTCTCGGTCGAGGATCTCGAACGCCTCGGCGCGGACGTCCAGGAACGCTCCGCGATCCACGCCGCCCCGCCCGCCGGCGGTTCCGACCCCACGGCGGCCGCCCAGAGCGAACAGCTCGTCGAGCGGTGGGCCGGCATGGTGCGGCAGACGGACCGACCCCGTCGTCGGAAGGTCGCCTCCGCCCCGAAGGACTCGGCCGACGTCCTCCGCAAGTGGGTCGGCGGCGACGATCGGGCGATGGAGGACTGGATCCAGTCCTCCGAAGGGGCCGGCGGGGGGATCGCCGCCCCGGTGCGACCGTCGTCCGCCCGGTCGGAGGACGGAGGGCACCGGTCCGGCGCGGAGATCGCCGCCGGCCCGGCGGTGAGCGACCGGGAGGAGACGGTCGTCCGCTGGCTCACCGGGCTGCTCGACCGGGTGAAGTCGGACCAGTTCGATCCGGCCGCGATGATCCAGGAGGTCCAGGACCTCCAGCGCCAGCTCTACGACGAGCGCACCCGGCGCAAGACGCTCGAGGACCAGGTCGAGCACGTCAAGCGGGGCTCGATCGCCGTGATCAAGTACGTTCGTTCGCGCGAGGCCAAGGAGCGCGAGACGGCCGTCCGCGAGAAGGAAAAGGAGCTCGAGGAGCTCCGGCTCCGCCTCTCCGCCCTGGGCGAGACGACGCCCCGCCCGGCCCCCGGGATCGACGGGGCCGGGGCCCCCCCGGGGCCCGCCGCCCCGGCGGCCCGGCCGGGGGAGGGCGACACCCGCCTTCGCGAGGAGTTCGCCGACCGGGAGCACGAGTACATCGAGCGGGAGACGGAGCTGCGCCGCCGGGTCGTCCAGCTCGAAGGGGACGTCCGACGCCTCGTCGGCGAGACCGAGCAGGCCAAGGAACGCGAATCGATGGTCAGTTCGCGCGCCGGGCAGATCGATGCCGAGACGGCCAAACGCCTCGAGGAGATCGCCCAGCGCCAGCGCGACCTCGTCGGCCGGGAGAACGAGCTGCGGGCCAAGTTCGAGGAGATCCGGATCAGCGCCGAGGAGGTCGAACGGCGCCGGGGCCCGATCGAGTTCAAGGAGCGGGAGCTCGCCGCCTACGACCAGCAGCTCCAGACCCGACGGCAGGCGCTCGACATCGAGGCCCGTCGCCTCGAGGAGATCCGACGCGGGCTGAACGCGAGCGGTTCGGTGGTCGCCGTCAGCGAGGCCCAGCGGCTCGAGGACCTGCGGCACGAGCTCTCCCAGAAGGAGGCCGAACTGAAGGCCCGGGAGGGCCAGATGCTGGAGCGGATCCAGGAGCTCGAGCGCCTCTCGGGAAAGACGGCGGAGGCCGAGGCGGACCGGATGCACGAGGAGAGCGTCACCGCTGCGCAATCGAGCAAGGTGAAGAGCGGGGTCCGACGGCTCGACGACCTGCTGTTCGGCGGATTCCCCCCGGGGGTCCAGGTCATGGTGAACGGTCCGGCGCACACGGGGAAGGACGTGCTCGCGCGCCTCTTCAGCGTCGAGGGGCTCCGCGTGGGCATCCCGTCGATCTGGGTCGTGACGGACAAGACCTTCGGCCAGGTCCGGGACGACCTCGTGGCCCTCTACCCCGCCTACGCGGAGGCGGAGAAGAACGGGATGATCCGGTACGTCGACCTGTACTCCCGGTCGGTCGGCTCTACGATCTCGGGCCCCGGCGTTCGCCTCCTCTCTTCCACCGACAAGGGGGTCCTCGAGCAGCTCGGCCAGTCGGTCAACGGGATCGCGGAGGAGCTCAAGGAAAAGCACTCGACGTACCGCCTGATCTTCGAATCGGTCTCGACGATCACGGCCTACATGGACTCGGCGTCGACGTTCCGATTCCTGCAGCCGTTCATCGGACGCCGCAAGCTCGACACGGCGGTCGGGTACTACATCCTCGACAGCGGCATGCACTCGGAGTCGGACATGGAGACCCTCGAGCACATGGTCGACGGCTCGCTGAACCTCAAGGTCGAGCAGATGAAGACGTTCCTTTCGGTGCGCGGGATCGGCGAGGCCCAGGCCCGCAGCTGGGTCGGCTACACGTTCACGAAACGCTCCTTCAACCTCGGCTCGTTCAGCCTCGAACACATCCGCTAGGGCGGGCCGGAGGCGTCCGGGCCGGCACGCCAAGGGCTATGTAGGAGCCGGGGCGTCGTACCTTCGCTAGGCTAGACCGGGGGGTTGGGCGTCCCCTTACACACCGAAACCGTCCTTAGCGGGGGTGACAGGCAGGAGCGACGTCCGGACGAATCACGCGCCTCGCGTGGCTTCGTAGACGTCCTGTTCCGCCGGGCCGCGGGCTCCGCGACGAGCGCTCGGAGGAGCGCCCTAGCGGGTATCCATCACGGGCATCGGGTCAGGTCCTGACGGGAGCAGCCTTACCGTGACCCGTCGACGCTGGCGGGGCAACGGGGCTGAGGAGCCTGCGAGGGTTCCGCGCGGTCCGTCCGGACGGCAATCCTGCTGGCCTAGCACGCCGCCGGGCCGAGGCCCGGTCCCGCGGCGGCCCTCCGCCCGACCCCCACCCCTCCATTTCCAGTGGAGCCTAGGACGGCCAACCTTCGTGCCGCGGATCGACCGCATCGCGGACCATATGTTCCCGTCGGTCCGGGGGAATGGGGGCCTTCGCCTTGGCAGGGTAGTCATAGGTGACGATCACGGTCCGGCCCCGAGCTGTGAGGGTCCCGGTGGCGACGTCCCGGAACCGGTAGAGGAGGACGAAGCTCGTCCGGCCGATCGGTCGGGCGGGGGCGACCTCGCCGAGCAGTTCGGCCCCGTAGGCGACCGGTGCGAGGTACCGGCACGTCGCTTCGGCGACGATGATGTCGAGCGATGCCGGTCCCGGGGTACCGAGCATCGGCAGGTAGTAGTCGCACCGGAGCGTCTCCATCATCGGAAAGTACGCGACGTGGTTGAGATGGCCTAGCACGTCGATGTCGTGGTACGGGACGTAGAACCGGCGCCGGACCCGCCATGGGACCGGGTCCGGTGGCGGCTCCTCCATGTCCGGGTCGGGAGACCCGGGGTCCATATATGGGCTCGAGCGGGTGCGGAACCGCCGGACGGCGTGGCCCGTCCGGCAGGACCTCGATGACTCCGGGTTCCAGTGGCAGTGGGGGGGTGGGGGTCTCCCCACCGGCGCCGGGCGAGATGGCCCAGACCGTGGCCCGGATCCGGGCGACGGTCCGAAGGCATACCGAGCGCTTCGAGCGGGCGATCCCGCTGATCGCGAGCGAGAACCTCCTCTCTCCGTACGCGAAGGAGCTCCTGATCTCCGACCTCCACTCCCGGTACGCCGAGGGATTGCCGGGGGAGCGGTACTACGAAGGGAACGAGCAGGTCGACGAGGTCGAGATCCTCTGCCTGGAGCTCGCCCGCCGGCTGTTCCGGTGCTCGTTCGCCGACGTGCGTCCGACGTCCGGGACCGTCGCGAACCTCGCGGTCCTGAAGGCGCTCGCCGAGCCCGGGGACCTCGTGGGAACGAGCCGCCTCGCCGACGGGGCGCACATCTCGAGCGCCGCGTTCGGGGCGTTCGGGCTGCGCGGGGTGAAACCGGTCTACTACGCCTGGGACGAATCGCGGATGACGATCGACGTGCCCCGCACCCGGGAGATCCTCCGGGCCGTGCGCCCCAAGACGTGCCTCTTCGGGCTATCGCTGTTCCTGTTCCCGATGCCGATCGACGAGCTGCGCCCGACGCTCGAGGAGATCGGAGCGCGGGGCTGGTATGACGGCGCGCACGTCCTCGGCCTGATCGCGGGCGGCGAGTTCCAGGACCCGCTGCGCGAGGGGTGCTCCGTGATCAGCGCCTCGACCCACAAGACCCTCCCCGGCCCGCAGCACGGGATCCTCCTCGGCGAGGGGCTCCCTCCCGAGGTCGCCCAACGGCTCCAGTCCGGGGCGTTCCCCGGGGTCACGAGCAACCACCACCTGAACGCGATGGCGGCGCTCGCCGTGAGCCTCGCCGAGCACCTCGAGTTCGGGCGGGAGTACGCCCACCGCACGGTGGAGAACGCGCAGGCCCTCGCGGGGGCCCTCCACGCCCGGGGGTTCGACGTGCTCGCCGCCGACCTAGGGTTCACCCGCTCCCACACGCTCGCGGTCCGGGTAGAACGCGAGGGCGGCGGGGCGGAGGTCGCTCGCCGGCTCGCGGGCGTCGGGATCATCTCGAACAAGAACCTGCTGCCCGGGGACCGCAGCCCGAAGCAGCCGGGGGGGATCCGGCTCGGCACGCCGGAGGTGACCCGGCTCGGCATGGGCCCGCGGGAGATGGAGCGGATCGCCGGGTTGCTCGACGACCTTTTGCACCGCGGCCGCCCCCCGGCAGAGGTCGCCGCGGGGGCGGCGGAGCTCAAGCGCGGTTTCACGACCCTAAAGTACTGCTTCGCCGCGGGCGAGGCGGCGTACCGGTTCTACGACCTCGTCGGCCGGGAGCCGTCCTAGGGCCCGGGGCCTTCGTCGCCGAGGACCTCGTCCCGGCGGTGCAGGGCCCGGTCGAGTTCCTCGGGATCGACCGTCACCTGGGGATCGGGGCGGGGCCCGGCCGCCAGGCAGAACCGGGCGTGGCCGTCGTTCCCGAGCGTCGCACCGAAGGTTCCGTCGGTCACGAGCGAGGCGATCCATTCGGGTAGGTCCGTCGGGGCGGGCGGGGGTCGCCAGGCCGCCTCGATCTCGGCGAGGTCGGCCGTCCCGGCCCGTCGCACGATCTCGACGGCCTGGGCGCGTCCCTCGGCCAGGCGCCGGAGCTCCGCCTCGTCGCCCGGGGGGTGGGAGCGCAGCCGGGAGCGGCGTCGCACGAGGCCGGCCCACGCCGCCCCGATCGCGCCGAGGGGCACGGCAGCGGCGAGCGTCACGGTCGCCGCACTGACCGAGGAGGGAGCGGCGGCCGGGGGTATCTCGAGCGGCCCGAGGAGCGCCTCGCCGGAGGAATCGAGAACGGTCAGCTGGCCGCCGCCCGGCCCCGGGGCGGAGAAGTTCACCCACGCGCCCGTCGTGCCGTTCGCCCCCGGGACGGTGGCGACGAGGGCGGTCTCGCTCGCCGGTCCCCAGTCGAGCCGGACGGTCACGAGGGCACCGGTCGCGGGGTTGCCGAAGCGATCCATGACGTGCCAGAACGTAGAGTTCGTGCGGCTCCCGCGGACCGCCACGACCGGGTCGAGGAGCCGGAGGTGGGCGCGGTCCGGGGCGATCGCGACCGCCAACGAGCTGGCCGGCCCGGGGAGCCCCGGCCCCGTGAGGGCGACGGTGAGGACCCCCGCGGTCGTGACCGTGACGGAAAGGTTCAGGACCCCGCCCACCCAGCCGGTCGTCGGGACGCCGTACGACCCGTTCCCGAGCGAGGGAAGCGGTCCGAGCCCGGAGGCGTTGACGTGGCCGGCCGCCGGCGTACCGGAGAGCGAGAGGAGGATCTCGGCCGTCGACCCGAAGCCTCGGACCGGGGCCCCCGACCGGTCGATCGCCTCCCACGCCACATCGAACGGGGACCCCGCGACGACCGTGGTGGCCGGCGGTGGGTCGATGACGGCGAGGGTGATCGCCGCCTCCGGACCGACGGAGAGCAGCCGGTCGGCCTCCGCGAACGTCCCGAGCGCGTCGATGACCGTGAGCGATACCGACACCGCGGCCGGCGCGGGCGCGACGAGGTCGACCGAGATCACGCCGTCCTCGTAGGAGGTCCCGGCGACGATCGATCCGCCGAGGTCGGAGGCGTTCCACCAGTACCGCAGGGGAAGGTCTCCCCCCGAGATCGTGGCGGTCAGCGCCACGGCGGTCCCCGCGGTCACGTTCCCGGGGTCGACGCCGATCGATCCCACGGCGAGGGGAGGGACGACGGTGACGGTGAAGGAGGTCGACGCGTTGGCGCCCTCCGAATCGAAGGCCCAGCCCAGGGCGACGTAGTCGCCGGGCGCGGGGAACGTGGGAAGGAACCTCCACGTGGGGCCCGGCGCGATCTCACAACTCGTCCGCTGGGTCGCGAGCTCGAGGCAGGCGCGGGAGTAGGGAGGCGCCCCCGAACCGGTCGCGGCGACGAGCTCGATCGGCAGCGGGGACGCGGCGTAGCCGACGGGAGCTCCCGGCTCCGCCGACAGCACCGGAGGAGGATCGATCGTCACGTCCGGGTACTGCCAGGTGGTCGACGAATAGCCGTTCGTGAGCCGGGCGGTCGGTTGGGCGATCCCCGGGAAGGGGTACGTGAGGTTCGCCGAGCAGCTGACGTTCGTCGTCCCGGCCCCGGAGGGATCCGAGACGCACGACGCGGCCACCGGCCGAAGCCCCAACCCGGGGGCGACGGTCGCGGAGTACGGGTACCCGGCCGCCCCGACGGCGACAAGATGGGCGACGATCGTCGAGTTCGCGTCGACGGTCGTACGGTCGAGCTCCGCCTCCTCGATCGCGGTCGACTGCTGGAGGAGCGTGAGGTGGACCGGCGGCGGGGCGAGGGTGGCCCCCGGGACCCCGGCCGTCGCCGCGACCTCGAGAGCGCCGACCCCGGCCCCCGGAACGGCGAGGACCGTGGCGGTGGGTCCCGACGGAGCGGAGGGGAACGACCATCCGCTCCCGTTCAGCGACCAGGAGAAGGTGGCCTCGAGGGGGGTCTCCGACCCGTTCGCCATGAACCCCTCCGCGGTGAACGTGGTCGGCGCCCCCGGGGCGACGGTAAGGGTGGGTCCTTCCGGCGAGACGCGCACCTCGGCCAGCTCGTACACTTCCGATATCGCGAACGTGCTCGGGCCTCCCGAGACCGAGGAAGCGTAGCCGACGGGCGGCGGGGCGCTCAGGCCGACGGAGAACGGCCCGAAGGGCCCGGTCGTGTAGGTGCAGAACCGGGGGACGGAACCGCAGTCGTTCGACGGGATCTGCGCGAGCAGCTCGAACGCCCCGGTGGGGTCGGTCGTCGCGGTCACCGTGCGCCGATCGCAGTTGACCGCGAGGACCGCGCCGGTCGCGTTGTTCACCAGCCGCAGCTCGTAGCTGTACGAGTAGTCGACGGTCACTCCCGAGGCGGCCGTCGCCGGGAGCGGCCCCCCCTCCACCGTCACTACGCCGGAGGGCGCTTCGGGCGCGGTCGCATGGGAACACGGCCCCGCGAACGCGACGACCGGCGGGGCGTCCGTCCGCGCCGGGGAGGACGGCGCGATGACGCCGACCGACATCAGCGCCCCGACCACCAAGCAAACGAGGGCCGCCCGCCCGACGAGTCGTCCGACCGCCATCCTCTCCGCCTGGACCCCCGGGACGGGCGCGGGTCGGACTCGAACGGGCCCGGGACGTTTAACCGTTCCCTGACGGCGGAGGGCCGTTGAACGATGACCCCCGCAATCTCCTCATAGCGGCGTGCCGGTCGATCGGACGTGTCTCGACCGGTCCGGACGTCGCTCGCTCCCCCGCGGCTCTCCTCCCTTCCGGGAGAACGCGCCCAGCTGGAGTACTCCTCGCGGGCGCTCGTGTTCGCGGAGGACGGTCGCCGGTTGCTGCGCGCGTGGGGCCCGCCCGAACGGCCCTGGATCCTCGGGGTGGAGATCGACGGACGACGTTGGCGGGTCGAGGCCTGGGGCGCCGGACCGGCCGAGGCTCGGGCGGGAGCCCGCGCCCTATTCTCCCTCGATCATCCGATCGAGGAGTTCTACCGCCTCACGCGCGCGGAGCCGGCACTTCGGGGCACGGAACGTTCGTTCCGAGGTCTTCGCATCCCCCGGGATGCGAACCTGTACGAGGCGCTGCTCCATGCGATCGTCGGCCAGCAACTCTCCGTGGCCGCGGCGAACGCGATCAAGGCCCGGCTGTTGGCCCGCCTCGACGGATGGCTCGAGGCGGACGGGATCTCGGTCCCCTGGGTCCCGCCCCCGTCCCGCCTCCTCGCGGCGGGAGCGCCGGTGCTCCGCGCGGTCGGGCTGAGCGCCGCCAAATCGCGCGCCCTGCTCGGTCTCGCCGCCTGGGCCTCGCGCCGACCGCCCCCGGCCGCGCGCCTGGCGGGTCTGCCGCTCGGCCCGGCGCGCGCCTTGCTGGAACAGCTGGACGGGGTCGGGCGCTGGACCGCGGAGAACGCGCTGCTGCGCGGGGTCGGCCGGCGGGACGTCTTCGTCGCCGGGGACCTCGGGCTGCGCGTCGCCCTGGACCGGTTCGGGGCCGTGCCGCGCGCCGCCCCCGAGGAGGCGGCCCGGGCCTGGGCCGATCGGAACTACCCGGGCTGGGGGAGTTACGCCACGCTCTATCTCTGGCGGAAGCTCGTCGAGGACCGGGCCAGCGGATCGGCGATGTCGTCCGGGGAGCCCCGGCCCCCGAGGCGGAAGACCGCGACCGTCCGGTGAACCGCGCCTCGAGCGCTGAGGAGGCTCTCCTTCAGCACGAACTCCTCGATCCGGGTCTGCCGCGGGGGCGGAACGGGTCGCCGGCCCCGGAGCAGATCGACCGCCGCCCGCCGGCTCTCCGCCGACCGCACGCGAAACCAGGTGACGTGGGGAACGAACGTTTGCTCCGGGGTCGCGGTCCCTTCCCCCCGCAGGGCCTCCCGGACCTTCCCGGCGAGACCGATGAGCTCCGCCGTTCCGAGGGTCGACCCGATCCAGAGCACGCGCGGGGCGTCGGCCGACGGGAAGGCGCCGACCCCCTCGATCCGCACGTCGAACGGAGCGTGGCCCCGGGCCACCTCCTCGAGACGCTCGGTGATCGGGCCGACCCGTTCCGCGCGCACCTCGCCCAGGAAGAGGAGGGTGAGGTGCTCCGGGGCCGAACCGCCGCCTTCGGCGGGCCCTCCGATCGGCGGGACCTCGACCGCGACGAACGCGCGCATGCCGCGCCGGTGAGAGAGGGCCCAGATTTACGATGCATCCACGGGTGGGGCCGCTACGGCGGTCCGGTGGGCGGTCTCTCGGGCGAACCGGTCGGGGTCCCGGGGGCTCCCGGACGGGCCGCCGGCTCCGGGGGGGGCCAAGGTCCACACCTGGGCCCGGTCGATGCCGATCCCGAGCCCGCGCAAGGTGGCGCGGACCCGGGCCGCCCGACGACCGTCGGTCACGAGAAAGAGCGCGAACGCGCGACGGGCTTGGGCCTTGGCCAGACCGTGGCGTATCCGGGCGGGCCGGAGCGCGCCCGAGACCTCCGCCTCGACGTGGACATCGCGTCCGCGGAAGAATCGCCAGGCCCATCCCTCCCGGACCCGGTCCAGGGTCTCGGCCAGCTCCCCCGGGGGGCCGACCCGCACGCGTTCGGGAATCTGGCGGTAGAACGCGTCGGGGAGCCGGGTGTCGTACCGACCCTGGCGGACGACCTCGAGGAGGTGCCCCCGGCGCGCGAACAGTCGGAACGCTCGGAGGACGAGGGCCCGATGCTCGTCGCTCTCCCGGGTAGCGCCGGACGGAGCGCCCAGGCCGAGGCGCCGTTCTCCCGCGGGAGTGAGCCGTACGCCGTCCCCGGCCCGCCGGAAATAGCCGCGACGCTCGAGCGGGAGGATGCGGTCGGACAACAACGCGCCGTCGATCGCCGGGCCCGGAAGGCGCCCGGCCGCGCCGACGAGCTCGGCCACGCCGAGGGGCCGCGACTGCTCTTCCGCGGCGAGGATGGCGAGCAGCAGCCGCTCGCTCGCGGGGTCGTCCGGCACCGGGCCGAGGTCGCTCGAGGCGGACGGACCGAACTCCTCGCGCGTGGCGCGCACCGCCTGCGCCCAGGTCTCCTCTTCCGGGAGGGCCGACCCCGGGACCGGACCGATCGGCTGGATCGCCGGCACGTCCGGATTCCTTGCGAGCCCGTGCCCTGCCGGCAGGTCGGTCAGCCAGCGTTCGGAATCGGCGGGGGTCAGTCCGAGCCATTCCCCGGCGACCGCCACGCTCGGTCGGGGGATCCGGAACGCGACGAAGTCCCGCACCACCCCGGCGACGGCCGACCGGAGGTCGGGGGCCAGCCGCTCGGGGAACTGGGTCGCGACGAGGAGTCGGAACCCAAACTTCCTCCCGTCGGCGAGCATCTCCGCGACCAACCGGGGAGAGAGGCACTGGACCTCGTCGAGGACCACCGTGGCGGGCGGTCGACGTACGCCCTCCGACCTCCCCGCGGCCACCCCGAGGTAGATCCGGGCCAGAACGAGGGTCCCGGCGAACGCGGCCGCCTCCGGGCCGAGCAGCGCCAGCGGGATCCGGACGAGGAGCGGGCGCCCGGCCCCCAGGAGCTCCTCGACCGGTAAGCCCCCGTCCCCCGGGGCCAAGAGCTCGGCGAGCGAAGGGATCGCGGCGACCTTCGCCAGCCGGGCCGTCGCCGCCCACAGGAAATCGGGGGTCCGCCGTACGATCGGACCAAGTTCCTCGAGAAACCGTGCGAGGTCGGGCTCGCGCGTGGCCAGCCGAGCCGCGTCCCGGAGGTCCGGGTCCGTGAGCAGCGCGTGCAGGTCGAGCAACGAGCCCCCCGACTCTTGGACCAGCCGGACGAACGAATCGAAGATCCGTTCGAGCCGGAAACCCCAGTAGACCTCGGAGCCGTCGGGGGTCAACCGCTTGAGGGCGGCGACGAGATGGGCCGCCGCTCGTTCGGGGGAGGCCCCCGGGGCGATCGCCGCGATACCGGGCACGGGCCGGTCCGACAGATCGAGGCATACGGCTCGGGAGCGAGCCCCCGGGTCGAGACGGGCGACGATGGAGGGGGTGAGGTCTCCGTGCAGATCGAGCGCGACGACCGGCTCTCCCCGCGCGATCGCGTGGGCGGCCCGGTCCGCGAGGAACCAGGTCTTCCCGGCGCCCGACGCCCCGAGCACGACCGCGTGTCCCGCCCGGGCCGGAACGAACCGCGCGTTCGGGGCCCATCGGGGCTCCGGGGTGCCGTCGATTCGGTCGGGGGCGATGGGGATCCAGGCGAGTCGGGGGAACGAACCGGTTCCAAGGCGGACCCAGTCGCGACGCGCCCCGGGGCGGAGCCGGGTCGGGCGCGCGGGCCGCCCCGTCGCGAGGCCCCAGGTGTGGGCGACCGCCGTGGAGACCGCTTCGAGGCGGTCGGCCGATTGTCGGCGCGAGGGGGCGGCGAACCACCAGCGTCGGGCCACCCAGGGTCCTCCACCGTTCCCTCCGACCCAGAACGTTTGGATGGCGAGCCAGCCCGTGGGCCCTACGAGCGGCCCGGCAAGAGGGACGTCGATCGGGTCCGCGTCGGTACGTACAAAGCTACCCCGATGCGGAACGCCGGTCGCGAGCCGGCCGAACCAACTCGCCGGCGGTAGGATCGACGGGGCGCGGGCCGGGCTCCAGGCCGCCTCGAGCACCGGTTCCGACCGGACGACGTCGACGAGGGCACGGGGACGAACCACGACCCACGGCTCGGGGGTCTCCAACGTGGTCAGGAAGGCGACCACGGCGGTGGACCGGCTCGCCTCGAGCGCCCGCGCCAGCGCCCGGTAGAGGCGGCGTCGCAGCGGTTCGGGGCCTTGGCAACGGAGGGTGGCGGCCTCCTCGAGCGTCATGGCGGTGACCCTCGGGGGCGGGCCGACGGCAGCGTTCGGCGAGGAACGGGTTGGGGGCGGTCGGTCTGGGGTCGCGAGGACGCGCTCGGTCGTGTTCCCATCTTCTCAGGTACTCCAACCTCGAGCACACCGCCCGTCGACCCCCGTCTCGAGCCGACGCGGTCCCACCCGGTGGCTGGACTCGGCGCGGGGTGGGGCAAGGGATCCCGCCGGGCCGACCGAGCGTCCGCACGAGGACCCGAGGGGTCGGATCGGGGGCGGAGACTAGTCGGCCGTAATGTCGGTCCCGGGGATCCGGGGGCGGACGGCGAGTCCGCGGGGATCGCGGGGTCCGGGCGGGGATGGCGGAAGGGTTCGATCGTCGGGTTCCGTCGAAGCGCGGAGCCGGACCTGGGGGTCGGGCGGACGCTGGGGCGGGTCGGACGGTCGTGGGCGGTTCATCGAGGTCGCCCTTTCACCCCGGTCGTGGCCGATGCTCGTTGCGCCCCTCTTGAACGATGGAACGTAGGGCCGAGATCGATAGGGACGGAAAGGGTCCCCGCACGCCCGAGACACGGTGCTGTCTCCTTTGGGCGATGTAGGGGATACCTTTCCTGGGGTGGCTGCAAGGAGAAGACGCCGTCCCGGCTATATGAGGCCCGGAACGGGAGGTCCTGAAACGGTCAGGAGGGAGTACCGTATCGCGCCGGAGGGACCCGGCCGCTCCGTCAGCGCTTCCCGCGTCCCTCGGTCTCGGCGACGACGATACGGGGGAGCTCCCCTTGGATCACCGGGGTCCGCCGGGCGGGCGTCCCCGCGCGGGCCGCGGCCCGCCGCGGCAGGAGCCAACGCTCTCCCCACTGACGGAGCTCCCGGGCCGCCGGGGCGAGCCCGAGCCCCATCTCCGTGAGCGAGTAGACGACCGAGAACGGCCGGGTGCTCACAACGGTGCGCTGCACGACCCCTTGGCTCTCGAGGAATTTGAGCGTCGCACTGAGCGTCTTCGCATTGAGGCGGGGGTTCGACTTCAGGATCTCGCTGAACCGCTGGGGACCCTCGAGCAGTCGGTGCACGATCGCGAGGCGCCACTCCGTGCCGATGACCCCGACCGCCGCGAGTACGGGGCAGATCGCCTCGCCTTCGCGTTCGTCGCAGCTCCCGGAACCCTCCATGCCCGGGCCAGCGGGCCGCCGACCCCGGTCGCTCTCCATCGCCATCGCTCCGAGGGTGGAACGCCGCGAGCGGATTTATAGTTACTGCCCTATATCAGGTGAAACACAGTAACTTCGATGCGCCGTCTACCGGGCGTCGCGGACCGCCCGGTTCGGCGTACGTTTTCTCCCGCCGAGCCCATCCGGCGCCGTGGCGGCTCGTCGCCGTGAGGTGGAACTGTCGGTCGAGCGCCCGATCGGACCGCCGGGGTCCGGCGCGGGTGTCGCGCGGCTCACCGTGCGCTTCGAACCGATCTCCGACGGAAGCGGGCCGACGCCCGCCGAGCTGAAGGCCGCCCTCGAGCGGCTAGCGGCCGACCTGGACGCCGTGCTCGGATTGCCTCTGGCGGCGGCCCCGCTCGGTCGGCCCGAGAGGGACATCACCGAACTGGTGGAGACCTACCGGCCCCGGCGGCGCGACCTGGTCGACCTCCTCTTCTCGGACGGAGAGATCACGCTGGCCGAGCACGATCGCCTCATCGAGCACCTCGCGAAGCAGCACCGACCGCCCGCCGCGGTCCCCCCGGAGCCCGTGCCGGAGCATCCGATCGCCGCGGCGCCCGTCGCCTCCGACCAGGCGCTGCCGGCGGCGCGCCCCGTCGCCGATCTGTTGCGGACCTACCAGATCGCGTCGCTCAAGCAGGCCGGGGCGGTCCGGGCCCGCCGTCAGATATCGTTCGCCGAGTACATGGCCCTCAAACGCCATTTCGAGACGGCCGAGAACGAGGGGGCCGGGCCCGGCGGGCTTCGCTGACCTCACGGCGGCGCCGCGGCGGCCGGCCGGGGGATGACGGCGGCCGCGATCAGGCCGACGTCCGTGATCCCGGGCTGCATCCGGAGCGCTCGCGAGCCGCTCGGCTCCGCCGGGGCCGAACGATCCGCGGGCGCTCCGACGACGGCACCGGCCGGATGTTCGGGGGCGCCGATCGCTCCGGCGGTGCGGAACAGTCCGACGCTCATCTCCCGGCGGCGGAGTCCCAAGCGGGCACGTTCGAGGAACTCGGTCATCGCGGGGCCTTCGTCGATCCCTTCGGGAAGGTCCAGGGTCAGCATCGCGAACGCCGCGATCCCCTTCGCGTGGCGATCCGCCCCTGGTCGGTCGGTCCGCACGATCCCGTCGACGAGGTCGAGGAACCGGTCGGCGGCCGCGACGGGCGGTTCGCGCAGCTGGAGCGCGGCGAGACGGGCGGTCCACCCCTTGTCGAACGTCGTGTCGGCGGCGGAGCGCACCGCGTCCGGGGGTCCCGCGATCACGACCGGGCGTCGCACCGAGGTCGGAAGCGCGCGTCCGGAGGCAGGGTCGGGTCGCAACGCCTCCAGGGCCGCGGTCGGGAGCTCGTCCCCGAGTCCGATCCGCTCGAGCGTCGCTCGCGCCTCGGCCCGCTCGTTCGGCCGGACGGCCACCGTGGGCCCGCCCCCCACGTACGCCGCCCCGTCCCCCCGCTCGACCACGAACGTCTCGACGTCCGCCTGCATCGTGGGGGGAAGGAGGCCGCCCCCCCGGCCTTCCGTACCGAGCACCCGCGAGAGCAGCCCGACCTCCCGGCCGGACGCTCCCCGGGTGTGCGCGGTCTCGAGGAACCGTGAGAACTCCGGGGCGCTCATCCCGGGGGGCGGTGTCCCGAAGGCGCGGAGCGCTCCGGGCGAGAGCAGCAGGATCAGGAGGTCGGACTCCCCGAGCCGCTCGGCGATCTCCCGGACGGCCTGCACGGCCTCGGGGGCGCTCTCGTCGCCTCCCCAGCCCGGTCGGAGCTGGATCCCCGGGAAGGGGACCTCCTCCGAGACCGGTTCCGGACCGGCCAGGAACCCTTGCGTGACCCGGTCGTCGAGGACCGCGAGGGTGGCGAGGGCCATCGAGTTCGACGCGTGCCCCGCCGCGACGAACGCGACCTCCCGGTACCGGCCGTCGGCGACGAACCGGTTCCCCACGCGCAACACCCCGTGCTCGCGGCGCAGGGCGAACCTCACCGAGCGGTAGGCGTCCGCCCCGGTGACCGCCGAGCGGTAGACGAGCGCCTGGAGCGGATCGGGGCCCTTCGGGTCGGGCGTGCCGGGGGGGAACGGGTCCCACGGGAGCCGGCCGATCACGGGGACCGGACCGGGCGACGGGGTCAATACGGTGGCGGGCGGGCCGCTCGGATCAGCCGAGCTGCAGCCGCTCGACGCGCCGTTCGCCGGCGGAGCCAAGGAACCGGGACGGCGCGCACTCCGCGGGGTCGAGGTCGACCGGTTCGCCGAGGACGGCCGCGGCGACCCGGCGGCTCGCCGCCGGAGCGATCATGAACCCGTGGCCGCCGAACCCGTTCGCGTGCACGAACCCGGGGAGGCGGGGGTCCGCCCCGATCACCGGGAACCCATCGGGAGTATCGTCGTAGAACCCGGTCCAGGCCCGGAGCACGTTGAGGGCCCCCAGCCGCGGGATCAGGCCGACCAGGGCGCGCGCCATCGTCGTGAGGAAGCGGGGGGAGCTCGGGACCCCCCGCGCCGTTCCGGTCGCATGGGGGACCGTCAGCCCGCCCACGAGCTCTCCGCGCAGCGTCTGGCTGAAGTAGAGGCCGTCCCGGGGCCGCACCACCATCGGGTCGAGGAACGTCTTCATCGGTTCGGTCGCCAGGATCTCGTGTCGGGTCGCCACGTTCGGGACGTCGAGGCCGACCCGACGGGAGAAGTCGCCGGACCATCCGCCCGCGGCGTTGACGACCGACTCGGTCGCTACCGTGCCCTTCGAGGTGGTGACGGCCGCGACCTTCCCGTCGCGCGCCGTCACGCCGAGGGCCTCGACGCGCAGCGCGACCTCCACCCCGAGGGAGCGGTCCGCGTCAAAGACGCCCCAGACCGCCGGGAACGGGTACAGCGTCCCATCCGAGCCGAGGTACGAGCCCCCGACGACCGCGCCCGGGGCCATCCCGGGGACGAGCCGTGCCACTCCCTCCGGGTCGAGGAGCCGGCTGGGGAGCCCCTCGGACCGTACGAGGTCGTGGACCGCTCCGAGGCGGGCGAGCTCGGAGGGGCTCTCCGCGAGGAACAGGTAGCCGCCCTGGCGGAACCAGAGGTTGTATCCGAACTCGAGTCCGAAGGCCCGGTAGTCCCGGACGCTCTCGCGGGCCAGACGCACCGTCGACCGGGTCTCCCACTGTTGCCGGACGCCTCCGCCGTTGCGTCCGGAGGCGCCGCTCGAAAGGAACCCGCGGTCGACGACCAGGATCGGTCCGGCACCGGCGCGGGCCAGCCGATAGGCGGTGAACAGGCCGACGATGCCGGCCCCGACGACCACGGTCCGGTACCGGTCGCGGGCGAGCGTCATCCGGCCCCCTCGGCGGGGAACCCTTCCGAGAGGGCGGCGAGGGCCGCCAGCGGCATCGGGACCGCCGGGGGACGCTGGGTGATGTAGCCGACCTCGGGCGGAGGCCGACCCTCGAGGATGGAGAGGAGCAGCAACGCGTCGGGCAGGCAGTACCGGCCCTGGCAGAGGCCGCTCCCGGTCCCGGTGTACCGTTTGATGACCTCGATGCCGGAGTATCCCCGCTTCTCCGCGCTCTCGATCTCTTCGAGGAGGATATCCTCGCAGGCGCAGGCGATCCACTTGCCCCTCCGGGGTTCGCGGAGCAGCTCCCGATAGTACCCCTCGAGGGGGCCGGCCTCCGACGACGGGGGGTCCGTCGAGGGAAGGGCCGGGGCCGCGCCGCCGACGAGCGACTCGGCCGCTCGCTCGCCGCTCGCCCCGGATTCCTCCCGGCCGAACCCCGCGCCGGAGCCCGCGACGAAGAGTCCGGGAACGGTCGTCGCTCCTCCGGCGGTGACGCGGGGGAAGTACGCCCCGGGATCCGGCCGCCAGGCGAGCGCGGCGCCGGCCTGGAAGAGCAACTGGCCGAGGGGGAGGCGGCGGTGGGCGAGGACGACCGAGTCGCACGCGATCGAGAAGCCGGGCCCGCGACTGCGGCCCCGGAGCCGGAGCGAGCGGACCCGCGAACGTCCCTCGGCGTGGAGCACGAGCGACCGGGGATAGAGGGGGACCCCGAGTTCGGAGGCGCGTCGGGTGACCTCCGGCCCGATGTCGGTCGGCGAAACGACCGCGCAGACCGTCCGGCCGAGCCGGTCGAGGACCTCGCCCGCCCGCGATCCTCCGCCGACCACGACCGCCCGACGAAGCGGCGAGGATCGACCCGGCCGGGCCATCTGGAGCGCGAGATCCGCGGCGACGATGCCGGGCCGGTCGTTGCCCCCGAACAAGAGCTGGGCGTCGTAGCTCCCGGCCGCCACGACGAGCGCCCGGCACCGGACCCGGACCCCCCGCCCGGGCTCTTCGAAGGCGAGGACGGTGAACGGGCGGGCGGCGCCCGGATCGGGGGGCGGCACGAAGGTGACGGTGGTGCGGAGCAGCATCTCGACGCCGGGTACCGGGGGGAGGTCGCTCCGACGGTCGAGGAGGAGCGGGCGGAGCCCGCGGCCCGCGAGCCGGGCCGCGGCGGCCGCCCCGGCGGCTCCCCCGCCGACGACCGCGGCCTCGACGTCGAACGTGCGAGGGGGCGCGCGGAGGGGCTCCGCCGCCCCGGGTGCCGGGGCCGCCCCGTATCCCGCGAGCCGACGATTGACCCAGTGGTAGACGTTGCGGGCCCAGGTCGGCCGCCGAAACCCGCGGAGCGTGTCGATCCCGCTCGGGAAGAGGAAGTCGACCGCCCCGAGGAAGTCGAGTCCCGGGGTCGGCCACGCGTTCCCCCGGTCAACGAGGTCGCCGTCCGCCACCACGTGGCGGCACGCCCGCACGTTCGGGCGGCCGTTCACCCGGGCGAGGCAGCCGGTGCAGTCGCCCGTCCCGCAGAACGGACCGCGGGGGCGATGGTATCGGACCGAACGGGTGAGGTTCGGTAAGCCCTGCCGCGCCAGGGCCTCGAGCAGGGTGTCGCCGGCGAGCGCCTCCCGGTCGCGCTCAACGTGACGAAACCGCCGTACGCCGGGCGAGACCATGGTCCGTTCGGTCCGGGAGCCCCGCCGTACGTATTTACGCTCGGGCCCGGCCGGCGCGGCGGGTCGGCCGCTCCGCCGGCGCGACCCAAGCTATATAGAGTACATTCGGTCCGACCGGGGCCGGTCCATGCGAACGAGCGGGGGATTCCACGGGCGTCGGATCCAGAAGACCGGGGGCTCGACCTACATCATCTCCCTGCCGAAGAACTGGGTCGTCACCCGGGGGCTCGGCCCCGGGGACATCCTCTTCTTCACCCCGCGCGCCGACGGGTCGCTGACCGTCTTCCCCGAGGCGTCGAGCGCTCCCGAAGGGGAGCGCCGCGTGGTCGAGGTCACCAACGACATGGACCGGGAGCACCTCTTCCGGCGCCTGATCGCGGAGTACATCGCCGGGCACCCGCTCCTCGAGGTGCGGACGCCGGCGCGGATGAACGCGCGCACCCGGGAAGTGGTGCGGAGCTTCGCCCAGCGGATGATCGGCCCTGAGATCCTGGAGGAGACCGCCGAGTCGGTGGTCCTGCAGGACGTCGTGGGCGCGAACCCGCTGCCGATCCCGTCGATCGTGCGCCGGATGCACCAGATGGTCCGCGCGATGCAGGCCGATGCGATGACCGCGCTGCGCGACGGCGACGCGTCGATCGCGCGCGACGTGATCGAGCGGGACTGGGAGGTCGACCGGCTCCACTGGTTCCTCGAGAAGCAGGTGATCAGCGCGCTCCGGGATGCCCGGATGCTGGCCACGCTCGACCTGACGCTGCCCGAGTGCTCGACGTACATGCTCGCCTCCCGCGTCCTCGAGCGGATCGCGGACCACGCGGTCCGCATCGCCGAGACGGTCGAGATCATCGGGAAGGAGACGCTGCCGCCGCGGATCGTCGAGTCGCTCGAGCGGATGGCCGCCCGCGCCGCGAGCGGCCTCGTCGATGCCCTCGAGAGCCTCGACAGCCGGAACATCGAGAAGGCGAACGCCGTGATCGACGCGGCGGAGCAGCTGGCGAAAGAGCGCGGCCAGATCCTGCACGAGATCACGTCGAAGCGCGGCCGGCTCGCCGTGGGGCTCGCCTACGTGCTCGAGAGCCTCGAGCGGGCCGCGTTCTATGCCAGCGACCTCGCCGAGATCGCGATCAACCGCGCCGTCGAGTCGCCCGTCCGGCCGACGGAGGCGCCGTCGGGGACCGGTCGGGGCGCCGCGGGTCCCGCGGCCTAGGGCGTCGTCGGTCCGCGTTCCGGGGCCTGTCCCGAGACCGCGTCGAGCAGCGCCGCGACGTCCGCGGCGCTCGGGACCCGGGGGTTGGCGAGGATCGCCGGCGACCGGAGCGTGGCGTCGATCACGGCCTTCCGGGCGCTCGCGAGTCGCTCGGCCGGAACTCCGGCCGCGGGAAGGCTCGCCGGGAACCGAAGGGTCTCGTAGAGCTTCCGGAGACGGCCCGAGAGCGGGGTCGCGGCCCGGTCGTCGGGGGAGGCCGCCGCCCGCGCGAGGATCTCGACGCGGTCGCGCGCGGCGGGCCGGTCGAACTCCAGGGCGTACGGAAGGAGGATCCCGACGAGCGTCGCGTAGGCGAGCCCGGTCGGGGTGACGAGGGCCCGCGCGAGGGCGTGGGCGATCCCGCGCTGCGCGTTCGACGCGGCGAGGCCGGCGCCGGTGGCCGCGTAGTGGACCGCCGAGCGCGCGTCCGGGTCGTCGCTCCACTTGACCGCGTGCGGAAGCCGGCGGACGACGGTCGCGACGGCGTCGAGGGCGAGCGCGTCCGAGAACGGGTTCGACCAGGCCGACAGATACGCCTCGGCGGCCAGGGCCGCGACCTCGAGCGCTTGCGGAACGATCTCGGAGGGAGGGGTCGACGAGGCGAACGTCGGGTCGACGAGCGCCCAGTCGGGAACGAGCCGTCGGTCGGAGATCTCGAGGAGCGTCCCGTCCGACCTGACGAGGTCGGCGGTCCAGCTCGCCTCCGCCCCGCTGCCGCTCGTGGTCGGGATGGCGACCAGCTGCGACCTCGGGCGCTCCGGGAGCGGAAGCAGCGCCGGGGTTTCATCGAGCGAGAGCTCCGGACATTCGAAGGCGAGCCGGACGCCCTTCGCGGCGTCGATCGTCCGGCCGCCCCCGACCGCCACGATCCCGTCGGGGTCGAGCTGCCGCACGCTCTCCCGCAGGAGGTTCAGGGACGGCACGTGGTCCGGATCGACGGCGTCGGTGGAGGTCTCGACGGCGGCGCCGATCTTCTCGAGCTCCTCGAGCACGCGGCGGGCGCCGTCGACGCGAGCGACCGCCGGGTCGACGAGGACGAACGCCCGGCGGAGGCCGAGCCCGCTCAGCTGCTCGACCGCGCCGGGGCCCCAGGCGACGGCCGGACCGGTGAAGTACGCGGTCATCCCGGGTCGGATCTCAGCGGACGGGGGGACCCTCGCGGCACCGGCGGCACGCGCCGGTGAGCGAGAAGGCGATCCGATCGACGCTCCAACCGTCGGGGTGGAGCGCCGCGAGCTCGGTCAGGAGGTGGCGGTCGAGCTCGTTCAGCTCGAGGCCCTGGATGCGTCCGCAGACGCGGCAGACGATGTGCGCGTGCGGCTCCTCTCCGAGGTCGACCCCCGCGGGCCGCACGGGGACCTGCACGACGGGACGGGGCGGTGGCCGGTGCTCCGGCCGAGAGGAGCGGCGGCCCGCGGGTGGCATCGCGCGGTCGGACGGCCGTCGGCTATTTACGTTGGTCCCGACGGCGGCCGGGCGGACCCGGGGGCGCGGGCCCGCTCGCCCGGCGGGGCGCGCCATCAGCTCATGAACGGGCGACGCCAGTCGTCCGGCAGCACCGCGGTCTCCTTGATGTTCCGCGGGGTCACCCAGCGCAAGAGGTTGAGGATCGAGCCGGCCTTGTCGTTGGTGCCCGAGCGTCGGGCTCCTCCGAACGGCTGGCGCGCGACGATCGCCCCGGTCGGCTTGTCGTTGATGTAGAAGTTCCCCGCGCTCCAGCGCAACGCCTCCTCGGCCCGGGCCACCGCCCCGGTGTCCCGGGCGAAGACGGCGCCCGTCAGGGCGTAGGGGGAGGTGGTATCGCAGAGCGTGAGGGTCTCCTCGAACTTCTCGTCGGGGTAGACGTAGAGCGTCAGCACCGGTCCGAAGATCTCCTCGGACATCAGCTTCCCGCGCGGGTCCATCGACCGGATCACGGTGGGGCGTACGAACCAGCCCTTCGAGCGGTCGGTCCCGCCGTCGACGACGAACGCGTAGTCCTGGGAATGCGCGTGGGCGAAGTCGAGGTAGCGCTGGATGCTGGTGAACGCCGCTTCGTCAATCACCGCGCCCATCAGGTTGCCGAGGTCGTGCACCGGGCCGGCCGGGATCTTCGGGACCTCCTCGCGCAGGATCCGCTCCACTTCCGGCCACCGGCTCGCGGGAATGTAGGCGCGGGAGCAGGCCGAGCACTTCTGGCCCTGGTACTCGAACGCCCCGCGCAGGAGGTTGATCGCGGTGCCCCGGACATCGGCCGACGGGTGCATGAAGATGAAGTCCTTGCCGCCGGTCTCCCCCACGATCCGGGGGAAGTTGCGGTACTTCTCGAGGTTCGCCCCGACCCGCTTCCAGACGTGCACGAGGGTGTCGTAGCTCCCGGTGAAGTGGATGCCGGCGAGGTCGGGATGGTCGAGGAGGACGTTCGCGTCCTTGCTCGAGAACGGTACGAAGTTGATGACCCCGGCCGGCAGACCCGCCTCGACGAGGACCTTGAAGATCTCGTAGTTCGACAGGATCACCGAGCGCGCCGGCTTCCACAGGGCCACGTTCCCGACCAGGGCGGGCGCCGTCGGCAGGTTGCCCGCGATCGAGTAGAAGTTGAACGGCGGGATGGCGAGGACGAACCCCTCGAGCGGGCGCCAGTCGAACCGGTTGGTCTCCCCCGGGTACTGGTTCGGCTGGATCTCGTAGATCTGCCGGGCGAAGTAGGCGTTGAAGTTCCAGAAGTCCACGAGCTCGGCGAGATCGATCTCCGCCTCGTACGGGTTCTTCGAGTGATTGAGCATGATCGCCGCGATGTTCCGGGTCCGACGCGGGCCCGCGAGCAGCGTCGCCGCCTTCACGAAGACCGCGGCCCGATGATACCAGTTCATCCGGGCCCAGGCGTCGTGCGCGGCCAGCGCGCTCTCGGCCGCCCGACGCAGCTCGTCCGGCCCCGCGAGGTGGGCCCGGGCGAGGACCACCCCGTGGTCGTCGGGACACGGGACCTCGAGGACGGTACCCGTGCGGAGCTCCTTGCCGCCGATGACGAGCGGGACTTCCACGCTGGCCCGGCGCATGGCGGAGAGCTCCTCCTCGAGCTTCCGACGGTCGGCGGAACCGGTCGCGTAGGCACGGATGGTGTTGACGTCGTTGACCGGGCGCTCGATATTCCAGCTCATGGTCGGCGCCAGCGCCGGTGCGAGGGTAACGCTACCGTCAAGTCGCCTTGATACGGCATTTAAGACGCCCGCTCCGCCTGAAACCCACGCAGAGGGCCGCGATGGCGTCGGACCGGCTCGTTCAACATCCGATCCTGGAGGTTCCCCCCCACCCCGAGATGGTGGAGTTCACCTTCGACGGGCAGGTCCTGCCGGCGCGCAGGTCCGAGGTGATCTCCTCGGCGCTCTTCGCGAACGGGATCCGCGTCATCGGTCGCCACGCCCGGGACGGCGCGCCGCAGGGGATCTTCTGTGCCAACGGACAGTGCTCCCAGTGCCTCGTCGTCGCCGACGGCCGCGCCGTCAAGGCCTGCATCACCCCGGTCCGGCCCGGCATGCGCGTCGTCTCCCTCGCCGGGGATCCCGAGCTCGAAGCGGACGACGTCCCGATCGACGCGATCCCCCGGATCCGGCAGGTCGAGACCGACGTCCTGATCGTCGGGGGCGGACCGGCCGGCCTGACCGCGGCCGTCGAACTGGCCTCGCACGGCGTCGCGGTCACCCTGTGCGACGACAAGCCGTCGCTCGGCGGCAAGCTGAGCCTGCAGACGCACAACTTCTTCGGATCGGTCGAGGACTGCTACGCTGGCCACCGGGGCACGGCGATCGGACAGTTGCTCGAGGAGCAGGTCCGGGCCCAGCCCCAGGTCGATGTGTGGACCGACTCGCCGGTCGTCGGCGTCTTCCAGGACGGCGTGGTCGGCGTCGTGAAGCAAGGCCGCTTCACCGTGGTCAAGCCGAAGGCGCTCCTGGTGGCGGCCGGCGCCCGCGAGAAGGCGCTGGCGTTCCCGGGCGCGGACCTCCCCGGGGTCTACGGCGGGGGCGCCTTCCAGACGCTCGTCAACCGGGACCTGATCCGGCCGTCCCGGCGACTGCTCATCATCGGAGGGGGGAACGTCGGCCTCATCGTCGCCTACCAGGCGCTACAGGCGGGGATCGACGTCGTCGCGCTGGTGGAGATCCTGCCCCAGGTCGGGGGATACAGGGTGCATCGGGACAAGATCCTCCGCCTGGGCGTGCCCGTGTACACCTCGTGCACGGTGCTGCGCGCCGAGGGAAGGGACCAGGTGGAACGGGTGATCGCCGCCCGCGTCGACGAGAAGTTCCATCCGATCGCGGGCACGGAGGTCGTCTTCGAGGTCGATACCGTGCTCGTCGCGGTGGGACTCTCTCCCGTGAAGGAGCTGTTCGAGGAGGCTCAGCGGCTCGGCCTGCGGGCCTACGCGGCGGGGGACACGCACGAGATCGCGGAAGCGTCGGCGGCGATCTTCTCCGGGAAGATCGTGGCGCGCACGATCCTACAGGACCTCGGCCTCCCGGCCGATATTCCGGAGGCCTGGCGCACCATGGGCACGCTGCTCGCCTCGCATCCGGGACCGGTGCTCGGAACGTATCCCGTGCCCTCGGAGATGAAGGTCTACCCGGTGATCCGCTGCGCCCAGGAGATCCCCTGCAACCCCTGCACGACCGTCTGCCCCGAGGATAGCATCGTCATCCCGGAGGGGAACATCCTCGGGCGCCCGAAGCTCGTGGGGGACTGCGTGGGCTGCCTGAAGTGCGTCGCGATCTGCCCCGGCCTCGCGATCAGCATGGTCGACCGCCGGTACGACCGCACGGCGGGTCAGGCGAAGGTGACGATCCCCTGGGAGATGCCCGAGGGGCTGGTCGAAGCCGGCCAGACGGTCCCGACCACCGGTTTCGAGGGGGAGCCGGTCGGCTTCGGGAAGGTGATCCGGATCCTCTCGGGGAAGGCCCTCCACAAGCGCCGGATGATGGTCCTCGAGGTTCCCGTGGGGGAAGCGGACCGCGTGGCCGGCGTCCGGATGCGCGAGCCGGAGCCGCTGGTCCGTTCCGTCGAGGCCCCGGGGACGATCCCGCCCGAGACCGTCATCTGTCGGTGCGAGCGCGTCACCCGGGAGACGATCGTCGACTACATTCAAACGACCGGGACGCGGGACCTGAACGCCGTGAAGGCGGGGCTCCGCAGCGGAATGGGACCGTGCGGTGGGAAGACCTGCGAAGAGCTGATCCTGCGGGTCTTCCGGGAGCTCGGGGTGGACGCCCGGACGGTGACCCCGCCCGTGCACCGCCCGTTCACCCAGGAGGTCCCGATCGCGGCGTTCCTGGCGGTGGACGATGGCGCGTCCGGAGTTTGACGCCGTCGTCATCGGGGCGGGGTCGGTCGGCAACCCGACGGCGTACTTCCTCGCGCGCGAGGGGCTTAGGACCCTCGTCCTCGACGAGCGGCCGTCCTCCGGGCAGGGGCAGAACAAGGCCGCGATCGGGGGCGTGCGGGCGACCCACTCCGATCCGGCGAAGATCCGGCTCTGTCAGCAGAGCCTCGACATCTTCTCCCGATGGAAGGAGTCGACCGGGACGGATATCGGCTGGAAGAAGGGGGGGTACTGCTTTCCGGCGTTCGACGAGCCGGTGGAGTCCACGCTCCGCAAGCTGCTCCCGATCCAGAAGGCCCACCATCTCAACATCGACTGGTTGGACGCCGAGGGGATCCGGCGGGTGGTCACCGGGATCACCCCGAACGGCCTGCGAGGGGGTACCTACTCGCCCGACGACGGCCAGGTGAGCCCCCTCAAGGCCTCGGAATCGTTCACGAACGAGGCGGTGCGGCACCACGCGCAGTACCGGTATCGCGAGCCGGTCACGGCGCTCCTGACCGAGGACCACACCGTGGTGGGCGTGCGGACCGAGCAGGGGGAGTACCGGGCCCCGGTCGTGATCAACGTCGCCGGGGCCCAGGCGACCGCCATCTGCCGGATGGCCGGCCTCGACCTCCCGGTGCTGCCCGAGAGCCACGAGGCCGGGATCTCCGCGCCCGTCCGGGAGTTCCTCGCCCCCCTGGTCGTGGACCTCCGGCCCGGGCCCGAGGGGAAGACGATCAACTTCTACTTCGGCCAGGACTCGGACGGGCAGATCATCTTCTGCTACACCCCGAAGGAGCGCTTCCCCGGGGAGAACCGGACCTCGACGTTCGAGTTCATGCCGATCGTCGCCGCGCGCCTCGTGAACCTCATCCCGCGGCTCAAGAACCTGACGATCCGCCGCGTGTGGCGCGGGCTGTACCCGATGACCCCCGACGGCAACCCGATCGTGGGAAAGGCCCCGCACGTGAAGGGACTCCTCCTCGGGATCGGGATGTGCGGGCAGGGGTTCATGCTCGGGCCCGGCGTGGGAATGAACCTGGCCTCGCTGGCGATCCGGGGGACGCCGGCGATCGACCCAGAGGTCTTCGACCTCTTGAGCCCCGCCCGGGACCTCTACGGCGGCAAGAAGGAGTCCCTCAAGTAGGCCGGCCTCCCGAGCCGGCCCCGGCCCGCGCGCCGGCGGCTCAGCGCGCGGCGGTCCAGGCGGCGGCCCCGAGCCCGGTCGTCTCGCAGAGCCCGATCCCGAACAGGAACGGCGCGAACGACGGGGGGATGATCGGCATCGTCGCGAGGTAGGAGTAGACGGTCAGGCCGCTCTGCACGACGAACGCCCCCGCGAACACGAGGAGCGCGAGCCCGAACCCGGTCCGGGTGTCGGTGTACACGCGACGATAGAGCGCGAAGAGGACGCCCGCGAGGGCGATGCTGACGATCCCGAGCACGACGCTCGCCTCCATCAGCGGGTCGCTCACCGGGGGCCTCCGGAGGGGCGCGGTACGACCGGCCGGGGCCCGCGGCGCCCGAGGGGCCGCGCGATCGGGTCCCGGGCGGTGGACGGCTCGAGGGTCTCGAGGTACGCCGACGTCGAAGCGCAGACCTCGTACGGGGTGGCGTAGGCGTCGCCGACCGGGCGCGTCACGGCCCCGCTCCGCTCGAGGATCCGCAGGTGGTGCCGGACGGTCCGGTAATCGAGCCCCAGGGAGGCCGAGAGCTGGTGGGCGTTGGCGGGGGACCGACCGAGCTCCTCCAGCAACCGGCGCCGGTTCGGCCCCCCTCGGGTGCCGAAGAGGAGGTACCACATCAGGGAGCGGAAGCCGGGGCTCATGGGTCGCCCCGCCCGGCGCCTCCGCTCCTTATCAGTCTTACCCCCTCCTCGACTGGGATGTCGGGCTCAGAATGCGGCCAGCCCCTCCGCGGTGGACGGGAGCGAGGAGACGGCGTACTGCGCCGTCAGCGCTCCGCCGTTCCCGATGGCGAACTCCTGGATCTCGCCGGCCCCCGCGTCGTAGACGAGGAGATACTGGCCGTGCGAGCCCGCGATCGCCATGTCGGTGTCGGCCGCTCCGGTGGTCGCCGCGACCGCATCGACGAGCGTGAGCGTCCCGCCCCATCCGACCTGGTAGGTGGAGATCGTGCTGCCGTGGGCGTTCGTCGTGAACGCATACGACCCCGAGACCGCGACCCAGCAGGGGGCCGCCTGGCCGTCCGGGACCGACCCGCTGACCACGCGGATATCGCCGTTCGGCGCCACCGAGTAGGAAGAGAGCGCCCCGATGGCGGCGTCGCTCACGATCAGCGTCCCTTGCGGGCCGAACGCGAAGCCGTAGGGGGTGCTGCCGTTGGAGGGGGTGACGACCGGAGCTCCGGCGACCCCCCAGAAGCTGACCGGGTAGGCGTCGATCAGGCTGGTGGCCTTCTCCGTCACTACGAGGACCCTTCCCCACGGATTGAAGGAGATCTGGGCCGGGCCGGTGGGTGCGCTCGTGCTGAGCGGATGGCGCGAGCCCGGGATCGGGTTCAGGGAGCCCCCGAAGCCGAGGTAGAATCCGGCGATGTTGCCGGCGGTCGTGGAGTTTCCGGCGTTGAGGACGTAGACGAACGGACCGTGCACGGTCACGCTCACCGGCTGGACGCCCCCCGAGCCGACCCGGGCGACGAGCGTCAGCGCGGGGCCCCAGGAATCCGGGGTGTGCACCGCGAAGGCCGAGACCGTGTTGTCGCCGGCGTTCACGACCAGCAGGAAGCGGTGGTCGGAGGTCAGGGCGAGGGACCCGGAGTCCGCGAGGCTCGACCCGGTCCCCGTGCCGCCCGTGGAGTAGTTGCCGGCGGGCGTGAGTTGGCCCTGGGGCCCGATCCCGTAGGCGATCACGACGTTGCCGGCGACGGCGTTCGACATCGTGAACGCCGCTCCCGCGTCTCCGTGGTTCCCCCCGAATTGCGGCGTGTTCGTCGACCGGGCGGACGCGGCGGCCGGGACCAGCAGCAGCAGCACGAACGCCGCTGCCGCCGGTACGGCCCAAAGGTGGCTGGGTCGCCTCATAGCGTCCCCCGACCGCTCGGGCGGGGTATATCGGTCGGCCGAATTCTCTACCTAATCCGGCCCCACTCTCTTCCCATGCGGACCCGAGTCGGGCGATCGAGGCCCGGGGATCCCGGCGCGGAAGGGGCCGAAAGAGGAGCATGGGAGGGTGCGGGGAGAGGGATTTGAACCCACGAACCCCTACGGGACCAGACCCTGAATCTGGCGCCTTTGGCCAAGCTTGGCAATCCCCGCGCGGCGGGGCCGAACGAGGTCCGCCTTAAGACCGTGTCGTGGGGAAGCGCCTAGGGCGCCGGGGTCGGTGCCGCGGCGCGGCGTCCCTTCTCCCCGTCGAGGACATCGAGCGCTTCCCGAACGGTCGCCTTCTCGTGGACGATCGCCCGCAGCGCCTTGAGCATCGCCACCGGGTGGTCGGATTGCCAGATGTTCCGGCCCATGTCGATCCCGTGGGCTCCCTCGTCGATCGCGTTCCGGGCGAGCTCGAGCGCCGCGCGCTCGCTGTCGAGCTTCGGGCCCCCCGCTACGACGAGCGGCACGGGGCACCCGTCGGCGACCTGCGAGAACTTGTCGCAGTAGTACGTCTTCACGAGGTGGGCGCCGAGCTCGGCCGAGACGCGGCAGGCGAGAGCGAGGTACCGCGCGTCCCGCTTCTCGAGCTCCTTTCCGACGGCCGTGATCGCGAGAACGGGGATCCCGGCGCTCTCTCCCTCGTCGACCAGGCGGGACAGGTTGACGAGCGACGCGTGCTCGTGCGGGGCGCCGACGAAGACCGACAGGGCGACCGCGCTGACGTTGAGGCGCGCCGCGTCGGCCATCGCCGTGGTGACCGTCTCGTCGGAAAGGTCGTCCTTCAGGACCGTCGCCCCGCCGGACACGCGGAGGACGATCGGCGTCGGACTGGTCGCCGGAACGCAATTGCGCAGCACCCCTCGGGTGAGCGCAACGGCGTCCGCGTGGGGGAGCAAGGGGCCGATCGTCGCCCGGGGGTCCTCGAGCCGGCGCGTGGGGCCCATGAAGTAGCCGTGGTCGACCGCGAGCATCACCGTGTTCCCGCTCGTCCCCGGGAACATCCGGGCGATACGGTTCGACATCCCCCAGTCCATCGTCTTCCCTCGGGCCCCGAAGGAACCGGCTCCGCCCTCTTAGCGGTTGCCGAGCCGTCCTTCACCGGGCCGGTTTCAGGCGTCCGAGGAGTGCTCCCCGCCCCGCAGGACCACCGGGACCCGCCGGTCCTCCTTGACCCGATTGAGCACGACCTGGGTGTTCGAGCGCTCGACGTGCGGGTCCTGCAGCGCATGCTTGACGAACCGGTCCAGGTCCCGGCGGTCGCGGAACCGCCCGATCAGGAGGGCATCGTAGTCGCCCGTCACGTCGTAGATGGCGTAGGCATGCGGGTCGCGGGCGAGCCGCTCCTCGACCTCGCGGAGGCGGCCCTTCGAGATCCGGATCCCTACCGCCGCCCACAGGTCCCATCCGAGGAGCTCGTCGTCGAGCAGCGGCACGTAGCCGTGGATCACCCCGGCCTCCTCGAGCCGTGCGACGCGGGTGCTCACCGTCGTCGGCGAGACCTTCAGGCGGTGGGCGATCTCCCGATGGCTCCGCCGGGCATCGACGTTCAATTCTTCGAGGATCGACCGGTCGAGGGCGTCCAGCATGGACGTTCGCCGCATGGAGTTTGAACCGGGAGGTAGGAAATAAAGCCTGGTCTTCTGAAAATGGACGAACGTCCATGATCCATGGGCGGGGACTTGATGTACTGCGGTACGGTGGGGCGGTCCGGGGGCGTAGCGTGGCGAAGGGTCGGGCGAAGGGGAAGGCGCTGGACGGCGAGTCGGTGGTCGAGCAGCTGAAGGCGGAGAACGTCCGCTGGGTCCAGCTGTTCTACACCGATGTCTTCGGCGGTCTCAACCAGGTCGACATCCCCCGCCCCGCGCTCGAGGCGGAGATGTTCCGCTCGGGCGTGCCGAAGCTGGACGGCTCGTCGGTCCGCGGGTTCCGCGAGATCTACGAGTCCGACATGCTGCTCGTGCCCGATCCCACCACCCTCGCGACGATCCCGTGGAACCCCGAGGCGGGCAAGACGGTCCGGTTCATCTGCGACATCCGACTCGGAGCCTCGAAGGACCCGTACGCGCACGACCCGCGCGGGGTCGCCCGGAAGACGGAGGAGGTCCTCGCCGGCGCGGGCTACGACCGGTCGTACTGGGGGCCCGAGGTCGAGTTCTTCGTCTTCGATACGGTGCAGCTCATCCCCTCGTACGGCGGCGTCCGGGACGCGTGGGCCGGCGCGGGGTATCTCATCAACCAGTCCGAGTCGCCGTGGCAGCCGGGCAGCTCGCAGTCGACCGTCCGCTTCAAGGAAGGGTACCACCGCACCCCTCCCGTCGACTCGCTGGTCGGCCTCCGGGCCGAGATGTGCAACATCCTGGCCGACGATTTCCACCTGACGATGGACGCCCACCACCACGAGGTCGCGACGGCGAGCCAGTCGGAGATCAACCTCCGGTTCGACGAGCTCGTCCCGATGGGCGATCACATCCAGGACCTGCGCTACGTGATCAAGAACGTCGCGCACCGCCACGGAAAGATCGCCTGCCTGATGCCGAAGCCGATCTACGGGGACAACGGGATCGGCATGCACACCAACCAGTCGATCTGGAGGAAGGAGGAGAACGCCTTCTACGACGCCTCGGACCGCTACGCCGAGGTGAGCCAGACGTGCCGGTACTACGTGGGGGGTCTCCTGCGCCACGCGCGCGCGCTCTGCGCGATCACGAACCCGATCACCAACTCCTACCGGCGGCTCGTGCCCGGGTACGAGGCGCCCGTGTACATCGCCTGGAGCAAGGCGAACCGTTCGGCGAACGTCCGGATCCCGTTCTACCACCGCGGCCGCCCGGCGGCGAAGCGGGTCGAGTACCGCACGCCGGATTCCGCCGCGAACATCTACCTGACCGAGGCGGCGCTCGCGCTCGCGGGCCTCGACGGGATCAAGCGCAAGATCGAGCCGCCGGCCCCGGTCGACGAGAACATCTACAAACTGACCCCGGCGAAGCGCAAGGAGCTCGAGGTCCGGGAGCTCCCCGGCTCCCTCGGTGAGGCGCTCGACTGCCTCTCCTCCGACCGCGACTTCCTGAAGCCGGCGTTCGCCGACTCGCTCCTCGACACGTACATCGAGCTCAAGCGGGAAGAGCAGCTCGAGCTGAACCTGCGGCCGCACCCGTACGAGTTCTACCGGTACCTCGACGTCTAGTCGCAGAGACGGACCCGGGGCGCCGGGACCGCTCGGGGACCGGCCGGGACGGAGGGCCATGACCGACGCCTGCCTATGGACCGGCGGCCGGGTGTTCGCCGGCGGGCGGTACGCCGAGGCGCTCCTGGTCGAGGACGGCCGGGTGCTCGGCGCCGGGCCGGCGGAGACGGTACGTCGGCTCGCCCCGACGGGCGCCGAGCGCCGGGACCTTGCCGGCCGCCTGATCGTGCCCGGTCTGATCGACGCCCACCTCCACCTGACGGAGATCGCCCGGGTCGCGACGGGACTCGACGTCGCTCCCGCCCGGTCGGCCGAGGGGCTCGCCGGGCTGCTCGCCCGGTGGGCCGACGCGCATCCGGTCGGTCCGATCGTCGGACGAGGCTGGGACCCGGAGCGATGGACGGATCGTCGTTGGCCAGAGGCGCGGGGGCTCGATGCCGTCGTCCGGGACCGCGCCGTCGTACTGTACCATGCGAGCGGCCATGCGCTGGTCGCCAACTCCGCGGCCCTCGTCGAGGCCGGAGCCGACCCGTCGAAGGACGCCCCCGACGATCCGGCGGTGGGCCGCTACGGCGACGGACGCCCGAACGGTCTCCTCTTCGAGGGCGCGATGCGGGCCTTGGCTCCCCTCTCCCAAACGGCCACCCCCGTGGGGGCCGACCTGCTCGAACGAACGATCGGGCAGCTCCCGTCGCTCGGGATCACCGCGGCCGGCTCGATGAGCTCCTCCCCCGAGGAGGTCGCCGCGCTCCGGGACCTGGCCGCGGCGGGACGACTGCCGATCACGGTGCGGGCGTACGTCCGACTCTCGGAGCTCGGGGCCGAGGCGAGCTACCCCGCGCCGACCGCGGCGGGCCGGTTCGCCGTAGCGGGGGTGAAGGCATACCTCGACGGGGCGTTCGGTACCCGCACCGCGTGGCTCGCGGAGCCGTACGCGGACGCGCCCGGCCAGACCGGGATCGCCGTCAGGGACGACCGTCTCCTCCTCCCGGAGCTCGTGGCGGCGGTGGACCGGGGTCTCGCCCCCGCCCTGCATGCGATCGGGGACCGAGCCCTCGCCCGGGCGCTCCGCCTCTTGGAACCGCTGACCGGCCGGACCGAGGCTCCCGTTCGGGTCGAGCACGCCGCCCTGACACCCCCCCACCTCCTCTCCGAGCTCGACCGGGTCCGCCCGACCCTTGTCGTCCAGCCCGGGTTCGTCTGGAGCGATGACTGGCTTGCCCGCTGCCTCGGAGCCGAGCGGGCTCGGTGGGCGTATGCCTTCCGGACCTTGGGGGGCCGGGGGGTCCGGCTGGCGGCGTCGAGCGACGCCCCGTTCGATCCGGTCGATCCGTGGCGGGGCCTCCGGGCGGCCGCGGACCGAAGGAACCGTGCGGGACGCTCGGCGAACCCGGACCCCGGGGAGGCGCTCTCCCCCGAGGAGGCGCTCCACCTCTACACGGCCGGGGCCGCCGCCTCCCTGGGGCTCGCCTCCCGGGGGTGCCTCGAACCGGGTAGCGCGGCGGATTTCCTCGTCCTCTCGGTGCCCGACCTCGCCGAGGCGCTCCACCGTCAAGGTCCGGTCGTGGACGAGACGTGGGTGGACGGCCGCCGGATTCACCGGGCCGGCGGCGGCGCGGAGGCGTAAGCCTCTAACCCCGAGCCCTCCTCGCCGGGTCGTGCCCGGACCGGAGGATATTCCGTCATACCGGGAGTTCTCGCCGACGATGCGGGTGGACGTCCTCGTCTCGGACTGGAGGGCAGGGCTCGCCCCCGAGGCCCCGGTCGAGGACCGGGAACGGGAACTGTACCGCCTCGCCTGGGAGGCGTACCGGGAAGGGGACTACGGGTTCGGGCTATGGTGCTGGCACGAGGTCGACCGCCTGACGAACAGCCTGGGGGGGAACATCCGTGAGGTCAATCGGATCCTCGGCCCCGGGCACTACTTCGGGTTCTCCCACCGGCGCGCGGTCGCGCAGAAGGTGCCGATCGAGCGGATCTACCGCCCGCGCAAGGGCGACATGAGCACGCCCCGCACGGACGCCTTCGTCCTTCCGCTCTACCAGGTACTCACCGTCTACCTCGTCCAGGCGAGCGCGGGCGATCCGAAGGCCCGGGCCCTGCTCGAGATCTCCCTCGGCGAGCTCGAGGACCGTCGCCGGGCCGACCCGTTCCTGCGACATTTCGAGACCTTCCGCTCGATCCTCGAACGGGCGACGGCCGCGCCCGCGGCCGCTCCCCCGCCGCCCTCGACACCACCGGCAAATCCCGGAGCGGTGGTTCCAGCGGCGCCGACCCGTCGGACGACCGTCAAGCCGCGAGGTCGCCCCTGGGGAGGCGGCTTCGGGGGAAAGATGACCGAGGGGCGGGTGGTCGTGCTGGGGGGCGGCGGATTGACCGGCCGTTGCGCGGTGCGCGCCCTCGCCGAGGGCGGGGTCTTCGATTCGGTGGTGGCGGCCGACCTCGACCCGGAGCTGGCACGGTCGGCGGCGACCGCCGCCGGGCCCCGCGCTCGGCCCGCGTCGATCGACGTCCGCGACACCGCCGCGGTGGTCCGTCTTCTCGAGGGAGCTCGGGTCGTCGTCAACGCGGTCCAGTACGGCTTCAACCTCACCGTGATGGACGCGGCGCTCTCGGCCCGCGTCCCGTACCTCGACTTTGGAGGTCTGTTCCACATGACCCGCCGGCAGCTCGCGCGGGACGCGGAGTTCCGCTCGGCCGGCCAGCTCGCCGTCCCGGGGCTCGCGCAGGTGCCGGGGGTGTCGAACGTCCTCGCGTTCCAAGCGACCGCCGACCTCGAAGAGGTCGAGTCGCTCGTGATCCGAGATGGATGGCGCGACCTGACGGTCGGCGGACCGGAGATCGCCTTCACCTGGTCGCCCAGTACCTTCCTCGACGAGATGGTCCTGCCCGCCGTCGTTTTCGAGAACGGCGAATACCGGGAACACCCGCCGATGAGCAGCGCCGAGGAGTTCGATTTCGCTTCCCCGGTCGGTCGCACGCGCGTGTACCGGACCCTTCACTCGGAGGCGGCGACGCTTCCCGAGAGCCTCCGGGGAAAGCGGCTCCAGCGGTGCGAGTGGAAGGAAGGCGGCCCCGGGATGGAGGTGCTCCGTACGATGGCGCTCCTCGGCCTTGGCTCGGACCGACCGCTCGAGCTCGGCGGGCACCCGGTCTCGCCGCGGGAGTTCACGGTCGCCCTGCTGAAGAGAGAGAAGCTCCTCGGGATCCCCGAGGGGGTGACGATGGACGACTGGGAGGTCTGCGACATCGAGGTCGTGGGCACGCGCGCCGGCCGCCGCGTCGTGCGCCACGCGATCGCCCGGTTCCCTCCCAACCCCGACTGGCACCTATCGGCCACCGAATATGCCGTCGGGGTCTCGGGAGCCATCGGGGCGGAGCTGATCGCCACCGGGGCCGTGACGGCGACGGGCGTCGTTCCGCCCGAGCGCTGTGTTCCCCCGGGACCCTTCCGGGCCGAGCTGAGGAAGCGGGGCATCGAGACGGCGATCGTACCGCCCGAGCCGTCGCTTCCGTCCCAACCCCTGGGCACGGTTCGATCTACCCTGCGCTGAATTGGCCACTATCTAGCCAGGAAGCCCAACGCTGCCCGCGGTCCCCTCGCCATTTGACCCGATTTGAAGATCCGTCGGGGGTTCTTCGAGGGGCGGACGTAATAATGGGTTCTCGTTCCCGGGCATCTATATATACGCTCCTCGGGGTGGATGCCTCGCCTTAGATGTGTTCTGTATGGCGGACTCGGAACCCGCCCTCATCGTCGCCCTTCCGGGGCGTCCAGACCCCGGCCCGGCACTCGGTGCCGGAACTTTTCTGCTGAGCGCGGAAGGGGGCACGGTCGCCCCTCCGAGCGCTCCCCCCCGCGCGACCGACGCGGAACCCGCCAAGGAGTCGAAACGGGAGGCGTCGGACGCTCCCCCCGCCGCTGCGGAGAGCGAGATCCTGCCGACGCCGGTCCCGATCGCGCGGCTGATCCCGAAGCTCAAGAAGAGCGCGAAGCTGTTCGAGGAAGGCAAGAAGCTCATCCCCAACGCCTCGAGCTCGCTGATCCGGGTCGCTTCGTACGACCCGTGCCCCCCGTTCATCGCCCGCGGAAAAGGTTCGAAGATCTGGGACGAGGACGAGAACGAGTACCTCGACTTCAACCTCGGTTACGGCGTCCTCATCAACGGCCACGCCCCCGAGGCGCAGGTCAAGGCGATCCAGGAGCAGGCGGAGCTCGGTCTCAACTTCGGGGCCCCGACGGTCCTCGAGCTCGAGGTCGCGAAGCTGTTCCGCAAGCTCGTCCCCAACGCCGAGCGCGTCGCGTTCTGCTCGAACGGCTCCGACGCGACGATGAACGCGATCCGGATCGCGCGCGCGGTGACCGGGAAGGACGCGATCCTCAAGTTCGAGGGCCACTACCACGGCCAGCACGACATCGCGCTGATCAGCGCGGAGGCCCCCCCGGTGGTCGCCGGGCTCGACGAGTACCCCCGGCCGCTCCCGAACTCCGCCGGGATCCCGCCCGGGGTCACGGACTACGTGATGGTCGCCCCGTACAACTCGATCCCGATGTTCGAGCGGATGGTGAAGCGGTACCGCGACCGCCTTGCCGCGGTGATCCTCGAGCCGGTGATGGCGAACGCGGGCGTGATCCCGCCCGCCCCCGACTACCTCCAGCGTCTGGTGGAGATCGCCCACCAGAACGACATGCTCGTCATCTTCGACGAGGTGTTCACGGGGTTCCGGGTCGCCCCGGGAGGCGCCCAGCAGCTGTACAAGGTCGAGCCGGACATCTCCTGCTGGGCGAAGGCGCTCGGGGGCGGCGTCCCCGTCTCCGCGGTCTCGGGGAAGGCGGAGTACCTCGACATGATCGCCCCGGGCCGGATCTCGTTCGGCGGCACGTACAACGCGAACAGCCTGACGATGGCCGGGACGCTCGCGAACCTGAAGACGCTCCACCGGGGCGGTGAGGACCTCTACGCCCGGTTCGGGCGGCTCACCGCGAAGCTGGAGAAGGGGCTCGAGGAGGCCGGACGGGACGCGAAGATCAACGTGCTCGTGCAGTCGGTGAACGGGATGCTCCAGTTCTTCTTCACCCGACGCAAGAAGATCGCGAACTACCGCGAGTCGCTCCAGATCGACTGGAACCTCTACCTGCGCCACGGGCAGTTGCTCCTCGACCGGGGGATCTACATCCACCCCGACAACTACGAGCGGATCACCCTCTCGAGCGCCCATACGGAGAAGGAGATCGACCAGTTCGTCTCGGTGGCGACGGAGACGTTCAAGGAACTGCGGACGCTCCCGCGCGACTACTTCTCGTAGGTCGTGGCGCCGAGGCCCCGGCGCGGGAATTTAATAGCCGGCGCCCGTAGGGGGACCCTCGGGGGTTCCGCCGTCGAGCCTCCGGTGGGAACGTCGGGGGATGGGACGGACTCTCAGCGACCTCGGCATATTCATCGGGAAGCGGCTCCTCCAACTGATCCCCGTCCTTCTCGGGATCACGATCCTCACGTTCTTCTTCACCCACATCTCCGTCGTCAACCCGTGCGCGGCCTGGTTCCCGCACCAGCCGGTCGGCTCCCCGGTCACGGCGCACTGCGAGGCCCAGTTCCACCAGCCGTTCCAGAACCAGTACTACCAGTACCTGGCCAACCTTCTCCACGGCAACTGGGGGTCCTCGGTCAACGCGGTGCCGGTGTACCCGGCGATCGCCGACGGGCTCCCGGCGACGCTCGAGCTCGTCTTCGCGTCGCTGTTCCTGATGATCGTCATCGGGATCCCGCTCGGGGTGATCGCGGCCGCCTCCGCGGGCCGCTGGGCGGACCACTTCGTCCGGATCTTCTACCTCACCGGCTGGGCGACGCCGACGTACCTCGGGGCGGTGATCGCGGCGATCTACGTCGGTCCGTACCTGGGCCTTCCGTCCGGCGGCGAGTACAGCGCCCTCGTCCCGCCGTTCCACCAGTACACCCACATGTCGGTCCTCGACGCCCTGATCGCCCTCAACCTCCCCTGGACTCTCGACGCGATCAAGCACCTCATCCTGCCGGCGGCCGTCCTCGCGTTCATCAACATGGGGATCGCGACGCGGATGACGCGCAGTTCGATGCTCGAGGTCCTGCCGCTCGACTACGTGAAGAGCGCCCGCATGAAGGGCCTTTCCGAGTTCTGGGTCCTCTACAAGCACGCCCTCCGCAACTCGCTCATCGCGACGACGACCGTGCTCGGGCTGACCGCCGGGGGGCTGCTCGCCGGTACCGTCGTGATCGAGGAGGTGTTCCGTTGGCCGGGGATCGGGGCCTACGCGTTCACCGCGATCGGCGGTGGCGGGTCGGTCCCGAACTTCGACGGGGCGATCGCGGTGGTCGCGGTGTTCGCCATCGGCGTCGTCGTGGCGAACCTGATCGCGGACATCCTCTACGGGCTCCTCGACCCGCGCGTCGACTGGAGGTAGGTCCGTGGCCGCTCCTTCCTCCACCGCGTCCGCTCCCGCCGGTCCGCCGCGGAGGCCGCTCCGATCGGCGTATCGATCGCTGCGGACCCTCTGGCGCGTGCTCCGGGCGAACCCCCTCACCTTGGTCGGGTTCGTGCTCGTCGTGCTCATCGGACTCTCGGCGTTGGCCATGGTCTCGGCGCCGCACCTGCTCACGCCGTACAGCCCCCGCCAGCTGACCGGGGACTACAGCGCGAGCCCCTCCTGGCGGCACCCGCTCGGGACCGATACGGGCGGGTACGACATCTTCGCCGAGACCCTCTACGCGCTGCCGCTCGACCTCGCGATCGCCTTCGCGATCGCCGGCGCGGCCATGCTGGGCGGAGGTGCCCTCGGGCTGATCGCCGGTTACTGGGACCGGCCCCGATCGGTCGGGGGGATCGCCTCCATCGTGATCCTCCGGATCACCGACATCTTCCTCGCCTTTCCGAGCCTGATCCTGGCGCTCGCGATCGCGGTCTCGCTCGGCCGGGGCGCCTGGCAGCTCATCGTCGCTATCCTCGTCACCTGGTGGCCGTACTACACGCGCCTCGTGCGGGGAGAGACACTCGCCGTGAAGCACCTCCCCTACGTCATCGCGGCCCGGGCCGCCGGGGTGACCGAGCCGCGGATCGTCCTGCGGCACGTGCTCCGGAACGTGATCGAGCCCGTCGTCGTCTACTTCACCCTCGACGTTGGGACCGTCCTCGTCACGCTCTCCACGATCGGCTTCGTCGGCCTCGGCCTCAACTACCCTCAGACCGCCGAGTGGGGAAGCATGATCTCCTACTACCAGACGGAGGGGCTGATCACGGCCTACCCATGGACCGTGTTCGGGCCCGGCCTCGCCATCTTCGTGACCGTGCTCGCGTTCAGCCTCCTGGGCGACGGTCTCCGGGACGTGCTCGACCCCCGGAGCCGGCGGGTCCTCGCCGGCACGGGCGTCGGGGGCATCTCCTCAGCCCCGCCGCCCCTGCCAGAGCCGCCGTCGCCGGTGAGCGGCGCCGGTCCCGAGCCGGCCGCCCCCGTCGCGGGAGGCGCCGGATGACCGCTCCCGTCGTCTCGATCGCCGGGCTGAGCATCGACTACGTCGTCGGGGCCGGCCGGTTCCGCGCCGTGTCGGACGTCTCGCTCGACATCGAGGAGGGGCAGGTCGTGGGGATCGTCGGCGAGACCGGCTGCGGCAAGAGCACGCTCGCCCAGGCGATCCCACGGCTCCTCCCCGAGCCGCCGGCGACGATTGGGGGAGGTTCGATCGAGTTCCACGGCGTCGACCTCGTGAAGATCCCCCAGTGGAAGATGCCGCAGATCCGGGGGACCGGGATCAGCATGATCTTCCAAGAGCCGCTCAACTCGCTCAACCCATCGTATCGGGTCTTCGACCAGCTCGCCGAGGCCGTGCTGATCCGGCGAGGGCGGGAGCAAGGTCGGTCGACCGTGGACTCCCGCACGCCCCCGCCCTTCGACTACACGCGCGGACCGAGCCCCACGGCCGGGGAGTCCCTGCTGCGCCCGATCGTACCGCCGGGTACCGCTGCCAAGGTTCACCGCCGCTCGCTCGGGCACCGGGCCCGCCGGGAAGAGCTGCACGCCGACGTGCTCGAGTACCTGCGGCTGGTGCGGATCAACGACCCCGAAACGATCCTCGACCTGTACCCGCACGAGCTTTCGGGAGGGATGCGCCAGCGCGTGATGATCGCGATGGCGCTCTCGGAGCGACCGGCACTTCTCATCGCCGACGAGCCGACGAGCGCGCTCGACGTGACGATCCAGGCCCAAGTGCTCACTCTGATGAAGGAGCTGATCGAGGAGATCCGGACCTCGATCCTGTTCATCAGCCATGACCTCGGCGTGATCGCCGAGACCGCGGACGTGCTCGGGGTGATGTACGCGGGCAGGCTCGTGGAGTTCGGCCCGGTCGCCGAGGTGTTCGAGTCGCCCCGACACCCGTACACGAAGGCGCTGCTGCGCGCCGCCCCGACGCGCTACAAGTCGGACGGTCCCCTCGCCTCGATCCCGGGGGGCGTCCCCAACCTTGCTCGCCCACCGCCCGGCTGCCGGTTCCATCCGCGATGCCCCCTCGTCCGGTCGGTCTGCCGCGCGGACCCCGCGCCGCCGCTCCAGGGCGCGCCGGAGCGGTACGAACACCGCAGCGCGTGCCATTTCGCCGAGGAGGTGGCGAAGATGCCGTGACGACCCCCCCGCTCGTCGAAGCGATCCACCTCGAGAAGCAGTTCCCCCTCGCCCGCTCGGCACGCGAGACCCTCAGCGGGAGCCCCCGTCGGTCGATCCACGCCGTGGACGACGTGAGCTTCTCCATCCTCCCGCGCGAGACGGTCGGTCTGATCGGGGAATCCGGGTCCGGCAAGACGACCCTCGGCTGGCTCGTCGCCCGCCTCCACGACGCGACCGCGGGGGCGCTCCGGTTCGACGGGGCGGACATCCTCTCGCTCCGGGGCCCCGAGCTGCGCCGTTGGCGCCAGAACGTTCAGGTCGTCTTCCAGGACCCCGTCGGGTCGCTCGATCCCCGGCTCAAGGTTTGGCAGATCATCGGGGAGCCGCTCCGGGCCCAGGGCGAGCACCACCGACGGGTGGTGCGCGAGCGGGTCAGCGAGCTGCTGCCGACCGTGGGCTTGCCGCCGGACTGCCTCGACCAGTACCCGCATGAGTTCTCCGGAGGGGGTCGTCAGAGGCTCTCCCTCGCCCGCGCCCTGAGCGTCAACCCCCGGCTCATCGTGCTCGACGAGCCGACGAGCGCCCTCGACGTCGCCGTCCAGGCCCAGATCCTCAATCGGCTGGTCGAGCTTCAGCGGGAGCGGCCGGTCGCCTACCTCCTGATCACCCACAACGTCGCGGCGGTACGGTACGCGGCCGATCGGGTCGCGGTGATGTACCTCGGGAGGATCGTCGAGCTGGGCGCTACCCGGGGCGTCCTCGAGACGCCGCTCCACCCGTACACGAAAGCACTCCTCGCCGCCGTCCCGGTCGCCGACGCCCGTCGACGACGCACCCGGTTCCGCATTGGGGGGGACGTCCCCTCGTTGATCGATCCCCCGCCGGGGTGCCGGTTCGCCCCCCGCTGCCCGTTCACGATCGACCGGTGCCGGGCAGAGTATCCCCCGCTCCGGGAGATCCCGGGCGCGCCCGGCCAGCTGGTCGCCTGCCACCGGGCCGAGGAGGTTCGGGGGGTCACACCGGCCGAGCTTCTCTCCGTCGGCGGGACCTCGCCCCCAACCGCGCCTGCGCTCGGAGCCTAGCTGGCCCACTGCGTGTTGAGGACGAACGCGTACGGCTCGGCGCTGGCCATCGGATTCTGGACGACCCCGTGAAGGAGGCTCGAATACACGGCGAACGCGGTCGGGACGACGAGCCAGATGTCGGTGTAGTTGTGGTACATGAGGCTCGTCATATTGCTGTAGTAGGCCGAGACGGCGGTCGCGTTTGACCCACTCGCGGCCTCATAGACCTCGGCATTGACGGTCTGGTTGTTATAGCCGGACATGCACATGTTCGCGCTCCCGAAGCTCACCGCGTCGTTCTGCGTCCAGTCGTCCGGTGAGATGTAGTCGGAAGTGTAGAACTCCTGGCCCATGTAGAACGGCCCCCCGTTCGCGTTGGTCGACGTCGTGCAGACCCCGTTCGTAAGCGACTGTTCCTCGTAGAGATCGTCGAGCGAGATCGGCACCGGATCGATCGTGAGCCCGATCTGGGCGAGGTCGTTCTCGAGGAACTGGGCGGTCACCGCCCAATCGATGCCAGTGTCGAGGTAGGCATACTTGATCGTGTGGCCGGCGCAGGCGCTGGCCGCGCACGGAGAATCGGCGATCTCCTGCCGGGCGAGCGTGAGGTTGTACTGGTAAGGGGCCAGACCTTGCGGGTTGTAGTCGGGGTAGGCGGGGGGTACGGGGCCGACCCACTGGGAGGCGTACCCCCCGAAGGCGACCTGGATGATCTGCTGATAGTCGATCGCGTGGGCGATCGCGGCGCGGACCGAGAGGTTGTCGAAGGGGTAGACGCTCTGGTTGAGGTAGATCCACCAGGAACCGCCTGTCGATCCGTAGATGGGCGGCATCGCCTGGACGACCAGGCATCCCTTCCCCTGGAGCAGGTGGACCGTCGCCGGCCCGATGTAGGCGAACGACGCGCTCGCCGCGTCGCCGAGGGCGAGGTCGTTGGTCGTGATGTCGACCGAGTCCTGGAAGATGACGTCGAACGTCGTGTTCGCCGGCTGGATGAGGTTGTTCCACGGCTGGGCGACGGCAGCCGCCTTCCCCCAGTAGTTGGGGTCGGGGGAGAGCTGGTACCCGCCGCCCGGGAGGCCGTCGTAGAACGTGAGCTCGAACGGACCCGTGCCGACCATCGCGGTCGCCAGGTAGCCGTTCGGCTCCCCTTCCGCGAGGCCTCCGTGGGCCTGCACCACCCGCGGGTCCACCGCGTAGGAGTTCGGGGCCGAGATCGAGGCGAGCAGGTACGTGTACGGGTAGGGGCCGAGGTAGCCGTAGCCGACGTTGAGTTCGATCGTGGAGGCGTTGATCACCTGGAACGACTGATTCGCGGTCTCGGTGAGGGCGATGTCGGTGGCGTTGAGATCGTCGAAGTCCCACGTGTTGAGGTCGTTCGCGAGGGTCGCGTTCGCGGCCTGGACCTCGGTGATGTTCGAGGAGTAGTTGAGCGGGTCCGACACGTTGAAGTTGGTCGAGAAGAAGTTCTGCTCGAGGATGAACTCCGGTCCGCTCTCGAGGAGGAGGCTCCGGTAGAAGCTGTACCACTGGACGAAGGCGTTGTACGGGTCCCCGTTCGAGAAGTGGACTCCCGGGCGGAGCGTGAAGTTCCAGTGCAAGCCGTTCGGCGACTCGGTCCAGTTCTTGGCGAGCACCCCCAAGAACGAGGTCGAGCTGCCGTTGACGTAGTTGACGAGCCCTTGGTAGACCTGCTGCACGGCCGCCCAACCGGGGGTCGAGAAGGTTACCCCGGGGTCCAAGGTATCCGGAATCTCCGATTGGTCGACGACCAGCGGGTTCTTCTGGTGGAGGCACGACGAGGTCGCTTGGTGCAGCGTGATCACCGCGCCGACCACCAGGAGCACGATGGCAACGACCGCGACATTGCGCCACTTCGGGTCCATCGCGCTCGCTCCGAAGACTGAATCCCGAGAGGTCTCGTCCTTGATATGTTTCGCGCTTCGCGACGAACGCCCGTCATCCGCCGGTCCGCGGCCCCGGCAATGTCTATACCCGCCCCGCCCTTCAGCGTTCGATGGCCTCGAGCGTCCGCTCCATGCTGATCGGCGGAGAGTGGGTGCCCGCGGTCTCCGGGGCGACAACGGCGATCGCGAGCCCCTTTGACGGGACACCCCTCGGCACGGTGCCGAAGGCCGGCCGGGAGGACGCGCGTCGGGCAATCGACGCGGCCCGCGAAGCGTTCGACAAAGGTCCGTGGCCCCGTCTTCCCCCCCGGGCCCGGGGCGAAGTGTTCCTGAAGGCCGCGCAGCTGCTCACCCAGCGGCTCGGGCCGATCGCGGAGCTCGAGAGCCGGAACCAGGGGAAGACGATCAAACAGGCGGCCGACGCCGACCTTCCTTTCAGCATCGACAACCTCGTCTTTTACGCCGGAGCCGGGCGTACAATCGAGGCGAAGAGCCCCGCCGAGTTCACGGGGGACGGCACGACGATCTTCCGTCGCGAGCCGGTGGGGGTCGTCGCGTCGATCACTCCCTGGAACTATCCGATCATGATGGCGGTCTGGAAGATTGCCCCGGCGCTGATCGTCGGCAACACCGTGGTGCTCAAGCCGGCCAGCTGGACGCCCCTCACTTCGCTTGAGCTCGCCCGCGCGTTCCAGGACGCCGGCCTACCGGGCGGGGCGCTCAATGTCGTCACGGGACCGGGCGCCGACGTCGGCGACGAGCTTTCCCGGAACCCGAAAGTGGACATGGTCTCCCTGACCGGCGACACGGCGACCGGGAAGCGGATCATGGAGGCGGCGAGCGGCACCGTCAAGCGGGTCCAGCTCGAGCTCGGCGGAAAGGCGCCGTTCGTCGTCTTTGACGACGCCGATCTCGAGGCCGCCGTCGAGGGAGCGATCGTCGCCGGGTTCGTGAATGGCGGCCAGGACTGCACGGCCGCGACGCGCCTCATCGTCCACCAGAAGGTGCACGCCCGGTTCGTCGAACAGCTTCTTGCCCGAATCCGGACGATCCGACTCGGCGACCCTCTTTCGCGGTCGACCGACCTCGGCCCCCTCGTGAGCCCAGTGCAGCAGCGGCACGTCCTCGACTTCGTGGAGAAAGGGAAGGCCGAAGGCGCTCAGCTGAAGATCGGCGGGACGGAACCCCCGAAAGAGTTCCCGCGGGGCGCGTTCGTCCGGCCGACGGTCTTCGACGCCGTCGCCCCCGAGATGGTCATCGCGCAGCGCGAGATCTTCGGGCCTGTCCTCGATGTGCTCGAGTTCTCGACGTTCGACGAGGCGATCGAGATCGCGAACGGCGTCGACTACGGCCTCGCGGGCAGTGTCTGGACCAAGGACGTGCGGACGGCGATCCGCGCCGCGAACGCGCTACGGTTCGGGGACGTGTGGGTGAACGACCACCTGCCGCTCGGGTCGGAGACCCCCCACGGGGGGTTCAAGCAGTCCGGGTTCGGCAAGGACCTGGGCTCCGATTCTCTGCTCGACTACACCGTCGTCAAGAACATCTACATCGACCTGACCGGGCAGGCCCGCAAGAGCTGGCACTACACGGTCTACGGCGATCCCGGGTGAGGGGGGAGGATGGTCGACGGAATCCCGTCGAGCGGCCGAGGGGCGCTCTTCATCGGCGGATCCTGGCGCGCGCCGGCCGGCGGGGAGTACGTCGCGGTCGTCGATCCCTCCACGGGTCGGACCCTCGGAGAGGCTCCGGTCGCGTCGGCGGACGAGGCCCGAGCCGCGGTGGAGGCCGCGGCGGACGTCGAGGAGTCGTGGGGCCGCGTTCCGGGCCACGAACGCGCGCGCATCCTCCGGGCCGCCTCCGAGCGCCTGCGATCGGACCGGGAGACGATGTCGCGGCTGATCGCCTGCGAGGTAGGCAAGCCGATCACGGAGGCGCGGGTCGAGGTCGACCGCGCGGCGGGGGTCTTCGCTCTGGCCGCGGAGGAGATCCGACACCTGGGGGGCGAGAGCTTCCCGGCGGACGCCTACGAGCGGCCGGCAGGCAACGAGCAGCGGTTCCTGTTCACCGTGCGCGACCCCATCGGCGTCGTCGTGGCGATCGGACCGTTCAACTTCCCGCTGAACCTCCTCTCCCACAAGATCGCACCCGCGCTCGCGGCCGGGAACCCGGTCGTGGCCAAGCCCACGAGCGCGGCGCCGTTCACGGCGCTTCGGCTCGCCGAGCACTTGGCGACGGCCGGAGTCCCCGCCGGAGCGCTCAACATCGTCGTCGGGCCCGGAGGGGCCGTCGGGAACGCGCTCGTGGAGCACCCGAGGACCCGGCTCGTCACGTTCACCGGGTCGACGCACGTGGGGAAGGGGATCGCGGAACGGGCCGGCCGCCACGCGAAGCGCGTGATCCTGGAGATGGGCGGTCTCGACCCCTTTGTCGTCCTCGAAGACGCCCCCCTGGACGTCGCGGTCCAGGCGGCGGCTCGGGGGGCGTTCTCCTACTCGGGGCAGGTGTGCACCGCCTCGAAGCGATTCCTGGTGCAACGTTCGATCGCGGAGGAGTTCGCCCGCCGGCTCGCCGCCAAGGCCAGGGCCCTGAAGGTGGGGCCCGCCCTCGACGAGGGCACGGAGGTCGGACCGGTGATCGACGCGGCGGCGCTCGAGCGCCTCGACGGGATGGTCACCGAGGCCCGCGGGCGGTCCGCCCAGCTGCTCGCGGGAGGGACGCGGCCGAAGATCGGGGACGGCACGTTCTACTCGCCCACCGTGCTCGATGCCGTGCCGGAGGAGTCGCTCGTCGTTCGGGAGGAGCCGTTCGGCCCCATCGCCCCGGTGCTGCGCTTCTCCGACGTCGACGACGCGGTCCGCATCGCGAACTCGACGCCGTACGGCCTCCAGGCGGCGGTCTATACGCGGGACATCGCCCGGGGATTCGCGCTCGCCAAGCGGATCCGGGCCGGGGGAGTCCACCTCAACGACCCGACGACCCTTCGCTGGGACGCCCTCCCGTTCGGGGGGATCCGGGAGAGCGGGCTGGGCCGCGAGGGCCTGCGCTACGCGATGCAGGAGATGACCGAAGTGAAGCTGATCTCGGTCAACTACGCGGCCTAGCCCCGTCGGCGCCGTGGACCGGCGAGGCAACGCCGGCCGAGGGTCGGCGTTCCGGCTACTTCTTGGCCGGAAGTTTCAGGATCTGCGCCGCGAGCTCGGCGGGGAGCAGGTTGAGCAAGCTCATCTCCGACCGGGGCCCGGGCGCCGTCTGGATGGCTTGGGCGCCGAACCAGAAGCACGTCTGGAGGGCCCGCGGGACCGCCTCGGCGTCCCCGGCATCCCGCAGCGCCCTCGCGATGTCCCGCCAGCGTTCCCTCACGTCCTCCGTCGACTTGGTCCATAGATCGAGCGACATACCCGGGCGTGCCTCTTCCACCGAAATGAAGGCGGCCGTGGGTCTTAGAGCCTCCCCCGGGGGTCGGGGGAGCTAGCTCTCTAGGTTCGGCCCGGGCACCGGCGGGACCCCGGGGAAGGGCACGGTGTGCTCCGACGGCCGCCGGAGCTCGCCGCCGACCGACCCCGGATGGACCCGGCCCATCCCCCGCGATGCCTCCGGCGGCGAGTCCAGGCTCTCGAGCGCGTCCTCGAAGGCCGCGAGGCCCCGTTCCAGGAGCTCGTCCTCGATGATGAGCGGCGCCATGAAACGGAGGACCTGGTCCCACGCCCCGGCGGTATGCATCAGGACGCCGCGGGAGAGGAGGGCGGAGCGCATCGCCTTCGCCCGCTCTCCCCACGGCCGGCGCGACGCGCGGTCGTGCACGAACTCGGCCCCGATCATGAACCCGCGGCCCCGCACGTCCCCGAGAGTGGGGTGCCGTTCCGAGAGGCCCCGGAGCCGCTCCACGACCTGGGCCCCGCGCCGACGGGTTCGCTCGAGGAGGTCTCCCTCGCCGAGGATCTTGAGGGTCTCCGCGCCCACGGCGAGGGCCAACGGGTTCGCCCGATAGGTTCCGAGATGGAACCCCCGGGGGAGCTCCTTCACGAGGTCGTCCCGGTACGCGACGACCGAGAGCGGGATGCCTCCGCCGATCGTCTTGGCGATGCAGAGGATGTCCGGGGTGATGTTCGCGTAGTCGACCGCCCACATCCGGCCCGTGCGTCCGAGGCCGGTCTGGATCTCGTCCGCGATGAGGAGGATCCCGTGCCGGTCGCAGAACTCCCGGAGCGACGGAAGGAAGTCGTCCGGCGGCACGACGTAACCGCCCTCCCCGAGGATCGGCTCGACGAGGACGGAGGAGATCGAGTCGATCCCGGAATGAGGGTCGCCGACCAGGTGCTCGAGGTACGAGATCGTTCCCTGGGAGCCTTCGTCCGCCCCCAGGACGGGCCGGAACGGGTCAGGATACGGGACCCGGACGACCGAGCCGCCGAGGAACGTGCTCGTCGCGTGGTACCGCCGACCGCTCGTGAGGTTCACCGACCCGCCGTGGACCCCGTGATAGGCTCCGGAGAAGGCGACCGTTCCGTGGCGGCCCTGGGCGTGGTCCGCGAGATTGACGGCCGTCTCGACCGCGTCCCCGCCGGTGACGGTGAAGAAGATGCGGGCGTGGCCCCGGAGCTTGCCGGGGAGCGCCGTCTCGAGCTGCTTCAGGAACCGGATCCGGGCCTCGGTCGGGAGCTCGAGAGCGTGCCAGATCTCCTTCTCCTGGGCTTCCAGGGCGGCGACGAGGCGCGGGTGCCGGTGGCCGAGGTTGAGGACGGAGATCCCCGAGACCCAATCGATGAACCGGTTGCCGTCGACGTCCTCGATCGTGGCTCCCTGAGCGACGCGGGGGGCGATGGGGAAGTAGTGAGGGTAGCCGACCGCGTCGGTCTCGAGCCGTCCCTGTTCTGCCAGAAGCTCCCGGGACCGGGGGCCGGGAGGAGGGTGGAGGATCCTGGGGGCATCCGGAAAGCTGAGCCAGTCCTTCTTCGCGGTCATGAACCCCTCAACGCCGAAATGTCGCCGTTCCATATCAACTATCGGAGTTTCGAAGTCTAGGAAGAGAACGTATTTCCCGATTCTTCCGGTTCGAGCCGGGGGGATTAAGCCCTCCTGAGTTTCCGGGCCCTTGCGTAGCATGGCACCGGACTCACTGCCTCCCCACGATCCGTCCGTCGAAGCGGCGGGCGTACCGCTGGCACGGAGCGATGCCGACACGACGTATCTCCGCCGGCGCATGGAACTGCCCGGTCAAGTCGGCCGGTACGTGCTCGTCATGCTAGGATCGGTGATTCTTGCCGCATCCGCCGGACTTTGGTTCACCCATCCCTCGGCGCTCGCCGATGCCCTGTTGGTGTTCGGCCTTGTGCTCGTGGTCCTCGGCGTGGTTCAACACCAGCTCCTGATCCGCGGCCGAGCGAATTGGGCCGACCAGGCGTACCTTTGGTCCGACGGACTGGAGCTCGTCCTTCACAACGGCGAGATCCGCGCGGTCCCTTGGAACGACCCGAAGCTCGTGCTCGACATCTACTGCCGACCCGTGCCGGGCGTGCACAATGACGAGATCCAGCTCGTGTGGAAGATGGACTCGCGCGTACCGCCGTGCCAGATATCCGTCGAAGGGTTCGACCGCCTCCGTGTCGCGGCGGTCGCCCACGGCCTGATGATCGAGGAGTTCCGTGGGAACAGCAAACGGGACATGCGGGCCTATGAAATCCGCCCGGCTCCGCCCATGAAGGTCGCCCCGGCACCGACGACCGGATCGGCTCCGTCGGAGAGCTAACTCGCAGAAGGGATCGAGACGAGCGATTCGTTCCCCCGCGTCGACGCCCACGTCCACCTGAGCCGCTGGTGGCCCGAGGTGCGCCGCACCGGCTACCGTTCCGACCTCGAGTACACTGTAGCGGGCCTGTTGCACGAGATGGACCGAAGTGGGATCGACTACGCCCTCGCGATCCAGCTCTTTCAAGCACCGTCCGAAGAAGAGGCGCTCGCGGAAGGTCGGGCATTGATCAACGAAGGGCACGGCCGGTTGTTTCCGGTTGCGACGGTCGATCCCACGAAGGGCCGAGCTGCCGTCGCGGCCACCGTCGCCCGAATGGACGCCGAAAAGTCTCTCTTCGGAGTGAAGCTGTTCCCCGGTTACCTGCCGTTCTACCCGAACGACACCCGGCTCCACCCCGTGTACGAGTTCGCCCACCGTCGGAAGCTTCCCGTGCTCGTCCATCAGGGCGATACGCTGGACGGCCGGGGTCTCCTCAAATTCGCTCGCCCGCTCGAGATCGATGAGGTGGCGGGTCGTTACCGGGACGTCCGCTTCGTGCTCTGCCATCTTGGGAATCCGTGGATCGAGGAGGCCGCCGAGTTGGTCTACAAGAACCCCAATCTCTACGTCGACACCTCGGGGTTGCTTCCTCCCCCGACGGCGCGGTACTTCGATCGCGCAGTCGACCGGTGTCGAGAACGGATCTTCGACGCGATCGTTACGACCGGGTTGCCGGAGCGATTCCTCCACGGCTCGGACTGGCCGCTCGAAGAGCTAGGGCTTGCCGCACAGTTGATCGAGCGGCTGGACATCCCGGAGCCCGATCGAGCGGCAATTCTCGGGGGAAACGCGCAGAGATTGTTCGGTCTGCCGAATCGCTCGGCCCGTGGTTGAATCGGTGATGCGCTCCCGGCAACAACATCCGTCGCTACCCTTCCCGGCCCCTTTTGTACGCTGCCCGGCTCTCCCGGCCGTCGCCACGGTCCACTGCGGTCGTCGGAGGGGACACCGTTGAATCCGCACCTCCAGGAGGCGTATCGGGAGTACGAGCGGCGTACCCCGCGTTCAAAGCAACTGTTCGAGGCCGCACGTCGGCGGACTCCCCTTGGGGTGCACTCGAACTATCGGTACCTGGAACCGTACCCGTTCTACGTGCACCGGGCGCGCGGGGTCACGCTTCGGGATGCCGACGAGAACGAGTACCTCGACTTCAACATGGGATTCGGCTCGCTCCAGAGCGGACACGCGCACCCGGAGCTCGTGGCGGCCCTGAAGCGCCAGCTGGACGACGGGAGCCTCTTCGGATACGAGTGGGAGCGTACCCCCGAGGTCGCCGAGCGGATCTGCCGGCGTTACGGCATGGACAAGGTCCGATTCAGCACCACCGGTCTCGAGGCCACCCACCACGCGGTCCGGTTCGCCCGGGCGTACACGAAGCGGCGGTACATCCTCAAGTTCGAGGGATCCTACCACGGTTCGCACGACACGCTCCTCGTCGGCGTGAAGCCGCGGGCGGAGGTCGCGGGTCCGAAGGATCACCCCGCGTCGGCGCCCGCGTCCCCGGGACTCCTGCCGGAGGTCACCGAACGGACGCTGGTGGCCCCGTTCAACGACCTGGACGCGACGCGGAGGATCATCCGGGAGCACCAGGACGACCTCGCCGCCGTGATCGCCGAGCCGATCCCCATGAACATGGGTTTCATCCTCCCCGAGCCGGGGTTCTTTCCCGGGCTCCGCGACCTCTGCGACGAGGCCCGGGCGCTCCTCATCTTCGACGAGATCAAGACCGGCGCGAAGTACCCGCACGGAGGCGCGGGTCGGGTCGGCGTCCGACCGGACCTGATGACCCTAGGGAAATCGATCGCCTGCGGGATCCCGCTCTCGGCCGTGGCCGCCGGCCCCGAGATCCTGGACGAGGTCGGCCCTCGCAAGGTGGCGCACGCTGGGACGTACAATTCGAACCCCCTGGCGATGGCGGCGTGTCTCGCCTCCCTCGATCACATCCTCACCGACGCGGCCCTCGAGCGTTCCGCCGAGCTTGGCTCGAGGCTCGCGAAAGGCTACGCGAGGGTCTTCGAGACCGCGGGGGTGACCGCCTCCGTCGCCGCCGACGGGGTATCGGGCACGGTGTTCTTCGCCGATCACCCGGTCCGGAACTGGCGGGACTTCCTCACGGTCGACGGCGACCGATCGATGCTCTACTACTACCTCTGCCTCAACCGGGGTCTCATTCCCTCCGGCACCGGCCCGGACGAGCAGTGGACGATCTCGGTCCAGCATACCGGCGCGGACGTGGACCGCCACCTGGAGATCCTGAGCCTCGTGGCCGGGCAGCTCGCCGGTACTCCCCAGGCCGGGGAGATCGAGGAGTCGGTCTGATCTCGGTCGCGCGCGACGTCTCACTCGCGCCGGGGCCGGCGCCGTCGGCGGTCGGAGTCGTCGTCATCGTCGTCCCGCGGGGCCTCGCGACGCCGGTACGGACGTGATCCACCCTCCGAGCGGGGAGGGCCTCCGCGCCCGCCACCGCGAGAGTACCCGCCCCCACCGCTGCCATACCGGGGCCGGAACCCGCCCCCGCCCGGGCGTCGGAACGGTGGGCGGCCTCCCCGTCCCCCGTCCTCGCGTCGGGGGGGAAGGGTGAACCGGTTCCCGCATTGGGCGCACTCGCCGGTGACGAGACCCTCGGCGGTGGTCGTGAACTGAAGGGCCCCTCCGCACTCGCGGCACGGCCGGCTGGGGGGACGCTCGAATCCTCCGCGCTCCTCCGAAACCGGTTCGAATCGGCGGGCCTTCCGGGGGGGTTCGCGCTCGAGCGGGGCCGTCGCGAGCGTGTAGCTGAAGTGGGAGCTGCACGCCGTGCAGACCGCCTCCAGGGTCGTGTCGGACGCGGCGCGGACGGTCAGGGAGGCGCCGCAGGATCCGCAGGCCGGCGCGTCCGGGGCCGCCCCTTCCGCTCCCTCATCCGGTTGGGCGGCGGGCTGCCCCGGAGGGATCGGTGGCATTCCTTCCAGGATCGTGAAGGCATGTCCGCACCCCGAACAATCGCCGTGCAGGACCCGAGCCGTCGCGGCGCTGAACTCGACCGAGGCGCCGCAGTCGGGGCATGTGTTGGGCATGGTACACCGAGGCGATGGAGGTACGGGCCCTTCATTAGCTGACCTCCCCCCTCGTCGCGGGAACCCATGGGGGCTCGGCCGAACCTTCTTCCGGCCGGGGTCGCTCGGCCGGTCGGAGCGCTAGCCGCGCTCGACCCGATCCTTCAGGGCCGAGTTCATGGCCTCAAAGCCAGCCTCCGCCCCCCGGATCACACCGCGCAGGAGCGGAACCAGAAGTCCCGTGAATCTCTCTGACTGAACGAACCGGACCTTCGACGGGGATATCGCCTCGATACGGAACGAGTGCTCTCCGTTGAACAGGCCGCCGAACCCGAGCTTGCCGAGCCATCGCAGCTCTTGGTCCTCTACCGCCCGCAGGACGCGCGGTCGCATCGTCCTCTTGGGAGAGTCGCGAGCCCCGAGATCCACGAGCAGGCGGGCTCCCGGCGTCGGCAGGCCGACGATCCGGGAAATGAACGGGTTCCACTCGGGGAATCGTGGGAAGTCGATCAGCACCTTCCAGACCGCGTCGGCGCTGCTCGATATATCGATCGAGCGTTCGATCACGCGGGCCATCGCTTCCCCCCGGAGACTCAGGTTCGGTTCCCCATAAGAATCGCCCGACCCTTCCCCGAGAAACTCAGGCCCCTCCGCTCGGGCCAGTTCCCAGGGAGCGCGACCTACTTAGGGAACGACGGGTAACTTCCGATCGGATCGATCGGGTGGGTCATCTTGCCGAACGAGGAAACCGGGACGAGCAACGCGGCAACCACGACCGGCCCCCCTCCTGTCCCGTCCGAGAGTTCCGCCAGCCGCTTGAGGATCCACCGTGCCCGCCGAGCGGAACTGACGCACCGGCGGAATCGGCGCGCCGTCATCTCGCTGATGGCGCTCGGCGTGGTTCTCGCGATCGGCACAATCGGGTTCCACGCGGTCGCGGGGACCGACCTCGTGGACTCGTTCTACTTCGAGAGCATGCTCGCCACGGGCCAAGGGCCCCCGTCGGCTCTCACGACCGACGCAGCGAAGCTCTTCGCCTCCGGCATGGCCTTTCTTTCCGTCGGCACCGTGGTGACGACCTTGGTGCTCAACCTCGGCCCGATCCTCGCGCGTCTGTGGCGGGAGGGTGTGGAGCTCGCGGAGCGGGAGGTCCGGAAGCTCGAGGGCGAGGTAGAGGACGAGATCCGGGGGCTGAATCGCAAGGGGTAGGCTGGACCGGGGCGGGGCAGGGAGAACCGCGCCGCCGGAGGATGGACCCGCGGGATCGGTCGAACCTTCAGCGATCGCGTTTCTGAATCGCGTCTCGGATCCCTGGGGGGATCGGTCTACAACCGCAGTGCATGGCATGCTCGGCGTGCCATTCGATCCGCTCCTCCACCGTGGGCCGGAGGGGCATGCGATGCTGGCGGTGCCAATCCGCATTGATCGTCGAGCCGGTCAATCTGGACCTCCAGGTTCCACGTACTGCAGGCGCTGGGTCCACGGGGTGAGATCGGCAGCGCGCATTCACCCCGGATCTCGGCTCGTCGAAAGGACCTACGGCAGAGGGCTTCTCCGATGTCGGTCCGCCTTCGAGGACGCATCAAGGGGCATGGCCGTCCTCGTCAGCCAGTCTTGAGATCGCGGGCGGGGGACGGACGTGGGACTTCGCCGGGCCGGGTCTCCTGAAGGAACTCCTTGTCTTCCCACATGTCGTGGGCGATGGCGACGGCGGCCATCTGCGTGATGATCCCGAAGGCGGTGGCGACGTGGAGGAGGAGGATGAGGTTCCAGACGGTCACCCCGGGGAAGACCGGCCACCCGGTTCCCAAGCCCAAGACGAGGAGGACGCCCAGCACCGCCATCAAGATCGACATGGAGAACGTGGCCGAGGCGATCCGCTTGAGCCGCCCCGGGGCCGTGGTCTGCCGAAGGGCGCGGGAGTTGACGCACGCGATCCCGACGATCACGAACCCTAGACCGTAGTGAGCGTACAGGATCCACGGTCGCCCTTGAGGGGCCATCGACAGGAGGAACTCGAGAAAGACGATCCAAATCGTCCCATAGAGTGTGGCCCAGAGCCTCATCGACCCGCTCGATCGTGCAAGGAGCGGCTGGGCGTCAAATCTCGGTCGATTTCGGTTGACTATCGATTGCCCTGACGCCTCCACCGGTAGAGGTTCCATCTTCGCTCCTTTCTTCGCCCTCTCCGGTGGGAATGGGGGCTGGTTACTACCAGGAGCTCGAGAACTGGAGTTTTACCCCGGGGGTGTCCGGAGCGAGTCCCCGCGCCGGGATTCTACCCCATCGAAGGGGAACATCCGGGAACCCACCGGAGGCGCGCGTTCGGAAAGTCCGTAGTAAGTCTGGAGTTCGGGGGCCCTTCGTCCATTCCGTGCGTGGGGTTCATATGCTCTCCTCGAGACCTATCGGCCATGAAGCAGATCCACGTCTGGCCGAACCACATCCGCGTACCGCACCTCGACCTCGTCCTGGTCCGACCGAGGGAAGCCACGCTCGCCGACAGCCTGAACGCTCTTGCCCGGCTCGGCTTCGACACGCGGCCGGGCAACGTAGAGGTTCACGACGGGGGACCGGCCAGCTGAATCTCCCGGTTCTCCGGGCCCAACCGATTCCTCTGGCCGCCAATCGCACACCGTACGGGTTCTCGAGGGTCCTTCCGTTGGATGGGCCGGACCTTCCCCGGTGAGATCGGAGGGCGCCTTTCGGGGGGCGTCCAAGGCGAAGGAGCTTCTCAGAGAAGTGTCGACCCCGAGACGCTCACGGCGTCGGTGTCGTAGGTCGCGATCGTGTACCCGATGCCCGCATATCCTACGCCCGACACGATGAAGATCTGGGTCACCGTGTTCTCCAGCGGGGCCGCCGGTCCCGACCAATGGCCGGAGCGGTCGAACACACCTTGGATCGTGGTGTTCTCGAACACTAGGACGCAGTACCAGTTGCCCGTGGGCGCCCCGCAATTCCTCCAGGTGAATGCGGTAAGTGTGCCCCCCGAGGGGGCGGCGCAGGAGCCGGGCGCGGTGCCCGGAGCGATGAGCACCCCGCTGGAGTTGAGGATCCTAAGGCCGAACATCCCGGTCGTCAGGCCGGAAGTGGGGAAGACTCCGAGATCCTCGTAGTAGACTCCCGGGGAGGGAGCGGACGATCGGATCGGCGTCATCCCGAGTTCATACGGGCAACACGTGCCGATCCTCATCGGAGGGGCCTCTGCAAGGTCGAAGACCCAGAGCGCGAGTACCGAGACGAGGACGATCCCGAAGATAGCAGGAACGACGACCCACGAGTCGCCGCGACCTCTCGGCAAGTATCCTGCCTGGGGGGGAAGAGGTTGCGCAGGGGCCGTCCGCCTTCCGTCCATCTACGGTGGCACCTTGATCTCATACCGGCACGATAGAACTTACCCCGGGTCGGGATTCACTAGGACGCTGTCTGCCGTCGGACGGATGGGGGGATTGCGTCATCGAGACCCCCCCGCGCTAGGCTGACCCTACCACCTGCCGACGCTGGATCGGTCGAAAGGGCATCCACTTCGTGAAGGTGGACCGGGTGGCCGATTGCGCCTCGCGAAGAGCATAGGCCCGGGAATCTCTCGTTAGGAAGGGGATGCACGGTCGAAGCGGAGTCTACCTCTTCCCCCATTCGACACCGACCGCCACGGGTCGGACGGTGCCGTTGGGGGGAGGTCGCGCCCCGACTAGCCGAGGCAGGAGGCGCGACCCTCCGGGCGGCGGAAGGCGTTACGCTACGGTGAAGCTGTCCTGGGGGGTCAGTCCCGAGAGCAATGGGGGAACCAGCGGGGTCGGGGTGATGATGGGGCTGGCCGACAGCGAGAACCGGACCGGGACCCACGGGGGGGACGGAACGGCCCCGAACCCGAACGTTACCGCATTGATGATGACCGCGCACCCGGCGACCCCCGTAAAGGCCGACCCGAACAGGGCGTCCCCGGGGGTGTGAGCCGAGACCGGGAGTGGGGCGAACGAGGCCGGCAGGACCCCCAGCGTGGTGCCCTTCATCACGACACACTCGGCGAGATTGAGGGGGAGCGCGACGTAGGCCCACGATATGGAGAACACCTGGGCGGTGGTCTGGTCCTCAAGGAAGTAGAAGCATGTGGCCGCATTGCAGCTCACACTGGCGTTGAAGATGTCCCCGGGATGGGGGGTGACCAAGGCGACGGGGATGATGATGGCCGAGGCGGGGGCTTCGTCGTACCAGGCCGCGTAGAACGCATTGCCTCCCACGCAGAAACCGAGCGTGCCGACCCCGTCCATCCGACCTCCCTTAAGGAAGTTAAGACCCACCCCAATCGACTCGGAGGAGTAGGCGGGACCACCGGCAGGGGTCACCGTCGGACAGGTGAATTGTCGGGGTTGGACCCACGACCCGACAACAGAGTTGACCGATCCTTTCGCGCCCTTGACACCCCAGCCGCCCCACGGGGAGTCTCGCTTGAGGAACTTCGGTGCGTGCGAGGACGAAACGTGCGAGGTCGGCATGCCGGCGCTGACCGATGGAAGGAGGGTGGCCACGGTCACGCAGACGAGGGCGGCCAAGGCGATCTTTTCCCAGAAACGAGGCTTCGGCATGGAGCAGACCATCGGGGAGGCCCGATAAGAACCCGACCTAAGGGTACTTCGGTGTTCTACTTAGGAATACCAGTTTGTGAGCGGCTTGAGCATTAACTATTGTTTTACCCTGTGTCCTCTCTTAGGAGCGAGGACTCTCTACCAAGGGGTGCAGAGTTAGAAACGGATGGCACGGGACCCCCTCCACATTCCGGGATGAGGGATTGCGCGCCCTCTTCAGAGGGTCCTCAACACCCCCCCTAGCGCCTCCGTCTCCACCCTCATCGAAAGGTTGAACGTGCCGGCCACGGGGCAGGAAGTAGGGCCGGCCTCCTGCGTTATTCGAAAGGTCCGACGGGAAACGGGTTCGTTCACCCTTTCGGTGAGAATCCGACCGTGATCCCCGGCGGGGACGCCCCCGTCACGGAGAACGAGCCAGCGGCGGTGCCGGTCGTGATGTGGTAGCCCCGGACCGCATGGATCTGGTAGCAGTAGCTTCCGTCCGGGAGGGTGAACACGATCGTGGTCGAGTTGGATGTCTCCGTGATGTGGACCGGCCAGACCGACGAGCCACCGGGTTCGGTGCGGACCAGGTCGGTCCAGTTCGTAGCATTCGGCAAACCGCTCTCGGTGAACGTCACGGTGTAGGTCGGAACGAGGGTGAAGGTCACTACCATGACGGCAGGAGATGCGCCGATGATGGTGAACGTCCCCGCCGCACCGCTCGAACTGTATCCTCGGATCGGGAGGGCATCGTAGCGATATGTCCCGTTTTGGAGGTGGAAGGTCAGGGTGGTGTCGTTGGACGACTGCTCGGCCGTCCGGCTGTGGCCGAATGTGTGGGTCGCGATGACTTTCACAACCCAGTGGGTCCCGCCGGCCAGCCCATTCTCCTCGAACGTGACGGGGTAGAACGCTCCGGGCCCGACGGCTCGGAAGGACACGTTCACGCCCAGTGGAACAGTAGCGACCGTCAGGTGGCCGACGGAAGTGCCGTTCAGGACGTAGCCGAGAACTTCCGCGACCGTGTACCTGTAAGTTCCAGTGGGCAGGGAGAACACGATGGCGTCCGAGGTCGTCGACAGACTTTCGTGGACCCGTGCCACGCCGGACCCGTCGACCCGCACGCTCCAGTTCGTTCCAGCCGCGAGGCCGTGTTCGGTAAAGGTGATGGCATAGGTCGGCGGCGTAACGAATGCCACCAGGATCGTCGAGGGCGAAGCTCCCGACACTTTGAACTTACCGTGGGACGGGCCGCTGAAGTACGCCCCGTGGACCGGGGAAACGGTGTACCGGTACGTTCCGTTCGGGACCGTGAAGTTCATTGAGGCACTGTGGGATGATTCCGTGACGTGCTCAAGGGCCCACTCTTGGCCCCGTCCGTTGCCCGCGACGCTCGCGGTCCAAAGTGTACCCGGGGAAAGGCCGGACTCAGTGAACTCGGTCGTGTACAGGACGGCCGGGTGGAAGATGATCGGGATGGCTGGGGGGTTAGCTCCCGAGACGTTGAACATCCCTTTCGCAGAAACGTTCACGAAGTAGCCCGGGACCACCAGTACGCTGTACCGGTAGCTTCCGTTCGTCAAAAGTACCGTGATGGACGGAAGGTTCGAAGTGAAGGTCTTGTGAACCCCGTCGCACCCGCAGCCAACGTAACCCACGTGGACGCTCCAGTTCGTGCCCGTCGGGAGGCCGGTTTCGGTGAATGTCGCGTTGTACGATGGGCCAGCGTTGCTCGCGTGAGCACCGGCCGCACTGAGCGCACCTACCTGACCGACCGCGACCGCCGATAACAGCGCGAGGGTCGCGACGACGAGCGCAACCCCGAGGATCCGTCCGAACGCGAGCATGCCCCCGCAGACCCGAGAACCTATTTATAGCCTAACGGGTGAGCGGCTCCCCCGCCACTTATCGCGCCGTTCTCCGACCAGCGGAACTCCTAGAAGGGCCCCGAGGCGACTGCATCCGCCCTCTTCCACTTCGGTCCCGCTTCGGTGCGACGGGCGGGAGGCTTCGGTACTTCGGAATGAAAGAATCCCCTCGTCATCTTCTAAGTCGGTTCACAGATTCATACTCGAACTCGGCTCCGTCGCCGACCCTTCATGGAGAGGCGGACGAGCGGCGACGTTGAGGTCACCGGAGTCCAAACTGGTCTTGCCCGTTCCCAGAGGCTCGTATCGTTCCAGGCGGCTAGGGCTTGGGCACGGATTCGGGGGGACCACCGCCAGACTCGTTCGGCGGCGGGCTTCGTCCTCGTCCTCAGCAAGCTGCTTGTGCGTTCGTCTACAACCTATGCCGCAACATCGCCGACCGGTGCGTTCGGAACTGCAGGCTCGAGCCACGAACTGCCCCCGCGCGAAGGCTCCCAAACACCTCGAGTGGGGGCTGGAATCCCAACTTCGGTCGAACCCGACACGTCACCAGTCTACACGCTGAACGTAGCGATTCACCCTTCCGATTGTGCGATTCGGGTCGGCGTTCAAGCCTATCACACTGGCGCCGCCGTCACCGGATTGTCGGCCGGTTCGTACCCGGTAACGGCGCTCTCGTGTTCCGGCGAGGGATTCGTGTCGTGGAGCGTCACGGTGGGATCCTTGGGCTCGCCCACTCTACCCAACACGTTCGTCGTCGTGACCGGCAACGGGACCCTAACCGCAACCTATGCCACAGGGTACAACGTCACGTTCACCGAAAAGGGACTTGGAATCGCCCCCGCGTGGACGGTCACTCTCAAGGGGAGTCCCGTCAGCAGCTCGACGTACACGATTACCTACGAGGAAGCGGGCGGGATCTACGATTACGCGATCACCAAGATTCCGAACTTCTCGGCGAAGTACTCCGGAGTTGTGGCGGTTCACGGGGCGAACGTATCGGTGCTGGTCAAGTTCCGGTCGAATCTGTACTCGGTGTCTTTCCACGAACTTGGGTTGCCGGCAGAGATGAGTTGGAGTGTGTCTTTGAATTCGACTAGGGAGTTCGGAGTTTCGGCATCTATCGGATTCGGGGAAATCAACTCGACCTACACATATCAGGTCTGGCCTATCCCCGGATACAGTTCGAACGTCACCGCCGGATCGGTAACCGTCGCGGGAATCAACCAGACTATAGAGATCGGCTTCTCGCAGAACACCCTCGGTGCTTCCGGCATTCCGGCCAAGACCTGGTATGCTATCGGCGGGGTCGTGGGCGTGGCAGCGATTGCCGGCGTCGCCTTGGTCCTGCTGCGGCGAAAGGGGACCTGATCTCCGCCGAGGGATCTGGAACCGACGCCCTAGCCAACCTGAACACCGGACGGATCCCGATCGGGGACAAACCGCAAGCGCGGATTGGAGACGATCCTCCGAGCGAGGATCGCAGTCTTAAACCGAAGCGGTGCGTCATCGGTCCCTCTGCGGGATCTCCCGGAGCCCACGTGTCGAACTGGAACGTCGAATTCCTGCCGACGGTTCTAGTTGATGTCAGCAACGTCGCGCACGGATTCTCGCAGGGCAGGGCTCCCAGGCTCCGCAATGTCGAGATTGTCCTCGCGAGGCTGAAGGAAGCACGACAGCCGTACAGAGCGTGGGCCGACGGCAACCTCCGGTACGAGATCGATCGAGGGGTCGAGCTGAATGACATGATCGAGCTCGGGGAAATCTTGGAGGTGCAAGGCGAACCGGCGGATGCGCGGCTTCTGGAGGAGGCCAACGAGCTTCTCCGATCGGGGATACCCGTCTACCTCCTCTCCCGGGATAGGTTCTTGGACCATCGCGAAGCGAGGGGTATCCCCCGGATCGAGTTCATGTTTGAGAGGGAGGACGCCGTCCAGTTTCGACCCCAGCTGGAGGAACTCCTGTCGGCAAAACGGTACACGGAGGCGTACCCGGACCTGATGCCCCTGCCCGTGGGGATTCGATGCCTTCATCCCCGTCTCAAGTACGCGGGCACAGGGAACACCCCGCGCTGGATCTGCCTGCGGTGCAGCGAGGTGACTACGATTCGGTCTCCAGCTGGGTCGACCCCGAGGGGGGGTGGCCCTAGTGCCGCGTCCACCAGCGGAGTGCGGGACGTGAGTTCGTCACGCAGTGGACTCGATTGAGCCGGCGGATGGCGAGCCGAAGCGCGTTCTTCGCCTCGTCCCAGTCGGTGTAGTTCGACCCGGT
>JBKQPJ010000014.1:0-82630 GCA_052326305.1 Thermoplasmata archaeon | reverse complement strand
CGTCGCGACGTACTGCTTGAGCGCCTCGATCAGCTCGTGCTCGCTGTGAAACGTCCCTCGACGGATGCGCTTCTGCGTGAGGTCGTTGAACCACCGCTCGACCTGGTTTAGCCACGACGAGCTCGTCGGCACGAAGTGGAAGTGAAAGCGCGGGTGGCGGAGCACCCACCGCTTCACTCGGGCCGTCTTGTGGGTCGCGAGGTTGTCGAGGATCAGATGGAGGTCCAGTTCCTCGGGGGTGCTTCGATCGAGGGTTCGCAGGAACGCGAGGAACTCCTTCGCCCGGTGGCGCTTGTGGCACTCCCCGATGACCGTCCCCTCGGCCACATCGAGGGCTGCGAACAGGTCCGTGGTCCCATTCCGCCGATAGTCGTGGGTCTGCCGCTCGGGCAGACCGGCTCTCAACGGGAGGATCGACTGGGTCCTGTCGAGCGCCTGGATCTGGGTCTTCTCGTCCACCGATAGGACGAGGGCGTGCTCGGGCGGGTTGAGGTAGAGGCCTACAACGTCCTGCAGCTTCTCCTCGAAGTGCTTGTCCCGACTCAGCTTGTAGTGTTCGAGTCGGTGGGGGAACAACCGACGGGCCTTCCAGATTCGACGCACGGTCGAGGCGCTCACCCCATGGACCTCGGCCATGGTCCGAGAGGACCAGTGGGTCGCGTTCGAGGGTTTGGCGTGCAGGGTGTCGTGGACGATGGCACGGATCTTCGTGTCGGGAATGGAGAGGGGACCACCGGCCCGTGGTGCGTCGTTCATCAGGCCGGCGAGGCGGGAGGCGAGGAACCGCCGCCGCCAGAGGGCGCAGGTGTTGGGTTCGGTGCGCAACTCCTCGGCGATGGTCTTGTTGGTGGCCCCGTCAGCCGCTCGGAGGACGATCTGGGAGCGGAGGACCACGCGATGCGGGGCGGAGCGGCCCCGGGCCCACGAGGCGAGCTGGGAGCGTTCCTCGTCAGAGAGAACGATCCGCGGGGCCACGCGCACAGCGGAGGATGGACGTTCCCGGTTATAAACGTAGCCAATTCTGGCGCGTCACACTAGAGGCACGTTGTCGACCCTTGGCGCTGGGCCATTTCATTACGTCTCGCGCGCTACAATCTGCGGAAACCTACGCTGTGAGGAATGAGGCGACAAATAGCCGCATCCCAGATAGTCTAACAAGCATCGACGACAGTTCCCTTCACGGAGAGCCACATTGGTCTCGACCATACGTCCTCGGCCTACGGGCGTGATTGAGACCGGCTCCCCGAATCCTGGCGGAAGTCATTCTCCCGGAAAGGCGGATCTCGACTGGGAGATACTGAGGTTCCTGTACCAGCGGGGGGACCACGTCGATCGTTATCGGTGGGCTGCCTCTTTGGCTTCGAGAAAGGATGTCGTCGACCTAGGCTGCGGCCACGGTTTCGGGGCGTTGTTCATCGAGCCCGTATGCCACTCGTACCTCGGCGTTGATGTGGATAGCTCCGCGATTTCGTGGGCTCGCGAGAACGTTTCCGGGCTGTTGCACAACGCTGTGTTTCGTCATTCAGATGAGCAGGGCTCTGTATTGTACAACGAGAACCAAGGGGAGTTCGACCTGGCCATTTCCTTTGAGGTGATAGAACACCTATATGATCCAGTTAGGTACATCAGGAATGCTCGCCAACTTGTGAAGAAGGATGGCTTGATCCTTTTCTCCACCCCAAATGGCGCCCTGTCGCGCGGTAACCCCCGACTGTTCATGTCTCCTTTTCATGTGCGCGAGTACACGATCATGGAATTGCGGACTCTACTCTCGGACCTTGGAGCCGAAACCACATTTTTCGGTCAAGGGAGATGGGACCGTTTGGATACCTCAGTTCAGGCCCTTCGGCGACTTATCAGTGGCAGGTCGGGCTCAGCTGTCCAACCGCACTTCCGTTCCCCTCAAGACATCCCTCGATGGCGCAGTGTGGCGGATCAGCTCGTGCAGCTAGTCCCTAGTCAATCGCTGTTTTGGCAAATCAAAAGGATCGAAGAAGACTCCGAGAACCTTACCGCGTTCACCCACATCCTTGCCCTAGTTCGCTGCAATCGGTAGCGGAGCCTATCTGGAACTGAAAGTAGGCGCAGGCCACATGCAGAATGGATGGTGGACGCCCTGACTCACTCACCACAACCGAATCCTTACGATCGACAGTCGGAGAGCGTAGCAGTAGTCGCCCCGCCCTGGAAGCGCCTTCCGATTCACGGATACGGAGCGATAGAGCGAGTGGTGGTGGCGCGGACTAGGGCCCTTCAGTCCCTCGGCTATAACGTCACCTTGATCGGACCTGCTAGTTCCCCCTCCTTGGCGGATAAGGTAACTGCCACCCGTTTGCTCCGATACCCGAGACTTAGTCGTCCCACTTACGTGGACCCAGTGCAGCGGCTGCGTTGGTTGACCTCTCCGGCGCTCTACGCCTACCCGCTCGTTTACCATGGATCAGAACCGCCCAAGAATGTGGTCGGAATCTTCAATGATGCTTTCCGGAACGAGCTTTGGATTTCATATCTAATGTCGGTAAGAATGGGGGCTGCCCGAACCATCAACGTACTCCACGGGTTCGTTGATTGGGCAAATCCGCTATACGCGGGGATGATGCCGCTAGCTCGTCGGATGGTCTTTGGCAGCCTCAATGTCTCGATGTTCGAATGGATGAGGCGTCTTGGTCTCAAAGTCTTCTACACACCAAATGGGACATACTTCCCAAAAGAGGGGTTGATAAATGCCTCACCCTCTCGGTGCCTTATCTTCGTAGGTAGGATAGACTCGGTCAAATCCCCGCACGTCGCCATTGAGCTCGCGAAGCAAACCGGCATCCCTCTGAAAATCGTTGGCCCCGCTTCCGATCTCGAATATTTCCGTTTGCGAGTAAAACCCGAACTTGGCGAGGCGATTCAATATCTTGGTGAGGTGGGCGATTCCGAGTTGCAGGCGCTTCTGCTCAGTTCACTTGCGCTTGTGTACATCGGAACATACAACGACCCTCAACCTGGCGTCGTCTTGGAGGCGATCGCTCACGGCGTACCCGTTGTGGGACTGTTGCCCGGACCGTACTCCGGGTTCCATGACGCGATTCAAGATGGCAAGAATGGATTGGCTGCGAAGTCAGTTCTTGAACTGAGTCGACGGATTGACTTGGTGGAGCACATGGATCGGTTGACTATCTATAAGGATGCGAGAGAACTGTGGAGTTGGGATTCAGTGGCACGCCGATTCTACGTGCCAACTCTCGCTCAGATCGCTTCCGGGAGCAATCTAAGGGCTCCGGCTATCGGATGATCACGGGCAGTCAAGATGTTGGAGAACCTACGATGAGCTGGATAATCCCCCAGGCAGCGTGTATTCATTTGCAAGTGCATGGAGCCATTCTCACCAATGTCCCTGTAGTGACTAGCAGCCTAGGGTGCATCGAATGAAAACCCTGGATCCGCCGAGCCTTTGCCGGGTGAGCCGCGCGCCAAAGCCGGACCTCCTAGTTATCGTACTAGATTGTGTGGGTGCCTCGGCTCTTGACGAAGCGGCAGCGGGCTCAGCATCACTTCCGAATCTAGCCCTTCTTCGCAAAGAAGCATTGGTCTTCAACCACGCAGTTTCTCCCTCGTCTTGGTCCCTTCCTTCCCATTCCGGAATTCTCACTGGGCTCTATCCCTGGGATGCTGGCATGACCACAAGTTCCTCAATCCTGCGCGATTCGATCGAGACGTTTACACAGATTGCCAATCGGCAAGGGTACCGCTCCGGGGCGTTTTCCTCCAACCCTTTCATTACCCGGGAGAACGGATTGGGTCGAGGATTCCAGGTCTTAGAGCATGGAGAATTCTACGAGACGACCTTCAGGAGGCCACCACCGAAGAGCGATTCAATGGAATCCAATGACGGACATTCGATCAATCGGGCCGGGCTCACCAAGCGACTCCATTCTCTGTCCGGCCCGTATCCAGGTCTACTAGCTCGTGAGCTGATTCGCTCGCTTCCAGTTCTAATTGACGTTCCCGTCAGGGCATGGACGAGAATCAGGTCCGCGAATGGAAACCAAGAGCCTGTAGTTTCCCCCTGGATCGAACCTGCACTGGCAAGATGGATTCGGGCCATACCCCTGTCTGAACCAGTCTTCGGCTTCGTGAACCTGATGGACGCGCACGAACCTTATTTCGGGATATCTGCGAATCGTCCACTTCACCCGCACTCTTCCGCCAGATGGAAGGCACTCCGTTCAGCTTTCGGTCACGACGGTTCAAATGCGGTTAACGATGTTGTCCTGGACCAAGAAGAAGCAGACGTCCTGCGGTCGATGCATTCAAGCACAATTCGCATCGTCGACGCCAGAATCGGAGCTATATTCGACATCCTCCGAGATACTGGCCGGTTCGATGACATGGGGATTGTCATAGTGGGAGACCATGGCCAAACTTTCGGGGAAGCAGGGGACTACTTCCATGGGTTCGGAACATCGAGTTCTCTGTTCAGGGTGCCAATGATAGTCCGGCTCCCGATTCATCATCGGATCACTGGGCAAGTTGAGGAGTGGGTTTCGATCAAGGACGTCTTTCATATACTATCAAACACCCTCCACGCGAGGCAGCCGCCCTCCAATCTTTCGACTGGATGGCCAGGGTACTCGCCCGAGTCCTCGCCGGTCTGGGCCCTGACCCATGTCAAGGGGCTGCCACCGGAAGGACCCGGTCCGAGCCCCGTAAATCTGCTTAGCCGACCACTGTTGGTCTGTTTCTACCGCAACGCCAAGATGGTACTCGACCCTCAAACTGGAGAGATTACCTCGACTGAGCTAAGCCCGTCGGTAGAGCCCGCACCTGACGCAGACCGCATTCCATTGGAGGCCATCCAGGCAGAGGCACGCCGGATAGGCGCTCTGATATCGCTCTCTACTTCGGGCACGATCGAAAGCGTTGGACTACGACTAAGCGGCTGGGGCTACACATAGGGTGCAGCTCGTTTCGCTAAGCTCGGTCCATGCCCTGTTGGCGCGGTTACAGCACCTTTTACGAAGAGGTTGATCACCACTTCATGACACGGCTGTCCAATCGTTATCTGAGCTCGCCCATCAGGGCGAATGTTGGCAGGAGAGTTTCAGTTGGCCTTTTCGGAACGCTCTTCCCAGAAGGTGGGTTCGCCGGGAACTCGTCCACCGGAATCGTCGCAGCCCTGATCCGAGACGAGAGGGTTGAGTCTGTTACGATCTTCTCCCAGACTGGTTCCTACATTCCGGACGCCCTGGGTTCCCAAAAAGCACGGGTAATTCCGTGCTGGATGCACGATAGACCAAGCTCTCTCGTTCAAGCCCTCTGCAGCATGCTCAAGCGCTCTGCCGCTGTTGATGGATTTCTTTTCAACATTTATCCCACAGCCTTCGGACGGACCTCGATCGCAAATGGCGTCGGTCTGCTCACCCCTCCTTTGGTTGCGCTTCTGACTCGCAAACCCGTGGTCGTCTACATGCACAATCTCTTGGAGACCCAAGATGTCGCACAACTCGGATATCGTCCCACAGTACTGCAGCTGTTAGGCGTTCGCTTTCTCGAGCGTATATTGCTGCGTTACACGAAAGTAGTGGTACCCTTAACGAGTCAGCAGGAAATGATTGCCGACGCCAGTCGAATCATTCCTAGGAGGGTGTTCCTTTCGTTTATCGAGGCCTTCGGGCTGATGTCATCTTCGAGGGAACCTTCCAAGAACGTGCCTGCGCCAGCTGATGAGCTAACTCGAATCCTACTGCTAGGAAGCTGGGGCCCGCAAAAGGACCTAGACGGAGTCCTCAGGGCGCTACGCCGCGCACACGAGCGAGGCGGTCGATTCTCAGTGAGCATTACAGGGGCTATCAACACTAACTTCCCACAGTTCCGAGGGGAGGTCAACCGCGCCGTCGCATCTATGGATTCGGAGTGGTTCCATTCTCTGGGGTACGTTCCGGAAGCGAAGATGCTCGATGTAGTTTGTGGGCACGATCTGCTGATTCTGCCGTACAACGCCACAGGTGGGTACTCTGGCGCAATGAGCGTCGGAGCCTACTGCGGAATCGGGATCATTGCGTACGAGCTTCCTCAACTTCGGGAGACAGCGGACGAACTCGGAGTTCACCCCGCCTTTGTCCCGAAGGGGGACGTCGACGCAATCGTGAAAGAGATCCTTTCCTTCTGCGCAAACGTTCGAACGTTCCGGGAGTCCCGAGCGACGGTCCCTCGTACCGACCTCGATGCTGAAGCGTGCCTTGCAACGGCGAGATTGGTCGATCTAATTCGTTCCCCCGACTCTTCATGAAGAGTTTCCTTGAGGTCGCGGTTTCTCCCGTTTCCTAGATTGAACAAGCCCCTAACTGGAGTAAGTCGCACTCGGTGTGGGCTGCTCCAAAGATGTCAATTCCGGGATGCGTCACCCCCCAGGTTATACGCCGAACGGGACCCAGACGGGCACATGGTCTTGGCATGCTCGCGGGGAGTCACTCCTCAGATGAGAGACCCTAACAGTAAATACAACGCATCACAGATGGCGATGTCCAGTTAGAAGTGGTAGATTTGAGACAGACCGCAGGACTTAGCACTACGAGGCCACCTGTTGCTCTTGACGCCAACTCTGCGAACAACCGGCCGGACGGTGTCTCTCTTGTCATTCCCGCTTACAATGAGGAGGGCAGAATCAGAATCGCTCTCGAGTCCTACATCCCAGTCCTTCACAAAATCGGACTTCCCTTCGAAGTGATTGTGGTCGCTGATGGATCAGACCGCACGCCAGAGGTTGCAAGATCGGTAGGCGAGCCCGCTGTGCGGGTCATCAATTTCGACAGCCGGCAGGGGAAAGGCGGGGCGATCATTGCGGGTTTCAGGGAGGCAAGATTCCGACGGGTGGGGCATGTTGATGCCGATGGTAGCCTCGCCCCCGAATCTCTCGAAACTCTCATAGATGATGCAGACAGGTATGAGTGCGTTTTCGGCTCGCGGTGGGTCAAGGGCAGCGTTTGGCTCGTTCGAGAGAACCCACGCAAGGAGTTCGCGGGCCGAGTCTTCAATGCCATAGTCCGGGCCCTCCTCGGCGTCGGGGTGCGGGACACGCAATGCGGGGCCAAGTTCTATTCCCAGCCATTCCTCGAGCGTCTGCTCGGCCACGTCTACGTGAACAACCAAACGACCGATGTGTCGTTCGTTCTGCACGCGAGGCTCCTCGGAGCCAAGTGCATAGAAGCACCGGTTACCTGGACGAACAAGGACAGTTCCCGCTACAGCCTCCTTCCCGATGCGGTTACAATGTTCGCAACTGTGGCTGGAATGAGAATTGCGAACAGCCGAATTCATGTGCTCGTACCGACTCGTTTGATGGAGACAGTTCATCGCGCAATTGAGTGGGTTCAGTAGGAATCGGTCGTGAAACCTCTGGAGGGCTCCTGCCCGTCCGCCAGAGAGAGAGAGAGGTTCAATCACGCTTGCACACACTTTGCGGCTCTCGGTCGCCCCGCCCGTCGATGTGACAGCGCTCCGCGGGACGCGGACAGCCTTATGAACGAAACCCAACTAAGTCGTACAGGATGGAAAATTCTGCACCTACGGCTTCGCCGGATGTGGTCCTAGTCATCGCCGATTGCGCGAGGTCCGTGGACCCTTCGCGCGGAACGCCGATGGTCGACGACCTCATCGCGGAAACCCCGATCGATTTCGTCCCCTACCACAGGGCCACGACCGCAGCGACGTGGAGCCTGCCCTCTCACGCCTCCCTCTTTACCGGTCTCTACCCATGGAACCACGGGTGTCACAACCTCGCCGGACTGCGCCCTCCCATCAACCACCCCACGATCGCCGGCCTTCTCAAAGCCAAGGGCTACTCAACCGCCTCCTTCTCGGGCAACTCGGTCCTAGCCCCCGAGACCGGTTTACTGAGCGGGTTCGATCTCGCCGCCTGGGGACGCTGGAGCGAGAACATCTTCCGGTACTCGGCCTCAGGCCCGCCTCACGTCCTCGACCGGCGCAGCGAGGAGGGATTTCCCAACCCAAAGGGCCAAAGCGTGGTCGCCGCAGGAGTCGCCACGACCCTTCGCCACGTACCCGCGGTAGGATACGCCATCTCGGACCTCATCCGCTTGATGCACGGAGCAGACGGTAACGGGACCCCGCCGGTTTCTCCCTGGATCGAGCCCGCATTCGAGGCCTGGGTGGGGTCAGTCCGTCCGGAGCGCGGTCTCTTCAGCGTCGTGAACCTGATGGACCTCCACGAGCCCTACCTCCCGGTTCACCCCTCCGCGCGCTCCCTCGGCGGGTCGCTCCGTTTTTCGTTCGTTCCTCAGGACGGAAGGAGCTACACTCGGGGACAGGAACGACCCCCCGCCGATTGGATCGCCGAGATCCGTGGCCTCTATTCCGCCGCGGGCCGTACCCTCGCCGGTCGGATCCGGGGCCTGTGGGACACGCTCCGCCGACACCAACGAGATCGGAACACACTCTTCATCGTGACGAGCGATCACGGCCAGTCCTTGGGGGAAAACGGCTGGTTCTTCCACTCGCACGGACAGACAGAGGACGAACTCACTCGGGTTCCCCTCGCGGTCCACTACCCGGACTCTTCTTCTGCGGCGGCGGCGCGGATCCATGCCAACGATTGGGTGAGCCTGATCGACGTCGCCCCGACGATCGCGGAGATCGCCGGCGTCGGGGCCAGCGGGTTCTCCGACGGCGTGTCCCTCGTCAACCCGGGAGCACCGATGAGCGAGCGTACGGTCCTCTCCGCAGGGGACGGACCTATCCGCCGGTCCAAGAGGAACGGGGAAGCTTCCCGGCGATCCCTTTCGAACCGAACGGCCAGTTGCGCCGCGTTCACGGGCGAGACAAAGTGGGTGGTCTCGGGGGGCGTAGCGGCAGACCTCGAGATCCGGCGGTATTCGGCCGGATCCCCCGGTGGTGTCAAGCGGGCCGACGGATCGAGCGATCCCCAGGAAGCGACGGCGATGGGTCTGGCCAAGACGGCCGTCGTATCGATGCTCGCGGCGGCTCCGGTCGGCCAATCCCCTGATGTGAGCCGTCGCCTGGCCACCTGGGGTTATGGCTGATTCCAATCCGGTCGAGGAGCCGAGAACGACTCCTTCGACCGCCGGACGTGCCCTTCGGTTTCATCTCCCGCTGGTCGTGCTCATCGCGTGCGCCGCCGCGGTCTACGTCGCAGGATCGGTTTACCAGTGGGTAGACCTCGACGAAGGGCTCTATCTCGGGGCGGCTCTCGCCGTGGTCCACGGGGGCGTCCCGTTCGTCACCTTTGCCGCCCGAGAGCCCGTTCTGATCTATTGGCTGGCGGTTGGGACCTACCTGTTCGGACCCAGCCTGCTCGTGGGCCGGCTGATGGTCGACGTGCTGTTCCTGATCGCCGGCATTGGAGTCTTCGCAGCGGCTTCCCGCGTGGAAGGGCGCTGGGCAGGGATCGCTGCCGCCGGGATCTTTCTGTTCAACCCGTTCGACGTCTACTACGGTTCCATCATCACCGTGGAAGCCGCGGTGGCAGCGCCCCTCGCGTGGATGTTGTATCTCCTGTTCCGGGATCAGCGGGCCGGTTCTCTCGACCTCTTCTTCGCCGGGGTGCTCCTAGGGATCGGGATACTGACCCTTCGGGACTCGATCATCCTCGCTCCTTTGATCTTCCTGGTCGTCGCCTGGCAGAACCGGAACCGCCTCGCGACCTGTCTCCTCCGGCTGGGTGCCGTATCGGTCGGGGTTCTCCTCACCTTCGGTACGGTCCTTCTCGCGTTCGTCCGGCTGACCTCCCTTTCCTGGATGTGGGTGGAGTACGGTCCCGGGCCGGGATACCTCGGCCACGGTCAGCCGCTCACCCTGCGCCTGGGAGCGTTGGGCTACACAGCGGTCTTGGAACCCACGCTTCTGACGCTACTCGCCCTCGTCCCCGGCATGTTGTTGATGCTTTCGGGCCATCGCTGGTGGGGGAAGAGGGCCGGGGAGTTGGCGGGACTCGTCATGATAGCCCTTCCGTGGCTCGCCGTCACCTACTTCAGCTACGGAACCGGGGACCTCCTGTTCTACGGGGTAGTGGTCCTCACGGGCCTCCTCTTGTTCAGCTGGTTCTACGGTTTCCGGTCCCTCGAGCGCGCGGATTGGAGCCTGTCGGCCGGCTCGGCCGAGCTCCTGCTCCTATCGTTCTGCCTAGGATGGGTCGCCCTGGTGATCGTCGTCGACGGGGTGGTTTCGGCGAGCTTCTTCACCCACCGAACCCTCGAGCTCTCGGTTCCCGCCTCGGTAGGGGGAGGGATCCTCCTCACGCGTGTTCTCGCCCCCGTTGCCCAGCCGGCCCCTAGCGATGATCCAAAGTCAGCCAGGGAGGCTCGCACGACCGTACTTGGTCGACAGCGCGCGCCCCGCCCGAGCGCCTTAGCCACGGCGGTGGTTCTCCTACTGGTCGGGTCGAGTCTTTTCTCGGCCGTCGCCGTGCTGGGTCCGTCGAACCCGTACAACGAGCCGCTCGCGAGCAGTTTGTCCGATGAGAACGCGAATCAAAGGGTCTACTCGCTCGACATGGTCTCCCAGGTGGCGAGTTACGTGGATGCCAACACGCCGGCGAGATCCACCGTGTTCACGGGGGACCTTGCGTTCATCACTACCGCGGACCGGCCGAACCTGCTCAACATCACGGTCATTGTAGACCTGTACGATCGCCCCCGTCCATTCGACGCACTTCCTCTGGGTCCGGACCGCACGAACCTCGCCCCCTCGTGGGCCCAGATCTTCCAGAAGTGGAACGGGACGTACGTTCCGATGGTCGTGGTGGGGGCCCGGACCCGTTCGCTCGAACTGAACTTCCCGTACCTCTCCACCTACATCGCGAGCCGGTACGACATGCTCCAGACGTTCGGCAATCAACTCGCGTTGTCGGCGGTCCAGGTCTGGGCGCTCGGCCGCCCACCCCCTTCCGGTAGCCTTTCGGTCAGCGTGCCGGGTCCGGGGACGAGCTCCTCGTTCACAGCCTTCAGCCCGCGCGACGACCTCGTAGTTGCCTCGGCCTGGAACTCCTCCGCGATCGATCTGTTCAATGGGTCCACGATGGTACAATGCGGTTCGCTCCTGCTACCGGCGGGAATCGCGGGGGTTCGTTCCGTGGGATTCAATCCGGAAACGGGACAGATCTGGGTGGCCGCCCTATCCTCCCACATAGTGGTGGAGAACGTGGAGACGGCATGCGCGACCTCGCAGGCGTTCGAATTGAACCTTGCCGCGGCCCCGACCGCCTTCGCATTCGATCCGGGCCTGAACGCCGTTCTAGTCGTCTGCCGGTCGACGTCGACGCTCTATGCGTTCAACGAGTCCACGGGAGCGTCCATCGAAAGCTTCCCGGTCGTTGCCTCCCCTGCCGCGTTGTCCGTGAGTTCGAGCTCGAACGACGCGTACGTCGCCTCCGGGTCGACCACGGTCCTGGGGGTCTACAACGCGTCGACCGGGGTCGAGGCAACGGTCTTCAAGTTGGGCTTCGAGGCGGACAATGTCTACGTGAACGGATCCGTACTCGTGGTGACGTGGGCCGCGACGGGTCTGCTCGAGTGGCTGAACGCGACGAGCGGTGGGGTCCTGGCTTCGGTCGGGGCTGGGCCTCAGGCCGAAGGGTTCGCGGTCCACGGCAACATTCTAGCGGTCGGGTCATATGGTACAGGCCGTGTCTCCTTCTTCGACGTCGCGAACCGCACATTCGTGGGATCCCTCCTCACCGGGGAGTGTCCGGCCTCCCTGAGCTTCCTTGCGACGCCCCGTTCCTTCGTCCTGACGGGCGCGTGCAGTGGGTCGGTCGATCAATGGACGCTCCGACCGATGGTCAATCTGACCGTCGGTAACCCCGGGGTGGGAGGCAGCGTGACAATCGGCCGGCTCCCGGTCGCCACACCGGCCCACCTCAGAATCCTTCCGGGTCAGTACTCGATCAACGTCACCGGACCCGGAGTAAGCCCCCAGGAGTTCGTACTGACCTTCACGGCGGACACGGTCTGGTCCCCCTCCCTAGGGGTTTCGATCAGCGCCGTCCGGGCGCTCCAGACGCTCTTTGAGGTGAGCGTCACGGGAGGGGCGGTCCTCATCGCCGCACTCGTCCTCTGGTTCCCCCCACCCGCCCGGCCCGCGACCCGTCCACGGGAGGACGCGGTATAGTCCCGGGGTCCGGCGTCCTGCACGGACCGCGCTGGATCGGCCCCGGCTACCGTTTCCATGAGAGGAACAGGTCGTGTCCGTGGATCCCTGCCACCGTGGTCTCCCCACTGACCCGCGCGACCGTCGGGTCCGACAAGGCCACGAGTAGGCGGGGAGACGGCACGAGCCGAAACACATCAAACATTGCAGTCACCTCGTTCCAGAGCGACTCTTCCGCCCCCCACGACTCCGGTCGCCATTCGATGATCAGGCTCCGGATCACGCCCGATCGGAGCGCCGTCAAGGCACCGCGGAGTACCTTGGGCTCACCGCCCTCCACGTCCACCTTGACCATATCGATCGACCGAATCCCCTCCTTCTCGACCACGGTGTCCAGTCGGGTCGCGGATACTGGAATCGACCGGACCCCGACCGGTCGGGAGATCGAATGGTAGGAGGCGGCCTCCTCGGAAAGGAAGAGCTGCTCCTCCCCGTCTCGATCCGAGAGACAGGATTCATGGATTCGGATCTGCGGCCGAGGGTTCTCCCGGAGCGTCGTCGAGAGAAGGTGGAAGTTCTCCGGGTCCGGCTCGAACCCGAGCACGCGGCCCCCCGTGCCCACCCTCTCGGCGGCGAGGAAGGTATACCAACCGATGTTCGCCCCGACGTCCACGACCAGCCCGTTCGGGCGACAGAGCGAAGAGAGCACCTCGGTCACCGCGGGCTCGTACCATCCGGCGATCGCCATCGAAGCGTTCTGGGCCAGCGTGTTGCGTGGATTGAGATGGACCCGGGCACCTCCGATGCGACCGATGTCCACCGGGGATCTCTGGAACTCCTCCGTCACACGGGCCTCCATCGCCTTCGAGGCGGCACGTAGACCCCGTGGGAGGTGGAGCGTCACCGAAGGAAAGCGCAGGAGAAGGGTTCCGGCGTGAAGTGTGAAACGAACTCGGGCGCTCCACAGCGGCATCCCCCGGGGGCTAGTCGCGGAAACTAGACCGACGGAGGTCAAGGGAACCTACCTTCGCTCGCTCCCAACTCGAGGGGATAGATGGCAGTTCCGAAGGGAAGGCTCACCATGACAGGGTTGGCCGACCGCGACCCGGTCCCGAGTGCCACGAGGACAACTCGACGAGCCTGTGCTTGCCGACGGGCTAAATATGGCACCCGAGTCCGGCTTCGTGTCGGGGCGCGAGGGTTTGGCGGGTGACGTCGGTCTCACGCCCCCTGGCTCGCGATCCCCGCACGACGAGGGGGCCCGCGTTCCTCTTCCCACCGTCATGAGAGCCTCGTTCTTGGCCGTTCGCGAACGTCTCTCCCGATCGCTCCCGATACTCCTCCTCCTCATCGGGGGCGTTGTCGTCTACACGATCCTCGCCTTGCTCCAGTGGACCGATCTGGACGAGGGGGGCTACCTCCTCGCCGCGGTGCAGATCGCCCACGGCCAGGTCCCCTTCGTGAACTTCGTCGGAATCGAACCGGTGGTGCCGTACTACCTCGCCCTGGGGGTCCGGCTGTTCGGGGCCAGCCTCCTGGTGGCCCGGCTTCAGCTCATCGGGCTAGTTCTCGCGACAGCGCTCGGCCTCTATGCCATCGGCCGTTCCCAGCACAGCGAGGGCGCGGGGCTGATCGCAGCCTCCGTGTTCCTGTTCAGCCCGCTCTCGCTGTACTACAACAGCATCGTGATCATCGAGGCCGCCTCCCTCGCCCCCCTCGTCCTCGCCGCCGCGATCCTTTTCGGAAGAAGAGGGTCGTTGACCGCTCCTTGGGCCCTCGGCATCGGAGTCCTCCTGGCGGTCGCCGTCCTGACCCGGAGGGACACCGCGCTCCTCGTTCCGCTGTTCCTCGCGGTCGCGATTTATCGGTCCCCCGACGGACGCCGTTGGGCCTCTACGATTGCGGCCATCGCCGGGTTCGTCGGCCTGCTGGGCGGGATCCTCGGATATTTTGCCGCCCGTACCTCCCTTCCATGGGTCTACGCCCAGTACGGGTTCGGGGCCACGTACTCTCGGAATCACGTTCTCCCCCCGTATCATTTCGGGGCGCTGGCCTACGGGATCCTGCTCCTCCCGGCGATCGCCCTCGGCATGATCGGAGCCGCGGCGTGGTACTTCCGGGGAAGTGGCCCTCCACGGGCCGCGAGGTGGGCGACCCGGCTCGCTGGGATCGCGACGATCCTCGTGCTGCTCTACGGTCTCAGCTACCAGTCGTGGGGTCAGGGCGAGTCGTTCTTTCTCGGACTCCCGGTCCTGTTCGGCGCCATCCTCGTCGGTTGGGCGATCGTCCGGACGGACGTTGTTCCAGACGATCCGGCGTCGGGCACCCGGGAGGGCGTGGCGTTCCCGTTTTTCATCGCCTGGACCGCCCTCCCCCTGGTCTTCTTCACCTTCCTCTATCCCGCGTTCTTCATCCACTACCTCATCGAGATCACGGCGCCGGCCAGCCTAGTGGTGGGGATCTACCTGGCCGATCGGATCGCCCAGCTCACATCGGCGGCGCAGGGCCCGGTGGAGCGATCGAGCCGGACCCGGTGGAGTAGACCTACCTCGCATTCGGGGTCGACGCGCGCCACCGCACGGGTCGTTCTCCTCGCGATCGCGCTGACGGCCCCCTCCGCGCTCGGCGGGATCCTCATTCTGGGACCGGTGAACCCGTACAACAGCCCCTATGCCCACGGTCTGCCGGCCATGAACCTCTACCAGCGGGTGTACCCCTTGCCCGAGGTAGAGAAGGTGGCCGGGTACCTCGATTCGCACACCTCCCCCGCCGCGACGATCTTCACCGCCGACAGCCTGTTCGCAGCCAGCGCCGACCGGCTCGTGCTCCTGAACCTCTCCACGATCATCGACGACTACACCTACCCGTCCGTGCCGCTGCGGATGAACCAGTCCCCGCTCAGTTACGATCCCTTCGGCCTGGCCCCGACCTTCTCCGAGATCTTCTCGACTTGGAACCGTACGTACGTCCCGTTGGTGGTCGTCGGCAACAAGACCCTGAGCCTGGAGTCGGAGGTTCCGTACTTGCGCTCGTACGTGACCGCCCACTACCACCTCGTCGCGGTCTTCGACCCAGGGATCCCCTCCCAGGTCGTGGAGATCGAGGGGTTCGGACCCGGGCCGGTCGGATCCGTCCTTTTGAGGACGGTCCCCACGAGCGGGCCGACCTCGGCGGTCGCGGTCGATCCGGTGAACGGCGTGGCGTACCTCTCCGACTCCCCGAACGACTCCCTCGAGGTCCTGAACGCCTCCGGATCGAACTACCGGGTCGCCCTCCCCGCGGGTCACGCCGAGGTGCTCGCGATGGGTCTGTCGCCCTCGGCCACGGCGCTCATCGTGTCGGCCGGGGGAGATACCTTGGTCGACTACTCCGTGGGCCTGGCCGGTGATCTGACCTTGTCGGCGACCCTGGTCGTGTCGGCGCCGGTCACTGCGTTCGCGTTCGGAGAGGAGGCCCCGTCAGTCTACGCCCTGATACCGTCCTCCGGCAAGGTCCTCGAGATCGATCTCGGGACGTTCACCACGCTCCGGACCTATACCGTGATACCGACCGGCACTTCCCTCGCGTTGGATCCGCTCCGTGGAGAGCTCCTGGTCGGTTCCGGCCGCTTCCCCAGCGCCACGGCGTACAATCTCTCGACCGGGGATCTCGCTCAGATCTACCACTATGGGGTGATCGCCAACCACGTGGCCGTTACCGGGCCGCTCGTCGTCGCCACCCAGAGTTTCCCTCCAAAGACCGTCTGGCTGAACGCTACGAGCGGATCGATCCTTGCCGTGGACGCCCACGGAGGGTCCACGGACGGCTTCTTCCTCGCCCATGGCCTTCTCTTCGTCGGCGGCGTGGCGGATGGGCTGGTCACGATCTACAACTCCACGAACGGCAACTTTGACGGGTTCGTGGCCACCGGGACCTGCGCCGGATCGCTCGGCTACGATGCGAACTCGGGGAACCTCTTGGTGGCCGGTCCCTGCTCGACGCCGGCGGAGCTCTGGACGCTCCGCGCGTCAGTCGCCTATCCGGTCATCGCACCCGCCGGGACGGCCGTCCGGGTCGACGGTCTGAAACTTCTCGAACCAGCCCAGCTCGAGCTCCTGCCCGGCGCGTACGCGGTCGAGGCGATCAAGGATGGAGGGTCTTCCGTGGTCCTGGCGTCGGTCTCGGGGATCGGCTCCCTCGACGTAAGCGCTCCCAACCCGGAAGGAGCACTCCGGATGGCCCAGGTGGAGTTTGTCGGGGCGGCCGGGGGGGGCGCCATCGGGTCGGTGGTTCTGCTCGCTCTGTTCGCGACCCTCCGGCCCGGTCGTTTCGCCCCCTCGGATCGCCGCCGAGCCTGATCCCGGAGCCGGCGGGCCGCGGTTCCACCTCGGCCCAATCGATCACGAGGCGTACAGTCGGCGGTGGAGATCGAGGATCTGCCCGCTCCGAACCGACCAGCCGAGCCTGTCGCGCGCCGTGCTCAACGCTGCGTTCCCCAGCCGTTCCCGTAACTCGGGATCGCGGGCCAGCCGCACGACGCACTGCGCCGCTTCGTCGGCGTCGGCCGCGATCACACCTCCCCGTTCGCCGCCCTTCCCCAGATACCGTTCGACGATCGGGGAGCGTATCGCCACGGTGGGCACCCCCGCCCCCAGGTAGACGGCGATCTTTCCGTTCGCTTCGAAGGGATTCGCCTTCCACGACACCGCGATGTCGGCCGCGGCGAGGGCCCGGGTCGCCTGCTCGTATGGGACCGCCCCCATGAACCGGATCCGCGACTCTACGCCGAGCCGGCGGGCAGCCTCGGTGTACCTCGAGATACTGAACCCCGGGTTCGGTGTCCCGTAGATGCGGAAGGTCGCGGTTGGTACGGACCGAAGGATGCCCGGCGCCGCCGCGATGAGGCGGTCGATGCCCTGGGAGGCGGAGAGGGAACCTACGTAGGCGATGACCACCGACCCCTCCGCGTCGCCGAGCGTGGAACGGACCTCTCGTCGGTAGCGGGCCCGGTCCTCCGCGTTCAGGATCGAGGCGTCCGGGATGCCGTCATCGATCAGGAAGACCCGCTCCCGGAGGTTCGGGAGCCGAGTTTGAAGGCGATCGTACATCGAAGGAGAGCTGACCACGACGTAGCTCGCGCCGTTCTCGGCGAGGTGCTCGACGCCGGAGAGGGTGGTTCCTGCGATACCTGTCTCCCCCTGCTTCGAGCGACGGAGCACTTCCTCGACCAAGGATCCCTGAAGGTCCACCACGTAGGGCACGTTCCTCAGGGTCCGGGCGATCCGACCGATCAGGCCGCCCTCGTGAAGGTGGACGTGGAGGGAGCGGGGCCGCTCCCTGCTGGAAAGGATCGCCTTCGAGAGGAGCGCGTCGAAGATCGGCCGGGACCAGTGAAAACCACCAGTGAATCCGGCGATCTTCGGACCGACCCGCACCGTGCGGAGCCCAGGTACGTCCGCGCCCGTACCGTAGGTGAACACGGTGGGCGTTCGTTGGGTCGCGGGCATTCCCCCGATCTCGCCGAGGATCCGAGCGCTGCACCCGCCGGGCGAGTAGAAGGGGGTGGGTGCGACGACGGCGAACGGACAGGGCGGGAGGGCCGGGGAAGCTGGATTCGAGCCGTTCACAAACACCCGCTGTGAGGGGGAGCTCTACGAGTTCCAGCGCCGAAAAGGCGAAGGGGGTTAACCGTCACGGGTCGGGAACGGAATCACGTGCTTCGGAAGATCAAGTTCAGCCGCTGCATCGCCCCGAGCGGAAGGGCTCGTCGGTACCTGAACCGGTTGGCCAAGGCCATGCCGATCAAGGTGAGGAACATAACCGGGATCGCCTTGGTGATCGGCATCCGGGTGTTGAAGTCGTGAACGTACTCGACCGGGACCTCCACGAGGGGGTAGCCGGCGTTCACCACGTGGAACAGCATCCCGACCTCGAAGGCGCGGTTCGTCACGGTGAGCCGTCGCAGGATGAGGTCGATGACGTCATGGGGGAATATCTTCAGGCCGCACTGCGCATCCGCGACGCGCAGGTTCAGGGAGACCCGAACGAAGGCGTGCCACGTCCATCCGATAAGCCGCCGCATGGCCGGCTCGGGGACCACGACCATGGAGGGATCGATCCGCCGGGACGCGATGACACTGATCTTCTGTTCCAGCCCGATGTCGATCAGCTTCCGAAAATCCGCCGCCGGCACGCTCCCGTCGGCGTCCGCGAAGGCGACCAGCGACAGGCGGGCGTGACGGAACCCTGCCAGGATCGCGCCCCCGCGCCCGAGCTTCTGGCCGTACCGTAGACAGCGCACCCCGCGGTCCGCGTAGCGCCGGGCCACCGCCTCCGTGCCGTCCGCGCCGTCAAGCACCACTAACACTTCGAACGGGATCCGATACGCCTCGAGGACCGGAAGGTAATGGTCGAGCGTGGGACCGAGTCGATCCTCCTCGTTGTACGCCGGGATGATGAGGGACAAGCCGATTGGGAACGACGGGCCCGGCGGGTTCATTGCACACTCGCCCCGTACACTTGTGGCGAATCCTGGCGACCTTCCGGTTCCTTTCGAATCATGGTCGCGTGGATGAGGGCTTGCCACCCGACCTACCGGAGACAGGTGGGGTGGTCGGTTTAAAAGCTTCCCAGTCCCGGTAAGACGTCATCCTCCGACCGAGAGGTCGAGCGGAGAAGCTAGGGCCGGTCGCGCCGGTGGGCGCCGCGGGTAGAGGCCCCCGAACTCTCGTTGAGGTTCGCGGGGGTACGCGGGTCCCGGGCGGTACATCCCCCGGAAATCAAAACTCTCGAGCGTCCCGAACGGCCGCGGCGAACCTAAAGGGATAAGATGAATCGCCACCGCGGAGTGCGGCGTGCCGCTTTCCCCGCTGACGGTGGTGGCGGGGCTGCTCCTCCTGTTCCTGGTCACGCTCCCTCTCGGGACGGTACTCCTCCGCGGAGCCGAGTGGGCGGTCGGCCGGAGGTTCCGCCTCTCGACCCCCGAGCGGATCCTTTCGGCGTTCTTCGCGACGGGCGCCCTGTTCTTCGTCGTGGCGTCGCTTCCGGTCCCGGCCTTCGGTTCGACCGTCGTCGCCGGCCTCCTGGCCGTGGGCGGAGTCGTCCTGGCGGTGGTATGGTGGAGAGAAGGGGGTAGCTCCCTCCGGGCGGGACTCTGCTGGGTCCGTTCGTGGCCCGGGATCTTGCTCATCGGCGGAACGTTCGGTTTGCTCGTCCTGGAGGTGGTCTCGACCGGCGCACGGACGATGCCCAATGCCATCGACGGAAGCTGGGCGTCCCTCCTGGTCCAGGTGATCCTGAACCACCACGCGATCCCCTGGACGTTACGGCCGTACGCCGACTACGGCATCACCTATCCCGCCGGGGCCGCCGTCTGGCTGAGCCTGCCGGTGCTCCTGCTCGGTTGGTCCATCCCCTCGAGCACGGTCGCCCTTCCGACGTTCTTCCTCAGCTTCTCGCTGGTGGGGGCCTACTGCTGGGGAGAGCGCCTCGGGGGTCTCGGAACCCCGCGCGGAACGCGGACCGGTCTGACCTCCGCGGCGTTCTTCGGCCTGATCGCGAGCTGGCCGCGCTTCTTCGTGGGTGGATCGTTCGACTTCGCATTCTGTCTGCCGCTGCTGCTGGTGGTACTGGGATGGCTCAAGCCGTTCGTCACCGGTACGTCGCCGGGCTGGAGAGAGGCCGCCGCGTTCGGAGTCCTTCTGGGGGTCTGCACCTGCCTCAGTGTGGCGGTAGGGGAGCTCCTGTTCTTCCTCCTCGTGGGGTTCCTAGTTCTGTTCGCTCCCGGGCTCCACGGCAGTGTCGCCCGATGGACCGCGAGGGTGGCCGTGATCCTGGCGGTGGGCCTCGGTTTCATCCTCCGAAGTCTTGCCGGATTCGCGGTCTGGTTCCCTTACCCGTCGCACGTGCTCTCGGCGATCGGGAACCGACCGTACGCGGCGACCCCCGTCGGGCCGCCACCGCCGACCGTATCGTTCATCGGTGACCTCGACCCGTTCGTCTTCTGGAAGCCGAAGGTCTCTCCCCTTCAGGGCCTGGATGCCGAGCTCACGATCCTTCTCGGTATCGGTCTAGTGCTGCTCGCGCTGTGGGGGCTGAGCCCGAAGGGGCGGCTCCGGAGATTCCTCCCGGCCGATTTCGTCGGCCCAGTAATCGCCACCACGACGGTGACCTTTCTCGTCACTACGGCCCTTGTCATCCTGACCCCCTCCTCCGTGGGGGCCGCGGGGCTCTCCGGGATCTCGAGCGTCGACGAAACGTCGTACTTCCTCTTCGTCTGCTACCAGGCGTTGGCACTGGTCCCGGTACTGGTCGCGGTGGAATTCCTCTCCTTGTCGGGAAGACCGTCGGGATCGACCGTGGACGCCCCTCCGGACCGGGCTGCCGGGGCCGTCAGTCCTCGCGCCTCCCGGAGGGAGCCGAGGTCCCCCGGTCTGAGGCAGGTCGTCGCCGCGGCGATGGTCGTCGTTTCTCTCGGGGTCGGGGGAGGCGTGACCGTGCTCGATGCCCCCCACTACCTCGACAGCCACCTGGACGCCCTCGCGAACGTGACGGTCGCGGACCTCGACGCGCTCGCGTGGGCCGGAGCCCACCTCCCCGCCTGCTCCCGGGTGTTCGTGTCTCCGGGGTCGGCCGCGTCGTTCCTCCCCCTCTATTCCGATAGCCACCTGATCTTTCCCGTCCTCCCCCTCTCCGTCAATCGATCCTACTCGGTCGCGATCGGCAACTTAACGCACGGGGTCTATTCGTCCACGACCCGGACGGCGCTGCTTGATCTGAACGTCACCGAGGTCTTCGTCACGGGAGCGACGACGGTCTCCTTTTCCCCGTTGAAGATGGCGGCGCTCACGGGCTCGCCGGACTTCTCCGCGCTCTACCGCTCCGGCGACGCGGGTATCTTCTTGTTCCTTCCCGGACCGGCAGTGCCCGCGTGCTCGCCGACCTAGGCGGCGCGTCCCCGGCGCCCGCTCGGGAGCCGGGCCGGACTCCCCCCGGGTCCGAGACCCTGCAGGGGTAGCGTCCCAAGAGGGGAGAGGAAAGAGTTCTCCGGCTTAGCTCCGTTTCAGAGGTTGACGGAGATCGTGCTCCCGGGCGTGGTCACGCTAAAGTCAGGGGCCTCGAAGGAGACCACGAACGTCGGAAGGTCTCCCCCGCCAGCTCTCTCCGAGATCGCGGATATCAGGACGTACGTCTCTCCGATGTTGAGCACGACGGAGCTCGAGCTGTCAAACTCTCGCAGGTTCAGCCAGAGGATGTGGGCGCCCGTGAAGGCCCCCTTCAGCATCGCCTGGTTCGCCGTGTTCCACGCGCACGTCACGTTCAGCCAAGCATGGGTCGTCGTGAACTGCAACGTGTAGTCCGAGACGAGCGATCCCTCGAACGCGCCGACTATCACGTTGCCATTCATGTTGCTACCCGGGTTCGTGGTGAGCAGGTACTTGGGGTAGCTGAGCGGCGGGATGCTCGCGGGCCCCACCGGCTGGGAATTGAAGCCCACCGTGCTCGGTATCAGCCGTATCGAAACGATGTTGACCCCGGCAGGACCGCGCGCGAGCGCGGCCCGGAGGACCGAATTGCTGAAGGTGACGCGCAGGAAGATATGGATCGTGCCGCCCGTATCGTTCATACCGTAGAGATTCGCCGTATGGACATGGGCCCCGAGAGCCGCGGCAAGTAGGAGATTACCGGCGTCGGCGCTGTAGTTCAGGGTCGCCTGCAGCGAGCCCGCCGCGCTCGGGTCACTGTAGGTCCAGTTGTTCAGGAGGAAGACGTGGTGCCCCGCGACGTTGTAGGGCGTGGGGAAGGTCGTGATCCCCTCCCCGACCGGGAACTTGAAGTCAAGGAAGTAGGCCGGGTACTGGATGGCCGGAGTCGCGAGAACCGTGAAGGGCGTACTCGCGAAATTCGTGCCGAAGTCGGTGGCGGCGACCGTGTGCGGTCCCGGTGTCGTGGAGGGCACCACGAAGGTGCAGGTCAGGGTGGGCGTGATGCACGCCTGCGCGCTGTCGAACGTGACCTCGACCGGAGGTGTGAATCCCGTCATGGTCGCGGTCACGACCGTCCCTGGGGTCCCTTGCGGAGGGCTCAGCGCGATCGTGGATGGCGCTGCCGTGATGATGACCGTTGTCGCGGCGTACTCAAAGTAGTCGTCCTGGATGAACAGGACGTAGAATCCGGTGGGTAGGCTCGGGATGATGATCCCGGCCGGCGCGCCCGTGATACCGGAGCCGATCTCCACGTAGTGCACCGTCGGGGCGCCGAGGTACACGTTGAACGGCTGCCCCGCGAGGAAGCCGAGCTCGGTGATGGTCATGCTCGAGCCGAGGTAACCAGTGTCCGGCGAGGCGGTGACGGTGAGCACGCCGCCACCGAGCGCGCTGGGGTGAATCGTGTACGTCGCCGAGACGTTGGGCGCTCCCGACTCGTTCGCCGTGAAGGTGTAGGTGCCGACGCTGGCCTTGAAGTTCGGGGTGAACAGCTGATACACGCCGCCCGATGAATTCAGGTAGAAGAAGGGGTCGGATTCGATGGCAAACGACGGGACGCTGGCATTGTAGACGTTGACCGTGACCCGTCCAGAGGGTACGAAATTCATCAAGTCGACGTAGAGCAAAAGGAACGAATCACCGGAGGTGCGATTCAGAGTGATCGTCCGCGCGGGGCCGGCAGACGGGAGAAAGTGGCTAGTGGAAATCGGTGGGGAGTCCGTGGAGCGGGGCGAAACGGCGGGAAGGACCAGCACCGTTCCCAGGAGGAACAGGCCGGCGGCGAGGAGTGGGAAAGCCATCGCGGACCAGCCGTCCGGCCTCCGGTGGAAACGTACCGTGTCACGCTCGGCGGTGGGTCGGTGTGGCCAAGAATATGGTCGTCCGCGCTTTTGACTCTGCTCGTTCATCTTTGCTCAGTCCCGGGATTCTTCCGTCACGACCCACACCGTGGGCCCCATCGAGGGGGACTGACAGGTGCATGATAACACCCCACTACGGTCCGATGTCCCCAAGATGTCGGTCCGGGCGGGGTCGTGTCACGTTCGACTCGCGCCTTCGGTCCCGAGCTCTCTGTCGTCCCTCCAGTAGTTCAACGCGTCCCGGATCGTGTCCTCAAATCGGATCCGGGGGGAGTACCCGAGGGCCCTCAACCGGGAGATATCTGCTCGATTGTCCGGCTCGTCCGTGGGGCGGAGCAAGGCTGGGTCCTTCACGACCGTGATGGGGACCCGCGAGAGACGCACCAGTTCGTCGACGATGTGTTGGATCGAGTAGCTCTGTCCCGCCCCAACGTTGACCGCCTGTTCCGGGGTGCCTTTCTCGAAGACCGTCCAGAGCGCCTGCACGGAGTCCCGGATGTCCGAGATGTCGCGGCGCTTGTCGAGGCTGCCGACCTTCAGTTCGGCCGGCTTCCCGGTCCGTTCGAGCAGCGCCACCTGGCGGGCGAAGTCGTTCAGCGCGTCGCCAGTCTTCCCCGGACCCGTCGTCCCGAAAAGCCTCGCCCGGACGATGCGCAGCCCGAAGTTGGAGGCGTACTGGGTCGAGATGAGCTCCTGGCTCGCCTTGGAGACACCGTACGGGTTCGTGGGCCGGAACGGCGCCTCCTCGGAGACGGGGAGCGTTGGGGGGGCCCCGTACGCCGAAGCGGATGCCGTCAGGAGTACCCCTCGCGACGGCGGAGCGCTCCGGAGCGCCTCATAGAGGCGGATCGTTCCCAGAGCGTTCGTATCGAACGTGTCGAGAGGGTCCTTCCAAGCGATCTGGGCGTACGCCTGAGCCGCGAGGTGGAAGACGGCGTCGGGCCGCGCCTCCATGACCAGCTCCTTGACCTCGTCGTTTTTTTGGATGTCGAGCGACACCCACGTGATCCGGGGATCCAGGGGGGTGCGGGTGGTCAGATCGGACGCCGAGAGGTACGTCCCGACGACCTCGTGCCCCTTCTCGGCGGCATAGGAGCTCAGGTACCGGCCGATGAACCCCGAGGCTCCCGTGATGAGTATCTTCATAGAGACGTTCCCAAGAGTCTAGATTGCGGACAGGTTCTCAATAACCCCAGCCAGCGAGGCGCTGTTCGACGTCCCCGTGGAACTGCTTCGAGGCGATCCGCTGGGCCGCGAGCTCGAACGCCTGCCGGGCCAGCTCGGCGACCTCGGCGGAGGGGCCCCCCTTCGGCGCAAGGGCCGGGGAGTGGGGCGCGTCCGCGGGGGAGACCCGGAAGACCTCTGTCTCGGCCCGTTCCCCGGCGATCGCCTTCGTGTCGCCCCGATAGGCGGCGACGCCGAGCCAGTTGAGGAACTCGCGGCGTTGCGGGGACATGCCGGGAGCTTCCTTGTCGGGGATCCCATCGGTCATGCAGTAGACGGTCCGGGGGTCGGGGGAGGGGACCGGGGCAAACAGGTCGCGGGAGCTCGGGTCGCCGAACGTCTCCCGCCCCAGCATGTGGGCGATCGTCCGCGGAACGTCGATGAGGCTCGCCCACTCGTCCGAGCGGACCCCGGTCATCTTGCCACCCGGGGGACGGACCCAGAGCGGGATCCGGGAGATCGGCTCGTCGACGCGGAACCGGTGGTAGAGGATCTCCTGCTCGAGGAACGCGTGGCCGTGGTCGCTCGTGAGGACGAACAGCGTGTTCTCCCAGTCCCGGTGGGCGCGGAATCGTTCGACGACCTGCTTCACTCGTCGGTCGAGGACGTGCAGCGACTTGATGTAGGCCGTCCTCAGGATCTCGACCTCCCTCGGGCTCGGCTTCCACTGCTCCGTGACCCAGCGGGCGTGGTCCTGCGCGAAGGTGGCGTAAGAGAGCCAACGAGCGAGTCCGACGGGGAGACCCGCCTCCGCGAGGTACGGGGCGTGCGCCTCGAAGAGGTTCACGAACGAGAATACCGGCTGGTCGGTCCGTTGGCGGGCGAGCCACTTGTCGAGCTTCGCCTCGATCCACGGGCTCACGGACTGCATGTCCCGGTCGTACGTGCCGAGCACCTTCCCGCCGACGCGGTTCATGCCGTCCCAGACCGACGGCGTCCAGGAAAGGGCCTTCAGGGCGAAATCGCGGAGGGGGGACGGGGGGGCCTTGTCCGGGGAAGAGGGAAGGAATGCCAGGGCGGGGCCCCCGAGGTTCGGGCAGGACGGGTTCTGGATCGAGAGGAACCTCAGGAACAGCTCGCGGGCGCTGCCCCAGAGGGCCTCGTCGAAGCCGCGCGTGAGCCCCGTGGAGACCTGCACGTAGGCGTTCGCGGAGTAGAGCGACGTGGCGTATCCTTCCTTCTGCAGGAACTCGCCGAGCGTCTCGGGCCCCGGGGTAAGGATGGGGCCGAGGCGGAAGTGCGCCCCGTGGTCCCACGGATAGAGGCCCGTGAAGAGGCTCGCGTGGCCCGGGATCGTCCAGCTTGCCGGGCTCACCGTTCCGGGGAACTCGAGCACCTGGCTGCGCATCGAATGGAGGAACGGCATCGCCTCCGCGCGGGCGACCTCGGCGTTGAACAGGTCCGAGCGGACGCAGTCGAGAACGATGAGGAGGATGTCGGGCTTGGGCTGGGTCGTTCCTGCCATCGAATCGGACTCCCCGCGGGCCCGAATCGGAGGTGGGAACTCGGGAACTTAACCCCTCGGGTCGCTCCCCGCATCCCGAGCCCCCGTACGGGCGGGGGCACGTTCACTACTTCGGTCGCTTTCGGGGACGACCGCGAACGGATCCCGAAGTTCGCTTCTTCGTGGGGGCCCGAGAGTTCAGCGTCGCCCGGACCATGGAGGTAGGCATCTCGAAGAGCCAGAAGATGTTCCCATCGGGGTCGGCGAACTTGGCCATCGTTCCCCAGGCCTCCTTCTTGGGCGGCACGGGGAACTTCACCGCTCCTTTGACCATGCGGGCGACGGTGGCATCCATCGTGTCCGTCACGAAGGCGATCCCACTGTCCCCGGGCTCTAACGGGGCGAACCCCTCGCACAGATGGAGGACAAAGCGGTCTCCGGGCGGGGCGATCATGAGCGCGTGTCCCGTGCCTCCGACGGTGTAGGTTTCGAACCCGAGGTTCTTCTTCCACCACTTGGCGGACGCCTTCGCGTTCGAGACGACCACGGCCACATCTGCGATGGCGAGCATCGGTCCCCCGAGGGTCCCCCCTTCATGAGCTGCTAGGTAGGGACGACCCCGCGGGCGGGCGACGGCCGGGTCGATGAGCATCCCCTTCGCGACTAGGCCCGGTAACGCGGAAGGTCGGGAAGCCGGAACCGATCCCGGATCGCCTTCGCCAGCTCCTCGCCCTTCGGGGTGAGCGAGTAGACGCGGACCCTTCGATCCTTTCCCTGAACATGACGTCGTTCCCGGCCGACCACGCCCACCGCTTGCAGGCGAGCGAGGACCTTCGACACCGCCCCCTGAGTGGCCCCGAGCGACGCCGCCATTCCCTGCTGGGTCGATGCCGGAAGGGCCCCTCCGTCGTCCCGTGGGGCTCCGACCCAACCCAGGTGGACGACGATACGAAGCGCCAGCCGAACTCCATCCTCCTTCGAACCGGGGATCCCGCGAGGGACCGACGGCGGCGGTTCCCATGCCGGCAGGTGAGTCGAGGAGTATTCCGGTGGGTCGAGCCCCGTCGACGGACGCCCGGTGCCCGCAAAGGACGGGTCGTGCCCCATCACCTAGGCCGGTTTGCGCGGACCCGCTCCTTCCGAGATCACGTTGCGCATCCCCTCGACGAGCTCCTCGCCCTCGGACCGCAGGCGATCCCGGCGGATGATGGCGACGGCCACCACCACCGCCCCGGCCAGGCCCGCGAAGATCCCGAAGAGCGGCCAGGGCAGCGAAGAGAAGGATCCGGGACCGCCTCCTCCGCCGGGGGGCGGTGGGGGCACGACCCCGACCCGGATCGTTCCTGAGGTCTGGTTGTAGTCGGCGTTCGCGGAGGCCACCTGGATCGACGCTCCTCCCGGGGCAACGATCCGGAGCGAGTAAGTGCCGTCGAGGAGACGCAGCGTGACCGGGGAGGGGGCAACGGCGTTCGCGGTCGCGGCGTACTGAGAGGACGAGTTCGAGACCTGGACCCCCCAGCTCGCGCCGTCCGCCACACCGGACTCGGTGACGGTGACCGCGTTGCAGGAGTTACAGGCCACGATGTAGAGGAAGTCGGTGATCAGCCCCGTGGCGAGGTTCGACGGCGTGCGGGTCGCCAGGTAGACCAGCCCGTTCACCGGATCGTAGACCGAACCCGCGGGCTCGCTCGAGTAGTTCAGGGAACCCAGGATCGTCGTACCGCCGATCGCCGTCAGCGTCCCGGCACCGAGACCCCCATTCAACGACTCCCCGGAGTTCTCGTAGATGAACCCGGTGTCGTTCCCGTACTGGGCGTAGGTCGTCGAGCCCGAGATCAGGGGGCCTACGTTGAGGGTCGTGAGCTCGGAGGTCCCGTTGAAGACCGCGACCGTGGCATTGCCCGAGAGGCCCCCTTGGAAGAACGGCACGTACAGCAGGCCGTTGGCGCTGTCGAACGTTCCCCGATTCGCGGTCCCATCGGCGTACTGGGTTCCGCCGAACGACAACGTGGCCACGATCGTGAGGCCCCGGAGCACGCTCAGGTTCCCCGTCGAGGTGTCCGTGACGTAGAACAACCCGTCGTTGGGGTCGAAGGTACCACCGATCGGCCAGCCCCCGGTCGTCACGGAGCCTACGTAGGAGGTGCCGTTGACCGCGTAGAGCACGCCCTTCTCGCCGTCCGAGAAGTAGACGTACCCATTGCCCGGATCGTACGAAGCTCCCCAGCCGAACCGCGTGGCGCCCGCCGCCGGCAGGCCGATGTGGGCCACCACGGACGTCCCGTGGACGACCGTGGCGTTGGGAACGCATTCGTCCGCCGCGTACACGTAACCGTTGCTCGGATCGTAGACCACGGGGCCCGAGCAGTTGCCGGTAGGGATCTCCGCGATCACCGAGGTTCCGTTGACCACGGCCAACGCGCTCCCATTGCCGGCGCTCGCATTGTCCATGGCGACGTAGACGAAGCCGTTGTCCGGGTCGAAGAGGGCCGAGGTGGGGTTCCCGGCGACGACGACGGAGGCGACGATCGATAGCCCGTGGACCACGGTGAGGTTTCGCGTGTTGAAGTTCGGGATATAGACGAAGCCGTTCTGGCTGTCGTAGACCGGCGGGTCCGGGGAGTTTCCGTGAGTCGAGTTCCCGAGCTCCACGCTCTCCACGGTGGTGAGGAGGGGGACAGCGACCGTCGGGGCGAGCCGCACGCTCCCCTCGATCGACGCGTCCCCGGCCCGTTCGATCGTGGCCGGGGTCCGGTAGCCGATCCCCCCGAAGGTCCACGCACCCACTGCGAGCGCAAGGACCAGGAGAACGCCGAGGGTCACTCGCCGGCGCGTCATCGGTCCCACTGCGTCCGGCCAGCAGATAAACCTCGGGCGAAGATATTCCGAGACGTGACCCAGGCAATCCGGGCCACTTCCTCCTAGCGCTCCAGGGCAGGGATCGCCGTCGTGCTCCCCGTGCGGGACGGTGCCTAGGCGTCGGTTTCGCGGGCGAGCGCGGGTGGCCCCTTTCCCCGCTGCAGCGCGAACTCGATCCGTTTGGCCATCAGGACCTCCGTCAGGAAGACCCGGACGAAGCCGAGGCCGCCGACGACCTTGCTCGCGCCGGCGGTCCTCGGCTCGAAGCGGAACGGTACCTCCGACACCGGCTGGCCCCGGGTCATCACCAACAGGAACAGGAGCAGTTTGTAGCCCCGGAACCCCGGGTCGAGGGGGAGGAACACCTCCCGGCGGAAGGCAAAGAAGCCGGAGACGGGATCGGTGACGCGTCGTGCCTCCGAAAGCATCGCCCGTGCGATCGCGTCGGCCGCCCGGGAAATGAAACCCCGAAGAGCGGTCCGGGCCCCCGGGGAGCCGCCCGGCAGGTACCGGCTCGCCACGACGAGGGACGACCCGCGTTCCAGCGCGGAGATCATCCCGGGGAGCAGCTCGGGGGGGTGCTGCAGGTCGGCGTCGAGCACCGCCACGAAACGTCCCCGGGCCGCGAGGATCCCCTGGCTCTGGGCCCGGACGGTCGTCTGCTTGCCGTCATGGTAGAAGAAGCGGAACCGGGGATCGGTGGCCGCGACCTCCTCTACGAACTCGCGGGTTCCGTCGGTGCTCCCGTCATCGACCACGATCGCCTCCCACGCAGGGAGGGAGACCGCTCGCAAGCGCTCGACCAGTTCCGGCAGGTTCGGCCGTTCGTTGTAGGTGACGAGCACGATCGACAAGCCGGGGACCGCGGGCGCCGTCCCGGTCTCCGAGCGCTCCGCCTCGGACATCGGAGCGTCCCGGGTTCACGCGGCCAAACGCACCGACCAGGTCTGTAGGCCGAGCGGCTCGAGCGAGAAGTCCTCCACGCGGCCCCCGAGGCTCTGGATCGATTTCGCGACCTGGGCGCGACGCGCGAAGTCACAGAAGAGGAGCAGGTACCCCCCGCCCCCAGCGCCCGTGAGCTTCCCTCCGAGCGCTCCGGCCTCTTTCGCGTGCGTGTACAGGGCATCGATGCGATCGTTCGAGATCCCTTCGGTGAACTTCTTCTTCAGCTGCCACCCCTGGTCGAGGAGCCGGCCCATCTCGTCGATGTTACCGCGGAGCAGCTCGTTCTTCATGTCGATCGCGAGCTGCTTCGTCGCGTCCAGCGCGTCCACCGTACCGCTCCGCTTGTCGCTGTAGCTCTGCTGCTGGCGCTCGATGATGTCGTTCGAGAAGTGCCCCGTCCCGGTGTAGCAGAGGAGAAGGCGGTACGCAAGCTCGTTGGCGACCTCGGGGCGGATCTTGAGCTGGTTGACCACGGAGCGGCGACCGTTGAACTCCATGAAGTTGAAGCCTCCGAACGCCGCGGCGTACATGTCCTGGCGGCCGCCCTTGAAGCCGAGCTCTTCTCGCTCGATGTGATACGCCATCTCGGCGACGTCGTACGACGTCCAGGGCTCCTTGAGGTAGTGCTGGAACGCCCCGACGAGGGCCACGCACATCGTCGACGAGCTCCCCAGCCCCGTTCCACCGGGCGCGTCGGAGTGAAGGAAGAGGCGCAGGGTGTCGAGCTCTCGCTTGGATCCGTCCGGCTTGCGAAGCACCTTGATAGCGGCCTTCACGAGGTCAAGCTCGCCGTTGTAGACGAGGTCGGCCTGCTTCTGGTAGTTGACGACGACGTTGTAGTCGAGCGACTCGACCGACATCTTCCCGAGCCCGTCCGGGATCGCCTCGAGGGTCGCGTAGGCGTACTTGTCGATCGTGCAGTTGAGCACGGCGCCCCCCTTCTCCTCGGGGTACGGCGAGACGTCCGTCCCTCCGCCGGCGAAGCTGATCCTAAGCGGTGCCTTGCTCCGGAGGATCTGCATCCAGAGGGCCTCCACTTCGAGCGGCCGCTTATCCTTGCCGCCGCAGGTCCCTAGCCTACCTGTCGGGCGTCCGGCTCGGGAATGGGCCGGAGCTTCGGCTCACGACATAGTCTTGGCCGACTTGGGCAGGAGGAGCCCGGGGGCGAACCGGTGCAGGCGACCGATGTGGGCCCCCTCGATGACCATCCAGAGCAGGAGCGGGGCGGCGACGAGGCGCTCCATGCCCCCGTGACCGAGACCGAGGTAGAACCACGCCCCGTGGCCGAGGTAGTAGCCGAGACCGTAGAGGACGAGGGCGGCGAGCGAAACGGCTCCCGAGACGAGGGTGTACCGCCCCGAGATGGCCCAGCGCTCGGGCAGGCGCATGGCGAAGGAGAGAACGATCAGGCCCAGTGCGCCCGCGAGGAAGGTGATCCCCGAGGCGATCTCGTGGGCCTTGCCGCTCAGCACGTGGGTCGTTTCGGGGAAGACCCCCACGCAGATGGCGCCCACCGCGGAGGCCATCAGGATCAGAAGGCCGATCGAGCGCGCCGGGCGGGCATCGAACGAGCTCCAGATGAGCAACAGCGCCGGGACGGCGAGGGCGCCCATCGCGATGAGCGAGCCGTCGAAGAGGAGAGCCCAGGGAGAGTGGCTTCCCCCCAGGTCGCTGATGTAGTTCGCGGAGAGGCTGTAGCCGGAGTACTTCCACTGGACGAGGATCATCGCGACGACGAACTGGAGGGCGGCGATCACGATCAGAAGGCCGCCGGATCGAACGGCTCGGTGGACGAGGGGGGTCGGCTCGGCACTGGGTTCGCTCATCGCAGTTCCTCGCTCAAAGCTCCGGGGCGGGGCCCGTATAATCCCAGAGGGTCCATCGGAAACGCCCCGCAGGGGCCTCCGGACGACCCTCACGGGCCTTCCGCGCGTCCCCGGGACGGTATAATCGACCCACGGGTCGCGGTCGCGTGGCCCCCCGCTCCCGAGGACCGGCGCTGACGGTGGACGCGGTCTGGATCCGCGGGAACGACATCCTCCTGGTGCGCCGCCGTTGGCCCCCCTTCGCGGGCTTCTGGGCGCTCCCGGGAGGGTTCGTGGAGCCGGCGGAGACGGTCGAAGCGGCGGTCGTCCGGGAGCTCCGCGAGGAGACCGGCCTCATCGCACGCCCCCACCGGGTCGTAGGGGTCTATTCCGGACCCCACCGGGACCCCCGCCAGCCGACCGCGACGGTGGCCTTTCTCATGCGCGGGCGGGGGGGAACCCCCCGGGGAGCGGACGACGCCGCCTCCGCCGAGTGGGTCCCCCTACGTCGGGCCCGGCCGCTCGCGTTCGACCACGCCCGGATCGTCCGGGATGCCCTCCGGCAGCGGCGGGCGGCACGACCGCGGGCCGCCGGTCAACGATAGTCGGAGGCACCTGGGGGGGGTCTTACGGAACCTCCGGAGGTGTAGTGAAATCCCCCCAATGCTCAGGACGAGCCGGCAATGTTATACCACTCCGGTCAAGTGGCCCTCCCCCCTCCGGGAGGGGCGAACGGGACCGGGTCCCGAGGAACTGAGGCAGTAGTGCGAGGAAGCGCAGGGCGGTACCGGACGAAGATCGAGGTCCTCCGGGACCTCGTTCGGGCGGCGTCGACCGAGGAACGCAAGACACGGATCATCGGCATGGCGAACCTGAACCAGTCGTCGTTCTACCGCTACTCCTCCCTCGCGGTCGACCTCGGCCTCGTCGAGCCGACCGGGGTAGGTCTCTCGGCGACGCCGGCCGGCGAGGAGTGGCTCGGCGTGGTCAACGCGATCCTCATGAAGGGCTCGGAGGTCTCGGAGGCGATCGAGAACCTCGGCCGGCTCACGGGGACCCCGGGGAGCGGTCAGGCCCGCGGTAAGCCCCCGTACAACGCCGTCCAACTCCTGGCCCGCCTGGCGTGGGCCGACCTGAAGGCCCCGTCCGGTGGGATCTCGGGCGGACGGACCCGGGCACCGGGCCGGTCCTACAACCCGGGTCGCACGATGCCAGGGAAGCGACCGGGCCCGGCCCGCCGCTGATCGACGCTCGCGCGCCGGAGCCGGAGGCGACCTCGTGAACCGTTCGGAGCGTCTTCCCCAGCCCCGGGCGCTCGTTCGTCCCCTCCTGCTCTTTGCCGCGGCGTTCGCCGTCACCCAGGGATACCTCTACGAGAGCCCGCACCTCCCGCTGCGGGCCGACCTCGCCGTCGGCCTCCTCGTGCCGGCGGCCCTGTTCGGCCTCTTCCTGCTCTGGACACGGTGGGACGGCGAACCGCTCTCCTCCTACGGGTTCGCGCTCCCGAAGCCGTGGCTGCCGGCCCTCGGCCTCGCCGGCTTCCTCGTCGTCATCCAGACCGCCGTCCTCCTCGAGCCCGGCTTCGGTTTTGGGTTCGCGCGCCAGGCCCATCTCTCTCCGATCGGCTTCGGGTACGCGCTCGCCCTCGCCCCCCTGAGCGCGCTGGGCCAGGAGGCCGTCTTCCGCGGCTACATCTTCGGCCGGCTACTCTCGCCGCGACGCTTCGCCTCCGCGCTCGGGATCTCCTCGACGACGTTCGCCCTGACCCTCACGAACTTCCCGATCCTCCACTCCCTCGGCACGGTCGAGCTCGGCACGTACCTGCTGACGAACACCGCGATCGCGCTCACGCTCGGTCTCGTCCTCGCGTTCTACTACTACAAGTCGAGCCGCAACCTCCTCGGACCGTTCGTCCTGCGGACGGGCGGCCTCCTCGTCGCGAGCCTGACCCCCGTGGTCTCCCTCTCCCCGGGGTGGGTCTTCGTCTTCCTCATCGCGCTGTTCGCCGACGCGGTGCTCCTCCTCGTGATCCTCGCGACCCTGCGGGAGCCGAAGCTCGTCGCCCGCCGGTACCTGGGAGAGCCGTTCGGCCCGCGCCGGGACCGCTTCCTCGGAAAGCTGCGCCGACGCCATCAGATCCGCGAGGCGGTCGTCGTCGGGGTCGTGGCGCTCCTCGTCGTCGTCGGGGTGATCGGTGGGGTCCCGTACGCGCTCGGGACCGACCACCCGTTCCTCGCGATCGAGACCGGCAGCATGGTGCCGACGCTGCACCGCGGCACCCTCGTAGTGATCCAGCACGTGCCCGCCTCCGAGATCACGGTCGGGACGATCGTCGCCTACACGACGACCTGCCTTCCCTCGCCGGTCGTCCACCGGGTGGTCGCGATCGCGAGCGGCCCGAACGGGCCCGTGTTCACGACCAAGGGTGACGCGAACCCCTCCGCCGACACTTGTCCGGTTCCCTACTCTTCCGTGCTCGGGCGGGTCGCCGCCATCGTGCCGTGGGCCGGGTTCTTCATCCTGTCCCCGGCCCTCACCGCGGGGACCCTCGTGGTCGCGGCCCTCCTCGGAACCCTCTTCTGGCCCAGTGGCTCTGGCCGTTTCCCCCATCGGAGGCCCTCGGGATGAAGGCGGTCGTCATCGGGCTCGTGATCTTCGTGCTGCTCGCCCTGTTCGCCGGCTACTGGGTCGCGGCGACGGATCACCCGGTCAAGACGGCGGCGAAGCCCCTGTTCACCTACGGGCAGAACGGCCGGTTCACGTACGTCGCCGCCCTCAAGAACAACTCGCTCTACAACACGACCACCCTGACGCCCGGGAACGGAACGCTGTTCAGCGCGATCACCGAATGGGTCAACGTCTCCTTCACGTACCGGTTCACCGCGGACCGCGCGGTCAACGCCACGAACACCGCGTCGGTCTCCGTAATCGTCGAGAGCCCCGCGTGGTCGAAGACGCTGTTCACCGAGACCGTCAGCACGAGCGTCCGGCAGGGCTCCCTCTCGACCCTCGGGGTCGTCTACAACCTGAACGTCAGTTACATCACCGGCCTCGCGACGGCGATCGAGAAGCAGACCGGGTACACCCCGAACTCCTACTCCGTCGTGATCGCCCCGTCCGTCCACAGCTCGGTCGGGCTCGACGAGGACGCGACCGGGATCGCGTTCTTCCCGGCCCTCACGCTCAACTTCACCGCGAGCCAGATCGAGCCGTCCCACCTCACCTCCTCCTCGAGCGGGGCGTTCGTTCCCCCGGGGAGCGACCCGACGACCTCCGCCCGCGCGAACGTCTCGGTCGTCGCCTTCCTGCTCCTCTTCGGGGCGGTCGGCGGCGCGCTCGCAATGGGGTACCTGACGTGGGAGACGCGCCACGACGTGCCGCCGACGCGCGAGCTCGCGGCGATCACCCGGCCGTACGAGGAGGCGATCGTCGACGCGCGCGCGCCTCCCGGGGCGACGAACGTCGTGCCTGTCCGGGCCTGGGAGGACATCGTCAAGGCGGCCGACACGCTCGGCTCGCCGATCGTTCGCGTCGTCCGCCCGTCGGTGACGGGCCCGGACGTTCCTGCGACCACCTCCTTCTACGTCGTCTCGGGGACGACCGCCTTCGTCTTCGTCCACGGCGGCCGAGCCGGTGCCGAGGCGCCGTTGCCTCCCGAGCCCCTGCCCCGGCCCGGCGCCCCGGTGCCCCCGAAGAACCTGACCGCCAGGGTGCGCGACTGGAACCAGCGCTATCCCCGCATTCCCGGAGTGGACACCTCGAACCTCGAGTCGTTCGTCGTCTGGAGCGACCGCATCTCCGACCGGCTGCGCTGGTTCCGGCCGTCGAGCTCTCTGCGCCAGGACTCGGAGGAGCTCCTGCTGCGGGCGATCGGCCTCGCACAGCGCGGGCGCATCGACGCGGCCTGGGTCGTCCTGGGACAGCTGTACGCCCGCCTCGGCCCTTGGGACACACCGGGCAAGACCCCCGCCTCCGGGGCCGCCGGAAGCCCTCCTTCCGACCGCCCGGGAACTCCTCCGCCGACCAAAGGGACGGGTCCGAAGAGCTGATCCGGCCGGGCCGGGACGTGTACCGTGGCGCGCAGCGTCCCTCGGCGATGATAGGGACGATTCCGCCGGATGCTACGGACGAAGAGGCTAGACCCTTCTGATGCCTATTAAATAGCCTCGGCCATGGTGCGCCGGAGGCGCCTGCCTCCTGGGTAGAAGACATGTCGAATCGATGGGTCGTGGGCCTGCTCGGAGTTCTTGCTGTCGCGGCGCTCGTCGGGGTCGGGTACTCCGCGTTCACGGCGACGGCCACGGTGAACGGTACGGCCACCGCAGGTACGGCGGCGATCGCCTTGAACTCCCCCCAGGCAGGGGCCTGCGCGTACCCGAGCGGGGGCCCCGCGCCGGGGTCGTTCAGCTTCTCCGAGAACCCGTCGCACACCCTCGTGAGCGTCGGGGTCTCGAACCTCGTTCCGGGCGACTTCTGCTACTTCTCGGTGACCGTGACGAACGTCGGCACGGTCCCCGTGGTCCTCAACAACCAGCTCAACGAGACGAGCGGCATCTGCGCGCCCGGCCCGTCGCTGAACTGCTTCGCGGTCCGGGACACGGCGGGTCTGACCTCCGCGACGCCGGTACTGAACGTCAACGGCATCACGACCCTGGCCGTCGGCGGCACCTACGTCGACACGATCTGGGTGGGGATCCCTTCGGGGTCGGTCACCGCCCCCCCGAGCGGCCTCTTCTCGGTCTTCTTCACGGGGGTCGCGGGCATCTGAACGCCCGCCGCGCTCGAAGCGCATCCCGGAACCCGAACTGCCCCGTTGGCGAGCGGTCCCGACCGTTGAGGTCGGCGCGCGCGCCTCGGAGCGGTGGAGGGAGCCGATGAGCCTCGGACGCCACGCCCGATGGACCGTGCCCGCCGTCGTGGCGGTGCTCCTGGTCGTCTCGAGCGGGGTCGGGTTCGCCGCCTTCGCGGGCTCGGCGACGGTCGAGGCCCACGCGTCGGCCGCCTCTTTCGGGCTCGTGATCACGAGCGTGGGCCTTGTCGGGGGCCCCGCGTACGTCACGGTCCAGACGACGGTGCTGCCCTCGCCGTTGGTCCAGGCGTGGATCAACAACACGCCGCCGACCACCCTGTTCAACATCTCGGTCGTCGTCAAGAACATCGGGAGCGTCCCCGCCCAGAACGTGGCGTGGGTGTTCACCACGACGTTCCACGGACCGGCCTCCTGCAGCGTCGGCGCGTACGGAGAGGTCCTCGAAGCCAACGACCCGCCGGGGGACGTCCTCGGTCCCGGGGCCTCGTTCACGTCCTACTGGGGCCTGCACTCGGGAACCCTACCTCCCCGATGCGGCGGCCTCGTGTGGGCCACCTTCACGGTCACCTATACCGCCACCGCCGGGGTGTAGGTTCGATCCTTCCGTTTCGGGGTTCGGCGACGTGAAGCTGATCGTGGTCCTCGCCCTCGCTGGGGCCGTCCTCGCCGTGGGCGGGGTGGGCTTCGCCTGGGGCGGCGGCGGAGGTTGCGACGACCACCACCACGGAGGATGCACCCCCGAGCCGGGGATCGCCTGGGTCGCCCCGACCTCGGTGGCCGCGAGCGCCCACTCGGTCGTCTGCGCGGTCACGCCGACCTCCTCGGTGCTGACCACCAGTGCTTCCGGTCTTTACCCCGGGACCCACTGTTGGCTGAACGCGACGCTCGAGAACACGGGGAACGCCCTCGCTGGACTCGTTCCGCACATCTCGGCGACCCTGCCGAGGGGATGCACCAGCTTCACCTACGCGGACAACCTCCTCTCGGCCTCCCCCGAGGTCGAGCTGGCCCCCGGCCACACGTTCGCCTACCACGCCGTCTTCGGCCTGGCCGCGGGCGCCGGCAACTCCTGCGAGCATGTGGGCGCCTCCTTCTCGGTCACGATCTCGGCGAGCGGGAACCCATCGTGCGATGGCTTCCCCGAGAACCCGGACCTCCCGAACCAGGACGGCAGCTGCTGCGGCTGAGCGCGCCCAGTTCCCGGGGGCAGCGCGCTCCTCCCCGTTCGGTCCGAGAACGTTTGTCGCCCGGAATGCGGTGGGTCACGGCCCTCCCCGGGCGGGGATGGGGCCGCCCGCAGCCTCCGGCCTGGAGCGGGGACCCCGCGACCAGGAAAGGGCGGCCGCTCCCGCCAGGACGAACGCCGAGCCGTAGAGCGCGGCGTGGATCCCGGTGAGGAACTGCACTCCCTGACCCCCGGTGAGCGGGGCGAGGCCGAGGAAGACGGCGTAGGCGACGGGGCGGGAGACGCTCGCCGAGGCGATCGTGAGGGTGAGGACGAAGCTGAGCAGCGTCCCCATGTTGGAAAGGGTGCCCCGCAGACCGCTGACCGAGCCGAACGTCTCGGGACGCGCCTGGCTCATGATCGCCGTCGAGTTCGCCGGGAAGAACATCCCGACCCCGACGCCGCTCACGATCGAGATGACCGGGATCCAGCCGAGCCACGACGTGAGGCCGAGCTGCGCGTAGGCGATCACGGCGAGGGCCATGCAGCCGATCCCCGCGGTGGCGATGCCGCGCGGCCCGAGGCGATCGACCAGACGGCCCATCGTCGGGCCGGCGACCGCGCCGACGAGGTAGCCGGGGACGAGCAGGAGGGAGGCGTCGAGCGGGGAGAGGGCCCGGAGCCCCTGGAGGTACAGCGTGAGCATGAAGACGACGGAGAGGTACCCGATGCTCTGGAGGAGCCCCGCGGCCAGCGAGAACCCGAGCAGCCGCTGCTTGAGCTGGCGAAGGTCGAGCATCGGCTGGGGGTTGCGCAGCTCGAGGAAGGTGAACGGGGCGAGCAGCGCGATCCCGACGATCACGCAGATCGAGTACGTCGCGGTCGCCCCGTACGAGGCGATCTCCACGGCCCCGTAGCAGATCAGCGCGAGAGCGACCGAGAACGTCAGGAACCCGGGCGCATCGAACCGCGCGGGCCGCCGCTCGATGCGGGGTAGGAGGCGTAGCCCGAGGGCGGTCGCGACGATCCCGATCGGGATGTTGATGAAGAAGATGTACCGCCATCCGAGGGCGGTCGTGATCACGCCGCCGAGCAGGATCCCGAGGATCGCGCCAACGCTCCAACCGAACGTCGTGTAGCCGAACGCGCGCCCGCGCCGCTGGGGGGGAAAGACGTGCGCGATCAGCGCCCCGGCGTTCGCGAACAGGACCGCGCCGCCGACCGCCTGGACAACGCGCGCGCCGATCAGGAACCCGGCGTTCGGAGCGAAGCCACAGAGCGCCGAACCGATCGTGAAGACGGCGAACCCCGCGTTGTAGACCCGCGAGCGGCCAAGAAGGTCGCCGACGCGGCCCGCCTGCGTCGTCAGCGCGGCGGCGATCAGGAGGTAGACGAGGACGGTCCAGATCACCGTCTCGAACGGGGCGGCGAGGTCGCGCCGCATGGTCGGGAGCGCGAGGATGACGATCGTGCTATCGACGGCGACCATCACCGTCCCGAGGGTGGTGAGGAGCAGGAGGGCGGTCTCCCGGCGCGCCCCGAACCCCGCGGGTCCCCCCGGGAGGGGAGATGCCGAACTCGCTTCTGGACTCGTCATCGGGCAGGTCGGAAAGATACGGGGGCGACCGAAAGGGGCATCTTAACCCGTCCGGGACTCGGGGATAACTCCTTACCCCGCGAAGCGTTCCCGGAGCACCGGCACGGGGTTCGCAGGGCCATGGGATTCAGACCGTTTCGCCCCAGGCGTTCGCGGATGCTCACCCTCGGACTGATCGTCGGGGTCTGTGCGATCCTAGCGATCGGACCCGGCACCGCGACGCACGCCTCCTCGACGGTCGCCGGCCGAACGGCGCCCGTCCCGACGGCTTCGACGTCCGCGGCAGGGATCGCCGGAATGATGGGGCACCAGCCGGGCCCGCTTTGCTTCTCCCGTCGAGCTCGGACCCGGGCGTCGGAAGGCCTTCTCCGTTCAGCCCCCCCGGTACGGATCCCCACGTGGTCGACACCCTCGTTCTCCAGAACGACACCCTCATGCCCGGGAACTTCCTCGCGGCGGACGGCCAAGGCCCCACAGCGGCTGCCTTCGACTCGGGAAGGGGAGAGGTCTTCGTCGCGGACTTCTCTTCCAACAACGTCACGGTGATCTCGGACCTCACCGAGCGGGTGATCACGACGGTGCCGGTCGGATCGGGACCGGATGCGCTGGCGTACGACAACCGGACGGGCGAGGTGTTCGTGGCGGATCTGCTGAGTGGCCAGGTCTCCGTGATCTCGGGCAGGACGAACACCGTGCTGGAGAACCTCCCGGTCGGCAATGCGCCCACCGGCGTGGTCTACGACCGCGGGGCGGGGGAGATGTTCGTCGTCAACTCCATCTCAGACGACGTGAGCGTGATCAACGACTCGACCGACCAGGTCGTGGTGACGATCTCGGTGGGGGACAACCCCCGGGCGGCGACGTACGATCGGGGAGAGAAGGAGGTCTTCGTGGCGGACACGTCTCCCCTGACCGGGGGAGGGTCGGTCAGCGCGATCTCGGACGCTACTGACGAGGTCGTCGCGACCGTTCCGGTAGGGCTCCTGCCCTACGCCCTCGCGTACGACGGCCGTACCGGAGAGGTCTTCGTCGCATCGTACGGCGGAGGGTGGGGCAATGTGAGCGTCCTCAACGACAGCACGGATTCGGTCGCGGCGACGCTCTCCCTCGGGGGATACCCCGACGGCATCGCCTACGACAGCGCGAAGGCCGAGCTCTTCGTATCGAACACCGGAACGGGGGACGTGACCGTCCTCAACGGGTCGTCGAACTCGGTCGTCGCGACCGTCCCGATCGTGGCCGGCGGCACCGGCGGCGCCGCCTACGATCCGGGCCAGGGCGAGCTCTTCGTTACGGAAGAGAACGCCAATGCCGTGGCGGTCATCTCGGACCTCACGAACGGCCTCGTGGTGACGATCGGCGTCGGCGCCCTGCCGCTCGACCTCGTGTACGATAGCGGTCAGCGCGAGCTGTTCGTCGCCAACGGATACTGGGGCAACGAGAGCGTGATCGACGACGCCACGAACCGGGTCGTGGAGAGCTTCCCCGGGCTCGGCCTCGCGCGCCCCGGGGCGTACGACAACGGGACGGGTCAGCTCTTCGTCGTCGTCGGGGGCGTGACGGGCCGGGTGGACGTGCTCGCCGGCGCCACCGAAGCCCTGGTGGCGAGCGTTCCGGTCGGAAGCGAACCGTTCGGGATCGCCTACGACCGAGGGATGGGAGAGGTCTTCGTCGTGAACACGGGCTCCGGAAACGTCAGCGTGATCAACGACACGACCGACCAGGTGGTGGCGAGCGTCCGCGTGGGCTCGCTGCCGTCCGGGGTCGCGTACGACCCCGGAACGGGGGAGGTCTTCGTCTCGAATTGCCCTTCGGACAACCTCAGCGTGATCTCGGACCGGACGGATCGGGTCGTGCGTTCGATCCACTTGGGGGGCTGCCCGGACGAGATGGCCTACGAGCGCCGGACCGGCGAGGTGTTCGTGGCCGATACGAACTCGGGGGGACCCTCCAGCTCGGATTGGAATCGAACCTTGGTCGTCTCCGACGCCACCGACCAGGTCGTGGCGACCATCTCCGTCGGGGCCTACCCCTCAGGACTGGCGTACGATAGCGCCCTGGGGGACGTCCTAGTCGCCAACTCGGTCTCGGACAACGTGACCCTGATCTCCGTCACCACCAATTCGGTCGTCGCCACGTTCCCGGTCGGAGCCTACCCCCAGGACGTGGCCTACGATCCTACGAACCAGCTCCTGTACGCCACCAACCTCGAGCAGGGAACGATCTCGCTCATCTCGAGCCGGGTGCCCCTCGGGTCGTACCCGGTGACGTTCACCGAGAGCGGGCTCGCGGCCGGCGAGCATTGGTCCGTGAGTTCGAACGGTACCACCTACTCTTCCACGAACCGCACGATCACGTTCTACGCGCCCGACGGCGCGTTCCCGTTCACGGTCGTTCCTCGGCCCGGCTACGCGGTCTCTCCGTCGTCCGGGTCGCTCCAGATCTCGGGGGGTCCTCAGGGCGTCAGCGTGAGGTTCTCGCCCCACGCAGGATTCCTCGGGCTCCCGGGAGACACCGGGTACTACGTGCTGGGCGGCGCGGGCGCGATCCTGGCCGTGGGGGGAGCCACGCTCCTCGCCCTGCGCCGACGCCGACGTCGTGGCGCGGCGCAGCCGCCGCCCGCCGATCCCCCGGCCGCCTGAGCGTTCGCGGTCCCCGACGAAGCGGCGCCCGCGGTCGGTGACGTCTCCGCTACGGTCATAAATCGGCCGTTGGTGGGCGAGTGCCGTGCTCCCGAAGGCCGATGCGACCGACGAAGGACATCCGCGCGCCACCCTGCTGTCGGATTTCATCCTCGGCAGCCAGGACGGCCTCGTCAACGTCCTCGGGATCCTCCTCGGCCTGACGGCCGCCGGGACGGGGTCCCGGATCATCCTCGTCGCCTCGCTCGCCGCGCTTGCGGCCGAATCGATCTCGATGGGCGCGGTGGCCTACACCTCGACCCTCAGCCGGCGGAACCTCTACGTCTCCGAGGTCCAGCGCGAGCTGCGCGAGATGCGGGAGGTTCCCGAGATGGAGCGGGAGGAGGTCCGGACCGTCCTGCGGAACTGGGGTTACCGGGGCGAGGAGGTCGAGACGATGCTCAAGATGATCGAGTCGAAGCCGAAGGCCTGGCTCGACATCATGATGGCCTTCGAGCTCAACCTCGCCGAGGTCGCCCCGGAGGCTCCCCGGAACAGTATGCTCATCGTCCTCGGCGCGACGACGGTAGGCTCCCTCGTTCCGCTCGTACCGTTCCTTCTCGGGATCAGCCCGCCCGCCCACGCCGCGATCATCTCGATCGTGCTGAGCGCCCTCGCCCTTTTCACGGTCGGCTGGTACGAGGCCCGGGTCACGGTCAGCTCGGTCTGGGTCCACGGACCCCGGATGATCCTCATCGGTCTCGGGGCCGGGCTGGCCGGGTTCCTCGTGGGTCACCTGGTCGGAATGTTCTGAGCGGTCTCGGGACCGCCGCTCGAAACGCCCCTCGCGGGGAGTGGACCGGCGCGGAGCCGGGATCGGCACCGGACGGCGGAGGCCGGATCAGATGACGCGGCCGCCCCACGCCGAGTCGACCCGGGGCGTGGGGCGGTGCCGGAACCCCGTCGAGGGAACGTTCCGGCCCTCGTGGCGAAGACAGGCGGCGCACCAAACTATGAGCTCGCCCGGGGAGGCGAGCTCGGGCGTGGGGACGTGGTCGTTGTCTGGGTGGCCGCACCGCCGCGCGAGACAACGGTGGGCGCCTCGGTGGGGTACGACCGGACCCATGACGGAAACGAATACGCATTAATGCGTATTAAACATTTCGTCGCCGCCGCCCGGGACCGCGGGCCGGGCGGGACCGGGCGCGGACCGCTTACTTCTCCGTCAGGCCGGCGCGGGCCCGCAGCGCGTGATAGAAACCGCCGAAGCTGGTCGCGGTGGGCGTCCGGAGCCCCTGGACGCGCATCTGCTCGCGCACCTCCTTCGCTCCCTGGCGCAGGTCGAGGGTCTTCGAAGAGTCGTACTTGTACTGGAACGTGCCGGACGGTCCGTGCGGGAACGGCTCCCAGTCCCGGGGGGTCGTCGTCCGGAGGTCCTGCGGGCGCTTGCCGTCGGTCGGGGAGAACGGCGGCAGGGTGAGGTGCTCCTCGGTGAGCCAGAGCATCGTCGCGTCGCGGATCGCCTGGGCGGTCGTCTCGTCGAGGGCGCCCGGCGCGACCTGCGCCTGGACCCAGCCGACGAGGGCGTCGAACGTCTTCTCGGCGTTGTCCTCGAGCATTTGCAGGACGGCGAGGCGGATGGCGCTGCGCCGCAGCTGGTGGATGCCGGTGTCGCTCAGGCGGTAGTCGGCGGTCAGCCCGAGCAGGCTCTCGGCATTGTCCGCGAGATCGGCGAGCGAGAGGACGAACAACGGGGTCGCCGCCTCGTTCGGGGAGACGAACCAGAGCGAGAACTCCCGGCCGTTCGTCAGGAGCGCGAGCGGGACCTTCGCCTCCTTCGCGCGCTCCGCGACCGGACCGACGTCCCGGACGTTCGCCGTCCGTTCCCGGACCTCGAGGAAGAGCCGCGGGTGGCCCTCGGTGTTCATGAGGGCGTAGTCGACGGGCTCCTTGCGGGAGCCCGACATGAAATCGAGGTAGACCTGCCGCTTGTCGTGCGGGTCCCACCCGAGGGAGGAGAGGAACGGATTGACGATCCAGTGGCGGATCTGCTGCTCGGTCGCATCCTGCACATCGCGAAGCACTTCCCCGGCGACCTGACTGAAATCGGCCAGCCGACGGCTGAGATCCACGGCTTCCATCGCGTCAGCGATGCGAGGTGGGCCGCTTAAACCTACCTCCGTTCCGGCGGCGGTTCGTGACGTTCGGCCCGGCCCGCGGAACCCGCCTACGGGGCGTCCCGGGGGGTCCCGAGGCGGCGGGGCTCGAGGATCGCCGCCTCGCGGTCAAGGAACGGCTCGATCGGATCGAGCGGTCGGTCGAGCCCTTCGTACGGTGCGATCCCGAGCATGTCGGAGAGGAGCCACTGGACCTCGTAGACATAGATCAGCGTCGAGCCGACCGCCTCGAGGAACCGGGCGAGGCGCACCGAGTTCGCCGGGGAGAGCCTCAGGTAGCGCGGCTCGCGCCGGAAGGACGTGAACATCCGCTCCGCGAGCTCGAGGTAGGTCCACTTCCGGACCCCGCCGACCGTGACCGTGCGCCGGGTCCCCTTCTCCCCCTCGAGCCGGAGCACTCGGGCGAGGTCGCGGGTCGAGACGGGGCTTAGGTGGTAGTCCCCCGCCCCGAACAGGGGGAGCTGCCCAAAGCGGTGGATCGTGCGGAGCATGACAGTGGCCAGCCGGTCTCCCGAGCCGAACAGCATCGTGGGCCGGACGATGGTGTACGCGAGGCCGCTCGCGGCGAGCGCGCGGTCTACGTCGCGACGGAGGGAGAGGTAGGGCAGATCACGCTCGAGATCGGGCGGTGCGTCCGGGACGCTCACGTGGATGAAACGCCGGACGTTCGCCGTCTGCGCCGCGTCGATCAGGCGGAGGAGCCCGGTGCGGACCGGAGCGAACCGAGGGTTCCGTCCGTCGCGGTACCAGGTGAGGTTGAGGACGGTGTCGACCCCCTCCAGGAACGGACGCCAGTCCTCTATCGTGGCGACGTCCCCCGCCGCGAACTCCACGCCGGCCGCCGCCTCCGAGGGCGCGGGGTGTCGATGGACCGACCGTATCCGATGGTCGGAGCGGAACTCCTCGAGGACCGCCCGGCCGATCAGCCCCCCGCAGCCGCCGGTGACGAGCAGGCGGGGCGGGGCCCCCGCGGGGGCGCTCATGCCGGCCGCTCGAGCGCGGCGACCTGCGGCTCGCCGGCCGTCGATCGTCCCGTGGGCGACGAGAAGATCCCCTCCCACGCGGCCAGGAGCGATGTTCGGAGCTCTCCGAGCGCGACCGGCCGTCCGAGCTCCCGGGCGACGGAGGTCATGACGGAACCGTCGAACCCGCACGGATGGAACCGCTCGAAGGCGGCGAGGTCCGGGTCGACGTTGAGCGCGAAGCCGTGGAACGAGACCCAATGGTCGACCGCGATCCCGATCGACCCGATCTTCCGGCGACCGTCGACCCAGACCCCGGGCCTTCCCGCGACGTGGCCGGCGACGATCCCGAGCGGGGCGACCGTCCGCGCCACGAGGGACTCGACGTCGCGTACGAACCGTCGGACGTCGCGGTTCCGGCGATCGATATCGACGATCGGATAGCCGACCTGCTGGCCGGGTCCGTGGTACGTCGCCTTGCCCCCTCGTTCCACGGAAACCACCGGCAAGCCGCTCGCGGCCGCGGCGCCGTCGTCCCCCTCGACCCCGACCGTCACCACGGGGGGGTGCTCGACGAGGACCAGCGTGTCCTCGATCCGTCCGGCGCGCCGGTCCCGGACGAGGCCGCGCATCGCCTCGAGCGACGCGGAGTACTCCCGCCGGCCCCAGTCAACGACCGGCGGCATCGCTCCGTCTCCGCGCGATGTGCATCGGCTCCCCGAGCCACAGGAGCGCGGCCTCCTGGAGCGCCTCGGAGAACGTCGGATGCGGGTGGATCGTGAGCGCGAGGTCGCGCACGGTCGAGCCCATCTCGATTGCGTGGGCCGCCTCGGCGATGTACTCGCCGACCGCCTCTCCCGCCGCGTGGACCCCGAGCAGGAGCCCGGTCCGGTCGTCCCCGACGACCTTGACCCATCCTCCGGTCGCGTGGCTCGCGTGGGCGCGTCCGAGGGCCGCGTACGGGAACCGGGCCTCGCGGGCGTTGTGGCCGTCCGCTTCCGCCCCCGCGCGCGTGAGGCCGACCGATGCGAGCTCGGGGACGGTGAACACGACCGACGGCATCGCGTGGAAGTCGAAGCGCGTGCTCTTTCCCGCGATCGCCTCGGCCGCGACGACCCCTTCGCGGTAGGCCTTGTGGGCGAGCATCGGGGGCCGCGCGACGTCCCCGACCGCGTAGATGTGCGGAACGTTCGTGCGCATCTGGGCCGAGGTGGGGATGAACCCCGTCTTCGCATCGACCGTCACGCCGGCCTCCTCGAGGCCGAGGTCGCGGCTGGCGGGCCGCTTTCCGACGGTCACGAACAGCTGCTCCGCCGAGAGCGTCTCGGTCCCGGACGCCGCCTCGACGGTCATCGTGAGCGGGTCGCCCCGATCGAGCTTCGTCGCCCTCGTAGCGACCCGCGCCTTGATCCCCAGCCGCTCGAACGCGGCCGTCAGCTCGCGGGAGAGGTCCGGGTCGACCCCGGGCAGGAGCTGGGGAAGGAGCTCCACGATCGTGACCTCGACTCCGACACGGGCGAGGAACTCCCCGAGTTCGCAACCGCTCACCCCTCCGCCGAGCACGAGGAGCGACCGGGGAAGCCGCGGGAGGGAGAGGAGCTCCCAGGCGTTCACGACCCGTTCGCCGTCGGTCTCGAAACCGGGGATCGTCGAGTGGACGGACCCGGTCGCGATCACCGCCGAGCTGAAGTCGACCCGCTCGTGGCCGCCGTCGGGAGCCTGGACGTCGAGCGACTTCGGTCCGGTGAACCGGGCCACGCCCGGGAGCACGGTCGCCCCCGCCGCCTTGAGGAGCGTCACCACGCCCTGGCGCTCCTTCGCGACGACCGACTCCTTCCAGCGCATCGTCGCCGCGAGGTCGAACGTGGCGGCCTCGGCCCGGACGCCGACCTCCGGCCCTTCGGAAACGAGCGAGTGGTAGAGCCGCGAGGCGTGGATCAGCGCCTTCGACGGGATGCAGCCCCGGTTCAGGCACTCACCGCCGAGCTCCGATCGCTCGACGAGGAGGACCTTCTGGCCGAGCTGCCCGGCGCGGATCGCCGCCATGTACCCCCCGGGCCCACCGCCGAGGACGGCGACCTCGGTCGAGCGGGCGTACGTTCCGGCCATCGTTCCGTCACTCCCCCCGGCCCGGGCGGGCAGGGGCCGCGGAGCCATAGACATCTTCGGTCACGCTCTCGGGCGGCGGCGGTGGGGTCTCCTCCGCTGCCTGGATCGCGGCGCGCACGGCGGCCTCCGCCTCCTCCCCGAGCTTGCGTCGGATCGCCTCCGTGAGGAGACCGGTCCCGGCCAGCCAGCGCTCGAGGCGGTCGACCGGGTCGAGCGAGCGCGCCCGGGCCGCCCAGTCCGGCGGCTGGTAGCGGCCGGGGTCGTCCGAGCTCGAGTGCGGCGTCATCCGGTACACGAGGAACTCGATCATCTCCGGGCCCGAGCCCTCTCGGATGCGGAAGAGGGCGCGGGAGATCGCCGCGTACGCGGCCACGAAGTCCGTGCCGTCGATCCGGGTCCCTTCGAACCCGTACGCCCGGGCCTTCGCGGCAAGCGACGTGGAGCGGGTCTGGCGCTCCACCGGCACCGAGATCGCCCACTGGTTGTTCGCGCAGCAGAAGAGGACCGGCAGGCGGAGCACTCCGGCGAAGTTGAGCCCGGCGTGGAAATCGTTCGAGCTCGTCGCCCCGTCCCCGAAGAAGGCGAGGGCGACCCCGGGGGAGCGGCTCCGGCGCAGGCCGATGGCCGTGCCGACCGCGTGGGGGATCTGGGTCCCGATGACCGAGGACATGGAAACGTAGTGGACCTCGCGGGCGGTCGGGTGGCACGGCATGTTCCGTCCCCGGGCCGGGTCCCGCGCATCGCCGAAAAGGTGGTGGACGTACGTCCCCAGCGGGTGGCCGCGCACGAGCGCGATGAGCTGCTCGCGCAGCCCGGGGAAGATCCAGTCGTCCGCGACGCTCGCGAGGCCCGCCGCGACGTTGACCGCCTCCTGGCCGGTAGCCGCCCCGTAGAACCCGACCCGTCCCTGGCGCTGGAGGGCCTGCATGCGCGCGTCGAGCGTCCGCCCGAGCGCCATCCACCCGTAGGCCCGCAGGGCGATCTCCCGCCACTCGGGCCCGAGCGCGCCGGCGGCCTCTCCCTCGGTGTAGTGGAGCGGTTCGACCGGGGCGGGATCAGTCATGCCAGCTCGACGAACAGCTGGTGCGGGTCCTCGAGGTACCCCTTCACGACCGCGAGGAACTGGGCCCCTTCCATCCCGTCGACCATCCGGTGGTCGAGCGAGACGGAGAGGTTCATCAGGTCCGCCGGACCGATCGTCCCGTCGGACCGGTAGACCGGTCGGCGCACGATCTTGTGGACGCCGAGGATCCCGACCTCGGGATAGTTGAGGATCGGGGTGGCCATCACGCCGCCGAGGAGGCCGAGGCTCGAGATCGTGAACGTGCTGCCGACGAGCTCCTCGCGCGTGACCTTGCCGGTTCGCGCCCGCTCCGCGAGCCCCGTGATCTCCCGGGCGAGCCCGGTGAGGCTCTTCTTGTCGGCATCGCGCACGACGGGAACCATCAGACCTTCCGGCGCCGCCGTCGCGATCCCGATGTGGTACCTCGATCGGACGACCAGCTCCGAGCGCGCGTCGTCGACGGTGGCGTTGAGGTGGGGATGCGCCTTGAGACCGGCGACGACCCCTTTCACGATGAACGGAAGGTAGCTGAGGCGAACCCCCTGCTTCTCGACGTGCTTCGCCATCCGGTCGCGGAACCGGACGAGCTCGGAAGCATCGACCTCCTCGACGTAGGTGAAGTGGGCGGCGCGGTGCGTCGCCTCGCTCATGTGCTCGGCGATCACGCGCCGGACCCCGCGGATCGGGATCCGTTCGGCGACCTCGCTATCCGGAACGGTCGGTGATGCAGGGGCCCCCGGCGGAACGCCGGCGGGAGTGGTAGGGAGAGGGGCCGTCGGTGACGACGGGGCCGCCGTGGCGGCCGCGGGGGAGCCGCCGAGATCCTGTTCGGTGATCCGGCCCCCGGGTCCCGAACCTCGCACCGCGGCGAGGTCGATCCCTCGTTCCGCCGCGATGCGACGCAGGTACGGCGACGCGAGGACCCGGTCCGAAGAGCCACCGGCAGAAGCAGGGACAACCGGAGCTGGGGGGGCGGGCGAGGGCACCGAGGACCGAGGAGGGGGAGCGGACGCGGCCGGGGCAGCCGGCGCGGCCCCCGCGGTGGGGAGGCCGGGCAGATCGAAGGTGACGAGGATTCCGCCGACCTTCACCTTCTGGCCCACGACAGCGTGCAGCTTGGCGATGCGGCCGGCCTTCGGGGAAGGGATCTCGACGTTCGCCTTGTCGGTGAGCACGCTGACGAGGGGCTGGTCCTCCTGGATCAGGTCGCCCTCCTTGACGAACCACTGGACGACCTCACCCTCCGCGACGCCTTCGCCGATGTCCGGCAGACGGAACTCGTACGGCATGCGATCCCCCTACCCCGCCGCCATGGCGGCGCGAGCAGCGGCAAGGATCCGTTCGGGCCCGGGCAGGTAGACCTGCTCGAGCGCGTACGGGAACGGGGTGTCGTATCCTGTCACCCGGGCGACGGGCGCCTTGAGCGAGTAGAGGGCGCGCTCCGCCAGCAGGGCGGCGAGCTCCGCTCCGAACCCGCAGAACCGAGGCGCCTCGTGCACGATCACCGCGCGACCGGTCTTCTCGACCGACGCGACGACGGCGTCCTCGTCCAGCGGCACGAGGCTCCTCAGGTCGATCACCTCGGCGGAGATCCCCTCGGCGGCGAGGATCTCGGCCGCCTCGGCCGACGGAGGGACCATCGCGCCGTAGGCAAAGATCGTGAGATCGGCACCTTCCCGGACCGTCCGCACCTGGCCGAACGGTACGCGGTGGTCGCCGTCGGGGACCTCGCCGCTCGCCGACCGGTAGATCCGCTTCGGCTCGAGGAAAAGGACCGGGTCCTCGTCGTGGATCGCGGTCAGGAGGAGGCCCTTCGCGTCCGCCGGGGTCGACGGCACGACGACCTTGAGGCCCGGGGTGTGGCAGAAGTACGCCTCGGAGCTCTGGGAGTGGTAGAGCCCGCCCTTGATCCCGCCGCCGTACGGGCTGCGGATCACGACGTGGCAGGGATACTGACCGCCCGAACGGTAGCGCATCTTCGCGAGCTCGCTCACGATCTGGTCGAAGGCGGGGTAGATGAAATCGAGGAACTGGATCTCCGCGACCGGCTTGAGACCGTAGAGCGCCATGCCGATCGCCGTGCCGACGATGCCGGTCTCCGAGAGCGGGGTGTCGATCACCCGGTCGCCGCCGAACTCCTTGAAGAGCCCCTCGGTCGCGCGGAAGACGCCCCCGTTGATGCCGACGTCCTCCCCGAGGACCAGCACGTCGGGGTCGGAGCGCATCGCCTCGAGGAGCCCGCGGTTGACGGCTTGGACGAGGGTGAGCTCGGTCACGGCGGCTCCCCTGCTCTCGGAGCGTGGGCCGCCCATTCGCGGCGTTCGACCTCCAGCCGGGCGGGAACGCTCGCGTAGACGTCCTCGAAGATGGAGAGCGGGTCGAGCGCGGGGGCGGCCTCCGCCGAGGTGACCGCCGCGGAGATCGCGGACCGGGCCTCCTCCCAGAGCTTCGAGTCCCCGGCCTCGTCGAGCCCGCCCGCCGCGAGCAGCGCGTCCCGCGTGCGGAGCAGCGGGTCGCGCGAGCGAGCCGACTGGACCTCGGCATCGGTCCGGTACCGGTGCGGGTCGTCGGAGGTCGAGTGCGGCCCCAGCCGGTAGACCTGGGCCTCGATCATCGTGGGACCCCCGCCCGAGATCGCCCGGTGACGGGCCGTGCGGACGGCCGCATAGACCGCCCCGAGATCGTTGCCGTCGACCACCACGCCGGGGAAGCCGTACGCGTCCGCCTTCTCGGCCAGCGTCGGGCTACGGGTCTGGCGTTCCCGGGGCAGCGAGATCGCCCACTGGTTGTTCTGGCAGAAGAAGATCGCCGGGGCCTCGAAGACCCCCGCGAAGTTGAGGCCGGCGTGGAAGTCGTTCGAGCTCGTCGCCCCGTCGCCGAAGTAGGCGATCGCGATGCTCGGGGCCTTCCGGCGCTGCGCCGCCATCGCGGCGCCGACCGCCTGGGTGATCTGGGTCCCGATCGGGCTCGACGCGGAGACGAAGTGCTGGTCGGCGAAGGCGAAATGGTTCGGCATCTGCCGCCCCCGCGCGCGGTCCCGGGCGTTGGCGAACAGCTGGTCGACGATAGCCCCCAGCGGGGCTCCGCGGATCAGCGCGACCGCGAGCTCGCGGTACGAAGGGAAAACCCAATCCTCAGGCTCGAGGGCGAGCGCCGACCCGACGAGCGCCGCCTCCTGACCCGCATGGGGCGCGTAGAAGCCGATCCGTCCCTGGCGCTGGAGGGAAAGGCACCGCTCGTCCAGGGCGCGGGCGAGCACCATCGTCCGGTACGCCTCGAGCCGACGATCCTCCGGGAAGGCGGTGGAGTCCGCCGACGGGGCGAGCCTGGGGGCGGCGCTCTCCGACAACGGGCCTCCGGGCCGCTCGACCGACACCTCGGATATAAACCCCTCGCGGGCGTGGGACGGGTCCGGTGCCCACGCCCGCGGAATGGAACGGCCCCGCCCGAGCCGTTCCAGCTCACCTTCCCTACCACCGCATCTTCTTAGTAGGGCTGCTTGGTGCGCCCCCACCCCAGGCAGACGATGACCGAAGGCTCTCCCGCGATCGAGGTCGCCGGCATACGCCGCGTCTTCGACAGCCGCAAAGGGTTCCTCTTCCGGGAGGTCACGCACACCGAGGCCCTCCGGGGCGTCGACCTCGTCGTGGAGCGCGGCTCGATCTTCGGCCTCCTCGGACCCAACGGGGCGGGAAAGACGACCCTCGTCAAGATCCTCTCCACGTTGCTCCTGCCGACCGAGGGACGGGCCCAGGTCCTCGGCCACGATGTTCGCACCGAGACCGCCTGGCTCCGTCCGCGGATCGGCCTCGTGCTCGGCGGCGAGCGGGGCCTGTACAACCGGATCAGCGGGCGCGAGAACCTCCGTTACTTCGCCGACCTCTTCGGCGTCCCGGTCGCCGAGCGGGAGCGTCGGATCGCCGAGGTCCTCGAACGGGTCGACCTCGTCTGGGCCGCCGACCGCCGGGTCGAGGAGTACTCCCGGGGCATGAAGCAGAAGCTCCACATCGCCCGGGGGATCCTCCACCGCCCCGAGATCCTGTTCCTCGACGAACCGACGATCGGCCTCGACCCGAAGAGCGCGCGGGAGACCCGCAAGCTCGTGCGCTCGCTGGTCTCCGACGGGGTCTCCATCTTCCTCACGACCCACTACATGTTCGAGGCCGAGGAGCTCTGCCCCCAGATCGCGGTCCTCTCCAAGGGCCGGATCGTCGCCCGCGACACGGTCGACGGCCTCCGGCGGCTCGTGGGAGGCGACCGTACCCTCGAGGCGGAAGCGTACGGGTTCGAGGACCGGGAGCTCGACGCGCTGCGGCGGCTTCCGGGCGTCTCCAAGGTCGCGAGCGAGGAGTTCGGGCCCGTGATGCGGCTCACCATGCGCGTGCGGACCCACGAGACGACCCCCGACGACGTGAGCCGGGTGCTCCCCGGCCACCCGGAGCTCTCCGTGCGCGAGCGCCGTACCTCCCTCGAGGACGTCTACCTCGACCTGGTCGAGGAGGAGGCGCGGTAGATGGCGCTCGCCCACGCCGAGGTCTCCCGCGGCCGGGGGGTCACCGCGTCCCTGCGGCTCGCCGTGCTCCAGTTCATGGCCGACCCCCAGTGGCTGATCCCGTCGATGATCGCCCCCGTGATCTTCGGCCTCGTCTCGTTCGAGCTGTTCCACACGTCGGGCGGGCAGAACTACCTGATCTACGCGATCCTCGGCGCGGGGATGATGAGCATGTGGGGCCAGACCCTGTACGGCAGCGGTTGGGCGACCGGCCAGGACCGGGTCTTCGGGACGCTCGAGCCGACGATCCAGGCGCCCACCCCCTATCTCTACGTGATCCTCGGACGGGTCCTGTGGAACGTCGTCTCGGGGCTGATCGGCGGCCTGATCGTCTACCTCGTCGTCGTGGTGGCCGCGGGAAGCTTCCCGACCGTGCCGGACCCGCTCGGTTTCGCCGTGCTGTTCGTCTTCGTGATGCTCACGCTCGCCGCGGTCGGGGTGGTCTTCGCCGCGTTCTACGTCTACACGCGCTACGCCGGATTCATCCAGAACGTCGGGGAGTTCGCCTTCTACGTCGGCACCGGGTGCATGTTCCCGGTCGTGATCCTTCCGTTCCTGGCCTGGCCGCCGTCGCTCTTCTTTCCGCCGACGTGGGCGCTCGACGCCCTCCGGTACCTCGCCATCCCGGGATACCAGGGGTTCGGCTGGGGGTTCTGGGGGGACCTCGCGGGGGCGGTCGGCACGACGGCCGTCTACCTAGCGCTCGCGGGAAGCGTCTTCCATCGCGTCGAGCGCCACGTCCTCGAGGAAGGGAACCTCTCCGACTACTGAATCGGGCCGGACGATGTCGATGAGCGAGAGCGGGGCCTACCAGGGAACGTTCTGGCGGACGTTCTGGACGAACGCCATCCTCGCCCCGCGCACGAGCCTCGGGTTCATGCGCGTCGACTTCGTGATCGGGACGATCTTCGTCATCCCGCTGACGCAGATGGTCTTCTTCGCGTTCGTCGTCCAGCTGAGCGCGGGCGGGGCCCCCGACGCCACCGCCATCGCGTTCACCGCGGTCGGCAACGCGGTCGCGACGGTGACCTACTCGAGCGTCTTCTCCGTCTGCCAGACGACCGACTCCGAGAAGCAGCAGGGGACGATGGAGCACCTGCTCGTCTCGCCCGCGAACCGGATCGCGCTCTACTTCGGCCGGGGCCTGATCCCGATCCTGATCTCGCTCGCGACCGTGACGGTCGGGCTCGTCTACGCCTCGGTCCTCTTCGGGGTGTCCATCCCGGCCTCGACCGTCCCGGGGCTCGCCGTCTCGATCGTCCTGACCGCCTTCGCGATGGTCGGGTTCGGACTGCTGCTCGGGGGCGTCGCACTCTATCTGAGGACGTCGATCATCCTTGGGAACATCTTCCTGTTCGTCGGGCTTCTGCTCTCCGGGGTCAACTTCCCGGTCTCGCAGCTTCCCGTGCCCCTGCAGTACGCCGGGGAGGCGCTCCCCCTGACGTGGGGCCTTCTCGCGATCCGGGGGGCGATCCAGGGCGACTCCCTCGGCGCCCTCGTCTGGCTGTGGGGGGCGGTGGGCCTGTGCGCGGTCATCGCCTTCGGGGCCGCGATCTCCCTCTGGCAGATCTTCGAGCGCCGGGCGCTCTCCACGGGCAGCATCGCGCGGTTCTGAGCGTCCGGCGCTCCGGAACGGGCCGCCTCGCGTGGGCCCTTTAGTACTACTGCCGCGATTTGCCTCGCATGCGGCGCGCGGCCCCGGTCGCCGTCTCGAGCTCCGAGCGGCGGGAGCTCCGTCGCTGGACGCGCGTCCGTGGTCGGCCCCGGCGTCTCGCCGTGCGCGCCCGCATCGTCCTCGAGGCGGCCAAGGGCCGGCCGAACTCGGCGATCGCGGCCCGGCTGGGCGTCGCTCCGGAGACCGTCGCCCGCTGGCGGGAACGGTTCCTCGCGACGGGCCTCGAGGGCCTGCGGCGGGAGGCCCCTCGGGCCGGAGCGGCCCGGCGCGTGCCGCACGAGCTGGTCGGCGAGGTCCTGAACGCCCAGCTCGACCGCCCACGATCCGGACGGACCGGCTGGTCGACCCGCTCGCTCGCCCGCGCCTTGAACACCAACCACATGACCGTGCACCGGATACTGCGCAACTACGGCTTGTCGAACGAGCGAGCGATCCGGACGTCGGACGCCCCCTCGGCGACGCGGGTCGACCTGGTGGGGGTCTTCCAGAGCTCTCGGGGCTCGGCGATCGTCTTCGGCCTCGAAGGCCGGGCGGGTCGGCCCCCGGAGCGAACGCCCGCGTCGGTCCCGGTCCCGATGGGCGCCCCCGATCTTTCGGGACCCGACCCTTCCTCGGCGATCGCGGAGCTCGTCGTCGCGCTCCGCGCCTCGGGCGCGGAAAAGCCTCCTTCCGCCGTATCGGGTCCCGCCCCCGCGACCCTTCTCGTCTTCCTCCGCTCGATAGAACAACGCACGCCGCCGACGGCCCGGCTGGACGCGATCTTCGACCGGCCGCTCGCCGTTCTGGGGGGTCGGGTGGTCGCCTGGCTCGACGCCCATCCCCGATACCGGGTCTACACGACCGGCAGCCGGGAGGAATGGATCCGCTCGGCGGAGACGTGGTTCCGGCGGTGGGAGAACGTCCGGCTCGATGTGAACAGCTTCGCTAGCATCCAAGCGTTCCGCGACTCCTCGGCCCGGGTCCCGCCAGGCCTTACCCCCCAGCCTCCACGTCCGACCTGGACCGGCGGCCAGACCCGACCCCGGCCCGGGACAGAGTTCCCTCCCGGACGCGGGCCGGCCTAGGCTTCCACCGACCTCGGACGACCCCGGGCGCCGGACTCGGACAGAATAGGGCTAAGTAACTCCGGGCGGCATCCGGCGGCCGTGCCGGCCCGCGACCCGAAGGGACCCCCTCGCCCCCGTCGGTGGGGACGCCGTACACTGATCGCGGTCTGCATCGCCGGAGCCCTGGCGGTCGTGCTCATCGCCACCACCCACCCGTGGTGGGCGGGCGGAACGCCCCTACCGGCATTCACCCTAGCCACGATGGACATCACCTTCGCGGGGTCGGGGGCGAGCGCGGTCAAGGCGACCGCCATCTGCAACGGCCATTGCCCGGTCCGGCTCAGCGAAGGAGATAGCCAGGTGCTGGCCTTCACGGTGACCCCCACCGTCACGATCAGCGGCTGCAATCCGGCCGTCTACTACTCCGTCACGAAGGTCAACGAGACCTCGACGGGGGGCGCCTTCGTCGTCACGCACGTCGGGGCCGGCGTGTCGAACGCGCCGCTTCCAGTGACCCTCCCGAACCCCCTCGGGGGCCCCACCTGCGTCCTGACGGCCGAGGTTTGGGTCACGTTCGAGGTGCGCGACCTCGGTCCGTCGACGCAGTCCCCGGCCCTCAAGGTCACGGTCGTGCAATCGTAGGCGCCCGAGGGGCCGCCCGCCGCGGCCGGGCCGGGGTCCCCCGGGTAAGGCTTATCTCATCGAACCCGGCATTAATACGGTCGTGACCCGATTCCGGCGTCGGTTCCGGCTCCGCCCCCTCGGGGGGTCTCGGGGGATCTCCGAGAGCATCGGGATGACCCTCCTCGTGGCGATCACGGTCGTCCTCTGTCTGCTCATCTACGCGCTCAAGTTCCCGCTGACGCCTGCGCCGCCGAGGGTCGCGTACCAGGTGGTCACCGGCGCGAGCCGCCCCGTGTGGGGCGACCCCACGGACTGCTACCCCAATCCGGCGGATCTCCCCAAGGGAACGGACCCGAACCCGACCGATCCAACGTACTATCTCGGGCCCGGGAAGTCGACGACGCTCTACAACACCTACATGAACGCCTGGTGGGCGGACTGCGAGGACGGCAACGTCGGGATCTACAACAACATGAACGTCTCCGCGATCGAGATCGTGGACGTCTCGGCGGCGATCCCCCTCAAGTATGTCCAGTTCCAGTTCATCTGCACGAACACGACCCCGAAGTACGTCCAGACGACGCTCGTCTCGGGACCGCTCGCCTACATGGAGTGGGTCCCCGGATCGTCGCAGGCCCTGAACGCCTCGACCGCCCCGCTGCTCGGGAAGTGCGCGACGTACCAGGCGGGCGGCAGCGGGGCGAACAGCGTCTACTACAATCGGCTCGGCTACTTCGATCCGGTCGACTACAACAACCACGACCTCGGGCCGGCCCAGACCCTCTACATCTACGTCCACACCCCGAACTCGGTGCTCGAGGCGCCCAACCCGATCGAGCCGATGTCGACGTGGAACATATCGGACGGCGACGACTACCACGGCGCCCCCCCGTGGTGCTTCACCGTCCAGGGGGCCTGCCAGATCAATCTCGTGGACACCCAGTGGAATCCGGGGATCATCCTGGCGTCGATCCCGCTCTTCATCGTGTAGCATGGGGTCCCCGTACCGTCGGCCGAACCGCTTCCTTCGGGGGGCGAAGCACCACCCCGTCGTCGTCGCCGTGGGGATCGCGTGCGCCGTCGCGGTCCTGCTCGAAGTGGGCGCCGTGACCGACTTCTTCGGGCTGGTCCACCACGCGTCCGGTTCCAAGGCCCCGACCGGGCCCGACCTCAACCCGCACCACGAGATGATCCTTGACGTCGTCTGGGCGGTCGACTACACGGGAGCGAGCAAGAACTACTTCTCGCAGATCAACGGGGCGAGCTTCTGCCCGGAGTGCCCCGAGCTGCCGAATTCCTACGCGCAGTACTCCCCGCCCGAGATCGGGATCTACTTCTACTTCAACGTGACGAACACGGCGGTCGGCGACGAATCGTTCTCCCTGCCGACGCTGGGGACGAGCGGTCCCGACGCCGCGCTGTTCAACATCACGACGTACTGCTGCTTCTCGACCTCGAACACGCCGTACTCCGAGCCGCTCAGTGGGCCGCTCCACTTCGTTCCCGGCCAGACGGTCGGTCTCCGCGGGTACGTCTGGACGACGGTGATCATCCCGGTCAGCGTCAGCGGCAACTACACGGTGTACTACAACACGACGTCGGCCTGAGCCGGGACAGTACGCCCCCCGCCCCGCGCTAGCCCGCCCGCCACGCGCTCCCCCGAATTCTACGACTTCTCGAGGGTGCGCCGGGCCCGTGCGGCGCCCTCGACCATGTGGGTCAGCTTCGCCCAGATGACGTCCCACGACCGGGTCCGCAGGCCGCAGTCGGGGTTCACCCGGATGCGGGTCGGGTCCCCCAGGTGCCGGCTGGCCCGCACGATCCGGTCGGCGACGGTCTCGGCCGACTCGACCTCGTCGCGGTGCACGTCGAGGACGCCGAGCCCGATGCGGCGCTCGTCCCCGTAGCGCCGCAGCTCGGCGAGGAGGGCGTAGGCGTCGTGGCCCGGGGCATCGCGGTTCGCGAACTCGAGCGCCCACTCGCGACACGACCTCGCCTCGAGGATCGCGGGCACGAGCCGCGGGTAGTCGGAGAAGCAGAGATGCATCGTGAACTCCGCGTCGAGGCCCCGGACGGCCGTCTCGAACCCTTCGACGGCGAGCGCCGTCTCGTCCGGGTGCGTGCCGAGCGCCGGCTCGTCGATCTGGATCAGCTTCGCGCCGAGCCGCACGAGGTCGGCGAGGGTGGGCCGCAGCACGTCGCGGGCCAGGGCGAGGACGAGCTCCCGCTGGGCGCTCGTCCGGCCCTCCCGGCGGTACCGGTTCGGGGCCCGCCCGAGGTAGTAGTCGTTGAACGTCCATTCCGAGAGGGTGTACGGCCCGGTCACGGGTACCTTGAGGGTCGGCGCCCCGCCGGGTCCGACGGTCGCGAGGACCGAGCGAAACTCGTCGCTGTGGTAGGGATGGGCCAGCCCGACCGGGGCGCGGACCGCCGCCTTGCGGAAGTACTTGTTGTCGAAGGATCGGACGTGCCCGACGAACTCCGCGCCCTGGATCGACCGGAACGGGTGCTCGGACATCTCGATGCGGTGCGCCTCCCCGTCGTAGACGCGGTCGAGCCCGGCGGCCCGGAGGAAGGCGAGGTTGAACCGCGAGCGCAGCTCGGGGAGCGGGGCCCCCGGGGGTCCGGGCGGGAGGCCGACGCGCTCGGCCCACCGCGCGATCGTCTCCGGGGTCGCCTTTGGAAGGCTCCCGATCTCCTGGGTGGGGAACAACGTCATCGGGAGAGCTCCTCCTTGAGCTGGGGGAGCAGGGCCAGCTTCGCGACCGCCGCCCCGAACGGGAGGAGGTCGAGCGGCGGGCTCGGGCCGAGCCAGACGGTCGCGGGAGCGAGGGATCCCACGGCCGATCGCACGAGCCGCGCGACCTCCGCGGGCTCTTCGGCGAGCGTGGTGCGCGAGTCGATGCATCCCGCCCCGATCCCCTTTCCCGCGAGGGAGGCGCCCGGTCCGATCGTCGACTCGAACAGGTCGAAGCCGACGACGTCGACCGGGAGCTTCGCGAGGGTGGGCAGGACCGGGCCGACGTCCCCGAAGTACGTCCAGACGATCTTCGTGGAGCGAGGCAGCGCGTCGGCGAGGTGCCGGTAGGCGCGGACGAGGGAGGCGTCCTCGCCCCGCGGAGGGTCGTAGACGAGCATCGGCTCCTGGAACTGGACCTGGTGCGGGACGGCCGACCCCAGGGCGCGCAGCTCCGCCGCCATCGCCTCCGCGATGTGCTCGACCGGGAGGTCCGAATCCGCGGGGGCGTACTGGACGTCGGAGAGCGCCCGGAACGTGTATGGCCCGGGAAGGATCGCCCGACCGGTCGTCGGGTCGGGCAGCCAACGCCCGAGCCGACCGCTGCCGCCGGTCGGCCGGCTCCGGAAGATCGGCTGCCGGTAGAAGGTGTTCGTCTCGAAGAAGCGGGTCAACGGGCCGGTCTCCACGCCGCCCCAGAGCTCGGTGAACGGCCGCAGCAGGTCGGGCCACCGGAGGTACCCGCCCGTGCGCACATCGAAGCGCAAACGCTCCTCGACGGCGGCGACCTCAGCTTCGGCCTTCGCGAACGCGGCTTCGGCCGCCTCGGGGGGGATCCTCCCCCGGTCGAGGTCCCGCGTCGCCTGGACGAGCTCTTCCGGCCTCGGGAACGGCCCCGTCGCCCCGGTTCGATAGGTGGTCATCGCTCTATCCGGCGGCGTCGCCGATCTCCCGTTCGAAGGCGGTCAACAGCTCGACGGCCGTCGCGAAGTGGTGCGGGGAGACGACCTCGACGTTCACCCCGAGGGGGACCGCGACCTCCCACCCCTTCGCCTCCCGGAGGACGCCCCCCCAGGTCGCGAGCGCAGCGGAGATCGAGGCGGAGCCGTCCTCGGAGACGAGCGTTCGCTCGATCCGCTCGGGGACCTCGGCGCCAAGCCATCGGACGAACTCGAGGTCGTCCTCGTCGGCGACCGGGGCCACGGAGAGGATCACCGCCGCCGGGGCGACGCCGTACGCGCGGCAGAGCCGCCCGTACTCGTCGATCAGGCGAGCGACCGGCTCCGGGTCGAAGAGGATCTGCGTCGTGAAGAACGACGCGCCGGTCTTGGTCTTCGTGAGCATCCGGTACCCTTCGTCCACCCGGTGGGGGATCACGACGTTGCCGATGAGGCCGGAGTGGCTCTTCATCAGCGGAAGGACCCCGGAGTTCGCTTGCACCACCGAGGGGCCGGGGTACGGGATGTAGCGGCTCGTGCCGCCGATGAACATCACGTTCCGGATCCCTTCGCCGACCGTCTTGCGGCACCACTCCTCGAGCTCGGGGATCGAGGGAACATGGGCGACGACCCGGTTGAGGATCGCCTCGCAGCCGGAATCGCGCGAGACGGCGCTCGCGAAACGTCGGATGTCCCCCGAGCGGTACCGGGGCTCCCCGTTGTGGTTCTCGCTCACGAGCTCCGGGACGACGAACGCGTCGACCCGCGGGTGTGCCGCGAGGAGCGACACCACGTGGCGGACGTACGCCTCGACCTTATCCGGCGAGGTGCGTGCCGACGGGGGAACCGGCTCGAACAGGAGCGGCCGGTGGGGCAGCGCCTGCGCCAGCGACCTCCTCATGTCGGTCTCCCTCCTCCCCGGTTCTCTCGGCGTGCCGGACGCCTCGGGGCCGCCGACGGGGGACCGACGGGCGGACCGGGGGCCGCGGACGCTTTCTCGGGTTGCATCAACCGCACCCTATCTTAACCTACCGGAACGCGCAAGGCGTCCCCGGAATGTCGCGCTGTCGGCTACTAACGGGCCCGGCAAACGCCCCGGGACCAGAAGGGAGGGAGCTCACCAGCGGCGGTAGGTCCGACGGTTCCGCCCACCCGAGGAGTCCTCGGACCGGGTCGAACGCGAAGGGCCGTCCCGGCGGCGTTCTCCCCGGTCGCGGGAGCGCGGTGGCCGACCCCGGTCCGACCGACCCCCCCCGCGGCCCCGGCCCGAGGATTCCCCCCCACCGGCGGCGCGCGGAGGGGCGGGGGCGTCGTAGGCGAAGCCCGGGATGCGGGCGCGCGGTATCTCGAACCCGAGGAGCCTCTCGACCCGGCCGAAGTTGGACTGCTCGTCGGGGCTCACGAAGCTGTACGCGTCCCCCTGCCGCTGGGCCCGGGCGGTCCGCCCGACCCGATGGACGTACGCCTCGGGCTCGACCGGAATGTCGAAATTGATGACATGGCTCACGCCCTCGACATCGATCCCCCGGGCGGCGATGTCGGTCGCCACGAGCACGCGGTGGTCGCCCTCGCGGAACCCCTCGAGGGCGCTGACCCGCTGGCTCTGGCTGCGGTTGCCGTGGATCACCGAGGTGGAGATCCCCCACTGGTCGAGCTGGCGGGCGAGGCGGTCCGCGCGGTGCTTCGTTCGGGCGAAGACGAGCACGCTCGACATCGTCTCGTCGCGGAGCAGCTCGCGGAGGAGCGCGGCCTTGAGGTGGCCCGGCACCGGCAGCGCGAGGTGGGAGACACCGACCGCGGCGACGGTCGTCGGGTCGACGTGGACCATGCGGGGCTCGCGGAGGAACTCGTGCGCGAGCTCGACGATCGCGGGGGGCATGGTCGCGGAGAAGAGCATCGTCTGGCGGACGCGCGGGATCCCGGTCAGGATGCGACGCACGTCGGGAAGGAAGCCCATGTCCAGCATCCGGTCGGCCTCGTCCAGCACGAGGATCTTCAGGGAGTCGAAATTGACGTACCCCCGATTCATATGGTCGAGGAGCCGCCCCGGCGTGGCGATGATGATCTCCGCCCCTCCGCGCAGGGCGCGGGTCTGGGGCTCCATGCCCACACCGCCGTAGACGGCCGCCCCGCGCCGCTTCGTGTAGTGGCCGAGCTTCTTGACGAAACCCTCGGCCTGCAGCGCGAGCTCTCGGGTGGGGGTCAGCACGAGCGCGTAGATGTGGCCGTGCGGAAGGTCGAGGGTCCGTTCGAGGATCGGCAGAAGGAAAGCGGCGGTCTTCCCCGTCCCGGTCTGGGCGGTCGCCACGATGTCGCGGCCGCCGACCGCGTCCGGGATCGCCCTGCTCTGGATGGGGGTGGCGGTATGGTAGCCCATCTCCCGGATCCCTTGCCGCAGCGTCGGGTGGAGGGCCATCTCTTCGAACCGCACTTCGGTTCCCGGGGAGGGAGCGTGGCGGGGGGGGCGTTGCTGTTCGGCCATTTCGTATCGGAAAGGAATCCGGCGTCAGGTTAAGACAGGCACGGATGACGCCCGTCGGCCCCGGCGCCCCTCCCCGGGCTCGGGATCGGAGCTCGACCGATCGTCCCGGACTTCGTGCCGTACCGGTCGGCGTCCAAGTGCCGGGCAGTCGATTTCGCGCGGCGCAGAACGGGTCTAGGCGGTCCGGCGAACCGCCCGTATCCCGGCCGGTCCATTGGGAAGCGGCTCGAGCTCCCCGCGGTGGCGCGCGAGGAACTCCGGCCACGCGGTCGACCAGTCGGTGTCGTCCGAGGCCAGCACGCCCCCGACCGACAGCGCCCGCCACGCCGTCTCGAACTCGAACTCCTGGTGCGCGTGCGAGTGATCCGAATCGTGGAAGAAGAAGCCGAGGCCGCCCTCCAGGGCGGGGGGCAGCAGGACCCGGGCATCCCCCAGTCGAAGGTCCCAGCGATCGCGCAGGTCGTGGGGAACGAGGTGGCCGGTCTCGTCCAGCGATCTAACGTGCGCGTGGGCGAGCCGCCCGTCCGCGTTCACCGTCGCCGCGGTGCGGGGAAGGTCGATCGAGATCAGACGCCCGTGGCGGTTGCGATGAAGGGCGGCCAGGATCGCGGTCGACGTCTTGCCGAAATGGACCCCGGTCTCCACCGCGATCTCCGGGCGACATTGCCGAACAAGGCGGTACAGGTAGTCCGCCCGCAGGTAATCCCCGTACATCGCCAGGGCGGCATGCCATGGGTCGCCCCAGGCCCAGTCCCACCGGCGTCGCGTCGAGAGGATCCAGTGGATGTCCCCCACGATCCGGACCGGCCACACCGACGATCGTTCCGGGATGTGGGTCCTCACGATGGGTCCGGGGGGCCGTGACAGAAAATAAGGGTTCGTGTCGGCGGCCGGGGGATCCACCGAGGCGTCTCGCGGACGGATCGCCTATCGAAAGGGGGGGTGCGTGCCTCGGGGAGCCGTCGCGGCGGGGACCGCAAATGCCTTTGGAACGTCGGTTCTTATAGGTGAAAACTCGGTCACAGACGGGTCCATGGCGATGGCAGAGTTCCGGAAACCCCCCAAGTTCCACGTCGTGTCGGCGTGGAGCGGAGCGAGGTACCCCGGCCCGAATGCGGAGGAGACCGGTTTTGGCCCGACGCCTCCGCCGTCGGCCACGATTCACCCGCCCAGTACGCCTCAGCCATCGGCCACGATTCACCCGACCGCCACGCTTTCGCCGGTCGCGGTTCCTCCGCCCATCGCGGTCCCGGACGCCCCGCCCCCTGCCGCCCTCCTCGCTCCCTCTTCGCCCCCGAGCGAATCCCCCTCTCCGGCAGTCGCCCCTGCCGCGCCCCCCGTCCCCGAGGGCGCCCGCCTGTACAACCTTGCTACCCTCCTCGATCGCCTCTGGTCGGCTCCAAGGTCACGGACCGCATCCCTCGGCGGCGGAGCCGCTCCGATCGCAGACGGGTCCACTCGACCCTCCGCGACGCGGGCGCTTCCGTCCCCGAGCACAGATTCCAGCTCCCTGGCGGCGTCCCCCGCAGGGAGCTCGGGTGGGGGCGGAGGAGCTGCCCCGACCGTGGCGCAGCGGTGGGCCCGTGCGTGGATCTGCCCTCAGTGTCGGCTGACGAACGCTCCGTGGTCCCGCGCGTGCACGCACTGTCGCACGGCCGCGCCGACCTTCTAGGAGCCCCCAGGCACCGCCGGGCGACCGCCGATGAATCCGGGGCCGGCTAGCGCCCCCCGACGAACTCCCGGACCGCGCGCTCGGTGAACGATTCGATGCCCACGAGGCGCGCCCCGTCAGATCGGACGAGGATCGGCAGCACGTCGTCCGGCCCGACCCACCGGGTGACGAGGTCCCGCTGGGCCCCCGGCGCGTTCACGTTCACCAGGGTCACGGTCCTCGCCTCGGCGCGCGCGGCATCGCGCACCATCTCCACCGACCCGACCTCCTGGGCGGGCACGTGCCACGTAACCCCCTCGCCGGGATCCGGCGAGACGGCGGACTGGTACTCATGGTCTCCCTCCGGGGTGATACGCGTCCAGGGGGTTCGGAGGATACCGAACATCCTCGGACCCATCGACACGATCCCCCGGCGGAACGTATTCTCGACCGGGCCGGGCTCGCCCGAGACGAACAGGATGACCGCGGGGCTGCCCGCGACGGCCATATCGACGGAACCGGCGTCGCGCCCTTAACTCTCTCGCTTCGCCGACGCCCCCCGGCGCTAACGGAGGAAGAGGTTCAGGTTCCCGGAGAACGGCGAAGAGGGGGACTTGATCGTGATGTTCAGCGGCGCCCAGACGCCCGGAGGGATCGTGCGGGGAACCTGGACGTCGTAGAGAACGAATCCCGGCGTGGTCGTGCTCACCCGGCGCACGTCGCAGGCGCTCGAGTTGTAGTTCGGCATCTTGAACTCGACCGTCTCGTTCGCGCCCTTCGAACTGTTGTACCCGCCGAAGTAGATCAACGTCGAGTTCAGGCCGCACACGTTGTCGGGCGACCAGATGTTGATGTTGAGGACCTGAACGGGAGGCGGGCGGTCGATCAGGAAGGCGAACCCGATCACACCGACCACGAGGAGGAGCACCACCAGGATGACCAGCCCGATCAGTAGCCGCGAGCGGCGACGCGGGGACGGGGGATGCGCCGGAAAGTAGGGTGGAGGCGCCCCGCCGGGGGGAACGGCGGAGGGTGGCATTCCCGCGAAGCGGAGCGGAGCCGGGGCCGGCCCGGGCAGTGACGCTCCGCAGTAGGCGCAGAACCCGGCGCCGGGCGAGACCGGTGCTCCGCACGTCGGACACCGTGCCGGGGCCATGCCGGATCCGAGTCCCGGGAACTATTTGTAAGGGGGTTCGACCCCCCGCGCCCGGTTCCGGGGCGCCCCGCGTCCCTCGGCGAGGCGGGTGCCCCGGGGCGATTACCGGCGCCGTCGAGGCGCCTTAGGAGGGCTCCCGCGGCGGACCTCGATCCAAGTCATGGCGGGAGGTCGGAGGTCGTCCTGCCAGAGGGCCCCGATGATCTCGCCGAGGTGGTGCGCCTCTTCCATCGTGGCCTGGTAGAGCGCGTCGCGCACCGTGTAGCTGCCGGGCATCCAGAACGCCTTCACCCTCCGGCCGAGGGAGCGCGGCGTCAGCCCCTGGACGGTCCGCTCGATCTCGTCCCAGACCCGGGCGGAGTACTCGTCGAACCCCTTCCAGTTCGTAGGGTGTCGGCGGGGGTCATCGAACAGGGCTCCGAGCTCCCGGTCCGTGTTCCGTCCGCGGACGATGTAGACGAGCCAAACCTCCTGGACGTTGAGGATGTGGACCAGGGTGTCGAAGAGCGACTCATGCCCGATCCCCCGGCGCCGGGTCGCCCCCTTCCTCGGGAGGCGGCGAGCTCGGCGGACGAAGCGTTCGAAGACGGCACGGTTGTACTCCACGATCGCCCGCGCGTCAGCGGGCGAGTAGCCGAGCGATCGGACCATGGGAGGGCGAAGCCAGCGACGGTCTTAGCGGCTATCGCAGGGGGTCCTTCGGGAGAGCGGGCCGGACGGGATACGCCCGAACCTTCGCCCGCGATGTCGCCACCGGTCGCAGCGGGTACGCGGGCGGCGGGTATCGCGGTGTCGCGAACCGGACCCGGGTCCCCTCTACCCGAGGGCGAGGGCGGGCGAGCCGAGCCTCGGTGCTCTACCGGACCAGGTCGATGCCGCCCTCGGACTCGCCGGCGGCATAGCCTCCCTTCTGGCCGAGGAGGCTCTGCGCGCGGACGCCCGTGATGATCAGCAACACCTTGATCGTGTTCTGCATCTCCTGCGAGTTCTCGACCGAGCAGCCCCAGATGATGCGGGCGCGCTTCGAGATCTTCGAGCCGACGAGCGCCGCGGCCTTCTCGGCCTCGCTGACGGTCATCGTCGGTCCGCCGATCACGCGGACGAGCGCGCCGGTCGCGTCCTTCAGCTCGACCGAGCCGAGCAGGGGCGACGTCAGCGCCTCGGTGACGGCCTCCGTCACGCGGTCGGTGGCGCTCTCGCTCTCGCCGAGCCCGATCAGCGCGACCCCGCCGTCCTTCATGACGGTCAGGATGTCGGAATAGTCGAGGTTGACGAGCCCCGGCTTCGTGACGATCTCGGTGATCCCCTTGATGGCGGTCATGAGGACCGCGTCGGCGAGCTTGAAGGCGGAGTCGAGCGGCATCCGGGGGACGAGCTCGAGGAGCTTGTCGTTCTGGATGACGATCGTCGTGTCGCAAGCGCGGCGCAGGCGCTCGAGGCCGTCCCGGGCCTGCTCCATCCGCGCGACGCCCTCGCCGGCGAACGGCAGCGTGACGACGCCCATCGTCAGGGCGCCGGCCTCCTTCGCGAGGCGGGCGACGAGGGGGGCGGATCCCGTGCCGGTGCCACCCCCCAACCCCGCCGTGACGAAGACGAGGTGGGCGCTCTTCAGGAACTGGCCGATCTCCTGCTCGTTCTCGCGGGCCGCCTCCTCTCCGACCTCGGGGCGCGCCCCCGCGCCCAATCCCTTCGTGGTCCGAAGGCCGATGAGCACTTTGCGCGAGGCATGGATGGTGAGCAGGTGCTTGGCGTCGGTGTTGAGCGCGCACATCTCGGCGCCGATGATCCCTTCCTCCATGCAGCGATTGATGGTGTTCGATCCCCCACCGCCGCAGCCGACGACGCGGATGTTGACCTTGAGGGTCTCGGCCAGCTTCGCAAGCTCCGCATCGGCGGCGTTGGCGTAGGCTGGCGGTGTCGGCGTCCTCTCCTCGATTAGGCTCTGATTCTCCTGGTGTTTCGCGATCGCTTCCTGAATGATGGACTTCATCGTTCCTGGCTCACCCCCGAACGTCGGGAGCAAGAATCGCGGGAGAGGATACTTAATCGTGTGTTTGGAGCCGCAACCCTCCCTGCAGGCGATCGGATCCTCGATGCCGGGAACCCCCCGCAGTGGGGGTCGGGGTCCGGCCCCGGGAATGGGTTTTCGCCCGGCCAGCCCACCGTGACCCACAGATCTGAGGAGGGAGCACGGGGCCCTGCCTCCGCCCGTCCATCCTAGGCTCCCGTCGCCGAAGGGATCCCGGTCCCGCCCGCGGCTCAGGTCCGAGGAGGGTCCGGTCCCGAGGGGATCCTCGACCGCGCCCGGCGTCACTCGACCGCCGGCCGCGGCGTTCGGTGGCGAAGGTACTGGAGCCCGAGCACGAGAAGGAAGAGGAGCCCCAGGAGTACCAGGAGCGCGCCGAGCTCCACGCCCAATGGGACGCTGTAAATGGCACCGATGATCGCGATGGGAAGGCCCGTGGCGAGGTACAGGACGGCGCCGTCGAGCAGCAGCCCGGGTCGGGCCATGGACCCCCCTCGGCCTCCTAGATTCCTGCGGGAGCTTAATCGCATGCCCTCAAGCGAGATGGGGCACGGCTCCCCCGACCCGGGGGGGTGTCGGGGGCACCCGGCTACCGCGCTCGGCGAGGGCTGGTCGTCGTCGCGTTAGCGTCGCCTTCGTTCAGGCTGCCCGTCGCCCTTTGGGAAGCGGCGCCGACGGAGGCACGACCCTGACTGCCGGGGGGCCGGGACGTGCGAGAGAACACCTTCGAACGAACGGGTCACGCGGCCGTCTCGCGGCCCCAAGGCGGAGAGAGGAGCGCCCCCCACGGACCCAGAGCATCGACCGACGGATGGACCCGGCGGCCCGGCACCTCGGTCGTTCAGATCTGACCTGAGGCGCTAGAGAAGGGAATCGCGGTAGGCGGCGGTCAGCCAAGAGACCCACCCGATCCCCGAGGAGGGGCGGGTCCGCGACTGGCGATCTCCTTGCCTGAGCTCCAGCGTGAGGTTGCGCAACACCTCGTCTACGGTCTCTGGATTCGTGCGGACGGGCTGGCCCCTCGGACGGAGGGTCAGCGTTCCTCGGACGGTCGGGTGAGCGGGACGGCCGGACACGCTCCCACCTCCTTTGACCCCAGCTTAAACTATCGGTTCTACAGCGCGGCCGAGCGCGCCGTTCAAGTCGCCGGGACGGAGAATTCGCCGTGAAGAGGGTCCCGCGGTCGGCACGCGGATCGATGAGGGAAGCCCAACCGAGCGAGGCGCTGGAAAGTTCAATAACGCGGGTCGGTGGCGAGGGATCGGGGGAAGATCGATGCCGGACTACGGTGCCACGGAGCGAGCGCTCGACCAGGCGATCGAGGAGATCCGGGAATGCGCCAAGGGCCGCGCCGCGGGGCTCCTGAAGGCCGATCCCAGCCGTGCGAACGCAACCGAAGAGGAAGTCCTAGGCAGGGCCATCGAGCTGCTCGAGACCACCACCACGGATCTGCGAGCGTTCTTGGAGCGAAGGCAAAGGGCCCGACGAGGGGGGTAGGGGCTCCCCGAGACAGCTGACCGAGCGGCGCCTAATGCGGGGTCCGATCCCCGAGGCCGAAGCCCCGAATGGGCCTGCGAAATTCCTCGGGTCGCCCGGCAACCTGTCTGCGGAAGGATCGTTCGATACGCCCCGGGGGAATTGATTCGCCCGATGGTATGACGTTTAGATCGTGAGCGAGCGAGGCGGAAAGGATCCCCAGTTCCACGTGGTTGGGGTCCCCCCAGGGCAGAGGCGCCAGAAGGGCAGCCTACGTCGAGCCAGGCTGCGAAGCCGCTTCAGCCCGTAGAAATCTGCTGGGTCTCCAACGGGGCGGCCGGATAGATCTAGACCAGTCCGATGATGAGGGCCATGAGTACAAGCATCGCGCACGCCGCAATCCCCGCGATCACCGACACCACGTATCGCCGGGGGTTTCCTCGACTCTCGGTCCCCCGGAGTACTCGGTAGTGCATGAGGATGTTGAACGCGAGTATCGTCACGAGGGCTGAGACGAAGAGGAACGCCAACCCGTAGCCTTGGAACGGATACGAGCAGCCGATGCCTCCACCGGAGATCAACATCTCCGGTTGGCAGGTCACCAGCAGGACCGTTCCGGCGACGAAGAGTCCCACCGCGACAGCGATTGAGGCCAGCCCGAGTACCGGATAGAGCTCTTCCTCGGCCGCACTCGAGGCGCGGTCTGTCATTCCTGGGCCCATCGTATCGACGCGGATGAGTTTGCCGCAACCGGGGCCCTTCCGCGGGTCGGGTCTCATGTTCCGAAGAGCGGGAGGGTCCGCAATCCGTTCCCTTTCCAAAGGGGGCGGAATCGGGCCGATGAGGGGAGCGTCGGGAGCCATCGGGGCCCCCAAGAGTGCTTCAAATAGGTCGGCTCTTCCCGATTAGGCCTGTTCATGGCAGGGCGATCGATGCCTCACCCCAACGAGATCGTGATCCGAAACGCGTTCGAAGCGTTCATGCGCGGCGATCTCGACGCCGCCCGCGCGTTCTTCGACCCCAAGGTTGCTTGGCACGTCTCCGGCCGCGGGCCGTTATCGGGCGACTTCCACGGGTTCGATGCGATCGCCGACTGGGGGGGCCGACTCGCCCAGTCGTTCGGGGGAACGTTCCGCGAGGACCTCCTCGAGGTCGTCGCGAACGACGACGTGGCCTTTCAACGCGTGGTGTACCGGGCAACCCGGGGCGATCGCTCGATCGAGGATCTGAGCGTGAATGTCTACCGTCTGCGCCGTGGTAAGATCGTGGAGTGCTGGGTGCTGTTCGGGGACGCCTACGGGTTTGACGAGATGCTTGCCTAAGGGGACCCGTCCCGACTCCCCTTTCGTCGGACCGCCGATTTGAGAGCGTGTCCCGGTGCAAGCCGGGACCGGTCACTCTGACCAGTCAAGCTGCGAGGGCGGAACTCCCACCGATCGCCCATAACCCTGAGCTTCTCGGCGCCCCACGGCATCCTCGCGACGGTACCGGAACACTCGGTTCGGGTAGACGATGAACACCTCGTCCCCCTCGGAGAAATTGCAGTACCAAACGCTGGGTTGGTCGTCGAGCACCCCCGCCAAGGTCCGAAGCAAGCTCTTCCGGGTCCGAAATGCCATCCGCGCCGCGGCACCGGATGCAACTGAGGTCATCAGCTACCTGATTCCCGGATACTCCTACCCCGGCCCTGAGCACAACGGGATGTTCGCGTGGTTCGGCCTTCAGAGCCACCACATTGGCGTGTACGTTCGACCGCCTACCATCGAGAGTCACCGGAGGGAGTTGGCCGGCTACAAGACGACCAAGTCGGCGGTCCATCTTCCGCTGGATCGCGAGATTCCGATCCGGCTCATTCAGACGCTGGTTCGAGCGAGCATGCGAGTGGCGAAGGAGAGGGGCCGCCCACGCACGCTCGGGCCCGCCTGAGCAGAAGGAGGGAAGGCGCTTGACGGGCTGCCGGTGGTGGCATGGACGTCCGGCCCGTCGCTGGGATGGGAGGATCCTGGGAAAGCCCCACTCCGACACATTTGCCTGATTTCTCACTGATGATCGGCGCCGCTTATCGCTCCGTTGCAAGCTTAGAACTCGGAAGCCTCAACGCCCCCCCTCCAGATAGGGGTTGAATCTCGGTCAACGCTTCCGAGAATGAGCGGACGCGTAGCGACCGAATCGAACATACGTCGACCCAGTGCGGGGCTCGATTTCTTCGATCAGGGCACGACCGTGACGGATTTGGAAAAGGACTCGATAGCCGGGAATCCTGAGCCGCCAGCGCATCGGATCGTCCCGGACCGGTACAACGTCCAGCGTGGGGGACGGACGGCAGGGATGGGCCACGAATTCGGGAAAGGCCGCTACCAGGAGGTCCTGAGCCTCCGGGGGGAGGGATAGGAACTCGCGCCCGGCGGTTTCCGTAAAGTCGGGCCAACCCCCACGCGCGGGCCCCTTAACGGGCACGCCTTCGCAGCTCCTCGAATTCGCGACGTGCCTCTGCGCCGGTCACAATCCGATCTGACGTCAATCGCCGATCGAGCTCCGCTCGAAGGGACGGGGATAGATAGTCGTCGGTGACATTGATCAGAAACTCGTCCCAAGTCTCCGCGGCGCTCTTGACGCGCCGCAACACGCGGAGGGTCGATTGGTGGAGGGGAATACTCGTTATAGCGTCGGTGGCAGGCATCATGGTAATCATGGTGGCAATGGTATATCTTCATTCCGGGGCAACTCCCGGAATCGGCGCGGGACAGTCCTCGGGTAGCTCGGCATGCGCGCTGTGTCATGGATTTGAACTGTTGGAGAATGCCCCCCTCCGACATTTGCGATCGAGCTACCGGTGAGATCGAGTCTCCTCCCTTGGAAAAGCGTGCCTAGACGAACCGAGAGCCTCCCCGGTACGGCGCGGGTGGGCGCTGGTGATCGGCTACGTCGAGGTGCCGATCGTCTGGTGGGCAAGGGTGAGGAGCTCCTTGAACCGGGGATCCTGCCTCACCTCGGCGAACAGAGGGGAGTACCGCAGGTTCGAGAACGGCAACGTGTGATCCCGGAGGGCGGTGAACATGTACTCGAAGAACTTGTCCGTGTTGCCGAGCGCGAGATAGATGTAGCCGGCCGAAGAAGAGCGAGACCAGCCCGGCTCGTGGGACGCGTCCAGCTTGGCGACCATGGCCATCGCCGTCGTCCGGTCCCCCCGGAGGGCCGCGAGATAGCCTCGGTTCAGGTATGTGTACTCGTTGGTCGGGGCGACCCGTTCCATCTCCCGCACCATCTCCTCCGCTTTGTCGAGGTCTCCCTGGGCGATGTAGTAGTCCGCCTGGCCCCGGAACGAGTTCAGCGGGTCGAGATGGTGGGTCTTCTTCCAGTGGCGAAGTGCGTCGTCTACCCTTCCCGAGTGGAAGTAGGCCCTACCGAGGTAGCGGATGGTGAGCGGCGAGAGCGGATCGAGCTGGTAGGCGGCCTCGATATGACTGACGGACGAGTCGAGGTTTCCCCGCCCCGACTCTACCTGTCCCACGATGTCGTGGGCCTCGGCCAGGTTGGGGTTGAGCTCCAAGGCCCGCTGCGCGGATCGGAGCGTGACATCCAGCGGATCGTCGGCCATGAAGGAGAGCTGGGCCAGCATGCAGTGGGCCTCGGCGAGGTCGGGAGTGATGGAAAGGGCCTTCTCGGCGGCCGCTCGTCCGCTCCGAACGGCCTCCGCCCACGAGATGAATCCTTCTTCCCCCAGCCGGACGTACACCCCGGCGGCACCCGCATGGGCCCGGGAGAACGCGGGGTCCTTCGCGATCGCCTGCCCGAAGAAGCCGAGCGACTGTCGTAGCGGTTCTTCCTCCCGCAGATACATCGTGGCCTCCCCCTGAAGGAAGTAGAGGTACGCCGGGAGGTCTCGGGTGCCCTTCAGGGCGGGGACCGGCGTGCTCGACGTGGAGATACTGCTAGGAAGGGACGCGGCCACCTTCATCGCAATGTCCCGCTGCACGGCAAAGACGTCGTCGAGATTGTCGTCGTAGCTCGAGGCCCACAGGTGCTCCTCGGTCGCGACGTCGATGACCTGAACGGTGACCCGGATTCGGTTCGCTGCCTTGCGGACGCTCCCCTCGACGACCGTCCCGACTCCGAGCTCCTTGCCGATCTCGGAGACGTTCTTCTCCTTCCGCTTGTAATTCATGACCGAGGTTCGCGCGATCACCTTGAGCCCCTTGACCAGGGCCAGGTTCGCGATCAGCTCCTCGGTGAGCCCGTCGGCGAAGTACTCGTCGTTCGGGTCCGGACTGATGTTCACGAACGGAAGCACGGCGATCCGGCTTTGGCTGGCGGGAGTCGTGGGGGTCGCCTTGTCCTCGGTCCAGGGCATGACGATCTTGTAGACCTCGACCGGGGCCGCGACGTTCTTCAGGGTCTGGCTTCCCAGGCTGGTCAGCGAAAGTTCGAACTTGTTTCGGACCTGATCGAAAACCTGCCGGGTGAGGCAGACGCCCCCGTCGTCCGCCAGCGGTTCGATCCGAGAGGCGATGTTCACCGCGTCCCCGGAAATGTCTCCCTGGGACTCGACGACATCCCCCAGGTGGACCCCCACGCGGAGGTGGACCCGCTTTTCGGTCGAACGGGAATAGTTGAACTCTCGGGCGATTCGCTGGATCTCGTAGGCGCAGCGGACCGCTTCGAGCGCGCTCGAGAACTCGACGAGGAAGGCGTCCCCAATGGTCTTCACTTCTCGACCGGCGTGTCGCTGGAAGATCGGTCGGAGCAGTCCTCGCTGCTCCTCCAGGAGCACGAGCGAGAGCGACTCGTCCCGCTGTCCGAGCGCCGTAAAGCCCACCATGTCAGTGAACATGATGGCGGCCAGGCGCCGGGTGGAAGCCACGGCCCTGGGATTGCTTCGATTAGATTAAGTCCCGGTCCCCGGAGCCGTTCTTGGGAAGGGGCCGTTTGAGTCAAGGTGGAGTCGTGCTACGGATGGGGCGTAGGAAACCTGTCCCTAGTCAACCCCGGGGTCCGAAGGTCACTTAGTATCATCGCGGCTTGGTCAGCCACTTCCCCACGCCTACGACGTTGACGGCGTAGCCGCATTTTCGGTACAAGTCGGCTTCGAATCGATGTCCTTGATGGTAGAAGGTCACTACCCAGTCATACCCGCGCCGCGTGAACCGGCGCTCGACCTCCGACATGAGCCGGGGGCCGATGCCCGCCCGCCGGAATCGTGGAACCACATACATCTCGACGATAGAACAAGGGCGGGAAAAGGCGAGGGTTCGAAGCTGCCACTTAGGGACCCCGCGATGCGGGGCCCCGAAAATGAACCCCGCCCGGATTCCGTCGACCTCGGCCACGAGGGCGAGTCCTCTCGATTTCCTTACCAAGGTTAGTAGGGAAGCGGCGTACGGCCGACCCCACTGTTGGCTCGGCACCAGGTCGTGAGTCGGTGCGAGGGGAGCCTTCTCGGCCAGGAGAGCGTTGAGCCCTCGCTCGAGGAATCCACGATCTGCCGCCGCATACGCTCGGATCCGAACCCGTTTCGGTTCCGCTCTCACGAATCGAGCAATGCGACGCGATGGATGCCGTTTGGGAGTCCCATCATGGGATGGTTTCTGTCCTTGGGAGGCGGCAGGAAGTCTAGGCGCGATTCATCGCGGCGAAAAGGAATCCAAGCCCAAGGACGATGACGCCGAGCCCACCGATGATGAATGTCAGAATGAAGTCGGTTTGAGTGGCTTGGAAGTCATTCGAATAGGAAGCGTTGAGGGCCAAACCGACCAGGATTAGGCTGATGCCAAGGAGAGCAGTCCCCAGAAACTTGGTCAAGGCCCCGGCGCGGTTGTATCCCAACGTGGAGGGCGGGGACCCGTCGCCCGCCAGGGCCGGCGGAGCAACCGTCATCGGGGCTAAGTTCCCGGGATTGGGTGCGGCCCTCTCCGCGCTTCGTGTCATGCGGCTCTTGACCTCGGGCGGGCTACCCTTACAGGGCACCGCTCGACAGCAGATAAGACGGATTGCCGACTCAGACATTCAGGGAAGCAGAGGATGGATGACGCTCAGAACTGTACCCCGTAAGTGGGAGGGATTCGGCTCTGAGGATTGGCCGCCGGTCACAGCACGGGCGTGGTAATGGTTCCGCTGAATCTTACAGTGATTGGCCCGTCGCTGTTCGTTACATCTGAAATGTCGATCTCGCCTTGCCCGCCGTTCGAATCGAAGGAACAGGTCCCGCTCGTACCAGTATGCCCGCAGAAATTGAGGTCGGTGTCGGAGTAGACCCAGACGATCAACTCAACGCTGTTGGAGCTGCCCATGACCTCCCAAGTAAACTGGACTGGGGCGCCCCCAGGGAATTGCTCAGGAGCCGACGCGGAGTATGGAGATCCACAGTACGAGCAGAAGGCCGTGGTCAAAGTCCCAGAAAAGGAGACAGGGATGGGGACGATGGCAAGCGACAGGACTAGAAGCAGTGCCCCGCAGACCGCTGCTACGGCCGCGCTCTCGATCCTGAAAGAGCGCCGACTTCCACCCCGACCCTTCCATGGTGCCATTTCTTCCCAATCCGTGAAAGGGTAACTCACCGTGCAAAGTTAACCTAGGCAGCCTTCGTTGAGCTTGGGTTGGAATGGGGTGGTTTGACAACGCGCTCCTCTTACCCCCCCGTACCCCAATCCGCACCGCCTCTTGTTGCGACGAAGCCCGGAGCGTGGAATGTACGCCTTTGAAAGCATCAGGTGCGGTAAGTGCGTTCGAGCATTCTATGGCCGGGATGATTCCACCCGACTCATCCGTCCCGGACACAACCTCTCATGGAGTGCCACCGGCACGTACTGGAGGCGCGGGGGTTCGGGAATCCACCTCCTCGCCCACTTGGTGGCGGCGCTTGAAGCGGTCTCGTCGTATCGGACTTTGCCTTGTCATCGCCCTTCTCGTGATTCTGCCAGCCTGGTACCTGGTGGGTTCGGTCTGGACCGAAAGGACCTCGCTTACAATCTACCTGACCCCCACTTGCCAGAAAGGGGTCCTCCCAGGGGATTGCTTCGGAGTTCAGTACATTTACTTCCCTCAATACGCCATCATCACGGGCACTTACGACTCCAACAACGGCTCTCTCAACGTGGTCTCCATACAATTCAACGGGTTGAGCTCGATAGAGCGACACTGGGCTAACTCTACGGTCAACGGCTCCTTCCACTTTGACGGCGCTAACCCATACTGGGAGTCCTTTCCGGAACCGATTGGGAGTGGTCCCCAAGTGGTTTCCATCGAGGTCCTCACCTATCAGTCGACCGTGATCACGATTCAAATCTCCTACACCCACCTTGTCCTCGAATAGGGGAAGCGACGAGCGAATCGATGGCCGTCGTTGAGGGACACCAGGACCTCAGTGAAATCCGGGCCGACGGTCGATGAGAGCGTAGAGAACCTGTCCTTTGATTCAGACCCCCTACCAAGGCCCGGGCAAGCGCTGTCGTTCACCAGCCCAACGCAAAGTGTATAGTCAATGGCCTGACTTGCCGGCTCGCTTTCGTGACGAGGAACGTGCTGACTGGCAGATCAAAGCCCTGCCTTCGCGTTCATGGGCCGCTCCTCGAGATCACCGCGGTGTTGGTCGTTGCCCTGGCGATCGCGGCAGGCACCGCCTGGGGCGGATATCACCCCGGCCCCTCCTCAGGTGAGGCTTCCACGCTAAGCTTCGTGGGGTCGGTGCCGGAGCTCTCCGTGATTTCGAGCGGGGCCACTGCACCGGGCGGCAACACTTCGGGGGGCGGCGCCGCCTTCAGCCTGACTACGGGCGAGGGATTCGCGGCCGGCGCAGCCGTCGGCGTTGTTGTCGGAATCATTCTAGCGTGGTCGTGGTGGAAGCGCAGGGGGCCTCGAACCACCTTATCCCAGCTCGGTCCCTCCGAGTCGGACCTTTCGAAGATGGACGAGATCCACCAACGTCTGCTCCAGCACTTCAACGAACTCTCTTCGCTCTACACGACTCTTGCAGCGCAGACGTCCGACGGGCCGACCCTCGGCACCTCCTCCGGGGCTTCGGGGGGTTCAGAACAGGATCTGATGAACGCGACCCAGCAAATGCAGGAGACGCAGATGGGTTTCAACCTTCAGTACCTGATGCTCCAGGAAAATATTCAAAATGACGCTCGAGAGTATGCGGCGCTCAGCAATCTCATGAAAACCAAGGTCGATACGATGAAGAATATACTCGACAATACAAAATAGCTGGACGGGGCACCGCCCTCCCCTGACTCGCGCGCTCCGCGGCGGAAGGAGATTGCTTATCGGACCTTAGAGAAGGGGTAGCTTGACTACGGACCCGCTGTGAACGAAGTCTGCCCTCTGAACCCGTGGCTCCCGCTCCGATAGAACTCGCGAGGGCGAGACGTAACTACCGACTTCACTCCCGAGATTTGCCGGATGGCAATCTACACCCATTCGCACTCGGTCAATGGAACAGGATGGGCCGTGCCGCGCGCGGTCGAAGGAGTTGAGTTGGAGGGGATCGGGTTCTGTTCGCTAGGGCCCGCGAGACTCGATGCGGGACTCCGAAATGTCGGGAGAACTTCCGGCAGCGGACCGCGCGGAGAAGGACGCGGGGCGGGACCACTGGTTTACAAGCCAGTCGGCAATGCGCACCACGACGTAGGTTCCGAAGGCGATGCTCACGATGAAGAAGCTCGCGGGGTAGGGCGCATTGCACCCCGACCCGGGGGTCGAGCACGCCCACGACAGGAAGAGCCCGACCCAGGTCGCGAGCAACGCGATGACGACCGAGATCGTGACGGCGAACAACGGCCGCTTGGAGAGTCGCACCGCCGAGGCTGCCGGCGTGACCATGAGAGCGAAGATGAGCAGTACGCCGATGATCTGTACTGCGAACGAGATCGCGACTGCGAGGAGGATCATGAAGATCAGACCGAGCGCCATCAGCGGTAGACCCTTGGCCTCCGCCACATCCGCGTCGAGGGAGGCGAAGAGGAGAGGTCGATGAATGAAAGCGAGGACCACCAGGACGACGACCGCAGCTTCGAGCGTCAGGATCACTCCCGCCACGCTGATTCCGAGGATCTCCCCGAACAGAATCGAGTAGGCCTCCGTCGCGTACCCGTTGTAGAGGCTCAAGAATACGAGTCCAAGCCCGAGCATGAATGCGAGAATCGTACCGATTTCGATGTCCCGGTTGGAAGCGTTACGCCCGAGCAACGCCATTCCTAAACCGCCACCGATCGTAGCCACCAGGAGTCCATAGACCGGATTCACCCCGAACAGAACCGCCCCCGCGGCTCCAGAGAAGCCGCCGTGGCCGAGGGCATGAGTCGCGAAGGCGGATCGCCTCAGAACGACGAGGTAACCCACGATGCCCGCGACGACCGCCGTGATCGTCCCTGCCTCGAAAGCATTCCGCATGAAAGCGATCTGCCAGAGCAGTCGTAGGTCCGTAACGAGGTTCCAGCTGAACGTCATGTGGTCGCCTCCTCATGCGGGTTCTCTCCACCCACGATCACGACATTCCCCCGAGAGTCGTGCAGGACCTCCACCGGCACCCCGTAGAGCTCGGAAAGGGACGCCGAGGTCAGAACGGTCTCGGGCGCTCCCGAGGCAACGTGCCCGTTTGCGACGTAGATGACCTTGTCGAGACACTCGATGAGGGGGTTGATGTCGTGGGCGACGAGTAGAATCGTCACGCCTCGCGAGCGTACCAGTCCGTGGATCAGCTCGACCAACTCCCGGGTGCGGCGTATGTCGAGGTTGGAGAGCGGCTCGTCCAAGAGAAGCATCTCCGGGTTGCCCACGAGCGCTTCGGCCAGGAAGATGCGCTGCAGCTCGCCGCCGGACAGAGCTCCGAGCGATTTGGGACCGAGGTCGACCGCGTTTACGGCCTCCAGGGCTCTCTTGGCCGCCTCCCGGTGCGCACCCGACGAGAACCCCGGACCCCACTTTGTTCCGCAGATTCCGAGGTGGACGAGTGCTTCGGCGGCGACGTAGGTGTCGTTGTCGACGGTATGTCGCTGGGGGACGTATCCAATCCGACCACTCCCCCGTCGCGGGGGCTGGCCAAAGACCGTGAGCGACCCAGCGACGGGCCGCTGCAAGCCCAGGAGGAGTCGAAACAGGGTGGTCTTTCCCGCACCGTTCGGGCCGATCACCGCGACGAACTCCCCCCTCCTCACGTCGAACGAAGCATCCCGCCACACCGTGTGCGTGCGGTACGCGACGTCCACGTGCCGGGCTCGAATCGCGTACTCGCTGTCGTTGAGATTGGAGGATCCGGCGGTCATGTCCGACTACCGCAGCTATTGACCGAGGGCCCTGGCGTTCAGCGCGTTGTAGAGCTGAATGTACTCCGCGCCCATCCACTCCTGGAAGGTGTAGGTAGGCGGTTGGATTGTCTCCGTGATGCCAACGATCGTCATGTTGCTGTCGGCGGCGATCGTCTTCATGCTCGAGGTGATGGGGGTCACGGTCTGCTCGTTGTAGACCAGGACCGGTACCTTGTCGGTCTGCAACTGGCATTGGAAGACGACGACGCTCTGCGTGGGGGGGTCGTTGCCTTCGGCGGTCGCCTTCATGAACTCCGTCGGGGACACGAGATCGAGCCCGGTGTAGTTGGCGAGATAGACGAAAATGCTCTCGGTGGAGGCGACGTCAGTCCCCGCGAACGTAACTCGGATAGCGTTGGCGCTTGCGTACAGGGCTCCGAGTGACAAGTTGAGAGTAGCGTAGTTCGCCTGAAAGTAGCTCGCGGATGACGGCTGGATCGATACCAGGTCGGAGTACATCGCCGCCACAGTGTGGTTGACGTACACGGGGTTGTACCACATGTGGGGGTTCCCACTGACGATTCCTCCAGTGACACTGACTCCGTTCAGGTTCCCGACATTGAGTACGACCTGGTTCGAGCTGCTCGAGGCCGCGATGAGCTGGAGAGCCCAGTCATCGTACCCAACCCCGTTCACGATGACGAACTGCGCGTTCGCAATCGCTAGGGCATCCGACGCATTGGCCTCGTACTCGTGAGGATCGGCGTTCGGATCGCTCACGATGCTCAATACCGAGGCCCGGTTGCCGGCGAGTTGCGAAACGAGACTCCCCCAGAAGTTCTCGCCAGCGACGATTTGGATAAGGCTTCCACTTGCTACGTTAGCGCTGCCAGTGGTTCCGGTGGACAGCGGGGGAAGGTCGGTTGTGTTCGTCGGGGTCCCCACTGCGGTTGGGAGAGTCGTGCCGGCGCAAGGGTCCGGACTCGAGGAGCTGAGGGCCTCGTACGTCCCCGCGCTTCCGATGGCCGCGACTACGACGACCGCGATTATAATCTTCGCGAGTTTCTGCATTTCAGGCTCCGAAACCGAACCTGCTTCCGACTAGCTCGTAGGCGTCGCCCGGCAAGGGAGAATCGGTTCCCCGTGGGGACACTGCGAGGGATGGCCTTCAGCCTCGCAGAGTCGATTCACCGTTCGATGCGAGAGGGCGAGATCGACTTCCAGCGCCGCGACGTGCGTATCGGCGACCGATAGGCCGAGCCGCTCAAACAAGTTTTCCGCGACTCGGTGGTGCCGCTGGTACTCGAGAAGGCACCCCTCACCCCGGGCTGTCAGGCGGCTCTTCCCGCGGTGTCGCGTCACCAGGTTTAGCTTTTCGAGCGTGGTGAGGTGGTCGAGGGCTGAAGGGGGTCGGACCCGAAGCTCTTGCGCGATGAGATTCAGCGAGGTTCCCCTCTCCGGAGTCTCGCCTCGTCGGACAGCCATGAGGGTCTCGACCTGACGACGGCTCAGGCGTTCGAGCATCTCCATGGGAGCCGGAGATTCACCAGGATACTTAAGTGAAATCCTAATTTTTAGGTGGTCGCGATAATGGATTCAGGCCTGGGAGGTGGGTTTGGAGTCCGAGAGGCGCGCGTGCGTGCACAAAACCGTCGGCGGGACCTAGTTCCACGCTCGAACCGAGCACCTCCGGCACTCCCTGAGGGATCATGTCGAGCGGCACGGGCGGGAGACGGGAGGTGAACTTCGGTCCCGCCACCCCTCACGATCTAGCTAGGAATGGCGAAGAACCCGGGCAAGGGGACTTCGTTCACAACGGGCGCCCTGCGTAACCCCAGGTCCCGGCGCCGGGTCACATCACCCTTGTCCAACGACCGAGTTTTCTGATACCCCCTCCCGCGCCCGGGAAACGACGTCGGCACAAGTTCCCCGCGGTAGGCCTAGAGCTTGCGCAACGACCCGATACGTTAGCCTTTGAGCCATCAGAAGGAGGATTCCCTCGGCCTTCTCAGGCGTCACCCGCCGCGGGCGGCCCGGGGGCCAGGTCAAAGTTGAGAGGCGGGAAGCGCGAGTCGGGAACCCGTTCGGGCGTGGCGGTTGAGACCGCCGGCGTGGGTACGCTGGCGTTCGGGTGCTGCGACGGGTCGTCACTCGGGCGCCACAAGGCCGAACCCGTCGCGCGATCGGCCATCCCCCGTCGGGGTGTGCGATTGTGGGACCCCGCTTCACCACTGCGGCGGGGTCGATCGGGCTCACGCGCCCAGCTCTTTCGTCGCCGCGTCGGGGCTGCCGTCGTCGTCGTCGCGGTCCCGGGCTCGGCCCGATGCCCGGACCACCCGGACCTTCCCGCTCGGGGAGACCAGGACATGGGCGGTGGTCCCCGGGTCATGGCCGGCCGGTCGACCGCACCATGCGCCACCCTCCTGGCACTCGCACCGCGACGGCGCGGCCTACCCGTTGGAGAGCGGGGAGCGCCCCCTCGACGTGCGCGAGTAAGCAAGACTTGGTAGGAGCGGATTATGGGCCCAGTCGGATTCACCCCCTTGAGGGTTCAAATCCACCTAGATATCCGCCCATGGGGAGCTAGACTGCCCCATCCGTAGGATTCCCGCGGGAGGGGGGCGACTGCTCAAGAAAGGGTCCTTAGACAGACCGCTTCTCCGGAAAGGATTTGGCGCTCGGCCACGAGTCCTAGCCTTACCCAAGGCGCCCCTTGGTTGGCTAGGAACCACCGGACCTAAGAGGTCGACGCCTCGATTCTGTCGAGCCAGTCTCCGAGCAGCTCGCAAGCCAATCGGTTCCGATCCGTCCAGAGCCGGTGACCGGCCCCATCGAGGATGGCGTAGGTGGCCCTCGGGAAGTCGTCGAGCAAACGCCAGTATTTGCGGAAGCGGAAGGGTGCATCCTGCCGACCGAAGAGGAACAGCGCCGGGCATCGGACCGGCTTGGAGCTCCGATAGAGTGGTACAGTGATGTCTCGGAAGGGTAGCCCCTCAAGCCACCGAGTGTCCTCCACGTAATTGGGAAGGTTTGGTGCAAGTTGCGGTGGAGATTGAATTGACGGTGTACCAAACTCCTGATCTCGGAGCTCCTCCAGAGGACTGTGATTTACCTCGGGCACGCTAAGTAGAAGGCCTTCGACCTTCGTCGGGCGCTTACGCGCGATTCCGAGCGCGAGATAGGCTCCAAACGAAATTCCGCCGAGGGCGAATCCCTTGCCGCCGAAGAGCTCGTCAACCATCTCCAGAAGCACCTCGAGATAATCGTCCATGTCCCGGATTCGATCGGCGCCGGGTGTCCGTCCATGACCCGGGAGGTCAGGGTAGACCCTTCGCCAGCCCTTGCGCGAACTAAACGCGGGTTCGACGTGAGTCATCGCCCGAGCGTGGTCGCTCGGGCTGCCGTGTAGCATCAGGAACGGTCGACCCCGGCCACGCGCTTCATAGTGGATCGAGATTCCCCGCAACCTGGATTGCATCGAGTGCGCGAGCGCCTAGGTTGCTTTGGACCTTTGCGTCTAGCTCAGGTCGGTTCAACCTACGCTTTTGCTAAACGCCGCCGTCGGAGTCCGCGCCTGCAAAACCGATCGATCCCGCGACCGCTTAATAGCGGCCATTGCCATAGTGGCTACTGCGATGAGCGGCTCCACGGCAACGACGATTACGGTTAGCCAGGTTACACGCAAGAGACTCGGTTCACTGAAGGAAGGTGACCAGACCTACGACGAAGTGATCGAGGAACTCCTCGCGGCCCATCCTAACCGCCTGACGTGGGCCGAGCTCGGGCGTCGTCTCCGAAGCGGTGAGGATATCCCGATCGAAAGTGTGATTGCCGAATCGAGGGCCCTTCGAGCCCGAGGGCGCTAGAGTGGCCTACGCCCTCACCATCCGCTTAGCCGCCCGCCCTGAATTTCTCGCCCTCCCGCCGGAGGTTCGGGAAGTCTTCGAGGAAGCCTTCGCGCGAATGCGGGTCCAACCATACGCCTCCGGGCCAGGATTCTCTGTCCAGCAGCTGAAGCCACCCCGCGGCTGGAAGCAGGAGGTATGGTCGATACATGTGGGGGGTTATCGTGCCTGGTTCGTAGTAGATGGGCAGACCGTGCGATTCGGGGCGTTTGGGCCGAGACCCGGATTCTATCGTAAGCTTGCCCGGCTACGTTCTCCCCGTAGAGACTGAACCCGGTCGTGCGTCACGTCGACCCGGAAACTTAGCCCCAAGGCAGGTGGAAGCCGGTCATCACTTCGGGGGAGCTCTCCTTCCCCCGGATTTGAACCGTCGTGGGTTCAAGTCCAGCCATGGGCCCAGTCGG
>JBKQPJ010000013.1:0-31507 GCA_052326305.1 Thermoplasmata archaeon | reverse complement strand
GACGCCTACTACGTCTCTTGCGAGGTGCGCGAGCGTCCGGAGCTGCTCGGGCGGCCGGTGATCGTCGGCCCGCCTCCCTCCGACCGACCGACGCGGGGGGTCGTCCTCTCGGCGAGCTACGAGGCGCGGGCGTTCGGCGTCCACAGCGCGCAGCCGGCCCGGTCGGCCGCGCTCCTCTGCCCGGACGCCGTCTGGATCCCCCCCGACTTCCCGAAGTACGAGCGGGTCAGCCTCGAGGTCCGGGAGCTCCTCGAGCGCCACTCGACCGACGTGCTCCCGCTCAGCATCGATGAGGCCGCGGTCGGCGTCGAGGCCCGGACGCCGGAGGCGGTGCGGCAGGCCGCCGAACGTATCCAGCAGGACCTGAAGGCGACGCTCGGCCTACCGGCCTCGCTCGGCGTGGCCACCACCCGGGTCGTCGCCAAGATCGCCACCGATCGGGCGAAGCCGGGCGGGATCGTGATCGTGCCGCCGGCGGACGTCGCGGCGTTCCTCGCGCCGCTGCCGGTCCGGGCGATCCCCGGCGTCGGCCCGAAGAGCGAGTCGGTCCTGAAGGCGCACGGGATCTCGACGATCGCCGACCTCGCCGGGCGTCAGCCGGCGGAGGTCGCCCGCTGGTTCGGGAGCTTCGGCCGGGAGCTGGTCGCGCTGGCCCGGGGCGAGCCGCACGAAGCGCCCGCGGTCGCCGGCGGTCCGCGCTCGCGCTCGACCGACCACACCTTCGCGGTCGACGTCGACCGCTGGGAGGAGATCGAGCGCACGGTCCGTTCCCTCGCCAGCGACCTCGCCGGCTCCCTGGAGCGCGAAGGGGTCCGGTACGGGGCGGTCGGGGTCGCTCTGCGTTGGGCCGACTTCTCCCGGAGCCAGCGCGTCCGCGCGCTCTCGGCCGCCCGGGAGGGGAGCGCTCCGCTCGCCGACCGGGCCGTGCATCTCGCGCGGGAGCTGTGGGAGACCGAGCGGGCCGGGAAGGGCCGTCCGGTGCGAACCGTCTCGGTTCGTACCGAGCGCTTGACCGGGCGGATCCAGCGCCAGGCGTCGCTCGACGATTTCCCCGGCGGGTCCCCTCCCCGGGGTTAATACCGCGCCGCTCCTCGTCGGCCGAGGGTCCGTGGCCATGCCGATCCCGACCGACTCCCCTCCGCTCCGACGCGGGCCGGACGCCGAGCTGACGCGCCCGGACGGCGCGACGGGGCTCCTCCTGCCCGCGTACTCAGGCCGGTCGATCCCGAACCTGGCCGCCTCGGTCGCCCGGGCCCTCGACGTCCCCGACGGCGGTACCCCGCCGCTGGCGCCGTCGCTCGCCGCCGACCTCGACCCGTTCTCGGGACGGCGCCCCGAGGGACCGATCGTGGTGATGCTCGCCGACGGGTTCGGCTGGTTCCCGTTCGATCGCTGGACGCGCTCGCCGGGGAACGCAGCCCGGGCCCAGTGGGGCCGTCTGGCCCGAGCGATGACGACCGTGTTCCCGACGACGACGGTGCCGGCCCTCGTGAGCCTGTCGAGCGGGAGCTGCCCGGCGCAGAACGGCGTCGTAGGATTCCGGCAGTTCCTTCCGGGCTTCGGGGTCGTCGCCAACCTTCTCAAGATGACCCCCGTCGGGGTAGCCCACCCGGAGACGCTGGTGGGGGCGGACTGGACGCCGTCGCTCATCTCCTCGGGCCCCTCGATCTTCCGTCGGGGAGCTCCCGGGGTCGCCCTCTCGCGGGAGGCGTTCCGGGAGTCGGGCTTCACGCGCCTCCTCTATGACGGCGCGGAGTTCGTTCCGTACTCGACGGCCTCCGACCTCGCCCACCTGCTCGCGGACCTGATCGGGCGACCGACCCCTCCCCGGCTGATCTACACCTACTGGGACGAGCTCGACACCGTCCACCACCGGCGCGGCCCGCACGACCGGCTGTTCACGTTCGAGGCCGACCGCCTCGCCCATCTGCTCGCCTACGTCGCCGGGGAGGTCGACCCGGCGCGGGCCCGGGCGACCACGATGATCGTCACCGCCGACCACGGCCAAGTGCCGATCGACCCGGCCCGGCAGGTGCGCGTCGACCTGCTCCCCGACCTCGCGGCCGAGATGGCCCGGCCGCTCGCGGGGGATCGACGCGCGGGGTACTTCGCCGCGCTCCCGGGACGCGAAGGGGCGCTCCGGGAAGCGCTCGAGCGCCACGTGCCTCCCGGGAGCGAGATCGTCCCGATGGAGCGGGCGCTCCGCGCGGGCCTGTTCGGGCCCCCGCCGTACCACCCGGAGATCCGCGACCGTCTCGGCGACTTCCTCGTCCTCGTTCCGGTCCCGACGGGGCTGACCTCCCTTCCGCCGGGAACGCGGCCCTCGTCGCAGGCTCAGTTCCTCGGGGGCCACGGAGGCCTCACGCCGGAGGAGCTCCTCGTCCCGCTCGTCCGTGGCCCCCTCGCCGAGTTCGCCAGCAGGTCGTCATGACGCCCGGCAAGTCGGCGGGCGAGCCCGGGACGCCGACCGGGACCCCGAGCGTCGCGCCAGAGCTGCGCGAGCCGATCGTCTCCCTGCTGGGTCACGTCGACCACGGCAAGACGACGCTCCTCGACCGAATCACCGGGAGCGTGCGCGCCTCGAAGGAGGCCGGGGGGATCACGCAGCACATCGGCGCGATCGAGCTGCCGGGGGCGGAGGTCCGGCGCCTGTGCGAAGGAGTGCTGCGCATCGACCAGATGGTCGTTCCGGGCCTCCTCTTCGTCGACACCCCGGGGCACCGCTCCTTCGAGACGATGCGGCGGCGGGGAGGGGCCCTCGCCGACCTCGCGATCCTCGTCGTCGATGCCCGCGAGGGGGTGATGCCCCAGACGCGGGAGTCGATCGGCATCCTGCGCCGCGAGAAGACCCCGTTCGCGGTCGCCCTGACGAAGATCGACCTATTGCCCGGCTGGCGAAAGGTCGTCGCCCCGGTGCGGCTCTCCGAGCACATCGCCCGCTCGGGCCCGGAGTTCGCCCGCCTGCTCGATGCGCGGGTCTACTCGGTGGCCGAAGAGGTCGTCGGCCTCGGGTTCAGCGCCGACCGGTACGACCGGGTGAGCGATTTCACGCGGAACCTGGGGATCGTCCCGGTCTCGGCCAAGAGCGGCGCGGGTGTCGCGGAGCTGATCGCGCTGCTCATCGGTCTGGCCCAGCGGTTCCTCCAGGAAGAGCTGAAGCTCGTCGGGGAGGGGGGCGAGGCGACGATCCTCGAGCGGGGCGACCAGAAGGGGGTCGGGCCCGTCGGCAACATCATCGTCTACCGCGGCGGGCTGAAGGTCGGCGACGAGATCGTCGTGACCGGCCGCAACGGCCCGTTCGCGACGAAGGTGCGCGGGATCTACCGGCCCCGGCCGACGAAGGCCGGGCGGCCGTCGTCCCAGGTCCGCCTCGAATCGCTTGCTGAGGTGCGCGCCGCGGCCGGCGTATTCCTCGCGGCCCCGCAGATCGAGGAGGCGATGCCCGGCGGCCTCCTCAAGGTCGTCCGGACCCCCGCCGAGGCGGAGGAGGTCCACGCGGAGCTCGCCCGGGCCTCGACCCCCGTGACCGATCTCGCGGAGAGCGGGGTCGCGATCACGGCCGATACGTTGGGGGGCGTCGAGGCGCTCGCCTTCGAGTGCCGCGAGCGCGGGATCCCGGTCCACGAGGCGGGGGTCGGCCCGGTCGCCCGCCCCACGGTCATGCGGGTCGCGGACGTCAAGGACCCGACCCACCGCGCGGTCCTCGCGTTCAACGTGCCGGTCCTCCCCGACGCCGTCAGTGCGGCCGAGCCCGACGTGGTCCGCATCTTCCGGGCGGACGTCATGTACCGGGCGATCGAGGAGTACCTCGCCTGGCGTGGCGAGCGCCAGCGGCAGATCGACGCCGCCCGCCGCCTGGGGACCGTCCATCCGGCCCGGATCGAGGTCCTGAGCGGGTTCGTCTTCCGGATGTCGAAGCCCGCGATCGTTGGGATCCGGGTCGTCGGCGGGACGATCCGTCCGGGCGTGCGGCTGATGCACCCGGACGGAACCGAGGTCGGCCTCCTGAAGAGCCTGCAGCGGGAGAGCGAGTCGATCGCGGAGGCCGAGGAGAAGGAGGAGGTCGCCGCGTCGATCGATGGCGGGGTCGTGGGCCGGAACCTCGCCGAGGGCGACCTCCTCCTGGTCGTGATCCCCGAGGCGTCCGCGCGGGCCCTCAAGGACCAGACGCTGACCCCGCGTGAGCGGGAGATCCTCGACGAGGTCGTGCGCCTGCGACGCGCCACCCACCCGTTCTGGGGCCAGTGACGCTCCCGCGTCGCGTTCAGGCGGGAGGCTCGGACGGCCCGTCCGGGTCCAACGGGGCGTCTCCCTCGTCGAACTCCGGGGAATCCTCGGCCGAGGGCCGGGGGCCCTTCGGACGGTACACTCCGGAGGGAAGGAACACCCCGAGGTACACCGCCAACGCCCCGATCCCGACGAGCATCGAGCCGCCCGAGAGGGCGAGGGCGAGCGGAACCATCGGGAGCCGGTGTCCCGGATCGGGAACCGCCTCGACGAACTCCCCGGTGAAATTGACGGAGACGCTCCCGTCGTCGTCGACCAGAACACAGTAGCCGGTCGCCGGCGGCCCGGAGGCGGTCCAGTGTCCCGAGGTGCTCCCTGTCCAGTTCACGATCGCCGATCCATCGAGGCACCAGGCCGACGCGTTCGAAGGCGGATCGGAGCAGGGGCCGGCCGCGAACCACCAGACTTCGGCCGGACGCGTAGAATTCCAGGAGAACCGTACCGAGGCCGTCCCCGCCGGGGCGACCGGCATGTCGTACTTCTTGTGAGAGTCGGGGGCCACGGACGATTGCCAGGTGTGGTCGGTCCGGGAATCGGTCATCGCCCCGAACGGCATCGAGACCGCGCCGACGACCCCGGCGCCCACGATCGCCATAGCGGCCCCGACCGCCAGGAGTCCGGTCCTCACCGGGACGACCCGAGCACGGCACTCCACTTAGCCTTCCGGTGGAACCCGGGGCCCCTTCGGGGGGGGTCCAACGTTGGACGCACCTTAATATCGGGTCCCGTCCACCCCGTACCGTGGCCGAGACCGGGACTCCGGCCCCTTCCCCCGGGCCGCCAACCGCCGCCCCCTGCCCGATGTGCCGGAGCACGCACCGGATCGTCGACCCGGTCCTGGCGGAGACCCACTGCGCGGAGTGCGGCCTCGTTTTCGATGACGGAGTTACCCTCGAGAGCCTGCCCCCCCCGGTCGCGAGCGCCACCTCGGAGGGCAGCGGACGGGGGATCGGCCCCTTCGTTCGGCCCGGCGGGGCGAAGCGGAGCCTCGGCAGCACCCTCTCCCTCACGCGCGACGGCCAGGGCCGACGCCTCGGCTGGCGTCGCCGGTACGAGTTCCAGCATCTGAAGCGGGTGATGCAGCGTCAGACGGCCCGGGCGGTCGACGGCCCGCTCGACCGTTCCCCCGCCCGCGGGGAGATCCTCCAGGCGATCCACCGGCTTGGCGCGCCCGATATCGTCGGCAAGGAGGCGGAGCGCATCTTTGCGGAGGCGAAGCGCGCGGGGATATTCCGAGGGCGCGTCCTCTCCGCCTGCGTCGGGGCGGCGGTCTACGCGGCGTGCCGCCGCTTCACGATCCCCCGCACCCTGGGCGAGGTGACGGTCGCCGTCGCCGGGCGCCGGTCGGAGATCGGCCGGACGTTCAAGATGGTCCAGCGTAGCGGCGTCGTCGCCGTCCCGGGCGTCGGGTCGAGGGCGTTCCTGACGCGCTACGCCCAGGAACTCGCCCTCTCGCCGAAGGTCCGGTCGACCGTCGAGTCGATGCTCGACACCGCCCGGGACGACGCGGAGCTCTCGGGGCTCAGCCCCCACGGCCTCGTCGCCGCGCTGATCTACCTGGCCGCGGAGAAGAACGGCGAACGCCGCTCGCGGGCCCAGGTCGCCCGGGTGAGCGCCGTGACCGAGGTCACCCTCCGTTCCACCTGCCGCCTCGTCGAGAAGGTCTGGTCCTCCCCCCCGCCCGCCGCGGGGGATGGGGGCGCCCCTACTTCGTAAGGTAGTAGCCGGCGGCCTTTTCGCGGACCTTGCGCCGGGCGAACCCCTTGGCCTGAAGCTCCTGCAGGGCGTTCATCACCATCGTCTTCGGCAGCTTCACCGTCTGCGTGACCCGCTCGGCGGTGCCCATCTTCTCTTCGGAGATCCACGCGAGATCCTTCATCGCCTTGTAGACCTTGACCGCGTTCCCGGAGAGCTCGTCCTCGATCGCCATCGCCGACCCCGTGCCTGTCGATTCGGCCGGGCTCATAATGCCTTCCTCGGGCGGCGCGAACGCCATAACCGCCGCTCCGGTAGCCGGCCGTGGACCGCGGTCCCTCCCCGGAGGCAGATTCGGACCCTCGGCCCGGAGCGTCCGGCCCCCCGGGCCGGACCGGCCGGCCCCGGACGCTGGTCGTCTGGGATCCCAAGTTCCGCCGCTACGACCTCGGAACGGACCACCCGTTCAGCGAGCGCAGCCGTGAGCTCGGCGTGCGCCTCCTCGAGCGATCGCTCGCGCCCGACGAACGCGGCGAGCTCGACTGGATCCGAAAGGTCCGGCCGGCGGACGTCCGCGTGCTCGGTCGATTCCACGAGGGGCGCTACCTCGACCTCGTCCGGCAGGTCGGGGCCGGCTCGGAGACCGTCCTCCTCGACCAGGGAGACACGCCTGCGGGGCCGGGATGCTACGACGCCGCCGCCCGGATCGTCGGGGGGGCGGTCGAGGGCTCGGAGCGGGCGTGGGAGGACCACCGACCGGCGTTCCACCCCGGCGGAGGCCTGCACCACGCGCGCCCGGAGCGGGCCAGCGGGTTCTGCATCTTCAACGACCTCGCCGTCGCGATCGCCGGTCACGTCGCGCTCGGTCGTCGGATCGCGTACATCGACATCGACGCGCACCACGGGGACGGGGTGATGTACGGCTTCTACCGGTCGGGCCGGGTGCTCGACATCGACTTCCACCAGGACGGCCGGACGCTGTTTCCCGGAACCGGGTTCCCCCCCGAGGTGGGAGGGGCCGACGGCGCGGGACTCAAGGTGAACGTCCCGCTCCCTCCCGGAGCCGGGGACGAGGCGCTCCTCCCGCTCTTCCGTCGCCTCGTCCCGACGATGATCGAGCGTTTCCATCCCCAGATGATCGTCCTTCAGCACGGGGTCGACGGGCACGTCGGCGACCCGCTCGCCCGCTTGCAGTACACCCCGCGGGCCTACGCCGAGATCGACCGGACGGTCCTCGACCTGGCGCGGCAGCACTGCTCGGGTCGGCTCCTGGTCACGGGTGGGGGCGGGTACCGGATGGAAACGGTCTCCCGGGTGCTGGCCCGGGCGGGTCGGATCCTCGGAGGGTTCTCGGAGCCGGACGAGGGGACCCTCGTGCCGGTCGATTGGAGGACCGAGTTCTTCGAGGAGTCCGGCTATCCGGCGCCCGAGCGCTGGTCCGAGCGGGACGATCTGGCCCCGTCTCCCTGGGACGGGAAGCACGAGGAACGCATCATCGCCGAGCTCGAGGACCGGCTCGGCGACCGCTTCCCTCCAGTATAGGACGGACCGCCGGGAACGTGGTCCGCCGGAGGCCCCAAAACGGGTGGCGGCGGAACGCCCGGCGTTAATACCGGTGGAGCGCGTGGCGGAAGGAGTTCCCGTGGAAGACCCCGGTCCCCCCCCGTCGCTCGACGTCTCCCTGCTGGCGGGCTTCTCCTACGCGTGCCGACCGGGGTGCGGCCTCTGCTGCTATGCCGAGCCGCTCCTCGCTCCCGCCGAACGAGCGGCGCTGCTCCGTATCCTCCCCGAGGCGCCGGTCGTGGCCCGGGACCGGGCGGAGTTCATCCGCTCTCATCCCGACGGGGGCGCGTGCCGCCTCCTGGAAGGGAACCGCTGTCGCGCGCATGCCGTCCGACCGTCCGCCTGCCGGGAGTTCCCGCTGACCGCTCACGTCGGGCAGCGGCTCCAGGCGACCGTCGTGCTCACGTGCCCCGGGGTGGACCTGGAGGTCCTCGAAGGGTATCGCGGGCCCGAGGGGGCCGCGCCCCCGCACGGTTTCGACACCGAGCTCGTCGCGCTCCGCGGACGGGTGGATCCGAGCGTCCAACCCCGGCTCGACGCGAGCGAGCGGCGTCGCCGGCGGATCGCGCGGGCGCTCGGGGCCGAGGGACGTTGGGAGGAGGAGGACGCGGTCCGGCGCCGGCTGAGGGACCGGCTTCCCATGCCGAGCGCGGAGGATTATCCCGCCGAGGGTCCCCCCTCGGAGGAGGACGGGGTGGAACTGCTCCCGCTGGTGTTCGACGGGCGGGCGGGCCCGGTCGCGTTCGCCTCGGGGCTGGGCGGCTGGGAGCTGCTCGAGCTCCGGCCGACGGGCGGCTTCGAGCGGTCCCTGGGCGTGGTACCGCCGCCCTCGCGCCCCCCGCCGGTCGCGGAGGAAGCGGCCCGACTCCTCTCGGGGTACCTACGCTACTGGCTCGAGCGGGACCTTCTGTTCGGGGCGGTCCACCTTGCCATGACCGAGGGGCGGGAAGGGTCCGTCACCGACTGGGTCGCCGCCGAGCTCGAGCGCATCGGTGCGCTGACGCTCTCCCGGGCCCACGCGCTCGCGGCGGGGCGCCGGGGGGACGTCGGCCGCCTCTCGAAAGAGGACGTGCGCGACGGGATCCGGGCGACGGATCAGGACCTCCTCGACCGCGCGACATGGGGGAGCCGTCTCTAGGGCCGGTCGATCCCCGCCGGGTCCGGGAAGCCCTTTCGGGTCGCGCGGAGCCAGCCTCATAATCGGGAGCCGTTTCGGAACCGCATGGTGCAGCGGGCGAAGGACATCATGGACACGGACCTGCTGATGGTCGACGAGGATTCCGATGCCCTGGCCTGCGCACGGAGCATGGTCGCGCGGCGCAAGGGATACGCCATAGCGACCCGGGGCGGACCGACGACGATCTCGGGGATCGTCACCGAGTGGGATTTCCTCGAGAAGGTGGTCGCGGCCGGTCGCGACCCCGCGACGGTGCGCGTGCGGGAGATCGCGTCCCCGAACCTCCAGGCCTGCGCACCCGACACCCCGACGGACGAGGTCGCCTCCCGGATGTCAACGCTGGGCGTCCGTCGGATCGTCGTCCGGTCGGGGGATCAGGTCGTCGGCGTCATCGCCTCCCGCCACCTGATCGCCGCCTTCCGACAGTACATCGACCGACTGACCGCCGAGATCGCGGGAAACCAGTCCCAGGGCTCGACGCTCGGCTGAACGCCGGCGCTCGATCGGAGGCACGCCCGGGGCATGTCGCGGCATCGGTACGAGCCGATCGGTACGGCCGGTGGGTCCGTGGGCCGCACGGGGTCGCTCCGACGGGCCGGGGGGTGAGGATGGAGTACAAGTGGCGTGTCCTCACGAACACCACGGTCGCGACGCTGATGTCGTCGCTCGACGCGAACATCGTGCTGATCGCCCTGCCGACGATCGGCCGGCAGCTCGCCGGCACGAGCGCCACCTTGCTCCTCTGGATCCTCCTCGGCTACTCGCTCCTCACCGCGGTCGTCCTCCTCAATTTCGGTCGGCTCTCCGACATGTTCGGCCGGGTGCGGCTGTACGTGCTCGGGTTCGCCGTCTTCACGGCCGGCTCGGCGCTCTGCGGCTTCTCCCAGACCGGCGTCGAGCTGGTCGGCTTCCGCCTCGTCCAGGCGATCGGCGCCGGCTTTTTGTTCTCCAACTCGGCGGCGATCATCACCGACGCGTTCCCGCCGAACGAGCGGGGGCGCGCGCTCGGGATCAACCAGGTCTCGATCGTCGTGGGGGCGATCTCGGGCCTCGTCCTCGGCGGCGTGATCACGTCGACCATCGGCTGGCGGTGGATCTTCTTCGTCAACGTCCCGATCGGCCTCGTCGCGACGCTCCGCGCCCGCGCCGACCTCCGGGAGCTCGCCAAGCCCGAGTCCGTCCCGCGCATCGACTGGGCCGGCAACATCGCGTTCGCGGCGGGGCTGACGCTGATCCTCGTCGCGATCACCCTCGGGGCGCTCGGGGAGCTCCCCGACGACGTCGCGATCCTCACCGGGCTCGTCGGGGGCGGGCTCCTCGGGGCGTTCGTGCTCATCGAGCGGCTCGAGGCGTCGCCGATGCTCGACCTGCGCCTCTTCCGCATCCGGCAGTTCGCCGCCTCGGCGTCGGCCATGCTCCTGAACTCGCTCTCGCGGGGCGCGTTCACCTTCATCCTCGTCTTCTACCTGCAGGGACCGCCCCGTTTTCTCAGCCCGTTCACGGCCGGTCTCTTCCTCATCCCGACGTCGGCGTCGCTCGCGGCCTTCGGGCCGGTGAGCGGGTGGCTCTCCGACCGGTACGGCCCCCGGCCGTTCCTCGTCGCCGGCCTGCTCGTCTCCGCCGTGGGCTTCCTCTGGCTGACGCAGATAGGACCCGACGAATCGATCGTCGGCCTCGCGTTCCCCCTGATCCTCGTCGGCGCCGGGATGGGGCTCTTCGCCTCCCCGAACCGGGCGGCGATGATGACCGCCGTTCCGCCGAGCCGGCGCGGGGTCGCCTCGGGGATCGGATCGACCCTGCTCAACGCCGGGTCGACGGTCAGCCTCGGCCTCACGCTCTTCATCATGAGCTCGGTGCTCTCCCGGCCGGAGATCCAGGCGATCTTCCTCGGGACCGCCCGCTCGGGCGGAGCGGCCGTTGCCGGAGCCGCGTTCCTCGGGGCGATCCACCTGATCTTCGCGGTGTCGGCGGCGCTGCTCCTCCTCGCGATCGTCCCGTCGGTCGTCCGGGGAAGGACCCCTCCCCCGCCCGCCACGCCCCCGGAGGACATCGAGTGAGCTGGGCGCCGGGGCCCGCGGGCCCCCGGGCCTACTTGGGGCGATGCTTCTCGACGAAGGCGTCCAGGATCTTCGCGATCCGGCCGCCGAGGTCGTCGTAGTCGTACTGCACGCGCAGGATCGGCTGGGGGACGTGGACGAGCCGCGCGAGGTCGACCGGGCTTCCGTCGAGGATGATCTCGGCGTCCGAGCCCCGGATCGTCGCCTCGAGGTCGTGGACCTGCTCCGCCCCGTACCCCATCGCGGGCAGCACCCGGTCGAGATGCGGGAAGTTCGTGTAGACCTGGGCGATCGTGCCGACCGCGCTTTTCCGCGCGTCCACCACGACGCCCCCCTGGGCGCGGGCGAGGAGGGTCGCGGCGCCGTAGGCCATCCCGCCGTGCGTCAGGGTCGGGCCGTCCTCCACGAGGAGGACCCGGCGCCCGCGGATCTGCTCGGGACGGTCGGCGGAGATCCGCAGCCCGCCGCGCACCAGAGGGGCCTTGGGGTTCGCGAGCGCGGCGTTCGCCTCGACCGTCCGGATCCCCTCGGGCGACGCCGAGTCGGTCTTGCTGACGACGATGACGTCGGCCATGCGGAAGTTCGCCTCCCCCGGGTGGTAGGTGAGCTCGTGGCCGGCGCGGTGGGGGTCGGCCACGACGATGTGCAGGTCCGGGGCGTAGAACGGGAGGTCGTTGTTCCCGCCGTCCCAGAGTATGATGTCCGCCTCCGCCTCGGCCCGGCGGAGGATCGCCTCGTAGTCGACGCCGGCGAAGAGGACGATGCCGGCGGTCACGTGCGGCTCGTACTCCTCGCGTTCCTCGATCGTGCACTCCGCCCGGTCGAGGTCCTCCATGGTCGCGAACCGTTGGACCGCCTGGGCGGCGAGGTCGCCGTACGGCATCGGGTGGCGGATGATGGCGACCCTCCGGCCCTTCGCGCGCAGGTAGCGCGAAACGAACTTGGTGAGCGGGCTCTTTCCCGCCCCCGTCCGCACCGCGCAAATGCTCACGACGGGCTTGGTGGACCGGATCATCGTCTCTCGCGGGCCGGGCAAAAGGAAGCTCGCCCCGGCGGCGAGCGCGATCGACGCCTTGTGCATCACCTCGATATGGGGCAGATCTGAGTAGGAGAGGGCGACGGTCTCGACCGCCTCCCGGCGCACCATCTCCGCGAGCTCCGCCTCGGGAACGATCGGGATGCCGTCCGGGTACCCCGGACCGGCGAGCACCGCCGGGTAGCGGCGTCCCGCGATGTTCGGTATCTGGGCCGCCGTGAACGCCACGACGTGGACCTCCGGATGGCCCCGGTAGAGCGTGTTGAAGTTGTGGAAATCACGGCCCGCGGCTCCCATGATTACGACCTTTCGGGGCGCCATGGCACGGCGAGGCCGTCCGGCCTGTATAACGCGCTCGCCCCGACTTCCCGTCCGGTGGGGCCGTCCGGGGCCGGGGGCACGTTCAAGTACTCTGTTCCTGAACTTGCGAGCGGCGGGCCTCCGCGGGGGCGGGGGGAACCTCGGCTCGACCTGCCGGGTCTACTGAACGGGGCCGAACTCGAGCCGACGGAACGACAGCACCGCGAGGACGAACGTCCCGGCCGCGAGACCCGCGAGGACGGTGGCGGCCGTCGCATCGCCCGGCCCGAACCGGTGGACGAACGCATCCCGCACGGTGTTGGCGGCGTACGTGAGCGGGTTCGCGTAGACGATCGCCCGCAGCGCGAGCGGGGTCGAGGGCCGGACCGGATAGTAGACCGTCGAGATGAACACGAGGAAGTACTGGAGCATCGATTGGATCGTGAAGTAGAGGTTCGCCGAGCGGATCCGCGCGCCGATCGCGATCAGGAGGCCCCCGAAGAAGATCGATCCGAGGCCGATCGTCCCGAGGATCACGAGGAGCTCCGTCGGCGAAAGCAGAGGGAGCCCGACGAGCGGGAGCGCGACGAGGGCCATGAGGCCCACCCCGACGAGGGCGAACGTGAGGGTCGTCAGGAGGAGGGCGGCGAGGTACTCGGCCCGAAGGAACGGCCCCGAGAACAGCTGCTCCACCATCGCCCAGCGGCGGTCGAGCCAGAAGATCCGGCCCGCGAGGACCGCCCCGGTGATCATCTGGGAGGCGATCATCCCGGGGACGAGGAACGCCGTGTACGACCCGGAGGCCCCGACGCTCGGGATCAGCTGGGTGAACATCGTCCCGAGCACGATGATCAGGAACGCCGGCTGACCGAACATGACGATGAGCGTGATCACGTCGAGGTTCGACTCGAAGTTCCGGACGAGGAGCCGGAGCACGGGAGGCAGCTTCACAGCGTCTCCTCGGGGTCCGTCGAGATCCCCGACCCTTCCGCGACGAGGTCGACGAACGCTTCCTCGAGGGTGGGCTCGCGCACGGCGATGCGGAGCAGCCGCAGGCCGCGCGACGCCGCCCACCCGGCAAGCTCGGCGACCAGGCCTTCCGCGTCCGGCGCCCGGAACTCGATGTGCGTCAGGCTGCGCGCCACCTCGACGTACTCCGGGTTCCGCCGGGCGAGGAGCGCGTCCAGGTCCCGGTCCTCTTCCGGCGAGACCGGCCGGTCGAACTCCGCCTCAACGAACCGCGCCCCGCGGTACTCGCGTTTGAGGTCCGCGGGCGCGCCCACCGCGCGCAGCCGTCCCCCCTGGAGGATGCCGATCCGGTCGCACAGCTCGTCCGCCTCGTGGAGGATGTGCGTCGTGAAGACGATCGAGAGGCCGGCCCGGGCCCGGCGCGCGAGGTAGGTGATGATCCGCTTGCGGGTCAGCGCGTCGAGCCCGACGGTCGGTTCGTCGAGGAACAAGAGCTCCATCTCGTGCATCAGCTCGCGGGCGACCTGGAACCGGCGCCGTTCTCCGCCCGAAAGGGCCCACGGCTTTCTTCGCCGGACATGGTTCAGCTCGAACAGCTCGAGCATCTCCTCCGTCCGGCTCTTCGCGACCTCGCGCGGGACCCCCCAGAGGAACGCGTAGAGCCCGAGGTTCCGCTCCACGCTCACGAAATCGAGCGATTCCGACTGGAGGACCACCCCGATCCGCTCCCGCTCGGTTCGGCCGCACTCGCGCAGGTCCCGACCGAACAGCTCGCCGCGTCCCTCGGTGGGCGGGAGCAGCGTCGTCAGCAACCGGACGGTGGTCGTCTTGCCGGCCCCGTTGCGGCCGAGCAGGCCGAAGACCTCTCCCCGGTGCAGCTCGAGATCCAGGTTGCGGACCGCGAACTCTCCGGGCCGGTAGGCGTAGCCCAGCCCCACCGCCCGCGCGATGACCTCGTTGGGCGGCACGTCAACGGGGAGGCGCGTTCCGCGCCGATCGGGGTTCGTTCGGGTGCATTCGGGGCCATGCCGCGGCGATCGGCCCGTCCTGGAACCGGCCGTCCTCGCTCCGGGGGCCGGGGACCAGATCCATGAGGCCGCAACCAGCCCGCGCGTTGCGTAAAGCGATTACCACCGTTTTCCATCGGCACGGTCCCCGCCGTTCGTGCCGGGAGGAGCCGCGGTTCCGCCCGGGATCTCGTAGGGGATTCGGGAGCGCGGCCGTCCCTTCGTCGCGGCGATGGTGCAGGTCAACTCGCCCCCAACGCCGGGCTATAATCCCGTTCCGTATTCCGGAACGGGAGTCGATGGCGGCCCGCAGCGCCTCCGCCTCGATGGCGGCTGGTTCGTTCGGTCGGCTCGCGTCGCGCCTGGAACGCGTCCGAGCGAGCCTGGTCGACGTGGAGACGGCCGTCGACCTCGAGCCCTTCGGCGCGCAACGAGAGAGCGCCCGGAACCTCCTGCACTACATCGCCTTCCGGCGCTTCGACCTTCGACGCGAGCAGGCCCGACTGGCCCAGTGGGGCCTCTCGTCGCTCGGCCGATCGGAGAGCCACGTCCTGTACAATCTCGACGTGGTGATCGGATGGCTGGATCCGCGCCGACGCCGGCGTTTCGCCGCCCGTCGCACCTCGGACGGCCCCGACCCCGAGCGGGGGCGGAAGATCCTCGCCCGGAACGCACTCTCGCTCTTGGGGCCGACCCGTCTCGGTCGGGGTGTTCGGATCATGGTGACGATGCCCGCCGAGGCGGCCACGGATTATCGGCTCGTACGAGACCTGATCGACGGGGGTATGGATTGCGCCCGGATCAACTGCGCCCACGAGGGACCCGCGGAGTGGGCTCGAATGATCTCGCACATCCACCGCGCGGAGCGGGCCCTCGGCCGGCGGTGCCGGATCGAGATGGACCTCCCCGGGCCCAAGATCCGCACCGGGACCATCCGTCCGGGCCCCGCCGTAATGAAGGTCCGACCGAGCCGCGACGCCCTGGGCCGTGTGACCCGCACGGGGTCCCTCTGGCTCCTCGCCCCGGGCGATGACGCTCCACGGGAAGAGGGCGGCAAAGCCCTGGAGATTTCCCGCGAGTGGCTCTTGCGACGGCGCCGCGGAGAGCGGGTCGACCTGATCGACGCTCGGGGAGCGCGACGTGCTCTGACCATCGCTTCTCGGGCCGGGGCGCGGTGCCGCGCGCAGGTGCGAAAGACGACCTACCTCACCAACGGGACTCGCCTGGTAGGCACGACGATCAAGGGACAGGAAGACGAGACCTCGGTCACCTCGGTACCGGCGACCGAGCAACGGATCCGCCTGCGGCTCGGCGATCGGCTCGTCGTGACCGCCCGACCCGATCCCGGGGAGGAGGCCCGGCGCGATCGCCGCGGACGGGTGCTCCAGGCCGCCCACATCGCGTGCACGCTTCCCGAGGGGCTTCGGTACGTTCGGCGCGGCGAGTCGGTCTGGTTCGACGACGGGCGGATCGGCTGTGTCGTTCGCTCGGCGAACCCGGATCGACTTCTCCTCGAGGTGATGCACGCGCCGGAAGCCGGTGCCTGGCTCGCGGCGGACCGTGGGATCAACCTGCCCGAGACCGATCTCGCCCTTCCCCCGATCCCTGCGCAGGACGTCGAGTGCCTCCGGTTCATCGTGCGGCACGCGGACCTGGTCGGATTGTCGTTCGTCCACACCGCGTCCGACCTCGAACGGCTGCGGACGGAGCTCGCGCGCCTGGGGCGGCCCCGTATGGCGATCGTCCTCAAGGTGGAGACGCGGCGGGGCTTCGAGGAGCTGCCCGGGATCCTCCTGGGGGCGCTGCGCCAGCCCCCCGTGGGCGTGATGATCGCCCGGGGCGACCTCGCCGTCGAGGTGGGGTTCGAGCGTCTCGCCGAGGTCCAGGAGGAGATCCTGTGGCTTTGCGAAGCGGCCCACCTCCCCGTGATCTGGGCGACCCAGGTCCTCGAAGGGCTGACGAAGACCGGGTTCCCTTCCCGCGCGGAGGTGACGGATGCCGCGATGGGAGAGCGGGCCGAATGCGTGATGTTGAACAAAGGACCGCACGTCGTGGTCGCCGTGCAGGCGCTCGATGGGATACTGCGGCGGATGCAGTCGCACCAGGCGAAGAAGACCGCGATGCTCCGGCATCTGCATATCGTGGAACGATTCTTCGCGGAACGGACGCGGACGCCCCGGGGCCGAGCGGGGCGTCAACCTCCCCCCCGTGCCGGAAGGATCGTCCGGGAGCGGCTCCCCTGACCGGGGTCGATACCGTCGGGCAGGGCAGGATTCCCCTTCGGGGATTGAAACGGGCGGCCGCCACCGCGAAGTTCCTCGGGACGGATCTCCTCGGCCGGGACATCCTCCGGATCGGCGCGGCGAAGAACGCGGTCGACCCGAGCTTCGTTCGGGCGGTCCCGACGGACTTCAAACGGACGTTCATCTCCACCGGGCTCGGAGATATGGCGCTCGGGGTCGGTTTCTTGATCTCCGGCAGGGAATGCGCCTAGGCTGCGTTCCGCGTTCGACCTCCGAAGGCCAGGGGTACCGACCGGTGCTCTGGGCGCGGGGCTCGGGTCGCCTTTACGAAGGCGTCTTCTGGGGGAACCCCTGACCGGAGGGAGGCGCTTCTCCTGTACGCGGATCTCCTGTTCGAAGGATTGGTGATCTTCGCCGTCGTGGCGGTGCTCCAGCTTCCCGGCAAGTCGAACTTCGGCGTCATCACCCTCGCGACGCGCCACCCGTATCGGGACGTCTTCCTCGGCGCCTCCGTCGGCCTCGGGGCGGCCACCGTGGTCTCCGTCACCCTCGGATACGGTGCCGAGACCGTCCTCCGCCCGTACCTCCTCTGGGTGAAGGTTGCGGGGGGACTGGTCCTGGTCGGGTTCGGCCTTCGCGAGATCCTGAGGGCTCCCGGCCCGGTGCACGAGCCGGGCGAAGGGACTCCCGCGCTCGCCCACACCGCCCGACAGGTCTGGACCGTTGCCCTCGGGCTTGCCTTCCTGCTCGAGATGGGGGACAACACCCAGATCCTGGCCATCCTGTTCGTGGCCTCCACCGGCAACGTCGTCCTCGTGTTCGTCGCGGCCACGGCCGCGTTGGTCACGATCTCGGCGATCTCCTGTCGAGGTGCCGGGTACCTGAAGGAGCACGTTCCGGAAGAGCACCTCCGAGCGGTCCTGGGCGGGCTGTTGATCGCCGTGGGCCTGCTCACGATCCTTTTCACGGCCTACCCGTCGCTTCTTCCGTTCGCGGCCTGATCGGCCGGGTCGTCCTCCGCAGCGTGGAGCTCCCCGGGGGCTCCACGTTTCGGGACAGATGCTCCGAAGCCACCCCCTGCCGTCGAGGTGGGGACGGGGACCGCCCCGAGGTGTGGATAGCCCGGAGCGGATTCGACTGCTGGAGCGTCACCAATGGATACATTCTCGAGGAGGAGCCTGCACTTCTCGCCCTATCGTCCAGACGCCATCGGATAGGTCTTGGAGGCCTGCTCTTCCACCCAACCCCTCCCGAGAAGCGCGCAGCACGGGGTCGCGCCCCGCCCGTTCAGGTCCGTAGGGGGTCGTTACAAGACCCCCTAGTTAGAAAACGTTCGACTCGTCCCAGAGGACAACTAGCCCGTCCATCCCGGGTGCTTTGCCAACGGCACGCCCGCAGGCCGGCGAGTGTGGGAGAACCGCGCGGGCCAGCCGCCTCAGGTGGCGATGGTCGCGATCACGTGGTCCGTTAGCTCCCGAATGATCATCACGTTGTTCGAGCCAGCGTTCGCGACGAACTCCTCGCCCAATCCCGAGTCGTACGCCAGCCCGATGGGATAGGAACCGACTCCCGTAGGATTCGTGTCCGGAACGTAGATCGAGGTTCCGTTGAAGATTTCTGTTACGGTGCCCGATACAAAGTTCGAGACGTAGAGTTGGGTCGGGCCCCTGCCTGAGTCGTAGCTCACATCGAGGGGATCCGTTCCGACGGGTACGGTGCCCACGACCGTGTTGGTCACCGCGGAGATGATCTTGACAGCGTCCACGGACGCGACCGCGACGAGGATCGCGTCGCGCGTCGGGTCGAAGGCCAAGCCCATAGCGGCGGACCCCACCGTCACCACTGCGACGACGGAGTTGGTGGCGTCGGAGATCACACACACCGTTCCGCTCACGGTGCTCGAAACGTAGATATCGCTGGTCGACGGATCGTAGGCGGCGAACTCCGGCCCGTTGCCGACCGAGACGGTGGCCACGACAGTGTTGCTCGCGCCAGAGATGACGCTCACGTTGCTCGTGCCGGAGTTGGGGACGAAGATCTCGTCCAGAGCCGAGTCGTAGGCGTCGAAGAAGGGCCCGGTGCCGACCTTTACGGTCGCCACGACCGTGTTGGACAGGTCGGAGATCACGCTCACGGAGTTCGAGCCGTAGTTCGCGACGAAGATCTCGCCCATCGCCGGGTCGTACGCGACGCCCGCCGGTTTCGACCCCACCGGGATGTTCGCCACAATCAAATCGGTGGCGTCAGAGATGACGCTCACGTCATTCAGCCCCGAGTTGGCGACGAAGACCTCGTGCATCGCGGAATCGTAGGCTACCCCGTACGGGTGGGATGGGATCAGCTGGACGAACGAGACGGGCTGGGTAACGTCGAACCGGTTCACGGTCACGTGGCCGGACCCCACGGTAGGGCCATACCCCGTCGCGCCATGGACGGTGTACGCATACGTCCCGTCCAGCAGATCGAACGCGATCGTCGGGGTCGCAGACCTAAGCGTCGTATGGCCAACCGTTACGCTCCAGACGCTCCCGATCGGCAGCCCCGACTCCACGAAGGTCGCGTAGTAGCCGAACCGAACCTGGAACACTACGGTCGGCCCGAGCGTCACCATGCCGGTCGCGCCGACCGGAGCCCCTTTGACCGTGACGACGGTCGTTGCCAAGCCCTGAGGTCCGACGGCGTAGCTGTACGTCCCGGGCGAAAGGAAGTTCCAGTAAACGAGCGCGGGCGCCGCCGCGCATTGCGCCGCGACCACGGTCACGCACCAGATCGTCCCCGGCGCCAGGCCCTTCTCATGGAATCCGAGATCGTACGTCGGGCCGTGCGTGAAGGGTAGGTTCATGGCCACGTTGGCCCCGTCGACCGTGATCGTCCCCTCCGGCGGGACACCGACAAGGACGTGCCGTCCGTGGCCATGAGCGAAGAACGTGTAGATCCCGTTCGACACCGTGAACACGATCGGCGTCCCCGCCGCGACCGTCATAGTCGTGCCATTGAACGCCACCGACCATTCCTCCGTAGCGGGGAGGCCGCTTTCCGTGAACGTGACGGTGAACTGACCTGGTCCGGGACTGGTGGCACGACCCAGCGGTGCCAATGTGAGCAGGAGTAGGAGGGTGACAGATGCTACCAGTATCGACGAGGGGAATCTTCGGGCCTGCCGGGCGACGTCCATGGTCCGAGAACGACTTCCGGGCTACAGACCCTCGCACTGAGGGTCCACGATTCTTTTCCCGAAACGGGGTGAGTGCAGTCAACCCAGGGGCTGTCCACCCCGGAGCGGTCGGCCGACCTTGACCTAGCAGAGGGTTCCGGTTTCGGGCGCAGCTACAATGGCATCCGTGCCGGGCCGGTGGTCAGTGTATTTACCCGGGCCGCTCCTACAGTTGTGGGATGGTGCCAAGCGACCCTCCGTCCAGCTTAGTCGGTTGGCTAGGTCGACGCCCTGCCCGCGCGCGATGGGTCTACCTCGTGGCGCTATTGGGCGAGGTGGGCCTGATCTCGGGGGCACTGCTCCTTGTCCCGGTTTCACACTCGGCCTCCGATCCTGTCGTGCTCCTCGTCCCGATCCCGGCGAATACAACGCGGGCTTCCTGTGAGGCAGCGGTGTTCCAGCACGACGGGACGGTCCAGTTCGTCTGGGACGTTCCTAACGGCAACCCGACGATCTTGAACGTCTACGACGACGCAAGCAATGCGACTATCTACCGGGGAGTGGCCGACGGAAGCGAACCCGGGAGCTTCTCGGTTAGCTCGGTGGACTCGGTCTACAGTTTCTGCCTTACGATCCCTGCAAATGCCTCCATCGGGCCGATTCCGGTGGTGACCATCGTCGGGGACCTCCAATACTCGACCCAGGGACCCCTCCTCTGAAGTCGCAGAGGTTCGAACGGGTGGTTAGGCCAGTCACCCCTAGGCTAACAGTGGGGCGACGTTTGTTCAGGAGAGTTTGGACCCTTCTCGAACAAGACCCTAAAGGTTCGACCTCTGTTGAACCCAGATAATCGACCTCGTTCGAGGGGAGGGCCCCCCGTGGGGTTCGCGGCGACCCACCGGGGTGCCCGGGTTCATCTCAGGTCGGGCGGTCGCCACCAGAAGACGGAGGCGGCTTGAACCCAGGGGGGAGGGGCTGCGGATTGAGCGCGGGGTCGGGAGGTGTGTGCGTTGGCATGGATCCTTCCCGATCAAAACTGAACGAAACAGATTCGTCGGAGACCTTCCCACTGCCACCTCCGCCGGTTCCGGAGGGACTGCTTGGCCTCGACGCCCTACCGATCGCGATGCCCGCTCCAATTCCGGCGGCCGCAGTGAGGACGAACGCCAATACCGACTCGGTCGAGTTGAGCCCCCCCAGCGGTCCCGATGCCGGACAGGTGCTGTTGGACGGCGCCGTCACCCCGAGCGGGTGGAACGTGCCCCCTACCGCGCCTACCGCTTCCTCCGCGGTGCGACTAGCGACGTGCAGTGATGCATGGGGCCCGATCCCGAGGCTTAGAAGAACCAACACGCTCAGAGCAGCAGCGGCTGCCAGAATCGCGACGGGGCGCAACGGCTTCTCGGATACCTCTCGTCCGCGGTTGTGCCTCATCTTTTACCCCGTGGGAAGCAATCGTCCGGGCAACGGAAACCCGGTATAAAGTTCTTCTCGAAAAGCAGGTTGTTCTACGGGCTTGGTGCGTCCGAAACGAGTTGAGCCTACGACCCTAGCCGGGGCGGTGCATCTTAGGCATCCTGAGGGATGGTCAAGCTCGCTCGCGTAACGTGGATCGAACCGCCGCAGGACCCCCAGGTCGATCAAACCACCCTTCCGGACGCCCCCATCCGCGCTACTCGATTGGCGGAGCCGAGTGGAGGGCGATCCATCCCCTCCGCAAGAGGACGGTCGAGACGACGGCAACCACGACGGCAAGGAACCCATAGATTGCGAAGTAGATCCAAGGTAACGGAGGGACACTCTTGGAACCGGCCTCATAGAGCGCAAACGGAATGCTCACGGCCCAGATGCCGAGGATCGAACCAGCCACCCAATCTCCCCAGCCCTCCCGCATGGCTCCAATTCAGGATATCCTATCGGAGCATTACGTACCTCGGGGGCGCGGGGGCGAGACGAAGCGACGGAAAGGGCCAGGTTTGGTGAAACTTGCTGCCCGCCCCACCCACAGCTCGGAGATCCGGCGCGTTCATGGAAGAATACCCGATCTCCGTTTTGGGCCGAGCGAACTGTTCGAATCTCCCCGATCCTAAGCGGCAGGGCAATAGGGCCCGATCGCTGAAACGTGCACTACCCCCTCGACATCAAGGCGGCATCGTGGGCCCCAGGAGAGGGGAGAATCTCTCGGCCGTCGACCTCAGAGCGCTTCGTGGTTAGGTCGAACCACCGGAACTCGCTCGGACGAATCTGGGGTGATGAGAGATCCAGGACTGCTCGCTGAGAGGCCGGTGGACGGTTGACCGCCGTCCCGTCTTTCGGCCGCCGGTGGCTGTGTCCCTCTCCGAGGGTTGGCCGGTGGTCCGCCGCGTTGCGGAGGGAAGGCATTCCCCCATTGCCGGCCGTAGTTCTTGGGCTGCCGGGGCGCCGATACCAGTATCTACGAAGGCGCGCCCACCTCTGCGCCCCCGCAGGTCTCCAACATGGACCAGTCAAGCATCTGGCTGGCCCTCGTCGCCCTGGGCGCTTCGATCATTAACGGGGCGATCGGGTACGGCTTCTCCACGATCGTCACTCCTATCGCGCTACTCTGGTTCTCGAACAAGGTCCTGAATCCCGCCGTGGTCAGCGTCGAACTTCTGGTCAATGTCGTGCTCCTGTTCCGGGAACGCGCGTACATCCCCGCGACGAAGGGCCGGGCGATGCCCGTCGTGGCGACGCTGCTGCCGGGGGTCCTGCTCGGAACATTGGGCCTCAGTTACCTCGTGGTCAACGACGTAAAGGCCGTGGTCTACCTAGTGCTCCTGCCCATGGTGGCCGTCCAGCTGTTGGGGCTCCGACGGCCATTCACCAACGAGCGCCGCAGCGGGTCGATCCTCGGTCCGGGCATCGGGTTCCTGTACGCCCTGACGACGATCTCGGGCCCTCCGCTGGCCGTCTTCTTCCGGAACCAGGGCCTCTCCCGGAACGAGTTCCGGTGCACCCTGGCCCAGGTGAGGGTCGCGGAGTCGAGCCTCACCCTGACGACCTACTTCCTGTTCACGCAGTTCCTCGGGGGCAACCTGATCTCCGCGCCGTCGCTCGGACTCATCCCGTTCCTCCTCGTCCCCATCCTGATCGGCGTACCCGTGGGGACCTGGTTGCTGGGCCGCGTCTCTCGAGACGTGTTCACTCGGTTCGTCATGGCGATGGACGGGCTCGTGGTTTCGTTTGGTCTCTCGCAAGTGATCGTGCGGTTGAAGTGGGTGGGTTCGACCCTCAGCGACCTGGTCCTCGGTGTTCTGGCCACCTTCGTTGTCGCCCTGGCTTCCTACTCCCTCTACCGGCTCCCGGGTGCCCAAAAGTTGGTGGATGCCCCTCTTCGCCTGCGTGGGAACCCAGCGAACCCCCGACCCGCCTCCTTCCGGCGAGCTCCGCCCACCCCTTCCGACGGCGGCCCGAACGCGGTCGAAATCGGACGGCCCCTCCAAGGCATGCCGGCGACGGAGAGGCAGGAAGAACCCCCGCCCGGTTCAGGTCTCCCCCCCGATCGATCCGATCGAGAGTAACGCGGTCGAGCGGCTAGATTCATTTTGGTGATCCGTAACCTCACCGGTCACATCGCTCCGCGGGGCTCGTTCTCCCGGGCTCCGGCGAAACCGGCTGCCCGGGTGAGTCTCACGAGTGTCGATTCCTGTCAGGCCGGGCCTCCTACTCCGCGCGGAGCGAGCGAGCGACATCGACGGACGAGCCGCCTCCCTGTTGAGAAGGTACAGGTTGTCTACGCCAAAGCAGGCGGCTGACTCAGACCTGATAGAAAGTGCCCGTTTCGAATCGGTGCGCGAGCGACCCGCGGGCGGGGGCTTAATCTGGCGGAAGCGGTTCTCGGGCCGTGGACGACCTCATTGCCGAGGGTCTCGCCGTCGTCCTCATGGGGTTCTCCGGCGCCCTCGCCGCCCTCGCGGTCGCAACTTCTCAGCAGTTCGGAGAACGACGGTTCCTTCTGGTCGCGGCAGGGTTCAGCGCCCTCACGGTGGCCTCGGCGCTCGCCGCCGTGAGCGAGCTTTACGATATCTTCAACGAGACCTTCGCGATCGGGACCGCACCGCTCCTGCTCCTCGTGGTAGCTACGGTGTTTCTGTATCTCGCGATGTTCCGTGCCCGAGTGCCACCGGGAAGGCCGGGGCATGGATGACCTCGTCGAGCTGCCCACTCGGCGCAGGATCGTCGAGTACGTCACCGAGAATCCAGGAACGAGCGGGCGGGAAGTGCAACGTAAGCTCGATCTAGGATGGGGAGAGACCGCCTACCACCTCGGCCGACTCGTCCGGGGCGGGGTGCTCCGAAAGGAGTCGACCGGGCACCGTGACTACTACTTCCCCCTCGCCCTTACGCTTGCGGATCGGAGGATCTTCCAAGCTCTCCAGAGCCCGACGGAACGTGGGGTCCTCGAAGCCTTGCTCGACCGCCCCGGACTCAGTTCGGTCGACCTTCTCGAGGCCCTCCAGGTCGGTCGGTCCGCGATGTACTTCCACCTGAGGCACCTGCTCCACGAAGGGCTGGTAGAGGAGTTCTACTCGGCCGGAGCCCGACGGTACCGGGCCGGCCACACCGACCGGCTCGAGGAACTGCTCCGCGGTTACCGTGAGAACTGGAAGGGCCGACTCGTCGACCGATTCGCCGCCTCGTTCGCCGGGATGCTGCCCGACGTGGAGCCGCCCGAGCCGCCACCGCCCTCCGATTAAGAGCCGGGGTCGGTCGGACGGGCCAGCCCCGGTGGCCGCGTTACATTTGATCGGCCCTTCACCCAGAGCCGCGGGCCGAGCCCTTCGACGTTCCAAGCTCGCCGAGAAGCGGCGAGACATGATGGTGAGACGACCCGGACCGGCAGCCGACCCGTGGAGGCACGCGAACGACTAGCATCGCGGGCAGCGTAGGGTTGCCGAGGGCGTCGCCCACAAGTCTCGCGTTCCGTCGGTCATCGCGCGATACCGGGAGCTGTTGGAGGGATCGGTCTAGGCGGCAAGTGCGGTTCGCGGTCTCGTGGGAACCCAGCCGGTGTTGGGACCTCTTTCGGTCGGATCTCCGAATCGGACCCGATCGGAGAACCTGACGCGGGGGAGTGGCCCCGATTCGACCTGACGACACGACTCCGGGGAAGTCGGACGGGGATTGCACCAAGAATTCCCGTTGTCGCACCAAAAGGAGCTTGCCCCCCGGCCTCACCAGGAGGGTTGAGGTCCGAATGATGCGAACGAGAGATCCGACTCCCACCGTGCAGAGCGCTCGGCAGTACCACCGGAGACCGATGTTCGACCGCAGTGACATCGTTCGGCACCGTCGTCGCAGGTCGTCCAAATCCTCTGCTTCGTGGCACCGGAGACTGACCGCCTCGGTAGGAGGTGACCAGAAGTCGAGCGCGGACTAGTCCCGGCATGCAGGGCTCCCTGCCAGGAACCTCCCCACCGGTTCCGGGACTGGCCAGGGGGCCCTGCCGACAAATCGAGCGGAAATGGCTCGGCTCGATCCTGAGGGAGACTGGCTCGGGTAGGGTGAGACTTGGTCGAGGGGCGTTTCGCTCCCAGCCGCCATTACGCTATCCCGAAAAGGGCAACTATTCACTCTCCGTGCGGTGCACGAGCATCCGCGTCGAGCCCGCCCGATGCGGATTCACGGCGGTGGAAACGAGGGATGGTGGAGGCATCGATCGAGGTGGCAGATTCCCATGCCCACCCGTCGTTCCTGTCCGACTTCATCCTCGGCAGCGAGGACGGGATAGTCAACGTCCTCGGGATTATCCTCGGACTCTCCGCCGCGACCAGCGACATCCGACTGATCATCATCGCGACTCTCGCGGCCCTCGCGGCGGAATCCATCGCGATGGGGATGGTCGCGTACACTTCCACCCGGGCCCGACGCAGGGTGTACCTCGCCGAAACGGCCCGGGAGCTTCGGGAGATGCGGGAGACGCCGGAAGAGGAACGGGAGGATGTCCGCCGTATCCTCTCCGGATGGGGCTATCGAGGCAAGGACCTCGAGGACCTCCTCGCCCGGATTGAATCGAACCCTAAGGCGATGGTCGAGCTGATGCTCGCCTTCGAGCTCAAGCTCGCCCCCGTAGAGCCGACGGCCCCTCGTAAGAGCGGCTTGCTGGTAGGGGGGGCGACCATCTTCGGCCACGGCATCCCGCTTGTCCCGTTCTTCTTCGTGGGAACGGACGTGCTTCTCGGCGCGGTCCTCGCCGTTGTGGCGAGTGCCATCGCCCTCTTCGGGATCGGCTGGTATGAGTCCAAGATCACCATCGGCGGGTGGTGGCAGAATGGTCTCCAGTTGGTCGGGATCGGACTCACCGGCGGTTTCGCCGGGTACCTGATCGGTCACCTGCTCGGGGCTTCGCCCGGGGTCGGATTGTGACGAGCGGGACCGGGGAGGCGCCGAGGGGTCGAACGGAACCCAGGATTCTCCGGTGCATAGGCACCCGCCTCGGAAACGCTCCCAGGGCTCGATACGAACCTTCCCCGTACGAACGGTTCCCTTCCACGATAGATCGGATTCGACCCCCGGACTCGCGCAGGGCGTCGCGGGGGTGGGGTGACGCGCCTGCGGGTCGAGGTGGGTGGCGACCGACCGGGGTCCTCCGCACCAGGGGGACACGGACCTGACAGGCTTCGCCGCTGTCACGGATCGACCCGCTCGACGAGCTCCCCTCCTCGACCGATGGCGTTTCGGATCGGGGTCGGGCGACTGGTCCAGGTCTCTCTCGGGCTCTTCTCGGTTGGATTCGCGGTGGTCGTCCTCGCTTCTCCAAGACTCACCTTGGCGGGCCTATTGCTCCTGCTCACCGAAGCCGTCGGGCTCCTCTCTCTCCAAACCGTCCTCCTGGGAGGTCGGCTCGTCGCGGCCGAGCTGTCTCGATTCCGTGTGCCGACCACGTGGTGGCGGACCGTCCTACCCTGGGGAATCGTCGGGGTAGGGTCGATCGGGCTCGCGTTGACGATATTCGCCGTGCTCGACACCACCCTTGTTGCGACGGCCGCGGTGTTCGTCCTGGCCCTCGCGATCGTCTCGCAGGGGATCGGCCGGATCCTCCATACCACCGGAACGACCCTTCCCGAATGGCTTCGGACCTCCTCGCTCGGCACTGGAACGTTCAGCGTCCTCCTGGTGGCCGCGTCGGTCGCGTTCCACGACTATGCTCTGGCGGGTTTCGCGATCCTGGTGGGCATCGTTCTGCTCGTTACCGGCATCGAGACGGTCGTCGCAGGTCTGCATCCCACCGACCCCCGTCAGTTCGTTCTCCTGAAGCTCCTCCTCTTCTCGGCGTTCTACGGCCTCATCCTCATCAACTGGATCGACCTATTCGGCAAGATTGTCCCCGCCTACGGAATCTGGCTGATTCTCACCTACATGGCGCCCTTTGGAGTGCTGATCGTCTTCGAGGGCTGGACGTCGTGGCCCCTGGCTACGAGTTTGGGCCTCCTCGTTTCCCTCGACAATGACGTGGGGGCGTACTTCGTGGGCAATCTGATCTTCGGGTTCCACGAGCCCCTGGGCCCGTGGATCGCGGGCCAGTTGGGCTTCCACGGATCCCAGATCGTGACGGTCTTCGAGGGCGGCAGCTTCACGATCGACGTGACGTCGTGGATGATGGGACTGTCCATCTAGGCCCGGGCCGTGGTGGTCGCTCTGATCCTCTACTACTGGTGGAACCGCCCGAGAGGAGCCGACACCCCGATCGTTCGCTCTCCGCCCGCCGGGCCCGGGTGAGCTTCTCGACGACGTTGCGGCAAGCGGGGGCTCGGGCGGGCGGAAGATGGCTTCGGAGGGGATGTTGCGAATCCTACCCGTTGGGGAACACATCGCAAAGGTCGATGAAGAGCCGAGAGGAACGGTGCAAGAAAGATCGCTCCCGTCTTTTGGATTCGGCAGGGTCAGGTGGTACCGCTCTGTTCCACTGAGATGATTACTTTCCCTCGAGCGCGTCCCGACTCGACGTAGCGGTGTGCCTCGGGAACCTGCTCCAGAGGATAGCGTCGATCGATCACCGATCTAATCCTCCCGGCCTCCATGAGCTCTTTGAGAAAAACCAAGTCTTCTGTCGTTGGGCTCGGTGCCCTGAACATCACCCTCTTGCCTCCTCGCCTCGAACTCGTCAATCCTCGAAGCATCGATGACAGCCGCGGGTTAGCTACGAGATAGCGTCCATCGGCCTTCAGCATTCTCAAGCCGTGTGGAATCGAGCCCTTACCTACCACATCGAGAATCGCGTCGTACGTCTCACGACTCTCGGTGAACTCTTCGCGAGTGTAGTCAATGACCCGGTCCGCGCCGATAGATCGCAGCATGTCCAGCTTTTCCGTGCCATCCACGGCGGTCACCTCCGCCCCGAAGTGCTTGGCAAGCTGCACTGCAACAGCACCTATGCTTCCCCCCGCGCCATTGATCAGGATTCTTTGTCCGCGCCGGAGGTTTCCCCTTCTCAGAAAACGCAATGCTTCAAGGCCGCCCATGGGAACGGCGGCGGCTTCCTCGTAGGTCATGTTGGCCGGCTTTGTCGCCAAGACTGCGGTCTGAGATCCCACGGGGACGCAGTCGAACTCGGCGTAAGCACCAAAACCAAAGCCGGTGGTTCCGAAGACTTGGTCGCCTTTCTTGAATCGCTTTACGCGTTTGCCGACCTCTTCAACGTCTCCTGCGAACTCCTGTCCTAGTATCTTTCGCCTCGGCTTGGTGAGGCCCATGTAGATTCGAAAGAAGACCCTGAGCCAGATTGAGAACTTGAGACTTCGAAGCTCACAGTCCCCTGCGGTTACCGTGGCTGCGCGAACCCTGACCAGAACCTCATCGTCCTTCGGAATAGGTCTCGCAACCTCCGCAAACTGAAGACCCTCCGGTGGCCCGTAACGCGTCCACACGATCGCCTTCACAGGTACTTCCTTATCGGTGTAATCCATTCGGCGGTCGGGGAGTCTATGGACCAGGAGAAGAGCGTTCTGCAATGGGGAGGTATCGCGGGTTTGGTGGCTGCTGTCATCTTCGTTGCCAGCATCATCTATCAAGTGGTGTTCATTGGAACGTCGACTACCGCCTCGGGCGCGACACCGGTCATTAACTTCCCCGGCCTCCACACGCAAATCATCGTGGGGCAAACGCTCTTCCTCGTCGGCACGGTCTTGCTGATGCCTCTCTTCCTGTCCCTCTTTTTCGCCCTCCGAAGGTCGAGCCTCGCCCCGGCGATGTTCGGGACCATCGTGAGCTTTCTCGGCATCGCCGTGCTGGGGGTTGAGAGTGAGCCGAATGTTGCCATGGCTCCGATCTCCAACCAGTATCATGCGGCAGGCGCGACCGCTGCCCAGCAAGCTGCAGCCGTGCAGGTGTGGCAGGCAACGCAGGGTATGTTCAATCAGTTCGATACCTGCGCGTACATCTTCCTGTCGATCGGTTTCATTCTCCTCGCGGTGGCCATGTTCAGGGCCCCCACCATTGGCAACGCCCTTGGCGGACTGAGCGCGGCAATCGGGGTAGTTGGGCTCGTTGGGGTGGCCCTCTTTGCGGTTACTTCTGCAACGTTCGCCATTCCCGCCTTCCTGACCTTCGTCATCTTCCCATTTCTGATCGGCTGGAAGGTCTACGGTCTGTCGAAAACGACCCCAGCAAAGACCGAAGCCGCTGCTTCTTGATGACAGCGCGGGATCGCAGACATCGGCGGTCGGAGGCTGTCCTCCGAAAACCCACCCCTTTCCGGAGGGTAGGTATGACCGACTACCCGGGTGGAATGCTAGCCGGTGGACGAGAGGAGAGGCCTAGCCTCGAGCATATTCTGACTGAATCCTCGGCCGGCCCAGCCCGTACCCCGAGGCAGCCCGAAGAGCCTCTCTCATCCGGGAGGACCTTCCGAGTTGGCCGTCAATATGTCTCGATATGCAATCCTGGAATCCTGTGGAAATCGCGATCTCTCGTGACGAGCACCCCCCGGTTCCTCCGCACGATTGCCGCGATCAACAGGTCGAGGTTCCCGACGGGGGTTCCACGCCGGTCGCAGTCCCCGCCCAGGCGAGCCGCTTCGTCGGCCGACTCCTCATCGAGGGGAAGTACGCTCAATCGCCGAGAGAGCGTTAGACTGCGGTCCAAGAAAAGTCCCCCACGTCGATAACCGGCTCGAAGAAACTCCGCCAACGCCGGGGCCGGAATGGTGAGGTTCTCTGACTGAGACTCCCATTCGATCGCGCGATCGCGAGCCCCTGGGTCGCCCCGCAGGAAGTCGAAGCAGTAGCAGGCGTCGAGGGATCTCACGGAGGGTCCTCGCCGCGTTCCAGTCGCTCCTGGCGGCCGCGATCCTGCCGACGAGTGGCCCGACGCGTGGCGTCGACCTCTTTCCAGACCCGAGGAGGTACGTCCCCCAGCGAGCCGGCGAGGTCCGTGATCTTCGCAGGGGGGCGTAACTGACGTCGAACGACGTCGCTGAACGTCTCGCCGGAACGCTTGTGCCGCCGGAGCAGGTCGTATGTCTCGCTGTCTAACGCAATCGTCTTTGAAGCCATCACTATAGCCAACACAGTATCATGCTATATTGTTTGCGTAGGCTTGGGTCGGTGAATTGACTTGGTCGGGCCGGTCGGCCCGGAGATTCTAGCCCCGAGCGGATTCGGTCCCGATTACCTCTCAAAGGGATTCAACTGTAGACGTAGTCTGCGAGGGTGGATTGTCGAAGAGAATGGGGGTTCAGGCCATCCGACGTGCGAGGTCTTGAGGGTCCAACCCCTATGGACATGGATTGAAGCTCAGCCGACAGGCCACTCTTCGACCGTGGGGCTATGTATATATGGACTATACGAATACGTGCACCTGATGGCGCAGGCAACTCACGCCCCGTCTCCCGAGTTTGCCAGTCCGGGGGCCAATCCAACGCTGGAGACGATTGAGTACATCCGGTCTGCGCTCCAGCGGGCGGACGGGCCGTTGAGCCGAAATCAGCTATTGGAGATTCTCTCGGAATGGGGACATTCCACCACTCGTGCTAGCCTCAACGCGGCTCTCCGGTTCCTAGAAGCGAATGGCAACATCGCGAGCGGAAGCAAGGGAGTCTTCTGGGTGCCTCCTGCATCTGTTCAACTCGAGGAGATCCTCCGAACGGGCCCGCGCCTCTGACGCCTCCAGGCGCCCGGGAAGTCGCACTTTCCCCCTCCGCCGCGGCCGCTTTGCACTCGCTCGAATCCTCCGCTTCGAAAGAGGCCAACTCGATCGTACATCGGGTGAGGGCCTTGGGTCCCGTCCTGAAAAGGGATTGTCTGCACGGCGAAGTGGTTCGAAGGGGTTCGATACCTAGGTACTTTCTCGCGCACTACGGGGCCGCGAACCTGTTCGTGGAGGACCTACCATCATTCTGGCGCCTCGTGTACACCATCGCCCATCACGGGGGAGAAAGATACGTGCTCGTGCTCGAGATTGTCGACCACCCCGCTTACGACCGTTGGTTTCCCGGCAAACGGAAGCATTGAAGATCCTGTTATCCAAGAAGCAACATTAGGCTCGGGGTCCGACAGAACTTTCGAACATTGGCCAAGACTGAGGATGTTTGAGGGAGTGTAGAAAGGCCTGGCCCGATCGGATCCGCCTGCTGTTACATCACAAAGGGAGACACCCGCCTCGAGAGGATTGAACCCCACTGCTACGGCAAGACGGCGCCGGCGCAGGATCGTGCAGGGGCTCTGGTTCATTGCCCAAGGCGCAACTGGCAAAGGCTGATGCGCGGATCCCGCCCCGTCAGAGGTCGGGCGGGGGTGGTTACAGAACCTCCCCCGTAGTAAAGGGTCAGCCCATCCGAAACGGAGACCCCTCCCGTCATAACCAGCCCGTTTCAGACCCCTTACGCTCGCCGCGTACGGGCTTTCCGGGCACTTCCGCCCGGTCCGAGGCTAGTCCCCCGCGGCAGAAGCACCAAGTCGGCCGCTTCCTCTGCTTCCCTGAGAAGCGTCTTGCGCGCCGTGCCCATTTTCGCACGCACGGTCAAACCACGGACAAGGTCAGTGACTTGGCTCGCCCGCGC
>JBKQPJ010000012.1:0-79164 GCA_052326305.1 Thermoplasmata archaeon | reverse complement strand
CCAAACTAAGCTATGGGCCCCGGGCGTGGGAGGGGTGTTTGCCTTTAGAGATTTCGCCCGGAAAACAAGTCGGATCGCCTACTTTGAAATCCGGTAAAGGTCAAGGGCAGATCCACAGGCGTTCGGGACGCGCCCCTCGTCCCGCGGGGGTCGATTTCGACCCAGCGACTAGCAAGAGGCGCCAGCAGTTCAGCCACCAGCACCAGGCAACACCGGCCGCCTCAAACGCATCTCCCCGCGCTCTCGGCCGACGTCGGTACCGCCCGTTTGTGGAGTCCGACTAGTAGCGGGCACCGCTGGCACGTCCGAGGGTCGGCAAGGAGGCTGGTGGCGAGTCGTTGGACCGGGGCGTCGATCCGAAGGGTGGTCTGCGGGACTAATCCCGGGGTCTGCGACCTGACTAGCTCATGCCCGCCGTTGGACGAGCTAGTCTACCACCCCCGGGGGTTGATCGCCCCCCGGATGGGATCCACCGCGAGGGCAACCGACCCTACCTCGCGGTGATTGGGCGGGTCGGCATCCGTAGGTCTGCAAACACTCGGGAAGCCGGGGCCGTTTTGAAGGCCCGACGCTAGCTGACCGATAGACGACACCGGGAAATCTCGGCCGCCAGTTCACTGTCTAGTTATACGCCGAAGCGCCGACCGATAGGGGCCCCCTCACGCCTGATGATTAACCGGGTTGGCGAGCATAAATAGGACCACTGGTTCTCGGACACCGCTGCCCAGGAGGTTCGGAGATGCGAGTTGCAGGATCCGGATACCGAGGCCCTTCCCACCGCCGACGAGTCCCTCGTAACCCGAGGGGCGGATACCGCGGTGGCGGTGTCTGGCTCGCGATCGCTGGCGGGGCGGCCTTGATCGTCGGGACGGGTGTCGTCTTGGGCGCGTTCGTCCTGGGCTCGTTCGGTTCCAATCCGCCGCAGATCTCCGCCGGAGGGATCCCCGGAGCCCCCGCCGGCGTCTCTGCCGTCCTCGCCGAGGCTCAGATCGTGAACGCCACCAGCATCCCTCCGACGGGGGGCTGCACGGCCTCGAACCTGGGTACTTTCGCACTCCCGACCGTGCTCGTCAGCGGGGCTTCCACGGGACTTTGTCTTAGCCACTCCGTGACGGGATTTGCCGCAAGTGACACCATGTATGTTCTCGAGGTGGCGTGGGGGACCGCAGCGGCCAACGCGACGATCTTCCAGGTTCAGGTCGGTATCAGCGTCTTGCCGGCGGCGAACGATCTCGTTGTCTCATCGTACTTGAAGACCTCGACCACGATCACGTCGACCGAAACGGCCATCTTTGCTGTCGACCTGACCCAATCCGGGGACACCTCCCTCGTCCAGTACGACGTGCTCGTCACCGAACTGTAGATTTAGCTGAGGATCGGCGGCACCGGCCCTCTACCGGGCCCGGCTAGGCTTGACCTGCTCACTCCCTTGCCGGTCGGGCGGGGTGTCTCACCCCTATTCGTCCACCGGTCCGGGGGGGTCCCGAGGCCCAACCATCTGGGCAGGTCCAAGGATGACTCCCAGGTGATGAGCATTCCCTGCGTAGCGGACTTGTTTGGGAGGCGCGATCCGGATTCCGAGCGGTTCGTTCGCCTCCCTGCCACTGGGGTCGCGCTTCGCAGGGTTGGGCGAGGCACGACCCCCGAGGGTGCGACCGCTCCTGTGAGGCCCGCTCCCAGCGCTCGCGAGCTCGTGGGACGGGCCCCGAGTGCCTGCGCTCGGTCAAATACCGGTGCACACGTGCTACCGCTCGGCCCGGGATCTGGGGATGGCAGACCGATCGTCTACTCGAGGCGCGGGGAGCGCGGTCGAGCTCGCTCCCTTCGTCCTCAGCACTCCGTTCCCATCGCTCCATCGCACCCTGGCCCGTCGAGCTCCCGGGACCTGTCTGCTCGAGACCCTGGGTTCACCGGGCGTTTCGATCCTCGTGTGGAACCCGGCCGCCACTATCCGACTCGCCGCGGGCAGGGTGCACGTCGAGGCCAGGCCCGGGGTGGAACTACCCACACCCCCTACCAACGGCGCCCGGCTTCCCACCTATCTCGAGGCGGTGCTCGATCGGTACCGGACGGCCGCCTCTCCCGGGGCCCCCGCCCCGCTTCCTTTCCTCGGAGGTCTGGTCGGGATCGTCGGGTACGAGTGGGCGGCGGCCCAGGAAGGTCCGGATCGACCGAGGGCCCAGGGAGTGCCGGACCTATGGTTCGGCCTGTATGACCGGGCGCTCGTCCAGCTGACCGGCGGCAGCGCCTGGCTGCTCTCCGTCCCCTCGATCCGCGGCGCGGGACTGCCCGAGGTCCGGCGGGAGCTCTTCGACGCTCAGCGAGCGGCCACGATCCCCACCGCCGGCTCCCGTCCACGATCGGCTTCCCGGGTCGTGTCGGACTTCCCCCGGGAGGCCTTTGAGACGGCGGTCCGGGACGTGCGGCGACGGATCCGCTCGGGTTCCGTCTATCAGGTCAACCTGGCCCAGCGAATGCGGGCGTCGGGGGTCGATCCGTGGGCGCTGTACGAGAGCCTCCGGGTCCGCAACCCGAGCCCGTTCTCGGGGCTTGTCGTGACGGGGGATTTCACGCTCGTTAGCGCCTCTCCCGAACGTGTCCTCCGAGTCGATCCCGACGGCCGCGGCGGAAGGACGGCGGTCACCCGGCCCATCGCGGGAACCCGGCCGCGGGCGGCAGGAACCCAGGACGTTCGGAACGAGCGGTCGTTGCGCGCCTCGCCCAAGGAGCGGGCCGAGCACACGATGCTCGTGGACCTCGGCCGGAACGACCTCGGTCGAGTCTGCTCCATGGGAAGCGTCGAAGTGGACGAGTGGTTCACCGTCGAGCGGTACTCCCACGTCATGCACCTCGTCTCGAACGTCCGGGGTCGCCTCCGCCCGGACGCGGGGGTAGCGGAGCTCTTCCGAGCGCTCCTGCCCGGCGGCTCCGTTACGGGCACGCCCAAGATCCGCGCCACGGAGATTATCGCCGAGCTCGAACCGGTCCCGCGGGGCGCGTACACGGGGTCGCTCGCCTACCTCTCGCTCGGCGGGGAGATCGACGCGAGCCTGCTGATCCGCAGCGCGTTCTTCCCCCACGGCGGCAGGGAGGCCCACGTGTACGCAGGATCCGGGATCGTCCACGCCTCCGACCCCGCCCGCGAGTGGAACGAGACCCGCCACAAGGCCGCGGTCCTCCTCGAAGCGATCGGCGGCGAGTCCCCCCGGGGGTTCCCCTGGGCCGCGCCCCGCCGATCCCGCTCCTGGATCCCTCCGCTCCCCCGGCATGCCCATCCGGGGCGCCGCGTCCTCTTGATCGACAACTACGATTCGTTCACCCACAACCTCGCCCAGTACCTGGCCGCCCTCGGCGCCGAGGTCACGGTCGTCCGGAACGATGCGACCTCGCTCCGGGGTCTGCGCGCCCGCGCGCCCACGCACGTCGTCCTCTCCCCGGGTCCGGGCCGGCCCTCGGAAGCCGGCATCACGGAAGGCGCGGTGCGCGCGTTCGAAGGGACGCCGATCCTCGGGGTCTGCCTCGGGCATCAGTCGATCATCGAGGCGTACGGCGGTGAGGTCGGGGAAGCGCCGATCCCGTACCACGGCAAGAGCTCGCAGGTGTACCGGGTCCTGGACCTCGGGGAGCGCGACATCCTCGCGGGCTTGCCGACCCCGGCCGACGTGGCCCGCTACCACTCCCTCGTCGCCCGGAGGGTCCCCGCGTCCCTCCGGGTGACGGCGCGCACGGTGGACGGGCTGGTGATGGCCGTGCAGCACGACACGTTCCCGACCTACGGGGTGCAGTTCCATCCCGAGTCGATCCTGACCGAGGGGGGGATGGAGATCCTCGACCGCTTCCTGGCCGTCCCTCCGGCCTCCCGGCCGGAGGCGCGGTGAGCCCCCCGCTCGTCGCGTGGCTCGACGGAGGCCTCCAACCTCGCGAGGCCCTGCACCTCCCCGCCGGGCTCCGGCAAGGGGATGGAGTCTTCGAAACGATCCGCACGTACAGCGGAACGCCGTTCCGTCTTGCCGACCACCTCGACCGCCTGCTCGGAGGGGCACGCTCGATCGACCTGCCGGACCCCCCGTCCCGGCGAGCGCTCGGGAAGGCCGTGGAGAGTACGCTCGCGGCCTGCCGGGCGGGTTCGTCGGGCGCGGAATGGGTCCTTCGCCCCTCCCTCTTCTCCGAGGACGGGCGGACGGGGAGCCTGGTGCTGGTCGACCCGCTGATCGATCCCGTTCCGCCGTCGGGCGTCGCGTCGGTCGTCGCCGGGCTCTCCCAGTACCCTCATCCCGGGAGGTACCTCCTTCCCCCGTCGACCCCGTCTCCCGTGAAGTGGCTGGCGCGGGGACCGCTCTCGCACGCGCTGCGCGACGCGAGGGCGCGGGGCTGGGACGAGGCGCTCCTTCTGAACGGTGAGGGAGGGGTCGTAGAGGGGACCCGATCGAACCTGTTCGTCCTCCAGGGCGAGCGGTTCCTCGCCCCGGGCCCGGCCTCGGGGGCGCTGCCCGGGATCACGCGGGGGATCGTCGTGGATCTGGCTCGCGCCCGGGGCATCGAGGTCGAGGACCGCCCTCCCCGCCCGGAGCAGCTCGCCGGATCCCCGGAGGCTTTCTTGACCTCCACGCTGCTGGGGGTCGCCCCGATCTCGCTCTTCCAGGGAGTGCCGGTGGGCTCCGGCGCCGAGGGGGGCCGCCATACCCGCGAGCTCCGCGAAGCGTTCGGCGACCTCGTTCGGAGGGAGACCCGTCCGCGACCCGTACCCCGTCGGACACGCCCGTCCGCGTAGCTCCGCATCGCCGCGGGGCCCCCCAGAGTGAGGCGTTCAGTTCGAGCGAAGGTGTTTAGTGCGCTCAAGGGGGATTCGCCTAACGTGTCGTCGGTCGTCGGGCGGGGCGCATCCGACCGTCCGCCAGACCCTCCCGAGATTCCCGTTGCGCCCGCCGCCCCGTTGCCCGCTGGCCCGGCCGCGACGGCGCCGCCCACCGGCGTCCCGGCAATTCACCCTTCCGGACCCGCGGTCGGGTCTCGCTGGGTTCCCCTGATCCCCGGGGCTCAGGGGATCCCGACCGGGGTCTCGACGCGCTCGGGAGCGTTCCTGATGGCCGCGACGCGGGACGACCCGACCGGGCGGCCCGTCCCGCGCCCGATCGAACCGGACCTCGAGCTTCGTACGGCCCTGATCAGCTGTCTCGAGGCCCTCGTGCCCCGTCTCGAGCCCGGCTGGTCGCACTGCCGCGAACATCCGGGGTGCCTCGCGGTACAGGAGGCCTCGGGCGTACTGTGGGGAGGCGGCCGGGCGGGCACCGCTCCGCCGCTCGCCTCCGCCCCCGTGGCCCCGACCTTGCCCTCCACGCCTCTTCCGACCGCGTCGGGGGGCCCTCCGCCCTCCGGGGGCGGCGGCGGAACCACGTCTCCCGCGGGAAACCCTCCCGTTATCCGCCGAGAGGTACCCTCCCTACCGAGTCCATGACGAAGGTCGAGATCGTCGCGAGCGAGAACGGGCCGAACGTGGTGATGGTCGACGGCACGGTGGCCATGGCGCTTTGTCGTTGCGGCCACTCGTCGCACCCGCCCATGTGCGACGGAAGCCACCGCACGGCGGGGTTCCGCGCGAAGAAGACCGAGCTCAAGGTCGTCGGCTGAGCGGGGTCCGCCGTACCTTCCGCGAGGGGGCCCCCCCCGCCGGCTAGAGCATCGGCGCGGAGTAGTGGAGCGTTCCGCTCACGGTGACGGTCTCGGGCAGGAGGTCGTAGATCTCGAGCGTGTAGGGGCCGCTGTCGCCCACCCCGAGCGACGCGGAGCCGCGCGCGCTGTCGGAGGAGTAGATCGTCGATCCGCTCGGAGCGAGCACGCTGAACGTGACGCTCCGACCGCTCGCGGTCCACCAGGAGAGCTCGAGGGTCCCCCCGTGAGGGAAGCTGACCGTCTGGCCGACGGCGGAAAGGAGGCTCCCCGAGTTGATCAGCGTCAGGTTCTCGGGGACGCTCTGGGCGACCGGAACGCCGATGAGCACCGTTAGGGCTGCGACCGCCAGCACGGTCGCCGCGAGGGCCGCCGGGAGGAGCCATCGCCGCCGGCGACGGGGCTCCGCGTTCAGCGGGGCCGTCGCGAGGAACGGGGCGTTGGGGCCGTTCCCGATCACGACCGCGCATCGAGGCGGGCCCGATATTTCTTGCGGAGCCCTTCCGCCGCCCGGCCGGAGCCGCCTTCCTCCGACCCAGTCGCCAGCGCGGGGAGAACCGGGGGGAAGAGGTTGGGCCCCTCCCTCCCGACGGAAGAGGGGTCGCGGACGGCGGCCCGCGCCGAGGTCACCGTCGCGGCGGTCGATCGCGCCCCGGCCATCGGCAGCCGCACCCCGCGAGGGGCGGGGGCCTCAGGACGTCCAAGGCGCCGGCGGATCCAGTGGCGCACGTCCGAGATGTAGAGGTTGTCGTACGGACAGGCCTCGACGCAGTCGCCGATCCCGCAGCACTTCGAGCTGCGGAACTCGCCCTCTTGCCGGAAGTGGCCCGGCATATCGACCAGCCCGACCGGGCACCCCTTCGCGCAATCGAGCGTCGTGCACGCCTGGCAGACCTCCCGGTGGCGCACCTTGAGCTTGTAGAAGCCGACCTTCTGGAACGCCTGGGCGATCGTCCCGGTGTAGCACCAGCCCATCGTGACGCAGTTGTAGTTCCCCGTGTACGGGATCGTGACGAACATCAGGTACCACAGGACCGAGAAGTAGAGCATGAACAGGAACACCGACGGGTCGTTCCCCTGGATGTACACGGCGAGCTTCCCGGTCGTGTCGAGGTACGAGACGACCGACGTGACGACGAGGGACCCCATCACGACGCCCGTGGTGACGGTATACAGGCCCGAGAACCGGCTCGAGAGATACTTCCGGGCGACCGGGGAGGATCGGTTGAACGACTTCATCGCGTCGACCGTCGTCCCCTGGTACATCAGCGGCGCCGTGCAGAACGTCGAGCAGATCACCCGTCGTCCGAACAGCACGACCAGCGCCCCCGTGACGGCATAGGTGACCAGCAAGGTCCCGAAGACCCCGGCCGCGAGGGGGAACGACCCGATCCCCATGGCCCATCCCAGCACCGGGACCGTGCTCGGCGGGGGCGCGTGGGGGAAGTAGAGGCCGAAGTACAGGCTCGGGTAGAAGACGGCGAAGGCGGCGTAGCAGCCGAGCATCAGCGCGAGCCGGATCCGGTTCTCGAGGTGACGGGTCTCGCGCATCTTGAAGACGACGAGCGCGCCCATCTCGAGGCCCATCATCGCGAGGAACCAGGTCGACGAGGCGACCATCGCCAGGAACCAGAATCCGTTCGACAGCGCGTTCCCGGCGACCGTCCCGGCCGGCCCCGCGAGCGGCAGGGACATGAAGCCGCCGAGGTAGGTCGCCGGGTCGAGCCGGACGTCGAGGACCGCGCCCATGAAGATCTCGGCGACGAAGATGAGCGACAGCACGCCGAACGCCCAATCCGAGCGGAGCTGCCACTCGAACGTCGGCTTCGCGGAGAATCGGTCGAGGGAGAGTACGGCGGCGAAGTAGACCACCATCTCGGCGGCGACGGAGGCGCCGAGCAGGAGGGGACTGCCGTAGTACAGCCAAAGGAACAGTCCCGCCATCATCGCGGCGTAGACGGCGAGGAGGGCCGTGAGGTAGCGGGCGAGCGCGACCGGCAGAGCCCGGTGCCGGTACAGGAGCTCCATCTGGTAGACGTAGAGCCCGATCATCGCGCCGCTCCCCGCGACGACCGAGGCCGTGACCCACTCGGCGGACGGAAGGGTCGGCGGAGAGAGCACCATGATCGCGACCTGGAACGGAAGCATCGCGCGGAGCGCCGGGCCGAGCGACCGCCAGAGGAGCGCGGTGGCGATCGCCATCTCGGCGGCCATCGTGAACACGAACCAGGGCGACAGGAGCAGGGCGGCGAGGCCGTTCGCGATCGAGCCGGTGCCGCCCGGGAGGAGACCCGCCCCGGTCCCGGAGACCACCTCGAACGTCCACGCCATCAGCGCCTCGTTCACGAGCACGAGCGCGATCGCCGCGGCGACGTACGCCCCGCGGTACGGAAGTGACCCCGGCGCGTCCGAGCGGGGCTCCTCGGCCTTTCCCGAGGCTCCCTCCGACAGCGAGAGGAAGACCGCGGCCGCGCTCGCCGCCATCAGCGCCCCGCTCACCGAGAGCGCCTCGACGAGGGTGCCGGCGCCCGGGGCGCGGTAGTAGAGGACCGCCGCGACGAACATCTCGGCCATCATCGCGAGGAGGAACAGCGCGATCGCGCCTTCGCGACGCGAGCGGGCGGCCGCCGCGAACTTCACGAGGTAGGCCGTGCCGAGAGCCATCGCCAGGGCAAGGAGGGCGAGGATTGCTTCGGTCGTGGACATGGCGATCTCCCTCGGAGCCCCCGCTCGTTCCCCCGTCCAGCGACCCGAGGTTTATGACGGCGCGGTTTCTACTACAGGGCCCGTAGGAAGGAGGGGCCCGGCGGTGCCCGCTTCACGGGGCGGACGGTACGTCGGAGGCCCGGCCCGGGGGGTTCCCCGCGGGCGGGTCGGGCCCGAGGGTCGCGAACGTTTCGGGCACGACGGCCGCCGTGAAGAAGATCGCCATCTGCAGGACCGTCGCGAGCGCGAACAGCGTGAGGTCGCTCGTTGCGACCCAGAGCGCCAGGCCGAGGCCCATCACGGCGGAGACGAGCAGGAACCGCACGATGTAGGCGCGGACCGATCCGCCGAACGTCGCCCCCCGGTACGCTCCGTACAGTAGGTAGGCGAGGAGACCGACCATCGCGGCGCTCGAGAGCACCCCGCTCGCCACGAGCCACGGCACGCTGGTCAGCGCGGGCGGGCCGAAGAACATCAGGACGGCCTGCGTCGCGAACGTCGCGGCGAGGGCGGCGGGCAGACGCCCCCGGATCCAGAAGGCGGTACAGGCCATCTCGAGCGACATCGGGAAGAGGAACCAGGGAGAAGCGATCGTCGCCCCGAGCCCGGCCCCGATCGCGCCGGTGCCGGGGGTCCCGGCCGCGAGCTGGAAGCTGCGGCCCATCAATATCTCCGAGGCGAGCACGAGTCCCGTCACGGTCAGCGCGAGGACGGTCGGCGATCGGAGGCGACGCGGCGTGTAGTCGGCCCCCCGGGCGACGTGATCGTGCGCTTCGCGCAGGATGAGCGCGAAGAGGGGGAAGACGCTGACCGCCATCAGGGCGGCCGCGATCCAGAGCCCGAGGACGAGGGAGCGGGTCCCGGGCCAGGAGAAGTAGATCGCCGTGGCCACGAACATCGCCACCATCATGACGAAGAGGAAGACGACGACCGACGCGACCACCACCGTGCGCGCGTCGGTGGACCATCGGACGAGCGCGGCGATGGTGACGGCCATGAGGACGGCGACGGGCCAGAGCACCCAACCCGCGTCCATCGGCGGCGCCCGAGGTCGCGGGGGTATCTGCCTTCTCCGTTCGTCGGGGGAACGGATACCGTCGCGGGCGGAACCTGCGGGCCGTGCGCCCTACTTACGAGGTGGTGGGAGCGGCGGCATCCGGCTCCGGCGGGTGGGCCGACGCCCGGAGCGGCCCGGCCCCGGTCGACCAGAGCAGCGGGAGGAGCGCGGTCCGAGGTCGCAGGGCGAGGACCAGGGCGACGCCCCCGAGGAGGAGGTACTGGAACCCCCAGCGGAAGGCGAGCGCGCCGACCGACCCGAGGTGCGGGGCGACGGCCCCCGCGGACGTCGGGCCTCCCGCATAGGCGAGGAGCTCGTTTCCCCAGCCATCGATCCCCCAGAGCGAGAGCGGCGGAGGGGCTCCGAAGATCAGGAGGGCCCCGGCGACCCCGGCCGCCGCGCGCAGGCCCCGGGCTCCCATGGACCGGCCGAGATCGCGAAAGAGATGGACCGTCGCCGACGGGAAGAGGGCGGCGACGATCGCGAGGACGCTCGGAAGCTGGTGGACGACGATCCAGTCGAACCAGAGGGCGGCGGGAGCGCTCCCCGGGGCGACGGTCGTCCAGTCCGCGAACATCGCGAGCGACCAGGTCGTCCCGCCGATCAGGAGCGCCGCCCGGAAGGCGGTGCCGGCCACCACCCAGCGGTCCAGGCGGGAGGGGGCCTGGGAAGGAGCCCCGGCCCAGGACGCGTCAGGGGCGCCGAACAGCCCGCCGTAGATCCGCAGAAGGGCCTCCTGCGCGATCAGGGCAACCCAGACGATCGCCATTTGGAAGACGCTCAGATACCAGTTGTTGAGCAGCAGGTTGTTGGTCGTCGAGCCGCTCAGCTGGGCGATCACCCCCACCCCGGCGGACGCGGCGGCGGTCGTCGAACAGCACGCGCCGAGCGCGAGGAGGGCGATCATCGCGGGCGTGAGGCCGGTGAGGGCCCCCAGGGCTGCCGGACCTTGGGACGCGCCGGATCGGCGGCGCGCGACCGAGACGGCGAGGAGGACGGCGACCGCCATCCCGAGGGCCACGCCGATGGAGACGAGGGTCATCGAGACGAGGCCGAACAGCGGAAGGTCGACGATCCCCCAGGGGGCGAGGATGAGCAGGCCCGGGAAGTTCCACGGCTGGAAGGTGGAACCGTGCCCCGTCTCGATCAGGAACGAGTATCCGCCCCCGAGGTGCGCGAAGACCAGCATCCCGCTCTGCGTCATGGAGACGAGCGCGTAGACGAGGCCGATGAACACCGACATCATCACGGCATGGGAACGAACGATGTACCGGCGGATCTCCCGGAGCGTGACGAACGAGAGATACGAGTCCGCGAGCCCGACGGCCGTCAACGAGCCGTAGCTGACGGGGCCGCTTATAAGTCGTGGGTTGGGACGTTCGCGATCGCGGGGCGCGGTCCGCGCCGGCCCTTTAGATCTCGTCCGGCGAGACGTACCGACTGCCCTTCTGGCGCGGAGGCTTCTTCTTCGGCCGGACGGGCCGCTCTTCGTACGGGTCGGCCGGGCCCTCGATCGAACGGTCGTCCGACGGCTCGCCCGGCGATCCGCGCCGCCGACGGACGAGGACGATCAGCAAGAGGACCGCCGCGGCCGCCGCCGCGCCGACCAGCGCGAAGCCCCAGATCCCGAGGCCGAACAGGCCGATCCCCGAATTGCCCACCTCGATCCGGATCAGGATGTTCGGCGCCGGAAGGCCCTTGACGACGAACGACCCGTGCGACGGCACGGCGTGGTCGTTCGCCGGTAGGCCGCTGACGCTGAACGTGTACGACCCGTTGGGGAGCGGCCAGGTGAACGCCGTGGTCGCATGCCCGTGCTTGGCGACCCCGTCGACCGTGACCGTCCACGGGACGAGGACCCCGACCGCGTACACGGGCGTGGTCTTCACCTTGAACGTCACCAGGTGGAACGGGACCTCGACCGTGATCGGCTGGGCCCCGATCGTGAAGGTGCCTTTCGTGTCGTTCGCCTGCCAGCTCGAGTTGGTGCAGGTGACGTGGTAGGTGTACTTCGCGTAGGTCAGGGTCGTCTCCAAATCGGCGAGCGTGCCCGAGAGCGTCGACGCGGAGGCGATGGCGACCGACCAGTCGAACGGGAACCCCATCGGGCCGCTGCCGACGAACGTCACGGTGTTCGTCTTCGCCGTGAAGACGATGTCGATGGTCGACGGGGCCCCGGTGATGGTGACGTTCCCGGAGGAGACCGAGATCGAATAGTTCTTCGAGCCGATGCCGACGGTCCAGGCGTAGCTGCCGTTCTGAACGTTGCCCACGAGCGCGGTCTGGGCGCCCGTCCCCGAGAGACGCAGCCCGTTCGACAGCTGCACGTTCCACGAGATCGACGCCGGAGCCCCGGTCTCGGAGAACGTCAGCGGGTAGCGGTACGGCTCGGAGACGGAGATCCCCTGCTCCGTCGCGTTCGCGAGGTACGCGATCGACCAATCGTTCGGGGAGGTGGGCGTGTACGAGAGGTTCTCGGCGAACTCCCCGGTCTGGTTGGCATGGAGCGCGATAACGGCCGTCTCCGCCGGCACGAAGGTCGTCGTCCCCAGCGGCTCGACGAAGGCGGCGATCGAGCCGGCCGTCGGCTTCTCGAACTCGCCCGGCCCCCCCGCGGGCGAGCCGTACAGACCGATCTGCGGCGCGAGGAACCCGCGCACGGGTCCGTCGGGCGCCGGTCCGTTCGTGTGGTTCGTTCCCTGCCAGTTGTAGGAGTGGTCGAACCCGCCGAGGAGGTACTCCCCGCCGGGAACGTCGAGGGTGAACGGGGACGTGAGCCCGCCGAAGGCGAACGTCACCGTCGAGACCCAGTTCGGCTTCTCGGGCGAGATGAACGTGGTGAGGTCGAGCGAGGGCGGGAGCCCGCCGAGATGGCCGATCGTGGGGATCCAGAACTCGTAGACGGACTCCTGCGGATAGATCCCGAAGAACGGGTAGACGACCCACCCGGTGTAGTTCACCACCCACTTCCCGTTCGTCTGCTCGGAGAACAGGACGACGGTCTGGACCCAGACGATCGGGGCGCCGAAGGCGTTCGCCACGAAGAGGTTCTGCTGGATCGACAGGTGGGTGTTGCTGTTGTACTTGGTCGGGGCGGTCGCGAGGCCGGTGAGGTTCACGTAATCCTGGACCGCCCGGAGCGGGCCGTAGGCGGGGAAGGTCGTCGGAACGAGGAGGTACATCGTGAAGTTGTAGGCGTCGAGAGACCCCCAGCCGGTGACGAGGTCGTAGCCGACCCCCGTCGTGTCGGCGAAGTTCCGGCCGCGGACCACATCCCGGAACGGGAGCGTCGGGAGGGGCGAGGTGTAGTTCGGGGTCGTGTATCCGGCGCCGTGGACGGCCCCGTTCGGGAGCGGGTCGTACTCCTGGGTCGCGAGCGGGTAGATCGTGGGGTCCGCGAAACCCACGGCCGGGTTCGCCGCCGCCCGGAGCGCGTGGTCGATCTCCGCGAAGAGCCCGGCGACGACCCCGACGGCGACGCCCGTGCCCGAGGCGTTGTAGAACTTACCGTGGGAGCTCGCGTTGTTCGCCTGGTACTGGAATCCGCCGATCGTGACCGTGGCCGCCGTGTCGTTCGCGAGACCGGCGAGGTCGGGGACCCCCCGGCCCTTGCCGCCGAGGAGCGTCGCCGCGGAGCTCGACTTCTGCCATGACGGCTCCTTGATGAGGGCGCTGATCCCGCCCGAGGTCCCCGCGGGTCCCCCGTGCGTCGCGGAGACGTTCCAGGCGACCTGGTCGGTGATCTGGAGCGTGCTCGGGTCGAGCGTCACCGTCGTGCCTCCGACGGCGACCGTACCGAACGTCGCGAAGGCCATCGACGCCGGGAACTCGACCGCGGAGCCGACCCACCCCGGGCTGGACGGATCGTCCGCGGAGTTGCCGGTGGCGGCGAGGACGGTGATCCCGCGGGCCGCGGCCTCCTCGAGCGACCCGTACCACGCGCTGTCGTTCACGTCGGAGAATCCCCAGGAGGTGGCGATCACGGAGACGTTCTCGAGACCGCTCTGGACGGTCGTTCCGAGCGAGGAGCTCGGGTTGAGCACGGTCGCGACGGCGGTATCCAGGTTCGCCGCGCTGGGCGTCGGACCGTAGACGCCGTAGATCCTCGCCCCCGGCGCGGTCGAGCCGATCATTTCGAGGTCGACCGTGTTCGCGGCGACCGCCCCCGACGAGTCCCAGGAGGCGGCGCACCCGGGCGGAGTCGCGCTCCCGAGGGGGACATCGGTCACGACGGCCGGGTGCTGCCCGGTCGGGAGCGAATGGCCGAAGTACGAGGAGAGGTCCGACGGGCTCCACGGCCCGACGTCCTCTGAGGTCGCGAACGACCCGCAGGCGTTCGAGAAAGGAGCTCCGGTGTACGCCCCCGAGCTGGTGATCAGCGCGACGGTCGTGTTGAGCGGCTCTCCGTGCGCGGCGAGGAGCGACTGCTCGTCGTAAGCGACCTGCAGGTCCGGGGCGAACTCGATCTGGGCGGTGCCCTCCGTTACCGGGGCACGGTACCCGCCGACCGTGGGGACCGGGCTCGCGGCCGATTGGCTCGGGCCCCCCGAGGAGATGGTCCCTTGTTCCAATGAGCGGCCCACCGTGGACGAGGCGGTCCCGAGCCCTTCGACCTGGACGACCGCGGCGGAGAGGGGGGCGGGAAGGCGCACCGGCCCGGTGGGCGCGATGTAGGCGCGACCGTCGGTCTCGAAGGAGGCGATCGGAACGTCGAACATCTGCTCGGCCTCGGAGGGGGTCGTCTCGAACGAGAGCGTCGCGCGATCCGAGTACGAGGTGAGGTCCTGCACCCCGTACGAGCCGAAGAACGCCGCCGCCTCCCGGTAGGTCGCCGGCGATCCTCCGAACTCGGCATCGAACTGCGCGCCCGTCAGGTAGCTCCGAACCTTCGAGGAGCTCGGGTCCGAGAGCTCGCGGAGCAGGCTGGCCAGACGGCTCGTGTTCGAAAAGGCCAGGGTGACGACGACCGAGAGCGTGCCTCCGGGGGCGGTCCTGAGCGGCGTCGACCCCGGAAGGATCCCATCCGAAGTGGAGTCCGGAACCGCGACCCGAGGGGCCGCCCGGAGCGCGGCCAGGCTCTCCCGATCGAAAAGAGCCGGTCCCTCCGCCCCCAGCGCCGCGGCCTGCGAGGCGAGCAACGGGCGCGCGCTCCCACCGCCGGCGAGCGCCGGCCCGATCATGAGGAGGACCGCCCAGGCCGCCAAAACGGCCGCCCCACGGGGGGGCGCCGCGACAAGGTGGAACCGCATTTCCGTCGGAGGAGGGGGAGTCCTCGGCCTGTTAGGCCCGCGCTTCGGTTAAGGGTTCTCGGGGCGGGGACGCGGCCACAGCTGGCGCGCCGCGGACCGGCGGAGCACCTCGGAGGCCCCGTGCGCGATCGGTCCGCTACGGACGTCCCGCCAGCGCTGCTCGTGAGGGACGGACCGGGTGTACCCCCGACCCCCGTGGAACTGGATCGCGTGGTCGATCGTTCGCAGGGCGACCTCGGTCGCGAGGGCCTTCGCCATCGCGGTCGGCCCCTCGTCGCCCGGCCGTGCCTCGAGGCGTTCCAAAGCCCGCACCGTGTAGAGCCAGGTCGCCTCTAGCTGGGCGCCGTCGTCGAGCAGGGGGAAGGCGACGGCCTGCTGGTCGGAGAGCGGCCGGCCGAAGGCTCGGCGCTCGCCCACGTACTTCACCGTCTCCTCCCACGAGGCGCGAGCGACGCCGAGGTAGATCGCGGCCAGCAGCCCGCGGTCGCGGGCGAGCTCCGGCCGGACGTAGGAGAGGCCCTCTCCCTCGGCGCCCAAGCGATGGAGCGCCGGGACCGGGGCGCGATCGTAGACCACGGATCCCCGGCGCTGCCAGTGCTCCCCCAGGTCCCCCGGGCCCGGCACGCGGGTGATCCCCGGCCCCTCCTGGGGGACGAGGAAGGCGCTGATCCCGTGGTGCCCTGTCGACCCCGGAGAGCGGGCGTAGACGATCGCGGCCTCGGCGTCGGGGGCGAGAGCGACCTCGGTCTTCGTGCCGGTGAGGTGGTACTCGTCGCCTCGACGTTCGGCGACGACCTCGAGCCCGGCCACGTCTGAGCCCGCCCCGGATTCCGTGATCTGGTTGCCGACCAGCCGCTCGCCGCGCATCTGCGGTCGGAACCACTGCGCGAGGAGCTCGGGGCTCCCGTGCTCGGCCAGCACCGAGCAGAACTCCGGCTGGATCGAGAGCTTCCCGAAGACGGTCCCGCCGAGGTAAGCGAGGTGGAAGAGGGACGCCGCCGCCCGGGGTAGCGAGAGGCCCCGGCCCCCGCGTTCGACCGGTACGGTGAGCCCGAGGAGGCGCGCCGTGCCCATGGCCTGGAACTCTTTGCGCGGGAACTCGGGCCGAACGTCGAGCTCCCGGCAACGATCGGCGAGCCGGTGCTGGCGATCGAAATCCCGGATCTCCCCAGCGATCGGGTCGTCCGGGAGCGGCGGGAGCTCGGGCAATCTAGGCTCCCCGGGCTCGGAACGGCGGAGGCCCTGGCGCGGGCGGTCCGTGCGGGGGGTCCTCCCCGATCACCCCGTCGCGGCGCAGGCGTTCGACCGTCTCCTTCGGATAGCCGAGAAGATCTCCGAAGACCCGGTCGTTGTCCTGTCCGAGCCACGGCGCCCCCCGCCAGACGCGCCCGGGGGTCTCGGAGAACTTCGGAGCGATCCCCGGACCCTTGACGCGGCCCGCGACCGGGTCGTCCCATTCGACGAACATCTCGCGCGCCTGGTAGTGCGGGTCGTGCGCGATGTCGGCGATGTCGAAGACGCGCGAGATCGCGAGGTCGTGCTCGCGGCCGATCCCCTCGAGCTGCTCCCGCGTGCGCGCGGCGCAGAACTCGGCGAGGGCCTGGTCGACCGGTTCCCGGTGCGCGAGCCGGTAGCCGGGGTCGTCGAGCGCCGGGTCATCGATCCCGAGGAGCGGCTTCAGGCGAGCCCAGGCGTCGACGGTCGGGGCGGCCACGACGACCCATCCGTCGGCCGCCCGATGCACGTCGTACGGATGCAGCCGCGCGTGCCCCGTCCCGTGCCGCCCGCGCACCACGCCCCGCATGAAGTAGTCGATGGCCATGTTCTCGAGGAGCATGAAGAACATCTCGTACTGCGCGACATCGACCGCCTGGCCCTTGCCGGTGCGGGCGGTGTGGATGTACCCCATCAGCCCCGCGGTCGCCGCGGCGAGGCCGGTGACCGTATCGTTCAGCGCCGTGCCCGCGCGGGTGGGGGGAGCCGGGTCGGGGGCCCCCTGCAGCGAAAGGAACCCGCTGTACGCCTGACCGGTGAGATCGTACGACGGAGCCCGCACCCGCTCGGGGACGCCGGTCTGGCCGTGCCCCGAGACATGGACGATCGTCACCCGGGGGTTCGCCTGCCAGACCTCGGTATCCGAGAGCCCGAGCCGGTCGTAGGTGCCCGGGCGGGACGACTCGATCCAGATGTCGGATTCCCGGAGGAGGTCGAGGAACGCGCGGCGCCCGTCGGGATGCCGGGTGTCGAGGCCGACCGAGAGCTTGTTGCGCCCGTACTGGACCCACGACTCCGAGACCGCGTCCGCGGGGGAACCGCCGGGCAGGAGGGGCCGCAGGGTGCGGGTCGGGTCGGCGTACGGCGGGGCGAAGGGAGGGCCCTCGACGTGGATGACCCGCGCGCCGAAGTCGCCGAGGTACGTGGCGGCCCACGGCCCGGCGACAAAACGGGCCGAATCCAGCACCCGCACCCCGGCAAGGGGTCCGTAGCGGGGGACCGCGGCCCCGGCGTCCGGTGGGCCACTCACGGCCGTCGACCGGAACGAGCCGCGATAAACGGCGGGGTTCAGCGCGGAACCTCGCGCGACATATACGCCCCCTCCGGTCGAGGGCGCGATGCCCGAGCCTCCGTGGGTACGATTCGAAGGGGCGCGCTTCCGCGACGAACTGACGAACTACAAGATGGCGCACCACCCGTTCAAGACCCACCCCTTCTTTTCGGCCCTCGAGCAGGGGACGGCCCCGAAGGCGCTCGTCCAAAGCTGGGCCAAGCAGTTCTACCCGTGGCTCGCCTCCGTCCCGATCGCGATGGCCGAGCGGTTCTCGAACTGCCCGTCGGACGTCACGAACGACCGGTACCGCCGGATGATCCTCGACCAGCTGGTCGAGGAGGCCGGCGACCCGAAGGGCAAGGAGCCCGGCCACCCCGAGCTCTGGCTGCGGTTCTGCGAGGGCCTCGGCCTCCCGCGTGCCGAGGTGCACGCGGAGCCCCTCCTTCCGAGCACGATGGTGGCGATCGACGATTTCCTGTACACGAACCGGCTGCACCCGTTCTACATCTCGGCCGCCGGCTCCTCCGAGCCGCCGAACGTCGAGCTGTGCGCCCGTCTTCTTCCCGCGTTCCGTCAGCACTACAAGGTCCCGGAGGACCACCTCGAGTACTACCGCCTGCACGTGACCGCCGACGTCGAGCACAGCGCGTGGGTCGGGGAGATCGTCGCCAACTTCGCGAACTCGCCCACGGTCCGTCGCCAGATGTGGGACCAGATGCTCCGCGGCTTCGCGCTCCACGCCCTCCTGGTGGACGGGGTCGTCGCGCCAGCGAACGGGGCCGCGACCAAGGCTAAATAGGACCCGCCCCGTGGGAAGGACGATGGCAGACCGGACCGTTCTCGGCGCGTCGAGCGGGCCGTCGGGTCGCTCTGCCGGGGCCTGGCTCTGGTGAACGGGAGGCGCCGGGAGGGCGCCGTCCCGATCGTCCGCTACTGACCTCGGGTCGGCCGTTCTCGGGCGCCTCCCTCGGAGAAATCAATACCGAAGGGAAGGAACGATGTACGGCAAACAGATACGGCTCAAGCGACTGTTCCCCGACGCGGGTCGGCGGCTGTTCTCGGTCCCGCTCGACCACCCGGTGTCGATGGGACCGATCGACGGCCTCGAGCGGCTCGCGCCCGTCGTCGAGGAGCTCGAGGCCGTCGGGGTCGACCTCGTGATCGTCACGAAAGGGGCCGTTCGCGAGGTGGCGCCGGTCCTCCGTCCGAACGTTCTGCTCGGGGTCCACGTCTCGGCCTCGACGAGCCTCGGGACGAGCTCGAACCGCAAGGTGATCGTCGGCTCGGCCGAGGAGGCCATCGGTCTCGGGGCGGACCTCCTCTCCGTCCAGGTGAACTTCGGCGTCCCCGAGGAGCCCGAGATGCTCCAGGACCTCGGGACCGCCGCCGACCAGTGCCGGCGAATCGGCCTGCCGCTGCTGTGCATGGCCTACGTCAAGAAGGCGAACGGGGGCACTCCGGACGAGCTGCGGCACGCGGCGCGGGCGGCGGCCGACACCGGCGCCGACATCGTCAAGACGAGCTACCCCGGCTCGCGCGACGAGTTCGCCCGTCTCTGCCGTACCACCCCGGTCCCGGTCCTCATCGGCGGCGGCGTTCGTCTGGACGACGAGGAGGCGTTCCTCGGGATCGTCCGCGAGAGCATGCTCGCGGGCGGCGCCGGGATCTGCATCGGCCGCAACCTGTTCCAGCGCCGTCCCTTGGGACCGCTCGCGCGACGGATCGCGACGATCCTGCACGGACCGGGCGGGTAGAGGGGTACGTCGATGTCGGAGCGGGTCGCGATCGCCCCCGAGGCGTCCGACGCCGCCTCGACGGAGGCGATCGTCGCCCGCGCCCGCCAGCGCGGCTTCCGACGGTTCGTCACCTCGCGCGACCACCCGATCGTCGCGCGCGCCGGCGAAGAGATCGCCGTGCGCGCCGGCGATCGCCTCGAGCTCTCGAACGGGGCGGCGACGTCCCACCGGATCGCCCGCGTCGCCGATCCGGCGAGCCTGGAGGCGGAGGTCGCGGCGATCCCTGACGGCGGAACGCTCGTCCTCGAGTGGACGGGGGATCGGGTGATCCCTCTCGAGAACGCCGTCGCGCGACGGGGCCACCGGTTCCACCTTTGGACGATCGCACGGTCACCGGAGGAGGTCCCCGCGTCGCTCGGGGCGCTCGAACACGGGGCCGACCGGGTGGTCGTCGTCGTCCGCTCCCCCGAGGAGGTCGACCGGCTCGAGGCGATGCTCGAGCGCGCCGTCCCGGCAAGCCTCGAGTGGAGGCGGGTGCCGCTCCGGTCGGTGCGACCGGCCGGCCTCGGCGACCGGGTGCTCGTCGACACGACCTCCCTCCTGCGCCCCGAGGAGGGGCTCCTCGTCGGCAGCGCGGCCGCCCTCCTGGTCCACGTCGCGAGCGAGGCGGTCGGCTCCGCCTTCAGCCGGCCGAGACCGTTCCGGGTGAACGCCGGCGCCGCGCACTCCTACGTCCTGATGGCGGACGGCTCAACCCGGTACCTCTCGGAGCTCGAGGCGGGCGACGCGGTGCTCGTCGCGGTGCCCGCGGGGCCGACCCGGGCCGTCCGGGTCGGGCGGGTCAAGATCGAGCGGCGCCCGATGGTCGTGCTCACGGCCGACGACGACGGTCGGACCCGCACGGTCTTCCTCCAGGAGGCGGAAACGGTGCGCGTCTCGACCGATGCGGGACGGGTCGCCGTGACGGCCCTCTCGGGGGAACGCGCCCTCGAAGCCGTCCGGCTACCGAGCGCGCGCCATCTCGGGACCGCGGTCGAGGAGACGATCGAGGAGCGATGAGCGGACCCCGCCCGGCGATCATCGTCTCGCTTCCGGCGCGCTCCGTCCCCGAGGCGGTCGAGCAGATCGCGGAAGCGCGGGCCGCCGGCGCCGACACGGCCGAGATCCGCGTCGACCGGTGGGATCCGGCGGACCGGGCCCGGCTTCCCGAGCTGTTCCCCGCCGCCCTGCCGCTCATCGCGACGCTCCGTTCGACCCGGGAGGGGGGCCAGGGACCGGACGACCCTGCCGAGCGGGCGCGGGAGCTCGCACGTCTGGCAGAGATGCCGTTCCGCTGGATCGACCTCGAGCAGGGGCGCGACGAGGCGTTCGCCGCCCGGCTCCCCTCCACCGAGCGGCTCGGGCGGATTGTCTCGTGTCACCTCGGTCCGTCGGAGTTCCCCGAGTGGCCCCGTCGTTGGCTCGAGCTGTCGAGCGTGCGGGGCGTCGGGAAGCTCGTGGTTCCGGCGTCGGTCCCGGCCGCCCTGGGAGAGATGCTCCCCCGCCTCCTCGCGCGACGGGACGAACCGGTGGTCGTGCACACGACCGGACCCTCGGGCCCCCTTCTGCGGGCGCTCTCCCGGCGCTGGGGGGCCCCTTTCGTCTTCGCCGCCCTCCCCGAGCGCCGCGGTCGGGTCCCGGTGGAGCCCAGCCAGATCCCCGTCGACCGGCTGCGACCGTTCCTCGAGGCCGAGGGGGAACCGCCCCTCTTCGGCGTCGCCGGCCGACCGGTCGCCCACTCGCTCAGCCCGGCGGTCCATTCCGCCTGGATGCGCGCCGACGGCCGTATCGGCCTCTACCTGCCGCTCGAGTTCGCGGACGACGACGAGTTCCTCGCCTCGATCCCCCTCCTCGCTTCGGCCGGATTCCGCGGACTCAACGTCACGCATCCGTTCAAGGCCGCCGCCTTCGAAGCGGCCACGGAAGCGGGACCGGGCGCCGAAGCGTGCGGCACGGCCAACTGCCTTACCTTCCACGACGGAGCCGTTCGGGCCGAGAACACCGACCTCGCGGCGATCCTCCGGCGCCTCGAGGAGCTTCGGGGTTCGGGAGGTTGGGACGGCCGGACCCTCACCGTGCTCGGTGCCGGTGGGGCGGCCCGGGCGACCCTTGCGGCCGCCCGGCTCCTCTCGGCCCGCGCGACGGTGCATGCCCGGCGCCCCGAGGTGGCCCGGGCGCTCGCCGAAGAGTTCGGGGCGCACGCGGGTACGCCGGAGAAGACGGGAGCCGCTTCGCTCGTCGTGCATGCGACCACCGCCGGCCGCGCCGGCAGCGATCCGCTCGACCCGCTCCTCCGAACGGCGATGGCCGACGCCTCCCACGTCCTCGACTGGGTCTACCGACCGGACGAGCCGTCGGTGGGCGCGGCGGCCCGATCCGCCGGTGCCTCCTACGAGGACGGCCGGTGTCTCTTCGTCTATCAGGCCGCGGCGAGCTACTCCGTCTGGTGGGGCGAAGAGCCGGCCAAGGAACTGATCGAGCGGGCGGTCGCGGAGGTCGGATGCGAGGCGTAGGCGAGGCGACCGCGGCGATCACGATCGTCAATGCGCTCCCGACGGGGTTCGGCGCGGCCGCGGGTATCGAGCTCCGGACGCAGGCCGAGGTGACGTTTCGCGAGGCGACGAACGGGTCGCTGCCCCCGATGGTGATACGGCCCGACCGCGCCGCGACCCCGCTCGTTCGGGCCGCCCTCGCGGACGCCCTTGAACGGTTCCCCGCTCCCGATCGGGTCCCGGTGGAGCTCTCCCTCCGCTCCGAGATCCCGATGGCCGCCGGTCTGAAGAGCTCGAGCGCCGTGACGTCGGCGATCGTCCTCGCGGTCGCGCACGCGACGGGTCGGAACCCGGCGCCCCCCGAGGTGGCCGGCGCGACGGCCAGCATCGGGCGGGCGGCCGGCGTGAGCGCGACGGGAGCGTACGACGACGCCCTCGCGGGTCTGGTCGGGGGGGCCGTCGTCACCGACAACCGGCACGACCGCCTGCTCGCGGCGTTCCCCCTCGACCCCGACCTCGCGGTCGCCCTCTGGATCCCGCCCGGGACGCATCCGAGCGCGCCCGACGCCCGTTCCCGATTCCCGCCGGAATCGCCTCGGACCCGGGCCCCGGTCGACGCCGCCCGGGCGGGACATCTGTGGCAGGCGCTCGAGCTGAACTCCGACCTCGTGGAAGAAGCGATGGGGTATCCGTACCGCGGCCTGCGGGAACGGCTCCGGGGGATCGGGGCCGTCGCCTGCGGCGCGAGCGGTCTCGGGCCCGCCCTCGCCGCCGTGGCGCCCCGAACGAAGCTGCCGATCCTCCTGGCCGAGCTTTCCGGCCGCCCCGGGCGGTGCTGCTCCGTCGACTTCTCTCACGAACCCGCCCCGGAGGCGATCCCGTGACCGCCGTCCGCATCCTCCCGGGTCCGGTCCAGGGAACGGTCCGCGCCCCGCCGTCGAAGAGCTACACCCACCGCGCGCTCGTCACAGCGCACCTCTCGGGGCGGCGGTACGTGCTCGAGCGTCCGCTTCGATCGGACGATACCCTGAGCACCGTCGCGGCGATCCAGGCCCTCGGCTCGGACGTCCTGCTCGAGCGCGAGCGATGGACGGTCTCTCCCTCCGATCGAGAGTCCCGAGCGACCCGCCCCCGGATCGACTGTGGAGAGTCCGGCACGACCCTCCGGTTCGCGAGCGCTCTCGCCGCGCTGCACGACGGACCGGTCGAGTTCGTCGGCCACGGGCGACTCCCGAACCGGCCCATGGGCGCGCTGTCCGCGGCGATACGGAGCCTCGGCGCCTCGGTCGAGACCCCTCTCGCGGGCCGGTCGCTCCCGATGGTCATCCGCGGCCCGATCCACGGAGGCGACGTCACCGTCGATGCGTCCGAAAGCTCCCAGTTCGTCTCTGCCCTCCTCCTCGCGCTCCCGACGACGCAGGACGACTCCGTCGTCACCCTCACGGGGCCCCCGGTCTCGGCGCCGTACATCGAGGCGACCCTGGCGGTCCTCCGCTCGAGCGGGATCCGGGTCGACGCCGGCCGGAAGCGGTATCGGATCCCCGGGCGCCAGACGTATCGCGGGTCCCGCTTCCTCGTGCCGGGCGACGCCTCTTCGGCAGCGTACCTCTGGGCCGCCGCCGCGATCGGCGGCGGAGAGGTCACTGTCGAAGGCCTCCCCGACCGCTGGCCCCAGGCCGACCTCGCCGTCCTCGACCTGCTCGAGCGGTTCGGCGCCGAGGTCGAACGGCGGAGATCGGGGACCACCGTGCGCTTCGACGAACGCCGGCCGTTCTCCGTGACGCTCACCGACGCTCCGGATCTGTACCCCCTCGCGGGCGCGCTCGCCGCGAGCGCTCCGGGAGCGAGCCGACTGCGCGGAGCGTACCACGTGGCCGGCAAGGAGTCCGACCGTCGCGCCGAGACGATCCGTCTCGCCCGCAGCATGGGGGCGACCCCCCGGGAGGTGGACGACGGCCTCGAGATCGAGGGCACGAGCCGGCCTCGGTCGTTCTCGCTGGCGGGCGCCGGCGACCACCGGATCGTGATGAGCGCGGCGGTCGGCGCTCTCGCGGCGTCGGGGCCGTGTTCCGTCGGTCGGGCCGACGCTGTCGAAAAGTCGTTCCCGGATTTCTGGAAGGTCCTCGCAAAGCTGGCGGGCAAGGACCGGGTCCGATGATGGAGTTCGGCCGCCACCTCCGGGTCGGCATCTTCGGAACGAGCCACGGGCCCGAGGTAGGCGTGACGATCGACGGGCTCCCGGCCGGAACCCCGATCGATCCCGCCCGGATCCAGGCCGACCTCGACCGACGGCGGCCGGTCGGCCGCCGGCTCGCGACCCGGCGGCACGAGGAGGACCTCCTGATCGTCGACGGAGGGGTGGTGGACGGGAGGTCGGACGGCACGACGTTCCGCGCGCACGTCGCGAACGAGGACGTCCGGCGGGAATCGTACGACCGGATGCGGGAGACCCCCCGACCGGGCCACGCCGACTACCCCGCTCGGGTCCGGTACGGTCCGGACGCCGACCTGTCCGGGGGCGGCATCTTCTCGGGACGGATGACCGTCGGCCTCGTCATCGCCGGGACGATCGCGCGCTCCCTGCTCTCCCGCCGGGGCGTGGAGGTCGTGGCGTTCACCCGCTCGATCGGCCCCGTCGACGCGGACGTTCCGGACGAGGCGCCGCTCGCCCAGCTCGCGGCGGCCAGCGCCGCGAACGAGGTCGGGAGCCCGGACCCGGGGGCGGCCGCGCGCATGGAGGAGGCGATCGGGACGGCGCGCCGGGAGGGGGACAGCCTGGGCGGGGTCATCGAGGTCCGCGCCACGGGCGTGCCCGTCGGCCTCGGGGAGCCGTTCTTTGACTCGGTGGAGAGCGTCCTCGCCCACGCGGCGTTCTCCGTGCCGGCCGTGAAGGCGATCGAGTTCGGCGCCGGGTTCCGCGCCGCCCGGATGCGGGGCAGCGAGCACAACGATCCGTTCGTTGTCCGGTCGGGAGCGGTCCGGACCGAGACGAACCACGCCGGGGGGATCCTCGGGGGGCTGGCGACCGGGATGCCGATCGTCTTCCGGGTCGCGGTCAAGCCCGCGTCGTCGATCGCCCGGCGCCAGCGCACCGTCCACCTCGCCACGCTCGAACCCGCGGAGCTCGTCGTGACCGGCCGTCACGACCCGTGCATCGTGCCGCGGGCCGTCGTGGTGCTCGAGAGCGTCACGGCGATCGGCCTCGCCGACCTCGCCCTGGCGGGAGGGTTCCTGCCGTGACCGACCGACCGATCCCGACGGCGATCCTCGGGGCGAGCGGGTACATCGGCCAGCACTTTGCGCGCCTGCTCGACGACCATCCGGCGTTCGACCGGCCGCGGCTCGGGGCCGGCGAGCGCTCCGAGGGGCGCACGCTCGGCGAGGTGTGGCTCCTCTCCGAGCCGCCGCCCCCCCACCTCGCCGACCGGAGGCTGGCCCGGCTGAGCCCGGGGCTCCTCGCGCGGGCGGGCGTGAAGGTCGTCTTCTCCGCGCTCCCCTCCGGGACGGCCGGCGCGCTGGAAACCGAGCTCGTCCGCCGGGGGATATCGGTCTTCTCGAACGCCGCGGACCACCGGATGGACGCCACCGTGCCCCTGCTCGTTCCCGAGGTCAACGCCCGGCATCTCGCCCTGGCCGCCCGTCGGCCCCGCGGCCGGGGCCTTCTGGTCACGAACCCGAACTGCTCGGCGACCGGGCTCGTGGTCGCCCTCGCCCCCATCCTCCCGCTCCTCCGACCGCGGGCGGTGCACGTGGCGACGTACCAGTCCATCTCGGGCGCAGGCTACCCCGGGGTTCCATCGCTCGCCGTCACCGACAACGTCGTCCCGTTCATCCGCGACGAGGAGGAGAAGATGGACGAGGAGTCGACGCGCCTGCTCGGCACCCTGCGGGCGGGTCGGGTCGTGCCGGCGCCGTTCGCGCTCGTCGCCCACTGCGCCCGGGTCGCGACGCGGGAGGGCCACCTCGAGGCCGTGACCGTCGACGCCCGGCTCCGTCCGTCCCTTTCCGAGCTCCGGACGGCGTGGCGATCGTTCGACCCGCTGAAGGCCCTCGACCTTCCGACCGCGCCTCATCCTCCGATCGATCTGCGCGCGGAGGCCGACCGGCCGCAGCCCGTGCGGGACCGATGGGCGGGGGCGCCGGCCCGGGCCCGGGGCATGGCGGTCACCGTCGGGCGGGTCCGCTGGGCCCCGCCTTACCTCCGCTTCTTCGTCCTGTCCCACAACGCCGTCCGCGGGGGAGCCGGCGGCTCGGTGCTCAATGCCGAGCTCGCCCGGGCCGAGGGGTATCTTGCCCCGGCAGGACCGGAATGACGGCCCGGCGGCGCGCGGCACCGGTCGTGCTCAAGTTCGGCGGCACGTCGCTCGGCGATCCCTCCCGGATCGCCGCGGACCTCCGGAGCCTCGGCGCCCCGGGAACGCCCGTGGTCGTCGTCGCCTCCGCCCGCGAGGGGGTCACCGACCTGCTCGAACGGGCGCTCGCGCACCCCCGGGCCGTCCGGTGGCATGCGCGGGCCTTGGACGAGATCCGCCGACGCCATCCCGATCTGCCGCCGACCGGTCGCGCGCACCTCGAACGGCTCCGTCGGCTGCTCGACGCGGTGGAGCGCGCGCTCCCCGGCGACGCGCCCCTCGAGGACCGGGTGCGCAGCCAGGGGGAGCGCCTCGCCGTCCACTGGCTCGCCGCCCGATTGCGCGAGGAAGGGATCCCGGCGACGCCGGTGGAGGCGGACCACCTCGGGCTGATCACCGACAACGCCTACGGCGCGTCGTGCCTCCTCCTCGACCGATCGAGGAGCGCCGTGCGCCGGGGCCTGGGCCGGCTGCTCGCGCAGGGCTCCGTGCCCGTGGTGACGGGGTACTTCGGCCGGAGCCTCGAGGGCCGGGTGGCGACGCTCGGCCGGGGGGGCTCGGACTACACGGCCGCGGGGATCGGCGCGGTGCTCGGGGCCTCCCGCGTGGAGCTCGTCAAGCGCCACGTCGCGGTCTTCTCGGCGGACCCGCACGAGGTGCCGAACGCCCGCCCGGTCCCCGAGCTCTCCTACGAGGAGGCCGAGGAGCTCGCCCAGTTCGGGGCCCGCGTCCTTCACCCGCTCACGATCGAGCCGGCCCGCACGGCGGGCCTGACGCTGAGGGTCCGCTCGTTCGACGATCCGTCCGTCGTGACGACGATCGGCCCGGCGGTCGCGAGCCGCCGGAATCGCGCGATGACGGTCCTCCGCCCGCTGCGGCTCCTGCGCCTGCGCGTCCCGGGGGGCCGGCAGCGCCCCGGGATCATCGCGGAGGTCGCCCAGCGGCTCAGCGGCGCTGGGGTGAACGTCGTCCAGATGTTCACTTCGTCGGCGCTCCTCTCGCTCGTGCTCGAGCCCGGACGGGTCGTGGCGGCGCTCCGCGCCCTGGCCCCCGTGACGCACGACGATGCGGCGGACGTCGAGGGACCGTTCCGGATCGCCCTCGTCACCGTGATCGGGGACGGGGTCCTCGACGACCTCGACCGTCTCCCGTCGGAGGCGGTCGTCGGCGCCGAGGGGTTCAGCGCCACGCCTCGGGCGCTGTCGCTCGCCGTACCGGAGGCCCGCGGCACGACCGTCCTGCGCGCGCTCCACCGCGCGCTCGTCGAGGAGGCCGGCCGCTGACGGACCCGTGGAGCGTCTTCTCCGAGCGCGCCGGCGCGGCGGAGACGGTCGGCTATTTCGAGCGGGCGGCCCGACCCGGGCGTCCGGGATCGGCGGTGTGGTTCGCGCGACCCTCCTCGGTCGTCCACCTCGAACGGTCGAGCGACCCCGCCCGGCTCTCCCGCGAGACCGGCCGGTTCCTGGCCGCCCACCCCCGCGGCGGGGTCGTGGGGTACGTGGGGTTCGATGCGGTCGGGCTGTTCGAGCCGGCGCTCCGGCGGTTCCCCGCCGGCAGTCCGTTTCCCCTCGGTGAGCTCGCGTTCGTGGAGCGCCTCGAGACCGCTCCCGTGCCCCCCCGTCGCCGGCGGGAGGTCGGGATCGACCGCCCCGGGCGGCCCGTGGCGGATTCGATGCCCCGCACCCGGTTCGAGCGCGGCGTTCGCCGTCTCGTCCAGGAGATCCGCAACGGCGAGGCGTTCCAGGTCGTCCTCGCCCACCGGCGCTCGTGGGACCGGCCCGCGGACCTCCTCCGCCGGGCCGGCCGCCTCAGGTCGAGCGAGCGGTTCTCGTTCTTCTACTACCTACGGTTCGGCGACCGCGAGATCGTCGGCGCGAGCCCGGAGTCGGTCGTCGAGATGCGCGGCAGCGCGGGGTACGTGAACCCGATCGCCGGCACGATCCCCGCGGGACCCCGGGCCGGTCGCCTGCCGTTGTTCCGGGACCCGAAGGAGCTCGCCGAGCACCGGATGCTCGTCGACCTGGCGCGCAACGACCTCGGCCGCGTCGCCCGGCCCGGGTCGGTCCGGCTCCTGCGGGTGGAGCGCCACGTGCGCTACGCGCGCCTCGAGCACCTCGTCAGCGAGGTCGGCGCCCGCCTGGTCCCCGGCATCGGCCCGTGGGAGCTCCTCGGCGCGGCGTTCCCGGCCGGGACGGTCTGCGGGGCGCCGAAGATCCGCGCGACGGAGCTGCTCCGGCGGGAGGAGCGCACCTGGCGGGGGCCGTACGCGGGCGCGGTCGGCTGCCTGCGCCCGGGCGGCCGGGCCGACTGGGCGCTCGGCATCCGCACGGCGTTCGCCGCGGGACGGCGGCTCTACACCGCCGCCGGCGCCGGCATCGTCCACCGGTCGCGTCCCGCCCAGGAGTTCGAGGAATCGCTCGCGAAGCTCGACCACGTCGAGACGGCGCTCCTCGGGGAGCCGCGATGAAGGTGCTGCTCGTCGACCACGAGGACTCGTTCGTCCACAACATCGAGCAAGCGCTCGCGGCGCGCGGGGCCAAGGTCCTCTGCCTGCGCCCCGGCGCTCCGCGGTCCCGCGCCGTCGGATTCGACCCGGACGCGATCGTGCTCTCGCCCGGACCGGGTCACCCCTCGGATCGGCGGATGACCGGGCTCTCCCGCTACCTCCTCCGGCGCTGGGAGGAGGAGCGGCCCTTCCTCGGGGTCTGCCTCGGCCACCAGCTGACCGCCGAGCACTACGGGGCGCGGGTCGTCCGGGCCGGGGCACCGGTGCACGGCGAACGGACCCGGATCCGGCACGACCGGCAAGGGCTCTTCCGCACCGTGGCCTCCCCCACGCTCGTGGCCCGCTACCACTCCCTCGTCGTCGATCCGCGGTCGGTCCCCCCGAGCCTACAGGTCACCGCCTGGGGGGACGGCCGGGTCGTCATGGGGCTGCGCCACCGCACCTTCCCGATCCAGTCGGTCCAGTTCCACCCCGAGTCGTACCTGACGCCGCACGGACCCGAGATGCTCGCGAACTTCCTGCGGGAGGCGCGCCGGTGACCGGACCGGTCCTCTCCCGCCTTCTCGCGCCGGCGCCCCTCGCCGCGGCCGACGTCCGGGCGGCGTTCGCGAGCCTCCTCGATCCGAAGGGCACCGACGTCGCGCGGGCCGCCGTGCTGGTCGCCCTCGCCGCGCGACCGGTCTCGGACCGCGAGCTCGCCCTTTTCGCCGGGGAGATGCGTCGCCGGGCCCGGCCGTTCCCCATCCCCCGCGGCGACCGACCGGTCGACCTCTGCGGCTCCGGCGGTGCGCGGGTCCCGTCGTTCAACGTCTCGACGCTCGGCGCGCTCGTCGTCGCCGCCGCCGGTGCGCCGGTCGTCAAGCACGGCAACCGGAGCGCGGCCGGGATCTGCGGGTCGAGCGACCTTCTGGAGGCGCTCGGCCTCCCCGTCGTCCGTTCCCGGGAGTTCTCCCGCGTCAGCTACCGGCGCCATCGCATCGCCTTCCTGCACGCCCCGCTGTACCACCCCGCGACGGCGGCGGTCGGCCCGGTCCGGCGCCTCCTCGAGATCCCGACGATCTTCAACCGGCTCGGGCCCCTCACGAATCCGGCCCTCGTCCCCCTCCAGGTGGTCGGCGCCCCCGACGTCCCGACGGCCGAAATCTTCTCAAGGGTACTCGCCCGACTCGGGGTGGGGCGGGGCATGGCGATGACGTCGGCCGACGGCTGCGACGAGTTCTCCCCCCGGGCTCCGACGACGGCGATCGTCTGGAGGGGCCGGAAGTTCCGCCGGCGCACGTTCGTCCCCGAGCACTGGCTCGACGCGGAAGACCGCCGGGGACCGTGGGGACCGCTCGCCCCCGCGGCCGCGGCGGCCGAGGCGGAACGGATCCTTGCCGGGGGCGGGGGCGCCCGGCGGGGCGCAGCCCTACTGACGGCCGGAGCGGCGCTCTGGACGGTCGGGGCGACCCCGACCTTCGCCCGGGGGCTCGCCCGGGCGGGCGAAGCGCTCGACGACGGGCGGGCCGCGCGGCTCCTCGGAGACCTAAAGGCGCTCGGCTCGCGCTACCGCGCGGAGGCCGGATGACGCCGGGGTTCCTGACAGACCTCGTCCGCGAGGTGCTCGCGGACGTGGAACGGCCGGAGTACGCCGCCGACATCCCCCCTCCGAGCTTCGAGGCCCGCCCCAGCCTGCGCTCCGCGGTCGACCGGGAGAGGTCCGGCGGAGCGCTGGTCGTGGAGTTCAAGCGGGTGTCGCCGGGCCGGGCCGAGCCGGTCCTGCCGGTCCGGACCCCGGAGGAGTTCGTGAAGCTGACCGGAGTTCCCGGGCTCGCCGGGTACTCCTGCCTCGCGACGCGGCCCCGGTTCCAGGGATCGCCCGCCGACGTCGCGGAGCTCGCGCAGCGGACCGCCCAGCCGATCCTCTTCAAGGATATCGTCGTCGACGTCCGGCAGCTCGATGCCGCCGTCCGGTGCGGCGCGAGCGCCGTGCTGCTCATCGCCCGGCTCGAGGCGGAAGGAGCGATCCCCCATCCGCTCGTCGAGCTCAGCCAGGAGGCCCACGAGCGCGGGCTCGAGGTGCTCCTCGAGCTGCACGACCCGTCCGAGATCGCCCGCGCCGACCGCGTGCCGGCGGACCTGTACGGGGTGAACTGCCGGGACCTCGAGACCCTCGCGATCGACCGTCCGAGGGCCGAACGCACCCTCGAGGAGGCGTGGACGCGGGGCCTCCGGCCCCTCCTCGGCCTCAGCGGGATCGAGCGGCCGGCCGATGCCCGTCGCTTCCTCGACGCCGGGGCCGACGGGGTCCTCGTCGGGAGCGCCGTCGCCCGGGCCGCGGACCCCGCGGCGTTCTTGCGCTCGCTCCGGGAACCGAGGGCGGTGAGTAGACCATGAGGACGTTCGTCAAGTTCTGCGGGCTGAGCGATCCGGCGACGTTGGCCGAGGTCCCGTCCGGCGGGGCGGCCGGGTTCGTGATCGACGTCGCGGGTTCTCCGCGCTCGGTCTCGGCCGAGGTGGCCGCCCGGCTCGTCGAGTCGGTGCCCGCCGAGGCGGAGGCGTGGGCCGTCGTCGTGGCCCCGACGGCGGAGCTCCTCCACCGCCTGTTCGACGAGGTCGGCGTCGACCGGGTCCAGGTCTACGGTCCCGTGCCGGACGGCCTCGAGTTCCTGGAGGTGCACCACCTCGTCCCGTCGGTCCCGATCCCGCCGGCGGGGACCGCCGGGGAACCTCCCGAGATCCCTCCCGCGGAATCGTTCCCGCGGGTCCACCTCGACGCCGCGGGGCAGCCGCTCCCCGGCGGCAGCGGCACCCGGGCCGACTGGGAGCGGTGCGCGGCGATCGTCGACGCCCACCCCGGCCGCAAGTTCGTCCTCGCGGGCGGACTGTCGGCCGAGAACGTCGGCGAGGCGCTCGCGACCGTTCGGCCCTGGGGGGTCGACGTCTCCTCGGGGATCGAGAGCGGGCCGGGCGTGAAGGACGTCGCGAAGATGCGGGCGTTCGTGGCCGCCGTCGAGCGTTACGAGAAGGGCGATGCCTAGGCGCTTCGGCCCGTACGGCGGGGCGTACGTCCCCGAGACGCTCGTGCCGGCGCTCGAAGAGCTCGAGCGGACCTGGCGGGCGGCCCGGCGCGATCCCGCGTTCCGCGCCGAGCACGCCCGGCTCTCGCAAACGCTCGCCGGGCGCCCGACTCCGCTCTACCACGCCCGCCGGCTCTCCCGGCGGGGAGGGGGCGCCGAGATCTGGCTGAAGCGGGAGGACCTCGTGCACGGCGGGGCGCACAAGCTCAACAACGCCCTCGGGCAAGGTCTGCTCGCCGTTCGGATGGGCAAGCCCCGCCTGATCGCCGAGACCGGGGCCGGTCAGCACGGCGTGGCGACCGCGATGATCGGGGCGGCGCTCGGCCTCGCCACGGAGGTCTACATGGGCGAGGTCGACATGGCGCGCCAGCGCCCGAACGTCGACCGGATGCGCCTCTTGGGCGCCACCGTGATCCCGGTGAAGAGCGGCTCGCGGACGCTCAAGGACGCCATCAACGCCGCGCTCCGGGACTGGATCGCGAACGTCCGCACGACGCACTACCTGCTCGGCTCGGCGGTCGGGCCGCACCCGTTCCCGTCGATCGTCGCCGACTTCCAGAGCGTGATCGGACGCGAGATCCTCCGACAGTCCCGCGCGGCGTTCGGCGCCCTCCCGGACCTCGCCGTCGCCTGCGTGGGGGGCGGCTCGAACGCGATCGGAACGTTCCACCCCCTTCTCCGGACCCCTATCGAACTCCTCGGGATCGAGGCGGGAGGTCGCACCGGCCACGGGGCCGCGTCGCTCTCCCGGGGCCGCCCGGGGATCCTCCACGGGACCTTCTCCTACGTGCTCCAGGACAAGGACGGCCAGGTCGCCGACACCGAGAGCATCTCGGCCGGCCTCGACTACGCGGGCGTCGGGCCCGAGCACGCCTTCCTGCGGGACTCCGGGCGGGTGACCTACCGGGCGGTCCGCGACGCGGGAGCCCTCGCGGCCTTCCACTGGCTCGCCGAGGACGAAGGGATCCTCCCGGCCCTCGAGCCGTCGCACGCCGTCTACGCGGCGGTGCTCGAGGCGCGCCGGCGGCCTTCCCGCCAGCGGATCGTCGTCACGCTCTCCGGCCGCGGCGACAAGGACCTCGAGGTGGTGCTCCGTGCGGGTCGACGCCGCGCTTAGGGCGGCCCGGGCGGCGGGGCGGACGATCGTCGTGCCGTACCTGATGGTCGACCGGGGCCGTCGGACGACGCTCGGCACGACCGTCGCGGCGCTCGCCGCGGGCGGAGCGACCGCGCTCGAGCTCGGGTTCCCGTTCTCCGACCCGATCGCCGACGGGCCGGTCCTCGAGGCCGCCGCGGACCGGGCCCTGCACCGAGGCACCCGGTGGACGGACCTCCTCGCGGCGGCGCGGACCGCGGGCCGGATCGTTCCGGTCGCCGTGATGACGTACGCGAACCCCGTGCTGCGGCACGGGCTCGCTCCGGCGATGCACGCCCTCGCCGACGCGGGCGTCTCGGCGCTGATCGTTCCGGACCTATCGTTCGAGGAATCCCGCCCGTGGGCCCGGGCGGCGCGCGAGGCCCGCCTCTCGCTCGTCCTGCTCGCCGCGCCGGCCGTCTCGCCCGGGCGCGCGGCCCGCATCGCCCGGGCCTCCCGCGGCTTCCTCTACCTCGTCTCCCGGTACGGCACGACGGGACGCGGGCGCGCGACCGAGTCGTCCGACCTCTCCGGCCTCGTGCGCGCCGCCCACCGCGCCGCCCCGACCCGTCCAGTGCTCGTCGGCTTCGGCGTGCGCGACGCGGCAAGCGCTCGGGCAGCGGTCGCGAGCGGCGCGGACGGCGTCATCGTCGGCACGGCGCTCGAGGAGCTCCTCGCCTCGGGAGCGCCCCCGGCCGCGATCGAGCGCTGGATCTCCCGCATCGCCGAGGGAGCCGGGCGGCCCCGCGCGGGCCGTGCGCCGCCGGCCGGTTCCGCCGCGGGGCGGACTGAAGGGTGATGTAGCTCCGCCGGCTCGTACGGTCGTGGCGACCCCGATCCCCGGCCCGACGCTCCCTCCGACGGGGGCACTGCCCGCCCTTCGGGCGCGCCCCGGACCGTCGCCCGTCCATCGCCGGGTCTGGGTGATCCTCGTCGTCGTCGCGGTCGTTATCGCGTCGCTCTTCGGGGCCGTCGTGCTGCTCGGCGGGTCCGGCTCGACCCCGCCGCCCACGTTCGCCGAGGCCCGGAGCGTGGCGAACGGTTCGGTCGCGAGCGTAGGGGGCGGCGGTTGGACGCTCCTGAGCGGCCTCGGCCTCGACGAGCGGTCGGGCTCGACGGTGTCGCTCGGCCTCGTCTCGAACACCACGGGCTCCGGCTGCTCTCCCGTAGCGGTCGGGGGAACGAAGCTCCCGACGTCGCTCGCCATCCCCGCGTACTCGGGGAGCCTCGGCGCCGGCCGAGCCCCGTTCTGGCTGTTCCTCTTCCGCCAGACGGCCGCCGGGCCGTTCCTCCTGGCGACGGTCACCGGAGGTGCGGCCGGGCCGCTCGCCGAGCTCACCGGGAGCGGCTGCGCCGCCAACCTCACCGGCATCGGCACGATCCCCGCCCACCTCGTGGACAGCCCGGTGGTCGCGGGGAGGGCCTGGACGGGGACCGTCGACGCGAGCGCGTTCGTCGCGACCGACACCGCGATCGACACGCTGGTGATGGTCGCTACCGGTTCGACCTCCCTGCATGGGCTCTCGTTCTCCGGCTGGGGGTTCGAGTACGCTCCGTGCGGACCGTTCGCCTCCGGAACGCTGGTGAAGGAGACGACGCTGGTCGCCGGATTCACCCCCACGGGGGGGCTGCTCGCCTCCGGCACGTCGACGACCAACTGCACCGCCCCGGCGCCCTAGGCCCTCCGGGGAGCCTCCGAGCTAAGGCCGGATCCGCTCGAGGGAGAGGAATCGGACCGCGGTGCCGGGGCCGACCCCAGCGATCAGGAACTCCTTGCGGACCCCCTGGGCGACCCGGACCCCGCCCGCGACCCCCGGCCAGGTCGTGACGTGGTTGGCCGGGACCGCCTGGACGAGGTAGCGCGCGTGGGAGTGCTCGGGGTTCCGGGGGTAGGCGCGGAAATGGGCGCCGTACTTGAACCCCGTCTTGACGACGAGCCGGCGGGCCCTCAGGTCGCGGTACGCCGCGAGGCGCTCGACGAACCGCGGGTCGAGGCGTCGGGCCCGGCGCTCGAGCCGGTCGAGCGGCACCGGCCGGCCCGTCGTCGCGTCCCGGAGCGTCAGCTGGCCGTCGCCGGCGAGGTAGGCTGCCTCGAGGAGGGAGAGCTCGAGCCGGCCGCCGATCCGGCTGCCGTAGGCGAGCTCGCGGCCGAGCTTCTCGACGGCCTCCGGCGCGTGGACCGTGACCCGGTCCTCGGAGAGCCATCCCTCGGTCGGGGCGGGCAGGGAGCGGGGCGGCAGCGCCCCGTTCGGCGCCGGCCGCCGGATGCGGTAGTAGGTGAGGTCGGACTCCTCGTCGACCACGGCGAGCCACAGGAGGCGCCGCGCTCCCTGCGCGCGCTCGGCGAGATCGAGGGTCCGCGCGAGGTCGAACGGCTCGCGCTCGCTCAGCGCGACGACCCAGAAGCGCGACGGCGTCTTGTTCGGGATCCCGCCCCGCGGGAGGACGGCGAACGCGACCGGCGGCGGGTTCGCCCGGACGACGTAGCCCCGCTGGCGGAGGTCGCGGTAGACGAGGTAGCGGACGGCGAACCCCGGGTCGGCCCGCACCGCCCGCCGGAAGATCCCCGGCCACGCGAGGCCCCCGCCCCGGGGCACCGGGAGGTCGATCCGGCCCATCTCCGCGAGGTAGACCGACTCGTACCGATCGAGGGCGAGGGAGCCGTCCGACTGCACCGTGCCGAAGAACCCCTTCGCGTAGACCGCGTTCGCCTCGGCCGGGTCCGAGATCCGGACGGTGGCGTCCGCTCCGACCTCGCCCGTCACGGGCCCGGAGCCCTCAGTTCCGAGAGGCGGAGGAGGGGCTCGAGCCGCACCCCGACCGCGGCGAGGCGCTCCGTCGCCCCGTTCTCCCGGTCGACGACGACGATCGCCCGGTCGACGAGCGCGCCGGCCGAGCGCACGATCTCGACCGAGCGCACGGTGCTCCCGCCGGTCGTCGTCACGTCCTCGACGAGCAGCACCCGGCTCCCGGCCGGGAGGTCCCCCTCGAACGGCTGGCGGGTGCCGTGCTCCTTCGTCGCCTTGCGCAGGACGGCGAACGGCCGGCCGGTGCGCAGCGCGAGCGCGACGACGAGGGGCACCGCCCCGAGCTCCATGCCGGCGAGGCGCTCCTCGCCGCCGGCGTGCTCGGCGAGCGCGCGCGCGAGCCGGTCGAGCCGGCCCGGGTCGGTCCAGGCCCGCTTCACGTCGATGTAGACGTCGCTCTTCTCGCCGGAGGCGAGGGTGAAGTCACCGAAGCGGACCGCGCCGGAGTCGAGCAAAAGGCGCGCGATCTCCGAGCGGGTCGGCGGGCCCGCCCCGTCCGGATCCGCTACCAAGGTACCTTCTTCAGGCCGGCCCAGTAGCCGACCCAGTTGAACGCCGCGTGCAGCCCGAGCGTGTACGCGAGCAGCCATATGACCGCTTCCCAGCGGAGGAAGACGCCCCCGAAGAGGCCCGGGTAGAGGACGAGCCCGAGCGCGACCGGGACGAGGACGAACGGCAGCTGGTCGAGAAGGAACGTGCGGCTGCCGCTCGCGCGGCCGAGCCGCCGCTTCACGAACGAGCCGAGCGCGTCGCCCGTCATCGCGCCGAACGTGAGCAGGGCGACGACCGGCACGGCGGCGAGGACCGTCGCGGCGATCCGCGGCACGAGCGCGAGGTTGGGGGGCGCGAGAAGGATCAGCCACGCTTCGAGGAGGCCGACCGGCATCGCGAAGAGCGAGCCGGCGAGGAACCCCGACCAGGTCTTGGACGGCCCGAGCACGCGGCGTCCGTCCCGGCGCCAGATCCGGCCGAGGTCGAGGGGGGGACCCCGCCCGCGCGGGAGGGTGGCGAGGGCGTTCGCGACGTACGTCGGGAGGAGGAGCCACAGGACGGCGAGGCCCGAGGCGAGGAACGGGTCGAGCACGCCGGGCCCCCGCCGTTACGGCTCCCGGACGAACCGCTCCAGCGCGAGGGCGACCCCGGCGAGCTTCTTCGGGTCGACGCTCTCCTCGGCGTCGTGGATGTGGGCGACGTCGTCCATGCTGCCGAAGACGACGGCGGGGAGCGGGGCTCCGGCGGGCGTCGTGAGGCCGCGCAGAGCGCTCGCGTCGGTGCCGCCGTACTCGCCGCGGAGCCCGTGGGCCCCGAGCGTCTCCCGGAGGATGCGGTCGAGCTTCGTCGCGGCCGGGTGGTCGGGCGGGAGGGCGTACCCCGGTCGGCACCGCGACGGGGGCGCCTCGATGCGGGCCGAGAGCGAGTGGGCGGACGTCCAGCGCTCGACGTGCGCGAGCGCCGCGCGTAACCCGTCCTCGAGCTCCATCTCGGGGGGGAGCCGGAGGTCGACCGTGAACATCGCCGAACCGGTCGAGCGCGCGTCGAGAAGGCCCTTCTCCGCGGCGGCCCGGAGGAGGCGGAGCGCCGCCGGCACCGGATTGTGGCCCCGGTGGGGATAGCCGCCGTGCGCGGCCTCGCCGATCACCTGGAGGGCGAGCGCCTCCTTCGGCAGCGGCAGGGCGGTCGCGCCGGCCGGCTCGAGGGTGAACGGGGCGGCCACGAGCGGTTCGAGCTGGGCCCGGAGGGCGGCCCGAGCGGGCGTCGTTCCCTCGAAGACGAGCGTGACCGCGCGGGCGATCTGGTTGGCGGCGTCGGTCTCGGCGTGCGCCGCGACGAGGCGCAGCTTTTCGCCGGGGGCCACGCCCCCGACATCGAACTTCGTGACGGAGGCCCGTCCGGTGATCACGGGGTCCGGCGCCCCACGGTCCGGCCAGTCCGGGGAGCTGTAGACCGACCGCCAGCCGCGGGCGAGCTCCTCGAGCCCGACGAGCGCTTCGCCGTAGGCGAGCGCTTCGGCGAGGGGAACGCGGCCCCCGAACGATCCCTCGAGGAACGCGACGCCGCTCGAGCCGACGGTCGTCTCCGGGCTCCCGTCGGGGATGAGCGCGACGTCCGCGGTCAGGAACCGGCCGGGATCGCCGGCCGGGAGGAGCGCGTCGTGGGCCCGGATCGCCTCGATCCCGCCCTCCCCGCCCGTCTCCTCGTCGCAGCAGACGAGGAGGCGGACGTTCCGGGAGAGGTCGTCCCCGTCGGCGAGCCGGGCGAGCGCGAGGAGGGAGGCGACCACGCCGCTCCCGAGGTCGTCGTTCGCGCCGCGTCCGTAGAGCCGGCCGTTCGCCCGGCGCGTGAGCGTGTGCGGGGGGCTCTTCCAGCGCGCCCGCTGCTCGGCCGGCACCGGGACGACGTCGAAGTGGGCGAGGATCAGGAGCGTCGACCGGGCCCCGACGTCGAGGTCGACGATGACGTTCGGCCGCGGGATGCCCCGGAAGTCCCCGGGGACGTCCCCGGCGACCAGCGGGTCGTAGATCCGGGTCGCGAGGCCGAACGACCGGGCGCTCCGCACGATCGCGTCGGCGGCCCGGCGGTAGTTCGGCTTCTCGAACCGCTGGCCGGCGAGGTCCTCGAGGTTCGTCGGGGCGATCGCGACCAGCTCCTGGAGGAGCGGGAGGGCGCGCGGGTCGCCGAGGTCGGCCGCGGCGCCGCCCCCGGACCGGTCCGGTTCGGAGCTCGCCATCGTCGCCCCTACCGCAGCAGGAGGGCGATGACGAGCGAGCTCGTGAGGAGGAGGAGGAACGTCGCGGCGAACATGTGGGTGAACATGCCGAGGGTGTCCCCGAGCGAGGTCAAAAGGCGAGCGGTGTAGCCGGGTCCGAGCACCTTCATGTCGGGGAGGACCTTCGTGCCGAACCGCACGTCGGCCGGCGCGAGGTCGGCGAGCGCCGCGTCGAGCACGGCGCGCGCGTCCCGGACGAGCGAGGCGCGCGGGTACCGCTCCCCGACCGGGTTGACGCCGCCGTCGACTTCGTGCATGACGTGGTTGTCGGTCGTCAGGACCTCCGCGGCGCCGACGGCGCGCCCGAGCTCCTCGACGATCGGCGCCCGCTCGCCGAGCACGAGGTTGTTCCCGTCGATCAGGACGTACCCGGCGGTCGCGCCGGCGGCCCGCACCGCGAGCGCCCGCATCCCCTGCGGCCCGATGCCGTCCCGGCCCACCGAGTAGCCGCCGCGCACCGCGACGCCGACCTCGAGCGGTCCGTCCCGGGCCGCGGCCTGCGCCGCGGCCACGGCGGCCTTCGTGTCGGCCCGCAGCTTCTCGGCGGTCGGGCTGCCGTAGGAGATGTCCCCGAGCCCCTCGATGTAGGAGTTGTGGGCGTCGACGAGGATGATCGGAGGTCCGCCCTCCTTGGCGATCTCGCGGACGATCCGGTCGGCGACGGCGAAGGCGATGTCGTCGGTCGGGGCCGGCGCCTGGCTCACGGTGACGAGCGCGACGCCCCCGAGGAGCTGGGCCCGCGCCAGGCTCCCGGGGTACGGGCTCACGAGCGGGCTCGATCGGGACGGCCCGGAGGGCGCCGTGACGCTCAGCAGCTCCCGGCAGGCGGCCGCAATCCGCTCGACCTCCGCCCCGGACGGCAGGTCGAGGTCGTGGTCCGAGGGGGTATGCGGTACGAGCACTGTCCCGGCCCCGGGGCCGAGCAACTCTGCGAGCTTGCGCGGAAGGTCGCTCGCCCCGAGGGCGCCGAACGGCCCCGGGTGCACGGTCGGCAGGGCGAGGGTGGCGTGGGGGCGCCCGTCCCGGCCGAAGCTGAGCACGTCGACGCGGACGTCCGCCGAGACCGTCGTGCGCAGGAAGAACGCCTCGAGGGCCCGGGTCGCCTCGGGGTCCCGGAGCCCGACGTGGTCGAGGAGCGGGCGGATCATCGCGACCCCCGAGCTCTGGAACTCGCGACGGATCGGCCGGTCGGAGGCGCTGAGCACCGCCAGGGCGCAGACGAACGCGAGGATGAGGAACGCCGCCGTGGCCGCGAGGACCCGCAGGGACGGGGGCACGAGGAAGAAGTCGCCGATGAGGAACAGCACGGGCTGCAGGAGCGACACCGGGAGCATCCGGGCGTGGCTGGACCGGGAGATCCCGAAGAGGCTCATGTGCCGGAACCAGAACGCCGGGCCGGCGAGGAACGGAACGAGGTAGACGACCGGAGGCACCTGCGCCGGCCAGAGCACCCCGGCCCCCCGCCAGGCGGCCGCCAGCGGGAGCTCGACGTACAGCACGAGGCACCCGAGGAGCAGCCCGCGGTGGAACTCGAGACGGCCGCCGAGCGCCGCGGCGAGCGGGGTCGTGGCGACCCCCGCGACGATCGCCGGGCCGGCGAAGACGAACAGGAACTCCTCGGAAAAGCGCGTCCCGAGCGGCCTCCCGAAGAGGGACGCCGCGGCGACCCCGGCGAGCACGATCAGGCCGAGCGCGATGGCGGGGGAGGGGGCGCGGAAGAGGATGTGGCCGCGGGCCACCTCGTGCGGGGGCGAGGCGACGCCGGACGCCGGCTCAGTGGCGGGCACGACGCACCTCCTCGAGCACGGACCGGTACCCGTTCGAGATCCCCTCTTCCTCGGTGACGCTCCCCGTCACGAGGACCTTCGCCCCGGCCGCGAGGAGGGGAGCGGCGTCGGGACCCGAGCGGATCCCGCCGCCCACGATCACGGGGATCTCGACCGCCGCGCATACCGCCCGGACCATCTCCGCCGGAACGGGGGTCGGCGCGCCGGAACCGGCCTCGAGGTAGACGAACCGCATGCCGAGGAACTGGGCCGCGAGGGCGTAGCCGGCCGCCGCGGCCCCGTCGGACCTCGGGACGGCGTCGGCCTGGCCGACCTCGCCCACGCGCATGCCGGGGGCGACGATGAGGTACCCCATCGGGATCGGCTCGAGCCCCATCGAACGCACGGCGATCGCCGAGCGGGCGTGCGCCCGGATCACGAGGTCGAGGTCCCGGGAATTGAGCAGGCTCATGAAGAGGAGCGCGTCGGCCTCCGCGGTCAGCGAGCCGGGGCCCTCGGGAAAGATCACGACGGGCACCCGGACGGCCGACTTTACCGCCTTCGCGGTGCGGCCCATCCCCTCGGGGGAGATCCCCGTGGAACCACCCAGCAGGATCGCGTGGCTCCCGAGCGCGACCGCGGCCCGGGCGATGGCCGCCGCGTCGTCGCCCGGAGATTTCTCCGGATCGATCAGCGTGAAGTGGATCGGGCCCCCGCGCAGCTGCTCGGCGAGGTATCGCTCGATCCGGCCGGGTCCGAGGCTCATCGGAACGCCACCGCGAGGAACGCCAGGAGGGCCACGGTCATCGCCACCTTGCTTGTCGTCTGCTCGTAGTGCAACCGTTCCGGAAGGTGGAAGACCGACAGCACGAACGTCGCGTCCGCCGCTCCGACCAGGAAGAGGTAGATAATCCCCACGACGGACGTCGGGCAGACGAACCAGAGGAGCGGTACGACGCTCAGCACGATCGCCGCCGCCACGGCCGCGCGCGCCGCCCCGGCGGCGGCGGGGAGCCCCCGCGTCTTCGGGAGGGTCGTGCGGCCGAGGTCCCCCTCGACATCCTCCATGTCCTTGATCACCTCGCGGCTGAGCGTGGCGAGGAATGCCATCCCGGCGAACGGGACGAGGAGCAGCGCCGCCCCCGCGGCGGCCCCGCCGTAGAGGAAGACGAGGCCGGTGAGGAGAGCGACCACCCCGTTGCCGACCAACCCCCGGGACTTGAAGCGGAACTCGTAGGAGAGGAGGGCGAGGACCGCCACGCCGAGGATCGCCCCGACGAGCGGCCGGAAGATCACGACCGGCACGGCGACCACCGCTCCGAGGACGAACAGGAGGGCCGCGAGGAGGCGCGCCGAGCTCGGGGTGACCTCGCCGGTCACGAGCGGCCGGTCCGGGTGGTTCACCCGGTCGGCCTCGCGGTCGAGCAGGTCGTTCAGGACGTTCCCGCCGCCGGTCACGAGCGCCGTCGAGAGACCGGCGAGGAAGAGCAGCTCCCAGAAGCCGAGCGGGGCGAGCACCCCGGTCGCGCGGGCGACGAGGCCGCCCACGAGCGTCCCGACGAACGACACGCCAACGTTCCCCGCCCGCACCAGGCGAAGCGCTGCGAGCACGGGCGCCGATGTCCGCGCGGCGTCCATAACGGTTGTGGTGTTTAGAGACCCCACACCTGCCGTCAGTAGGTCTTGGGAGATCGTCGCGGCGCCCGGACGGCTCGTGGGAGGCGCTCCCGATCGGGTCTCGCCTCAGGCGGGTTCGCTCGACACAAGGCACGGGAACGTAGAGGTTCACGACGGCGCCCGGGCTCGCTGAACCGCCGGCGTCCCGAGGATCGCCCGCGCCTAAAGCCACGTCGAGCCGCTCACCTGGGCGGCACCGGTGCTGAAGGCGGACATCGTGTAGCCTTCACCCGCGAACGGGATCGCCGTGATGACCCAGAGGGAGTACCCGTTGTTCAGGGCGATCGTAGTGACCCCCCCGGCGTAGGTCCAACCGGGGATGGGCCCGCTGTACAGGGCGACGATGTATCCCGTCGACGGGCTGACCAGGACGGCGTACCATCCGCCGGCCGTACCCAAACAAGCCGAGGGAACATGGGTCACTCCGCTGACACTGCAATCCGTTCCGCTCGGACCCGCGACCGGGACCGCGATGCCCCCCGGAGTGGTGACGACGAGACCGAACATGTCGGTCATGAGGCCCGAGGTCGGAGAAAGGGCTAGGATGTCGCCCCAGGTCGAAGGGGTGCCAAAGTTGAGGGTCGGAGCCATTCCCAGCTCGTAGGCCGACGTGGCCGTGAACTCCACCGAGACGCCGGCCGCACTCCCATCCACGGGGATGGTCCCGGAGGACGGGTCGGACGTGTACCCCGAGACCGTGCCCACCGCGTACCCGAACGTCCCGTTCGGCTCGGCAAAGACGATCGTCGTCCCCGTCGACGACTCTAAACTCCCCTCGAGCGTGACCGACCACGACGTCCCCGTCGTCAGCCCGCTCTCTGAGAACGTCACCGAGTACGTTACCGGCGTGTAGACGAGCGTCACTTCCGTGACCGCTGCCCCGTCGACGACGACCTCCCCGCCTCCTGCCAGGGTCGCCTGCTGCCAGCCCGCGATCCCTGCGATCGAATAGCCGTACGTCCCGTTCGGTGCCGAAAAGCCGACGGAGTCGGTGCCCCCGTCCGTGGTGATCGTGTCGGTCACACCATGAAACGTCACGGAGAACGTCTGCCCGGACGGAAGTCCGCTCTCCGAGAATCCCACCGAGTACGTCACCGGGGTGTAGGCGACCCACACCCCGAACCCGGTGCCGTCCACCACGGCCGAGCCGCTCGACGGGTGGGCAAGATACCCCGCGACCTCTCCGACGGTGTACCGATAAGTGCCCCCCGACTCGCTGTAGGAAAGGGAGCTGCCGGTCGAGCTTTCGAGGCTCCCGCCGAGGGTCACCGCCCACTTCGTCCCGCCGGGAAGCCCCGACTCCGTGAATGCGACGCTGAACTTCGGGCTCGAGCCGCCCACCGACCATCCCGCGTTGGCCCCCGCGGCGAGTACGGCCACGAGCACCAGGGCGGCCACCACGACGACGCTTAGCGCGATCCACGGGGTAGTTAGTTTGCGGAACGCTGGCTCCGGGGACGAGGGTGAAGCGGAGCCTAAGCCAGAAGTCTGCGGAGACCCCGTCACGGGAGTACCCTAGAACGGGATCTTGGATGCCTCGTTGTGAGTTAAGACTGGCGCGTTCGGGCGGGGGAGGTCTGCGCGCCGCCGCTGGCCCTCTTCGCCGTACCAGCGTCGACCGAGTGACACGGGTTCCGGACCAAGCGCTGCGAAGTGGGAGGGGCCTCAACGCACGCTCTGGCCCCCGGTCTGTTCCCGGCGGACCGACCTCCCGCCCGAGACGGCCGATAGACCGGGCCCAGAGAGCTATCGAAATCCACCGACGAGCCGGGCCGAGAGGCGATACGTCCCCGCCGGAGGCGCGAGGGGAGGTAGCTCAGCTCTGCTTCGGGCCGGGCTCGGACGGACTCCCGCCCTCCGCGGGGGCCGCCTTCCGGGGCCTCCGAAGGAGGGCCCCGATCGCGAGCCCTGCCGCGACGACCCCGATGGCCGCGCCGGCCGCCCCGGGGGCGACCCAGGCGGGGACCGCCGGGCCGGCGTGGTTCGTGAAGGGGACCGACACGCTCGCTCCGGCTCCCGAGATCCCCACGCTCCCGGATCCCCGGCTGCAATCGTACCCGTTCACGGCGCCCACCGAGTAGGTCGCGGTGCCGTTCGGAACATCGAAGGTGATCGTCTCCGAGGTCGAGTAGTGCAGGGTCGATCCGACGAGCACGCTCCAGTTGGCCCCCGTCGGTAACCCAGACTCGGTGAACGATAGCGGGTAGACGACCTGCGTGAAGTACAGCGGCAGGGCGGTGCTACCGAACCCGTTGACCCGAACGGCGCCATGGTAACTGTTGGTCGTCTGGTGCCAGCCGGGCACGTTCTGGATCGACCAGTCGTACGTACCGTTCGGCACTTCGAAACTGACCAGGTTGATGTTGTAGTACGGCTCGGCCGTCTCCGTTTCGAGCTCCGCGCCGAGCGTCACTCCCCAGCTCGTTCCGGTCGGCAGCCCGACCTCCGAGTACACGATCTGGTACGTCACCTGCGTGAACCCGAGGTCCACCGCATAGCCGACGCCCGTCCCATCGGTCGGGGCGCTCCCGCCGGCTACGGTAAGGTGCCCCGAATAGGCGACGGTCGACTGGTGCCAGCCCGAGACATCGGTGATCGTGTAGGAGTACGTGCCGTTGGCAAGGCTCACGAACGTCAGGGTGTCGACCCCCCCGTCGGTGGTCAGGTTCCGGTCGACCCCGTGGAGAACCACCGAGAACAGCTCGCCCGTCGGGAGCCCCGATTCGGAGAAGTGGGCGACGTAGGTGATCGCAGTGTACTCGATCTGGGGCTCGTTGAGGACGCTTACGTTCGCCCCGATCACCCCGGACGGGGCGAGGGTGGCCTGTTGGTAGCCGACGACGTTGCCGATCTGGTAGGAGTAGTTCCCATCGGGGACGGTGAAGATCGCCGTGCCGTTCGTGACCGTCTCCGGGGTGCCGTTGAACGTGACGGTCCAGTCGGCCCCGGCCGGCAGCCCCACTTCGGAGAAGACGACCTCGGAGATCGTGGATTCAAAGAAGAGAAAGACGTACAACGGGGAGGAGTTTGACGCCGAGAGGTTCAGGGTTCCGAGATACGGCACGTTCCACTCGCGGTATCCGTGCACCGGGCCGATCGCGTACGGGTAGCTCCCGGGGGCGACGACGAACTCCACGGACCGGTTCGTGCTCTCGCGGACCACTCCGTTCAGCGTGACCGACCAGGCGGTCCCATTCGGCAGGCCGAACTCGACGAAGAGTACCGTGACCGCGGGAGTGAACACGACGAAGACCTCCACGCTCGTTCCGTTCACCGTCACATTGCCGGCCCTCGGCGTAGCCGCGTACGCGGCCGCGGTTCCGACGCTGAACGAGTACGTTGCGTTCGGCTCGTAGAAGGTGAGCGAGATCGTGTCGGATCCTTCTGCGGTGGCGTTCGGCCCGGACTCGTTCAGTTCGACGCTCCAGAAGGTCCCGTTGGGAAGCCCGGACTCGGTGAACGTTAACGAAGGCCGCGGGACGAACGACACGAGGACGGTCACCGGCGACCCGTTCATCACGACCGAACCCGACCGGGGATGGGGGGCGTATTGTTCGCCGTAGGAGATGACCTCGTACGAGAACGTCCCGTTGTACTCGAGGAACTGGATCGAGGAGGTCGACGAGTTCTTGAACTGGCGGGAGGAATTTCCCCCCGCTCCCGCCAGGCCCACTACCCAGTAAGTGCCGTTGGGCAACCCGGTCTCGTGGAAGGTCAGGAGGTCGGGGTTCAACACGAACGACGCGTTTACGGAAACTCCCGTTCCGTTCACGGTGACCGGGCCCAAGGGGCGGGCGAGGTACCGTTCGTTGTCGCTCTCGGCCCGGAGGATGGCGTACGTGCCGTTCGGTTGGTAGATCGTGACGGACGAGGTGCTGGAGTCGTACGTGCCGTCCGAAAGCTGCACGAACCAGGCGGTTCCGTTGGGGAGGCCCGTCTCGGTGACGGTCACGGGGTACGTCGAGATGTCGGCCGGAACCACCAAGAGGGCATTGGCTTGCCCGTCGGCCACGTAGAGGTTGCCGTTCGCTGGATCGAACACGATCGCGGACGGGTAGGGCAGGAGCGGGACGGTCCCCACAGCGCGGTCGGTCGTTCCGTCGATCACCGTCAGGTTCCCGAACCCCGTAGTGCCGTTTCCTCCGGCGAGCGCCACGATACCGGTAACGTAGACCTTACCGTTCTCGTTATCCACGGCGAGTCCGACGGGGTCCGCCCCGATCGGGATGTTGGCCGCGACGCTCCCGGTCGTCGCATTGAGCACCGTCACGTTTCCGCCGCAATAGTAGCACCCGGTTCCGGTTCTGTCCGCGACGTAGAGGTAGCCGTTCTGACTGTCCACTGCGATCGCGAGCGGTTGGTTCCCCCCGGGGAGGGCAAAGGAGCCGACGACGCGGTTGATCGTGCCGTTGATGACGCTGATGTTCCCCGCCCCGGTGTTGGGGACGTAGATGTTCCCGTTCGCGGCATCGAACGCCAATCCCCCCGGGTTCCCGCCCCGCGCGACCGGCACCGTCGCGACGAGCAAATCGTTCGATCCGTTCAGGACGGAAACGGTCTGGCCGTCGATGTTGCTGACATAGACGTACCCGTTCCGGCTATCGAACGCGGCGGCGCCGGGGTTGACCGTTCCGATGGGGACGGAGGTGACGATGGAGTCGGTCCGGGTGTCGAACACAGTGACGCTGGCGGGGCAACACGGCGTGAACTCGGGTACGAAGAGGTAGCCGTTCCGACCGTCGAGGGCGATCCCCTCCGGGTCGGCAAACCCCGTTATCGGAGCCAGGACGGAACTCGTGGAGGTGTTGACGATCGAAAGCGCCCCGCTCCCGGTGCCACCCGACCCGTCGTCGGCGACGTACAGGATCCCCGTCGTAGGGTCGAGCGCCAGGGCGTCAGGGTCCGCTCCGACCGAGATCTCTCCGATTCCCGGCGGAGGAGTGCTGTTGCTCTCGGGCCCAATACTGGTCCCCGATGGGACGGCAGAGTGGTCGGAGGCCGGGCGGAGCGATCCGGCCGAAGCCGCAGGAACGCCCGCGACTCCGGCTCCCGGAACGCTCATCAGGACGGCTATCGCGACGACCAGGACCGCGCCCAGCGCGGACTCACGGTTCATAGTTTCTTCCCCTCGACCGAGTGGGCGGAACCGCAAGGCGCCGTCGTGGATAACTCCGCCGTGGATTGTCTCGGCTTGCCTTTGACCCCCTCACGGGGCTCCGCGCGGCCTTCCGGAAAGTCCTACGGAGACCTCGGAACGGGTCCCGCCGACCCCGCCGCGAGGGGAGGCCGTAGGTTGCCCTCCGTCGGCCGGTCGTCGGCACCACACCGAGGAGTTCTCAGGGTCCTCTGACGTTGGGTGGGGGTCTCGGACCTCCGGAACGGTTGTCGTGTTTTCCGGTGCCCTCTCACGTCAAAGAAGTGGGCGTGGCCGCCCGAGAGGCCGCCCCGAGCCGGGCCTCCGGGGCCGGAGTACGGGTTGGAGCCAGGGATCGGGATGCGGACCTTGCGGGAGCGGGGGGGGCGGATCGGGTCCCTGCAGGTCAAAGGGAGCGGAGGAGGTCGATCGCGCGTTCGAGGGCGGGGGCGATCGGGCCGAGCGCCGCGTCGCCCAGGGAGTGCCGGACCGCCGCGAACCGGACCGAGATTCCGATCGGGGCCCCCGCGACCGTCAACCGGCCCGAGGCCGGAGACGCCGTGTAGCCGGCGGCGTGCCCCGCCGTGAAGGAGTACGTACCGTTCGACAGGTAGAGGACGATCGTCGCCGCGGCCGCCGTCGTATGGGAGCCGCCGGCGGAGACCTTCCAGGGGGACCCGCTGGGAAGGCCGGTCTCCGTGAACGTCACGGCGTGGGCGAACCTCACCTGGAACGTCACGCCGTGCGCGATCACCGTCGAGCCGTTCGCGCCGAACGCGACGCTGCCCAGCTTGACGAGGGTCGTCAGGTCGCCGATCGGCAAGACCGCGTACGCGTAGATTCCCGGAGTGAGATGCGGCACGACGACCTTCGTCGTCGAACAGACCGTCGAGCCGATCGTCAAGCACCACGGGGTCCCGGCGCCGAGGCCGAGCTCGTGGAACGCGATCGAGTACGTCGCGCCGCGCACGAACGTCACCGCCTCCGTGACGCCCGAGCCGCTCACCACGATCGTCCCTTCGGGAGCGAGCCCCGCCACGCGGAACGCCCCCTCGCTGTGCACCAGGTAGGTGTACGTGCCGTTCGGAACGCCGGTGAACGAGATCGAGGCCGAGGTGCTGGTCTCCCCGGTGCCGTTGAACGCGACCGCCCATTCCCGGCCGCTCGGGAGTCCCGTCTCGGCGATCGTGACCGAGTGCAGGATCGAGAGGAACGAGAGAGCGACCAGGACCGGCGCCCCGTTCACGGTCACCGACCCGATCGGGTGGTTCGTGAGGTAACCCGGGATGACGGCGACCGTGTAGCTGTAGGTGCCGTTGGCGACGGTGAAGGCGATCGTCGTGCCGGTCGAGGAACGGACCGTTCCCCCGAGCGTGACGCTCCAGGACATCCCGGAAGGGAGCCCCGTCTCGGAGAAGGTCACCGTGTAGAGCCCCGCGGTGAACCGAACCGATACCGAGGCGCCGCTACCGGCCACGGAGACGGAGCCGGAGGACGGCGTCGCGCCGTACCCGGCGACGTGGGGCACCGCGTACGCGTACGTCCCGTTCGGTTCCGCGAAGACGATCGACGAGCTCGTCGAGCCGAGGGTCTGCCCGTTGAGGGTCACCGACCACATCGTGCCCGAGGGGAGGCCTGTCTCGGTGAACGTCACCGGGAACGTCGCTTGCGTGAAAGCGATCGGCGTGGCTGCCCCGGCGCCGCTCACCGTCACCGACCCGGAGTTCGGGCTCGCGCGGTACGTCCCGGCGACCCCCGGGACGACATAGGAGTAGGTGCCGTTCGGCTCGATGAACTGGATCGTCGTTGTCGCCGCGCTCAGCGTGTGGCCGTTGAGAACCACGGACCACGTCGTCCCCGGCGCCAGGCCGGACTCGGTGAACGTCACCGGGTACGTCACTTGGGTGTACGCGAGGGTCGGCTCCGTCACCGACGCGCCGCTCACCCCGACGCTCCCGCTCGACGCGAGCGTCGCCTGGTGCCAGCCCGGTACGTTCGAGATCGCGTAGCCGTACGTCCCGTTCGGTTCCGTGAATGTCAGGCTGTCCGTTCCCCCGTTCGTCGTGAGGGACTTCGCGACGCCGTTGACGACCACCCGGAACGTCTGACCGGACGGCAGGCCGCTCTCCGAGAACGTCACCGAGTACGTCACTTGCGTGAACGTCACCGGAACGAGGACGCCCGCGCCGTTCACCGTCACCGAGCCGGACATGGGGCTCGGGCTGTAGCCCGAGATCCCGCCGACCGTGTAGCCGAACGTACCGTTCGGCTCGGTGAACATGATCGAGGCGCCGGTGGACTGAAGCTTGTTGCCGCTGAGCGTGATCGACCAGAGCGTCCCGCCCGGAAGGCCCGTCTCGGTGAACGTCACCGGGTAGGTCACCTGCGTGAACGTGATCGGCGTGGACGCTCCGGCACCGTTCACCGTCACCGATCCAGACGAAGGGCTCGGGGCGTAGCCCGAGATCCCGCCGACCGTGAACCCGAACGTCCCGTTCGGCTCGGCGTACGCGATCGAGGTTCCTGTCGAGCTCTGAAGGTTCCCGTTGAGCGTGACCGACCAGTGCGTTCCCGTCGGGAGGCCCGACTCCGTGAACGTCACAGTGTAGGTCACCTGAGTGAACGTGAGCGTCGGCTCCGTCACCGACGCGCCATTGACCGTCAAGCTCCCGCTCGAGGCGAGCGTCGATTGGTGCCAGCCGGGTACGTTCGAGATCGTGTAGCCGTACGTCCCGTTCGGCTCGGTGAAGGGGATCGACGACCCCGTCGAGCTCTGGAGGTTCCCGTTGAGCGTCACCGACCAGTGCGTTCCCGAAGGGAGGCCGGTCTCCGCGAACGTCACGGGGTACGTCACTTGGGTGTAGGCGAGGGTCGGCTCGGTGACCGAGGCACCGTTCACCACGACGCTCCCGCTCGCGGAGAGGGTCGCCTGGTGCCAGCCGGGCACGTTGGCGATCGTGTAACCGTACGTCCCATTCGGCTGGGCAAAGATCAGCGAATTCGATCCGCCACCCACCACGACGGACCTCGGCACCCCGTTGAGGGTCACTTCGAAGGTCGTGCCCGAGGGCAGTCCGCTCTCCGAGAAGGTCACCGAGTACGTCCACGGGGTGAAGGCGATCGCAGGGGAGACCCCGGCGCCGGCGACCGTGACGGAGCCGGAGGACGGGCTGGACCGGTAGCCCGCGACCCCGCCCACCGTGAAGCCGTACGTTCCGTTCGTTTCCGAGAACGCGATCGTCGTTCCGGTCGAGCTCAGGGTGTTCCCGTTGAGCGTGACGGACCAGAGGGTTCCCGTCGGGAGTCCCGACTCGAGGAACATCACGCTGTACGTCTCCGGTGAGAAGGCGATCGCAGCGGCGGCGCCTGCCCCGTTGACCGTCACCGAGCCGGAAGACGGGGCCGGTCCGTAGCCCGGGATCCCGCCGACCGTGTACCCAAAGGTGCCGTTCGGTTCTGCGAAGACGATCGAGGTCGTGGTCGAGCCCAGGGTGCCCCCGTTGAGGGTCACTGCCCAGTGGGTTCCCGTCGGAAGGCCCGACTCCGTGAACGTCACCGGGTACGTCACTTGGGTGTACGCGAGGGTCGGCTCCGTTACCGACGCGCCGCTCACCCCGACGCTCCCGCTCGACGCGAGCGTCGCCTGGTGCCAGCCCGGTACGTTCGAGATCGCGTAGCCGTACGTCCCGTTCGGTTCCGTGAACGTCAGGCTGTCCGTCCCCCCGTTCGTCGTGAGGGACTTCGCGACGCCGTTGACGACCACCCGGAACGTCTGACCGGACGGCAGGCCGCTCTCCGAGAACGTCACCGAGTACGTCACCTGAGTGAACGTCACCGGAACGAGGACGCCCGCGCCGTTCACCGTCACCGAGCCGGACGTGGGGCTCGGGCTGTAGCCCGAGATCCCGCCGACCGTGTAGCCGAACGTACCGTTCGGGGCCGCGAAGAGGATCGATGCCGTGGTCGAGCTCAACGTGCTCCCGTGGAAGGTGACCGACCAGTGCGTTCCCGACGGGAGGCCCGACTCGGTGAAGGATACGGCATAGGTGACCTGCCCGTAAGCGAGAGTCGGTTCCGTCACCGCCCCCCCGTTGACCGCGACGCTCCCGGTCGACGCGAGGGTCGTCTGGTGCCAGCCGGGCACGTTCGAGATCGAGTAGCTGTACGTCCCGTTGGGCATCGTGAAGGCGACCGTATCGGTACCGCCGTCCGTCACGACCGAGCGAAGTACGCCGTTCAGCGTGACGCCGAACGTCTGCCCGGACGGGAGACCGTTCTCCGCGAAGGTGACCGAGTAGGTCACCTGACCGAACGTGACCGGCACCGAGGCGGCGGCGCCGTTCACCGTCACCGATCCGGACGAAGGGCTCGGGGCGTAGCCCGAGATCCCGCCGACCGTGAACCCGAACGTCCCGTTCGGTTCGGCGAACGCGATCGAGGTTCCTGTCGAGCTCTGGAGGTTCCCGTTGAGCGTGACCGACCAGTGCGTCCCGCCCGAAAGGCCCGTCTCGGTGAACGTCACGAGGTATGTCACCTGGGTGTAGGCAAGGGTCGGCTCCGTCACCGACGCGCCATTGACCGTCAAGCTCCCGCTCGAGGCCAGCGTCGACTGGTGCCAGCCGGGTACGTTCGAGATCGTGTAGCCGTACGTCCCGTTCGGCACCGTGAAGGGGATCGACGATCCCGTCGAGCTCTGGAGGTTCCCGTTGAGCGTCACCGACCAGTGCGTTCCCGAAGGGAGGCCGGATTCCGCGAACGTCACGGCATAGGTCACCTGCGTGTAGGCGAGGGTCGGTTCCGTCACGGAGGCGCCGAGGACCGTGACGCTACCGCTCGCGGGGAGGGTCGCCTGGTGCCAGCCGGGCACGTTGGCGATCGTGTAACCGTACGTACCGTTCGGCTCCGGGAACGTGAGGGTGTCCGTCCCGCCGTTGGCCGTAAGGGACTGCGGCGCGCCGTTGACCGTGACCTGGAAGCTGGCGCCGGACGGAAGGCGGCTCTCCGAGAAGGCGACCGAGTAGGTCGACGAGGAGAAGGCGATCCCGAGCGACACGGGCGCCCCGTTCACCGTTACCGTGCCGGACGACGGGCTCGCGGTGTACCCCGACACCGTTCCCACCGTGTACGAGGCGGTGCCGTTCGGCTCCTGGAACGAGATCGACGAGCCCGTGGAGCTCCCGTGGTTGGAATTGACGGTGACCGACCAGGAGGTGCCCGTCGGGAGCCCGGTCTCCGTGAACTTGAGCGTGTACGTCACCGGCGAGAAGAGGATGTTGTCCAGCCCGGCGGCCCCGTTCATCTTGAACGTGCCCGAGGTCGGGCTGGGCGAGTAGCCGGCGACGAGGCCGAGCTTGTACGCGTACGACCCGAACGGCTCGTTGAAGGTGATCGACGGGGTCGTCGCGGTGGAGGTCACGGGGTTGGTGCACGTCGAGCCGCTCACCACGCACCCCACGTCGCCCACCTTCGGGGTGACGGTCACCGACCACTTCGTGCCGCTCGGCAGGCCCGATTCGAAGAACGAGAACGGGGAGGTCAGTGCGTTCCGGGTGTAGTTCCCGGCGTCGATCGCCCCCCAGCCCGAGTCGGCGTCCCAGCCGGCGAACGCCCCGTAGGTACCCGCCGGCTCGGCGTTGTGGAAGAGCGTGATGTCCTTGAACGAATGCAGCGTGAGGTCCGAGGTGTACTGGAGCTGGCCCGCGGCATAGGCCGCCGGGTCGAGGAAACCGACCTTTCCTTCCCCGGCCTTGTGCAGGACGTAGTCGATCATTCCCACGATCCCGCCGGCCACCTGCGCCGAGACGCTCGTTCCCACGAAGTAGGTCCACCCGTGCTCGACCGCGGGGCTGCCGGGGAGGCTCGAGACCTTGGTACAGGACGCGGTGACGGTGCAGGTGATGTTCGCCGAGAAGTAACCGACCTCGACGTCCACGATAGTGTCGTTCGCGATCGCCGACACGTCGGGGACTCCGCGCCCCGTGGAGATCTTCGCGATCACGCCGTGGGCATCCACGGAGGAGTTCTGCCACTTCGGGGCGTAGTTCGTCGCGCTGGTCGTGACGCCACCGACGCTCCCGAGGGTCGAACCGAATCCCGCGACCTTGCCGGCCGGGCCGTACCAGACGATCTCCCCTCCGCCCGTCCCGTCGTACGGGGCCGAGCTGGAGAAGAGGTGGTCCGCGGTCCGCACGAGGGTGGTCGGATTGACGACGAGGGTCGAGCCCCCGACGGCGACGTCCCCGTAGGTGTTGTACGCGTTCTCGGCCGGTCCCTCGAGAGCGTTGTTGCCCGAGTCGCCCGTCGACGCGAGGACGGTGATGCCGAGCGCCTGGGCCTCCTTGAGGTCGCTGATCCAGGCCGGGGTTCCTCCGAAGCTCCCGCCGCCCCAGGAGTTCGCGATGACCGACGTGTTGGAAAGGTAGTGGAGGTCCTTCGGCGTGTCGAAGCCACCGGCCGTGCTGAACTCGGAGGCCGACGGGCTCAGGATGTCGGCGAACTCCGTCGTCAGGACGGTCGTCGTGGCCCCTTGGCCGAAGACGTCCAGGACGTTCGCCCCCGGCGCCACCGATCCCTCCATCGCGACGTCGAGCGTGCTCTCCTCTTGGGCCCCCCCGTTGTCGCACGAGGCCGAGTAGCCCCGCGACCCGGCGGGGTACGCGTACGAACTTGCGCCGGAGACCGGCATCGGCACTGCGCGGGGCATCGGCTCGCCGCTCGGGAGGGTGTAGTTCCAGAAGGTCGTGACGTCGGGCTCGAAGAAGTCCCAGGCGTAGCTCCCGCTCGTCAGCGTCTTGCAGAAGGTGTTGTAGAGGCCGTCCGTCTTGCACGTCGAGCTGTTCGCCGTGCAGACCGGATCGCTCCAGAGCATCGCGACGACGGTCGCGTTGACCGGATAGCCGTACTTCGCGAACAGCCCCGTCTCGTTGTAGGCGACCTGGAGGTCCGCGCCTTCCACCATCTGGCCACAGGTCGACGCGGCGCAGTTGGTCCCGGCACTGCCGAAGTGCACGGGCTCGTCGTACGTCCGACCGTTCACGGTCGTGGGAGTGAACGGGTTGGAGGAGGTGCCCGGGGGTATCGGGGATTGCCGGACGTCGCCGCCGATCGGCCCGGAGGCCGAGGCCCCGGTGACGGACGCGCCGACGGAGCCAAGGAGCTGCTGGGTCACCATCTCGGAATCGGTGTGGGTGAGGTACTCCGAGAAGTTGCTGAACCCCTGGACCTCAGAGACGTACGGGGCGACGAGCGACGGAAGTTCGGGGAGAGAGCGGGGCGCGAAGTAGCTCTGGCCTGCGGGCGACACGAACGCCCCGAGGTCGGCGTGGAAGATCGACGCGACCTGGGCGGGGCTCGCCTGGAAGCTGACCGAGAGCCGGTCCGGGTGCGTGGTGAGCTGGGTGACGCCGAAGGAACTGAAGTACCCGGTCAGGGACCGGTACACTGCCGGATCCGCCCCGAACTCCGAGTCGAACTGCGCGTGGGTCAGGTAGTGGTGGTACTCCGGGGACGAGGGATCGGAGAGCGCGGAAAGGAGACGGTCGAGCTGGGTGCCGTTCGAAACATCGAGCGAGACGAGGATCTCGGTGGTCCCGAGGGGGTTGGCCGCGGACGCAAAGTGCGGAGAGCCGAGGTAGTTCGCGCCCGCGAGGCCCATGCCCACCTCGGGGTACGGGACCGAGACTGGCGCCGAAGCGGCCAACTGGGCGACGTTCCAGCCGGCGCCCGGGACCTGCGCGACCGAGCTCACGGAGAATCCGGGAGGGGGCGACCCCGACGGAAGCGCCGGGCCCCCCACGAGGGCCGTCCCGATCCCGAACCCGACCGTCATGCTCAGGACCAACGCCACGATGACGACGCCCCGCCCCATTCCCGCCATTCCCCGATCCCCACCTGCCCCGCGACGCGGGGACTGGGCCGTGCGAACACGGCCCCCTATTTAGATAGACCACGACGGGGATCGCCGAGCTGCCTCGTTTCCGTCGGCCGGTTCCGCGTGCGCTTCCGGCCGCCGGGGTCGCCGCGCCGTCTCAGGTGCGAGAGGCGGGGGCGGGGGTCTTGCACTGGGTGCAGGTGTTCGACCAGGGCGCATTGGTGAGCCCGCATCGGGGGCACTTCCACGGGAGGCTGAGCCCCGCGGGGGGAGTGGCCACTGTGCCCCTGGCCCCGGTTCCTGACGGAGTCGCCGCAGGGGTCGGGGCGGGGGACCTCGGCACCGGCGGGACGGCGGCCCCCGTCGCGGCGAGTGCGGGCGGTGGGCCGGCCGGAGGCCCGCCGGTCCTTCGAGCCGCGGACGATCCGGGGGCCGTCGCCACCGGATGTGGAGGAGGAGGTCCGGTCGGGACCGGGCGCGCCGCCGGGACAGGGGACGACGGGCCGGCCCGGGAAGAGAGCGCGTCCGAGAGGCTCGCGTACGCGGGGTGGGCGGTCGGCGCCGGAGGGGCCCTGTCGGTTGACGCCGGCGGGGTAGGCCCGGGGACCGGGTGCCCCAGCGCCGGGAGATTGTACGGGCGTCGGGGAGGCGGCAGCGGAGCGTACGCCTCCGCCGAGAACGGCTCGCCGGCAGGGGTCGGGGCCGCCGTCGCGCGTCCCGTCGACGGGGACCGGCGCACGCCGTGCCGTTCCTCCGAGGCGCTCGGGCGCCCGCTCGATCGTGTACCGGTCGTTCGGGTCCCGCTCCACGGCGCCATCTCCCGGAACCGGGGAGGTTTGTACAGCAGGGCGAGGATGCCTCCGGCGAGACCCGCGGCGATCCCCACGAAGTATCCGCCGTACGCCACGATGCTGACCGTGGAGAGCGTGACGATGAGCGCTCCGATCGGAAGGTGGTCCCGGGGGCGGAGCCAGAGGAGGAACGCGAGGACGGTGAGGCCTGCTCCGGCCGCGAAGCCGACGAGCGTGGCCATCAGGAAGAACGTCGGGTCGAACCCCCAGAACGACCAGGTCGAGCACGGGGACCGGACGGGTGCCGGATTGCAGTGCATGTAGACACCGAGGGCGTACCCGATCCAGTACCCGGAATAGCCGATGAGCGCCGCGGCCGCGACGAGCGTCGCGGCGACCGGAGCGATCGGGAGGCGAGGTCGACGGGTGACCGCACCTTCCTCGTTGGCGTCCACCGGTCGCTTCCCCGTCCCAGCCTCGCCCCTTCCGGGGCAGGGCGGCCCTGGATGACGGAGCCCCTCTATTAGAGCAAAGGTCAACCCGGCCTAAGCACGGTCCGCCGCTCCGGGGCCCCGGGCCCGGTCCGGCCCTGCGCCTCGCTCTGGGAGGCGGCGGAGTTACCGCGCCGACGGCGGCGCGTTATATCCGATGGACGCTCGGCGGCTCCAATGCGCACCCACGGCGTGCCGCGCCCCCGGAACCGGTCCTTCACGCTGGGGAACGGGCTCCGGGTGTTGCTCGCCCCGTCCGCCGACAGTCCGACCGCGAGCGTCTGGGTGTGGTACCGCGTGGGCTCGAAGAACGAGCGCCCGGGGATCACCGGCGCCTCCCACTGGGTCGAGCACATGCTGTTCCAGGGGTCGCCCCGCTACGGCAAGGGCGAGATCGACCGGGCGGTCGTCAGCGTCGGCGGGGAGCTGAACGCCTTCACCGATTCGGACTTCACGGCGTACTACACAACGGTCCCGCGCCAGCGCCTCGCGATCCCCCTCGACATCGAGTCGGACCGGATGACGCGCGCGCTGATCACCGATGCCGAGGTCGAGCGCGAGCGCACGGTGATCCATTCGGAGCGGGAAGGGAACGAGAACTGGCCCGAGTTCCGGGTCGAGGAGGAGCTCTACCAGCTGGGGTTCCGGATCCACCCGTACCGCTGGGACGCCCTCGGGCGGCGCGAGGACATCGAGCGGATGCGGCCGGCCGAACTGCGCAAGTACTACCGCCGGTTCTACGGCACGCGCAACGCGATTCTGGTCGTCGCCGGAGGGTTCGACCGGGCCGCGACCGAGGCCGACGTGCGGCGCCGGTTCTCGCCGCTCCCCGCGACCGGGGAACCGGTCGACGTCGCGGACGTCGAGCCGGAGCCCCGCGGGGAACGTCGGGCGGAGCTCTCCGGGCCGGGAACGACCCCGTACCTCCAGATCGGCTGGCGATCGCCGGCGCTTGCCGACGCCGCGACCCCGGCGACGATGCTCCTCGACGCCCTCCTCGGAGGGGAGACCCGGCTCTTCTCCGCGGGCTCGATGTGGGGTCGCGGCTCGGAGCACCCGAGCGCGCGGCTGTACCGGGCGCTCGTCGATACGGGGCTCGCGGTCCGCGCGACGAGCGATTGGCGGCCGCGGACGTACCCCGGGCTGTTCACGATCCAGGCCCAGGCGGCCCGCGGGGTCGGCCTCGACCGGCTGGAAGAGGCGATCGACGGCGTCGTCGAGCGCGTCGCCCGCCACGGGCCGACCGCGACCGAGATGGATGACCTCCGGATGAAGATCCGGCGCGGCGTCGGGCTCGCCTACGAAGGGGCGTCCCGGGCCGGCTTCCGCCTCGGGTACTTTTCGGTGCTCCGGTCGGTCGCGTTCGAGGACGAGCTGTTCCGCCGGCTCCTCCGGGTCACGGCCCGCGAGCTTGAGGACCGCGCCCGGACGCTCTTCACCGACCCCGCCCGCATCGTCGTGCGGTACGAGCCGACCGGGGAGGCGCGCGATGACTGAGGCGACCGACCCTCTGCGGGTCGAGTACGGATCGGAGCTCGAGGGACTGTGCGTCGTGCGTCAGCCGCCGCCCCCCGGGGCCGCCAGCTTCTCCGCGACGTATGTGGGCCCGGCCGGCTGGGGCTTCGATCCCGCCGGTCGCGACGGAACGGCCCGCCTCGTCAACCAGGTCGTCGTCAGCGCCGCGGGACGCTACGACCGGGTCGAGCTCGCCCGGCGCCTGGACCGGGCCGGCGCCACCCTGGCCCACCAGGTGAGCCCCGAGTCCGCCGAGGTGACGATCTGGGGTCCGGCCTCGGAGTGGAAGCCGCTCCTCGCCCTTCTCGCGGACGTCGTCCTACGCCCCCGCTTCGATCCCGCCGACATCGCCCGGGTGCGGCGGCAGACGCTCGAGCGCCAGCTGCGCGAGCTCGCCCAGCCGTCCCCCCGGGCCGATCGGGAGCTCCTCTCGGCGATCTTCCCGAAGGGCCACCCGTATCGCGGAACCGGGCTCGGAGACCGCCGGTCGCTCGGCCGGATCTCCCGCTCGGAGCTCGCCCGCTTCCACCGCGAGCACTACACGAGCGGCGACGCGTCCCTCATCGTGACGGCGCCCGCACGTCGGGCGGCGGTAGACCAGATCGCGCGACGGCTGTTCGGCCGGTTCGAACGGAGCGACCCGCCGCGGCTCGCGATCCCTCGGGTTCCGAAGCGGCCCGCGGAGGAGCGCATCGTCGACCTCCCCGGGCGCGCCCAGGTCGAGGTCCGGCTCGGAGGGACGTCCCTCGCCCGGAGCGATCCGAACTTCCCCGCGGCGTTCCTCGCGAACGAGCTGCTGGGAGGGCGCCCCCTCCTCAGCCGGCTCTTCCAGCGGGTACGAGAAAGGGGAGGGCTCGCCTACCACGCGTCGAGCTCGCTCGAGGCGATGTGCTTCGGCGGCTACTGGGCGGCCCAGGCCGGCACGGGGGCCGAGCGGTGGCGCAAGGTCGTTCCGATGCTCGCGGACGAGGTCGATCGCCTGCGCCGGAGCCGCGTCGGCTCCGGGGAGCTTCGGGTCATCCGCGAGAGCGCGATCGGCGAGATCCCGCTCGCCCTCGAATCGACGGCCGAGGCGCACGAGCTCGCGGTCGACCTCGCGTACCACCGCCTGCCGGCCGACTACTGGGTCCGCTGGCCCCGCCTGCTGCGCGGCGTGAAGCCGGCCGACCTCCGACGGGCGGCCGAGACGGCGATCGACCGGAGGACCGCGGTCACGGTCATCACCGGCCCGGTCGGTCGACGTTAGTCGACGGCCCGCCCGCCGCGCGGCGAGGGTCCCGGCGCGTTCCCCGGCCCTCGGCTTGGGGCGGGGTCCGGGCTCCCGGCGCCGGCCGATCGGCCCGCGGTCGAGCTGCGCACCAATACGTACATATACGCCCCCGCGGTTCCGGGGGATATGCCGAGCAGGCCGCGCCTCGAGATGGCTCCCCAGGGGATGCTCCGGAAGAACATCACCATCACCCCCGAGGAGGCCGAGTTCCTTGAGCGGCACCCCGAGATCAACCAGAGCGCCCTCTTCCGGCAGATCGTCGAGAGCCTGATGCTCGCCGAGCGAAGCCCCGGGGTCGCCTCGACGCAGCCGTTGCGGCTCGGGAAGGCCGTCTACCGGTCCGGCGCGATCATGTTCTCGAAGTCGAACGGCCGTCGCGAGTAGGCGGCGCGTCGTTCCCGCCCCGCGCCGGGGCGGCCGTTTCCCGAAGACGGGGTCCGAGGCCCCCGAGCGCCGGGTGGTCCGCGTCGGCCGCGCGGGCGAAGACGAGCCCTTCCGCCCCAGGGGTCTCCCGGTAGGCCGCCTCCGCGGTCGCCCGATCGAGGTCCTGCAGCGAGTGGCGGGAGACGATGTGGCCGAACGCCCACCGGCGCCGGAGGACGAGGTCCGTGAAGTGGGGGGCGTAGTGCCCGCCGCCGACCGCCATCGCGATCCGGTCGCCGGGGACGACCTCGAGCGAACGGATCGTTGCGGCGAGCACCCCGACGGCCTCGGGGGGAGGCGCCGGATCGGTACCGTAGCCGATCTCCATGAAAAAGGCCGGGAGCCCGAGCTCGGGACCGTGGTGCGTCGATTCGAACGTCGCCGGCAACCCGACCGAACCCCCCGCCTCGGCCAGTCGGCGGAGCGCGGCGGCCATTCGGGGCGGGTCGGTGAGGACGACCGTGCGGGGCCGCCCCCCCACGTCCGCGGACGGCCCGAAGTTACCGAGCGGGTGGACCGTGAGGCAGCGGATGTTCTGCTCTCCGCGGTGGATCGACGGAAACAGGAGCGACGGTCGTTCGGCCTGCAACGAGGCGGGGAGCTTCTGGTCGAGGTGTTCGTCCGAGATGTGGGGCCCCGGGCGCCGGAGAAGGAGAACTCCCTCGGCGAGCTGTCGCACCGCGGCGCCGTCCACGAACTCCCCGGTCGACGGGGGCGTACCCCAGTGTTCTACCACCCGGGACGCGACCGGATCCGGCTCCGAGACCACAACGAGCAGGGGGGCCATCCCCGGCGCGAGGCCGGTCGGGCTCAAGAGGTTCCCTTCGGGCGGCTCGGAGGGTTCGGCGCCGCCCCGGCCGGCACGCCCCCCCTTTCAGTTCGGCGGGCGAGGCCGCCGACCTTTCCCTCCGACGCTGAGCACGACGGCCGCGACGATCACGACCACGACCAGGACCAGGATCAGCAGCGGTGCCAGAGGACCGAGCTCGGCCCCGAGCTCGGACCAGAAGCTCCTTTGCGTCGAGCTCCAACCAACCGGCACGACCACGCCGCCGCCCCCGACCGAGACGTTGCCCGAGGCCGGTACGGCGCGGAATCCCGTGGTCGAGCCGATCTCGTAGGCGTACGTTCCCGCGGTCTCGCCGAACGTGATGTTCCCCGTCCCGTCGAGGAACTGGCCGTTCGCCGTGACCGACCAGACCGTTCCGCTCGGCAGGCCGGTCGGGAAGAACACCAGGGGGAGCCCACCGACCTCGAGCGTCAGGACCTCACCGGCGGTGAGGTAGTACGTCCCGAGCGGATAGGTGGTGGCGCCGGAGACGACGGAGAGGTCATCGGCGCCGGGCACCAGGATGGCCTCGACGAACCCCGCGGCGTAGGGCACCGGCGCGCCGTCGATCAGAAGATCTCCTCCGACAAACGACGTAATTACGCTGACCTCGATCGTGGAGAGGTCGGTCTGCGACCACAGTGAGCCGAGCGGACCGGGGGTCCCAAAGGAGATCGTCGCGTCCGGCTCGCCCGCGGCGTCCGCGGTCCGCTCGACGACCGCCCCCGAGATCCCTTCCTCGGTAGCCACACCGTGGTCGGCGGCGTTCGGCACCGGCTCGTAGTTGCCCCCGTTCCACCAATCAAGGGAGAGGACGAGGCTCGTGGCCCCGTCGAGCGAGGTCTGGGACCCGTTCCCGGGGCCCCCGGCGACGAGCTCGACGTCGCCGAAGCAGCGCGGGCACGGGCCCGAGAAGCCGAGCCCGGGAGCGACGTCGAACCCCTGGAAGTTCGAGACGTCGGTGGCAAAAGGGAATGCGACGGTGTCGTAGGTCTCGGGGGAGCCCTGGTCGTCGAACTGGAACCGGACCGTGGGTACGCCTCCAGGACCGAGCGACGCCGACAGCTCGAGGACGATCGGGGCGGGGTTCGGCAGGGCGAGGCATGCCCCGGGGAGGGTGCATGGGGCCGCGAAACCGTAGTACTCTCCCGACCCCGACCCGGCCAGCGTACCATTGCCCGTGATACCGCCCGGGGCCAGGTTCACGGAGGTCACGTTCCAGACGTTGTCCTCGAAGTAGATCGCCCGGTTGAAGGTGTTGAGGATCCCGACGTCCTGCACCCAGTAGGAGTACCGGCCGACGCCGAGGTCGAAGACGAGGAACGCGTTGAGCTGGAGGCTCATCGAACGGGGGTCGGGCAAGCTCGCGTTGAATGCCACGACGTTCCCCACGTCGATGGCCCCCTGGAACGAGGTCGTGGTGAAAGCGCTCGGCTGGCCCCCGGAGGGCCCGCCGAGATCGCCGATCCCCATCGGGGCGGGCTCCGAGCCGGAGTAGGCCGACCCGGGGCGAGCCAGGGACGGCGGCGGCGATCCGGGGAGTGGCCCGATCCCCCCCGTCCGATCCTGCGGGGCTCGGTGGGGGCCGGTAGCCAGAAGATCGGGCGGTCCTCGGGTCGGGGTCCCGGGCATGGACGGCTTCGCATCGGACCCTACCGGGAAACCCGTAGCCCCATGCCCGAACCCTACCGCGGGGACTGCCGACCCCACCAAGATTCCTAGCAACATCAAGGCCCCCCCGCGGGCTGCGAGTCCCCCGCACCTCGCCGTCGCCGGGCCGGACACCGCCCCGTCGGGGACGAAGCGACGCACCCGACGTACACGTGTTATCCGCCGTACGGGAAGGGGACGGCGGTCCCCCGCCCGGGGCGGGCTCGAGAGCATGGCTGGAGTGAGCCATCGACGGTCTATCTAAGGGCAGCGGAAGGTCGGCGAACTCTCCTGGCCCGGCCCTCCGTCACGTCCCAGCTTTAGACGGGCTCCGCCCGCCTCACGTGACGGATAACCGGGCGACTCGATGGGGGGTCTCCCCCGGGCCTTCCGGGGGCCGCCGACACCCCGCGGGCGCCCCCCGAGGTCCCTCGGCGAAGAATCGTGGTTAAGGTTATGAGCTGGGGCCGCAAAAGCGGTTCTAAAATCCTTTAATAGCGACGGGGGATGGTCCGTGACAGGTGGGCTCATGCGTCGAGAGAGTCACCGATATCGGGGAGTTAGGCGATCGGGTCGCGGAGCAGGGTGGGGACACCGGGCCGTCTACGTCGCTTCGGCAATTGCCGCAGCGTCGCTAGTCGCCGGGTTCGGCCTCGCGGGGTACTGGTATGGTACGTTTTCGCACACGTACCGGCAAGCTACTGCCACGGGGTTTGAGAGCGCGCCATACGGAGTTGTCTTCCTTGGGGCAGGAGCCACCGAGGCGGCCTTCGTGAGCTATCTGAACTATACGAATGTGACCTGGAATAGCCAATCGGGTCCGTGTTCAGTGCTCGGGAATGCGTCCACGGGGACGAACAACTTTACCGTTGGTCCGACCCACGGGGCGTACAACCTGTCGGCCGCTAACCTGACCGTCTCAAGCAACGCGACGCACACGATCGTGTGCCTGAACGCGATTGACAACGCGACGGTCTCCTACGTCTGGCAGAACTACTCGGGCCAGTCGCCGCTCAACATCTCGGGCTGGAACAGCTGGAGCGGCAACTCTTCGGCGACCAACGGATCGATCCCGCTGCCGACGTTCAACCTCGCTCTGAACATGAGCGGGGCGAACACGACCCTCAACATCACGGGCTGCAACCCGGTGGTCGTGGCGAACAGCACGAACGCGTCGGCCGAGCTGGCGAACTGTCCGTTCTTCGCGGGCAACACCAACACGACCTTTGTTCCGCACGATGGGTTCACCGCGTCCAACGGGTCGTGGGTCCCGACCAACAACACCCCCTGGCACCCTGGCCAGTTCGGTTACCTGCCCAGTGACAGCGTCTTCTACGCCACCGTCGGGTTCGTCAATGCGGTCCCGAACGTGACGTACGAGGCCGCGGTCTCCTTTGCGGGCGCCACACCGATCCCCCAGGTGTTCTTCCTGAACACGGGGATCGGAGGCAACGAGACGGTCACCTTCGTCTTCGACATGACCGCCGCGTGGTACAGCGCGCTGCCGGGCGGAGCCTACGGGTACAACGTGACGGCGGGGAACGACAGCGGGTTCTACTCCGATGTCTACGCTGCGGTCGACACCTTCTCGGTGACCGTATCCCAGTGTTACATCGATGCGAGCGGCTTGCTCGCGTGCCCCGACACGATCGGGACCGTGGCTCCATAAGTCGGACGGAGTTCGGCCGACCCAGGCGGGGAGGGACACCCTCCCCGGCCAACCCTTTCCCCCTTCCCTTTTTCTTTTGAAACTTCGGGCCGGGGGCGGTCGAATGGTGGGCGGGGGCAAAAGAGCATGAACCCGCGAGCTATACCTCTCTCCACGAGGGGGGTCTGAGATGTCGTTGGTCGTCGAGACTTCCGCCCCCGGACGGGTCCGCCACGTCCTGATCCACTACCTCCCGATGATCTTCCTCGGGTTCATCTTCCTCATCGTGGGGCTCGATCCGAAGGGACCCCGCATCGGCGTCGTACCCCTCGGAAACATGTTCCTCTTGCTGGGGGTCGTGATGCTCGTCGGAGCGGTCCTCGGGATGCTGTTCACCCGCTGCGAGCAGGACTACGTCCGCTGGCGGATCCTCTGCTTCCGCGCGGCCGATGTGAGGGCGGATCCGGAAGGGGGCTACTACCGCGAGCTGGTCCCCGAGGAGCCCCGGTTCGACTGAACCGCGGGGCGGGCCCGCGCGAACCCGAGAGGATTATAACGACCCCCGGCATGGACGGGCGTGCCGGATTCCGGGCCCCACGGGGATCGTCACCTTCACGTCCACCTCACCGATCAGCACACGACGTACTACGACCTCGTCACCGAGTTCCTTCAGGCCGCCGGGAAGGCCCCGGATTGGTTCTGGCGGGTCGTCGGTTCCTTCGGCCCTCACGAGGCCGAGAAGATGGAGGAGATCATCTCCACGGCGTTCGAGGCCGGCGCGTTCGTCAGCCACGACCACCCCGAGGACGTGGAGTTCGACTGGGTCACGGAAGAGGAGTGCGAGCAGGAACGCCTCGACGCCGAGGAGCGGGTCGAAGGCGAGGAGCCCCCCGAGCGGAGCTCACCTACCTCGTCCGGACACGCCGCCCCGCGGTCGTCGGCCCGTCCCTGATCTGCGGACCCCCCCAGAACGATGGGCATCCGGAGCCCCGGGCTCTGGCTCGCCACCTTCCGTGTTGGAATGAATAAATAGCCCCAACCCCATCCCCGGGTACGGTGCTGCGCGGGGGCGGCTCCGACCGGGGGTGAACGGGCCGTGAGGATGGCCACCTACATCGTCCGCCGATGTCTCCAGATCATCCCCGTCCTGATCGGGGTCGTCACGATCACCTTCCTTCTCTTCACCGCGCTCCCGATCTCGGACCAGATCCTGGCCCACTACGGGACGGCGGGCCCCCACGCCCCGTGCCAGTACAACCCGAGCTGTCCGTGCGAGCAGCTGAACAAACCGTCCGTCCACATGGGCCAGTGCCAGTGCCTGGACCCCCCGGTCACCGTGACGCCGGCCACTCTTTGTGCCAATCCGGTCTACGTTAACGATGTCAAGGCCCTAGGCCTCGACAAGCCGCTCCCGGTCCAGTGGCTCAACTACGTCTATCACAGTTTCACCTTCCACTGGGGGTACGTCCAGAACTACAGCTACATCGGGGAGAACATCGAGGGGATCAAAGGCCAGCCCGTGGCCACCGTGCTCGCCGGGTTCCTTCCCTACACGATGGAGCTCGCGATGCTTTCGCTCGGGCTCATCCTGGTCATTGCCATCCCCTTGGGAAATGCGGCGGCGGTCAACCGCAACCGCCCGCTCGACCAGGCCGCCCGGGTGATGTCGTTCTCCGGATACGCGATCCCCTCCTTTCTGCTAGGATCGTTGCTCGTCGCCGGGGTCGTTCTGCTGCTCATCCCGCACGTCGGCTCGTTCGTCCGGACCCCCTGGTGCCCGGGCGGAGAGGCGATCATCCATGAGTTCCAGTACTCCTGGCCGACGAACCCGACCTGCTACACGGGCCTCGTGTTCCCGTACCACTACCCCACCTGGATGAAGTATGGGACGAGCACCACGCCGACCGGCTTCCCCACGGTGGACGCCCTGCTGCACCACCAGTACTGGCTCGCCCTCGACTCGCTGATCCGGATGCTCATCCCGGCGCTCGTCATCGCCTACGGCACGATCGCGGGGCTGCTCCGCTTCGTGCGCAACAGCATGCTCGAGGTCATGAACTTGGACTACATCCGCACCGCGCGGGCGAAGGGCGTCCCGGAAAAGATCGTCACGTCCCGGCACGCGGGACGGAACTCCCTCAACGTCACGATCACGGTCCTGGGGCTCACGTTCGCCGGGTTCATCGGCGGGTTCCCCGTGGTGGAGGAGATCTTCCACATCAACGGGGTCGGCGAGATCATCGCGCTCGCCATCCAGCAGAACCTCGACTTTGCGATGATCTTCGGCTCGACGATCCTGTTCACGTTCCTCGTCGTCGCGGCGAACATCATCGTCGATGTGCTCTACGCGTACCTCGACCCACGAGTGCGCCTCGGGTAAGCGACGATGGCGGGAGCACCTTCCAATGTCGTCCCGCCGCCGCCCCCCGTCAAGGCGGTAACGCGCCGGCCGCATCCGCGGCTCGATCAGGCCAAGCGCACATGGTACTTCTTCCGGCGCAATACCCTCGCCCTGGTGGGCCTCGGGATCCTCGTCACCATCGGCCTGATCGCGGTGGTCTCCGCGACGCTTCCGCTGCCGTGGACCACCATACCGGCCTATTGTGCCACGGACTACGGTCCGGGGAACCCGGCGTCCGGGTATCCGTTGAACTACACCACGCAGAACCACTGCTCGACCATCTGCACGTACGAGGTGACCCCCCCGCCCAACGCCGATAAGTTGTGCAACGGCCAGTGGTACAAAACTCCATTATACACCAACGGGACCGCCATGCCCGTATCGTACGCCGGGGCCGTCGGTCCGACGATGGGATTCTATCATGGGAAGTTCTCTCTCGGACCGATGCCCCTGGGCGGGCTGACGATAGCGCTCGGGGCCGAAACGCCGATCTACAACGTCGCGAGCGCGCTCGCCCGCGGCTCGGACTGGACGCTCATCCTTTCGACGACCATCGTGGGCATCGGGGCCATGATCGGGCTGTTCGCGGGGGCGATCGCGGGATTCTACGGGGGGGTGGTCGATGACTTCCTCATGCGGTTCACCGACATCTTCCTCTCGATCCCGACGATCCTCTTCGTCATCGTCCTGGTCACGGCGTTAGGGCTTCTGATCCCCGTCCACGGAACGTACGGGGCCGATCTCAAGCTCCTGCTCCTGATCTTCGGCTTCGTGATCGTCTGGTGGCCGATCTACGCGCGTATCGTTCGGGGGCAAGTGCTCGTCGTCCGGGAGCAGAAGTACGTCGAGGCCGCCCGCGCGTCGGGAGCGTCCAAGGGCCGCACGCTCCTCCGGCACATCATCCCGAACAGCATGTACCCGATCTTCATACAGTTCTCGCTGGACGTGGGCACGATCCCGCTCCTGGTCGGCGCGCTCGTCTTCCTCGGCTTCGGCCCGGAGATGTTCCCCGGCGTGCCGTTCCCCGAGTGGGGCTCGATCACCGCCCTCTCCGTTGTCGACCTGCCGGTCGACATGATCGGCTCCTGTCTCGTCTACCACGGTCCGTGCATCATCTGCTGGTGGCAGCTCCTGTTCCCGGGGCTCGCCCTCTTCTTCTTCGCGATCGCCGTGAACCTCCTCTCGGACGGGATGCGGGACGCGCTGGACCCCCGGTTGAGGCGCTGAGGGGGAGATGAGCGCCTCCCAGAGCTCCTCCACCTACTCCTCGCGTCGGTACCGCCCTTCGGGCGGCCACCGCCTGGCGCCCCTCTCACGTTCCCGGTCCCAGGCTCCGGCGCCGAGCCCGGTCACGGAACCCGGATCTCCCCGCCCGGATCGCCCGCCCGCCGGTCGCCCTTCGAGCTCGGACCTCGTCCTCGACGTCCAGAACCTCAAGACCTACTTCTTCACCTACGACGGGGTCCTGCGGGCGCTCGAAGGGATCGACCTCCAGGCACGGGCAGGGGAGACGACCGGGGTCGTCGGCGAGACGGGGTGCGGCAAGAGCGTCACCGCCTTCTCGATCGCCCGGCTCATCGGCGATCCCGGACGGGTGATGTCCGGGAAGGTCCTGCTCAACGGCGCGAACCTGCTCTGGGGCCTCGACAAGGAGGCCCGGTACAAGAAGATCGGCTCGACCGGTCGCGTGAAGGTGACCCGTTCCTTCCGTCGGATCAAGGCCGGCAACGACCGCCTCGCGTCGGTGCGGGGCCGGGGGATCGCGATGATCTTCCAGGAACCGGGCCAGGCGATGAACCCGGTCTTCTCGATCGCGGACCAGCTCGGGGAGGGGATCCTGCTCCATCGGGGCGTCGAGGTGGCGGAGGGACTGCTCAAGGCGGACCGGGCCGCCGGAGGGGTCGCCGGCGTCGCCAGCGAGGAGTTCGTTCCCGATTCCGATAAGATCGAAGGAGCCCCGGTCGAGATCCTTCCCGGGGTGGCGGGTCAGATCGAGCGCCTGATCCAGGTGGCGGTCACCGGGGACCGGGAGAGCCTGCGGACCGCGGCCGGCGAGGTCGCGGCGGCGGCCGGCCTTCCCTCGCTCGCCCCGGAGCTGTTCTATCTGCTGCAGGACGCCGGTCCGCAGGCCCTGTCGAGAAAGCCTCGGCTCTTCCGTGCCCTGCACCGCGTGCGCCTCACCCGGCTCCAGCGGAACTATCTCATCCACCAGCGAAAGCTGATGATCCTCCAGCAGGGGATCAAGGACCTGTACCTCAAGGAGATGAAGTTCGAGAAGTCGCAGCTCGCCGCGCGTAGCCGCATCGCGATCCAGATGCGCTTCGAGCGGTTGCGGCACTTCTACTTCGGCCTTTGGGGGGTCAACCGGCGGGTCAACCGGCCGATCAAGGACGAGCTCTTCTGGCGGGTCGTACTGCTTCTCGAGGGGGTCCGCATCGCTAACCCCGTCCTCGTGGCGCGGGGGTACCCGCACGAGCTCTCCGGCGGGATGCTGCAGCGCGCGATGATCGCGATGGCGCTCTCCTCGGAGCCGGCCCTCCTCCTGGCCGACGAGCCCACGACCGCGCTCGACGTGACGATCCAGGCCCAGATCCTCGAGCTGATGAACCAGCTCCGCACCCGGGTCGGGACCGCGATCGTCCTGATCACCCACGACCTCGGGGTCGTCGCCGAGGTATGCGACCGGGTCAACGTGATGTACGCCGGGCTGATCATCGAGAGCGGGCTAGTCCACGAGCTGTTCCGACGACCGCTGCACCCGTACACCCAGGGTCTGCTCGCCTCGATCCCCCGCTTCGACCAGCCGGACAAGGAGCTCTCGTCGATCCCCGGGTCGGTGCCGAACCTGATCCACCCGCCGCCCGGCTGCCGGTTCCACCCCCGCTGTCCGTACGCGATGCCCGTCTGCAAGGAGGTCCGGCCGATCCCCCAGATGGAGGGAGAGGACCACATGGTCGCGTGCCACCTGTACACCACCCCCCCTTCCACGACCCCCTCGCCCCCCGTCCCGTCGCCCATCCCCCCGTCGACCCAGGGTTAGAGCGCGCCGACCCCCCGGGGCCGACCGGGTGCCGTCGCGCGGCCCCCGCTCCTTTTACCCCGGCGTGTGCTGGGGTCGCCCGAGGGCCCTCGAAGAGCAGGCGAACCGTCCGACCCAGGGGCCGAGCGGCGTCCGCCCTCCCCCGAGGTAGCCCGTCCGTACTCGCTCTTTGAGGCCCGGGGAACCAGCGATGACGGAGCTCGACCGGACGTGCGTCAACACCCTGCGGTTCCTTGCGGTCGATGCCGTCGAGAAGGCGAGATCGGGGCATCCCGGGCTTCCGCTCGGGGCAGCGCCGATGGCATACGTCCTGTGGACCCGGTTCCTCCGCCACCACCCCGCGAACCCCGGCTGGTCGGACCGCGACCGTTTCGTGCTCTCGGCCGGGCACGGCTCCGCCCTCCTCTACGCCCTGCTCCACGTCACCGGCTACGACCTCCCGCTCGACGAGCTCCGGCGCTTCCGTCAGTGGGGGAGCCGCACCCCGGGCCACCCCGAGCACGGCTTGACGCCCGGCGTGGAGGCGACCACGGGGCCGCTCGGGCAGGGATTCGCGATGGGCGTGGGGATGGCGATCGCCGAGCGCCATCTCGCCGCGGCGTTCAACCGCGACGGCTTTCCCCTCGTCGACCACCGGACCTACGGCCTCGTCTCCGACGGCGACCTCATGGAGGGGATCTCCGGGGAAGCGGCCTCCCTCGCCGGGACCCTCGGCCTCGGGAAGCTGATCTACCTCTACGACGACAACCTCGTTTCCCTCGAGGGACCGACCCGCTGGGCGTTCACGGAGAACGTCGGCGCCCGCTTCGAGGCGTACGGTTGGCAGGTCCTCCGGGTCCCCGACGGCAACGACCTCGCCGCGATCGACGCCGCCCTCTCCGAGGCTCGGGCCGAGACGGCCCGGCCCAGCCTCGTTTGCGTGCGCACCCACCTCGGCTACGGCAGCCCGGTCGCGGACACGAGGGAGGCGCACGGCGAACCGTTGGGTCCGGCGAACCTCGCGGCCACGAAGGAAAAGCTCGGCTGGCCCCTCGAGCCGACCTTCCTCGTCCCCGAGGAGGCCCGCCTCCACTTCCGCCGGGCGCTCGAGCGCGGCGCGGCCCTGGAGGGCTCCTGGCGGGAGCTGCGCCGACGCTACGGGGAGGCCTACCCCGCGGAGGCGGCGCGCTTCGACGCCCAGATCTCGGGCGCGCTCCCCGCCGGCTGGGAGCAGGGGATCCCCGCGTTCGCCCCCGCGGACGGGCCGGTCGCCACCCGGGACGCCTCGCAAAAGGCGTTGAACGGCCTCGCCCCGCGCCTCCCGGCGCTCCTCGGCGGCTCCGCCGACCTCGCCCCCTCGACCAAGACCGTCCTTTCCGGATCCGGCGACTTCTCGGCCGCGGACGCGCTCGGACGGAACCTGCACTTCGGCGTCCGGGAGCACGCGATGGCGGCGGCGCTCAACGGCATGGCCCTGCACGGCGGGCTCCTGCCGTACGGCGGCACGTTCCTCACCTTCTCGGACTACGCGCGGGGGGCGCTCCGGCTGGCGGCGCTGCAACGGACGCACGTCGTGTTCGTCTTCACCCACGACAGCATCGCAATGGGCGAGGACGGGCCGACGCACCAGCCCGTCGAGCAGCTCGTCAGCCTGCGGGCGATCCCGGGGCTCACCGTCCTGCGACCGGCGGACGCGAACGAGACGTCGGCTGCCTGGCGGCTCGCGGTCGAGCGGCCCGGTCCCACGGTCCTCGTGCTGACCCGACAGAAGGTCCCGGTGTTCGACCCCGCGCTCCATCCGATCGCCGAAGGGGTGCCCCGGGGCGCGTACGTGCTCGCCGAGGCCCCTACCATCCCCCCGGCCCTCGTTCTCCTGGCGACCGGGTCCGAGGTCCCCCTCGCGCTCGAGGCCCAGGCGCGGCTCGGCGCCCGGGGGATCGCCACCCGGGTCGTATCGATGCCATCGTGGGAGCTTTTCGACGCGCAGTCCCCCGAGTACCGGGCGGCGGTGCTTCCGGACGGCGTCCCCAAGGTCTCCGTAGAGGCCGGCGTGACGCTCGGCTGGGACCGGTACATCCGCGGGAACGGAGAGAGCCTGGGCGTCGACCGCTTCGGAGCGTCCGCCCCGGGACCGGTCGTCCAGCGGGAGCTCGGCCTCACCGTCGACCGGATCGTCGAAGCGGCCGAGCGTGTGCGGCGCGCGGCGGCGGAGCGGGCGCGTCGATCCGGCGAGGGAGCCGCGTGACCCCGTTGGACCCGGGCTCGTTCGCCCTCGGGAAGGAGTCGGGCCGAGTCGCCACGCGCCTAAGGTCCTGGGCGTCGGAGGAGGTCCCGGACCGACTCTGGCGAAGCGATCCCACGCTCTGGCCCGCCGCCTCCCCGGCGGACGTCCGGGAGCGAATGGGGTGGCTCGAGCTCCCCGAGCGGATGGGGTCCGAGATCGCGGAGCTCGCCCGATTCTCCGACACCGTCCGCGCCGAGGGGACCCGCCACGTCCTCCTCCTGGGGATGGGAGGCTCGAGCCTCGCGCCCGACGTCTTCCGCCGGATCTTCGGTCAGCGGGCGGGGTACCCCGAGCTCCGGGTCCTCGACAGTACCCACCCCGGGGCGGTCGCGGCCGCGGCGGCGGGGATCGACCCGTCGCGCGCGTTGTTCGTCGTCTCGAGCAAGTCAGGGACGACCACCGAGCCCCTCGACTTCTACCGGTATTTCTGGGAGGCGGTCCGCTCGAGCGGGGCCTCTCCGAACGAGCGCTTCGTCGCCGTCACCGACCCGGGTTCGCCCCTCGAGCGGCTCGCGGAGGACCGGCCGTTCCGGGCGGTCTTTCCCGCCCTCCCGACGGTCGGGGGGCGGTACTCGGCCCTGACGACGTTCGGACTCCTCCCCGCCGCGCTCCTCGGCGTCGACCTCAAAGGGCTCCTCGAGCGCGCACGGGGGATGGCCGGCGCGTGCGCTCCGTCCGTTCCCGTCGCCGAGAACCCCGGGCTCGCGCTGGGCGCCGTCCTCGGCGAGCTCGCGGTCCACGGCCGCAACAAGCTCACGTTCTACGCCTCGGCGGAGTTCGCCGCCTTCCCGGAATGGGCCGAGCAGCTCGTCGCCGAGAGCACGGGAAAGGTCGGGAAGGGGATCGTGCCGGTCGTCGACGAACCGCGGCTCGCGCCCGAGCTCTACGGCCCCGACCGACTGTTCGTCGAGATTCAGTGGCCCGGTCGGTCCGACGCCGCGCTCGCGGCCCACACGGCCCGTCTCGAAGCGGCCGGCCACCCGGTCGTCCGGATCCCGGTGCGCGATCCGATCGACCTCGGCGGGGAGTTCTTCCGCTGGGAGCTCGCCGTCGCGAGCGCCGGGATGATCCTCGGGATCGATCCGTACGACCAGCCCGATGTCGAGCTCGCCAAGGAGCTCGCCCGTCAGGCGATGGGCCGCGCGTCGGGGTCGGCCGCCCCGTCGACCGTCCCTTCCGTCCGGACCGACGACGGCCCCGCCCTTTCCGCCGCGCTCGCCTCCTGGGTCTCCACCGTCCGCGCCGGCGATTACGCGGCGATCCAGGCGTTCCTCGCCCCGACCGAGGAGACGCGCTCGGCCCTCGAGCGCCTCCGCCGGACGCTGCTCGAGCGCCTCCGCGTCGCGACGACCGTGGGGCTGGGCCCCCGATTCCTCCACTCGACGGGCCAGCTCCACAAGGGCGGGCCGGACTCGGGGCGGTTCCTGCAGCTCATCGATGCCCCGACCCACGACGTCGACGTGCCCGGGATCGGCTACACGTTCGGGCGGCTGATCCATGCTCAGGCGCTCGGGGACTACCAGGCCCTTCGCCAGAAGGGGCGCCCCGTCCTGCGCCTCGACCTCGGCACGGACGTCGCCGGCGGCCTTCGGAACCTCGAAAGGACGCTGCGTGCCTGAGATCTCCGCCCTCTTCTGGGACATCGGCGGCGTCCTCCTCTCGAACGGATGGGACCGCGACGGACGCCGGGCCGCCGCGGCGGAGTTCGGCCTCGACGCCGACGAGCTCGAACGACGCCACGGACGCCTCGCCGACGAGCTCGAGACCGGGCGGCTCGACTGGGACGCCTACCTCGCGAGCACGGTGTTCGACGTCCCGCGCCCCTTCTCCCCGGCGGCGTTCCGCGCGTTCGTCTGGGGCCGCTCGACCGTGAACTCCTCCGCCTTCGACCTGGCCCGGTCCCTGCGCGCGGGGGGTCGGTACACGATGGCGGCGCTGAACAACGAGTCCCGGGAGCTCAACGAGTTTCGGATCGCGAAGTTCCGCCTCCCGGAGCTCTTCCACCTCTTCCTGAGCTCGTGCTACACCGGTCGGCGCAAGCCCGATCCCGAGGCGTTCCGCTACGCCCTCCGCCTCACCCAGCGACGTCCCGGGGAGTGCCTCTTCCTCGACGATCGCCCCGAGAACGTGGAGGCGGCCGCCGCTCTCGGCCTGCGCACGGTCCTCGTGCGCGACCCGTCGCGGCTCCGGGAAGACCTCTTGGCCACCGGCATCCTCCCGGGGTGAGGACGCGGGCGATGGAGGTCGGGATGGTGGGGCTCGGGAAGATGGGCGGGAACATGACGGTGCGGCTCGTGAAGGGCGGCCACCGGGTCGTCGGCTTCGCCCGGTCGAAGCCGGTGGTCGATGCGGTCGTCCGCCAGGGCGCCGCCGGGGCCGACTCCCTGGCCGACCTCGTCCGCCGCCTCGCCAAGCCCCGGGTGATCTGGCTGATGATCCCCTCGGGGGTCCCGGTCGACCAGACCCTGGAGGCGCTCCGTCCGCTCGTCGCCCGCGGCGATCTGATCGTGGACGGCGGGAACTCCTACTACCGGGACACGCTCCGCCGGGCCGCCCAGGTCCAGTCGTGGGGCGTCGCGTTCGTCGACGTCGGCACGAGCGGAGGGGTCTGGGGGCTGACCGAGGGGTACTCGATGATGGTGGGCGGAGCCGACGCGGACGTCGAGAGGATCCGGCCCGCCCTCGAGACCCTGGCGCCCGGCCCGCAGCGAGGGTGGGGCCACGTCGGCCCCGTCGGCGCTGGCCACTTCGTGAAGATGGTCCACAACGGCATCGAGTACGGCCTGATGCAGGCGTACGCGGAAGGGCTCGCGGTCCTGGGCGGCAAGACGGAGTTCGCGCTCGATCTGCACCAGGTCACGGAGATCTGGCGCTACGGGAGCGTAATCCGGTCCTGGCTCCTCGAGCTCACCGGGTCGGCCCTCGCCGAGAACCCGAAGCTCGAGGGGATCGAGCCGTGGGTCGAGGACTCCGGGGAGGGCCGCTGGACGGTGGCCGAGGCCCTGGAGCTGAACATCCCGGCCCCCGTGATCACCCTCGCGCTGCAGCAACGCCTTCGTTCCCGCGAATCGAACCCGTTCACCGAGCGGCTCCTCGCGATGATGCGCCACCAGTTCGGCGGCCACGCCGTCAAGCAGGCGACGTAGGCATGGAGCGCCCTTCCGCCGACCGGCATCTGTTCGTGGTGCTCGGCGCCACGGGGGACCTGATGCAGCGCAAGCTGCTGCCGGCCCTCTACCGGTTGAGCGGTCGGGGAGGGTTCCCGGCGGGCAGCGCGATCCTCGGCGCCGCCCGGCGGCCGATGGACGACGTCGCGTACCGGGAGGCGGCGGCGGGCTGGCTGACCGCCGCGCGGGTCGGCCCGCCGACCGAGGTCGCCGACTTCTGTTCGAAGACGCTCGCCTACCACCGGCTGGAGGACGAGACCGCCCCGAGCTTCGCGGGCCTCGGCTCGGCGATCGAGGCGCTCGAGCGGGCCCGGGGGCTCCCCGGGAACCGGATCTTCTACCTCGCGCTGCCCCTGCCCGCCCTCGCCCCGGCCCTCCGGGGGCTCGGGGGGGCCGGGCTGAACCGGGGCCCGGGATGGACCCGGGTCGTGGTCGAGAAGCCGTTCGGCCGGGACCTCGCGTCGGCCCGGGAGCTCAACGGGATCGCCCACCGCCACTTCGATGAGGGCCAGATCTACCGGATCGACCACTACCTCGGCAAGGAGACGGTCCAGAACCTGCTCGTCTTCCGGTTCGCCAACATGTTCGTCGAGTCCCTGTGGACCCGTCAGACGGTCGAGCGCGTCGAGATCACGGTCGCCGAGGCGCTGGGCGTCGAGGGCCGGGCGACGTACTACGAGACCGCCGGCGCGCTCCGCGACATGATCCAGAACCACGTCACGCAGATCCTGACGCTGGTCGCGATGGAGCCGCCGGCGACCCGCACGGAGGAGGCGATCCGCAACGAGAAGGTGAAGGTGCTGCGCAGCATCGCCCCGATCTCCCCCTCGGACGCCGTCCGCGGACAGTACACCGCGGGGAAGCTCTTCGGAAAGGAGGTCCCCGGATACCTCGACGAGCCGGGCGTCGCCCCGGCCTCCCCGACCGAGACGTTCGTGGCGCTCCGGCTGAAGATCGCCAACTGGCGGTGGCAGGGCGTGCCGTTCTTCCTCCGGACGGGAAAGCGCCTCCCGTCGAAGTCGACCCGGGTCGTGGTCACGTTCAAGGCCCCCCCGGTCTCGTTCTTCCAGACCGAGGCCGAGTACGAGGTGAACCCGGACCGGATGTCGATCCTGATCCAACCGGCGGAAGGGTTCGAGCTCGCCTTCGAGATCAAGGTCCCAGGTCGGGAGCTCCGGGTCCAGACCCACCGGATGAAGTTCCACTACGCCGACGTCTTCGGGGAACTCCCCGACGGCTACGAGACGCTGCTCTACGACGCGATGCTGGGCGACCCGACGCTCTTCGTCCGGGCCGACGAGGTGGAGGAGTCCTGGCGTCTGTACGACAGGCTCCTTAGGTCCCCTCCCGCGGTCGTCCCGTACCCGGCGGGCTCGTGGGGCCCCCCCGAGTCCCAGCGCCTCGCCGAGCAGTGGGGTCATCGTTGGGAGGAACCCGAGTAGATCGTCGCGCCGTGCGGGTCTACTCGGACCTCTCCGCGGCGAGCGCCGCTCTCGCCCGGCACCTGGCGGATCGGGCCCGGGCGGCCGTGCGGGAACGCGGGGCATTCTCCCTCGTCCTCGCGGGCGGGAAGACCCCCGAGGGGCTCTACGAGCTCCTCGCGCGCCGCTACCGCAAGACCTTCCCCTGGGCCCGCACCGAGGTCTTCTTCGGGGACGAGCGATGCGTTCCGCCGCGGGACCCTAGAAGCAACTATGCGAGCGTGCGCACGACCCTTTTCGACCGGGTGCCGATCCCCCCCGAGCGCATCCACCGCATCCCCGGCGAGATCCGGCCGCCTTCCCGGGCGGCGGCACGGTATGCACGGCTCCTCCGCGGGACCGTACCACCCGCTGCCCGAGATCTCCCGCGGTTCGACGTGGTCCTCCTCGGTCTGGGCCCGGACGGGCACACCGCCGCCTTGTTCCCGGGCGCCGCCGCGCTTGCCGAGCGCCGGCGGTTCGCGGTCAGCGTGCAACGGGCCGGACGACCGCCCTACGTCCCCCGGATCACGCTGACGCTGCCCGCCCTCGCCTCCTCGCGCGAGATCTGCTTCCTGGCCGCCGGGCCGGAAAAGGCGCCCGCCGTGGCAGCTGCCCTTCGCCCCCGCGGACGAGGGGATCCGAGGTTCCCGGCGAGCCTGGTACGATCGGCCGGGCCCGTGTGGTGGTACATCGACCGGGCCGCGGCGGCCCTGCTCCCCGAGCGGCGTGGAACCGCTTGACCGGGGATCACGTCGGCCGAGGGCCCCGGCCCGGGCGGGTGGGACCGCTCCCCCTCTTGATCGGGAGGGCACGCCGGGGCCGCGAGGCCCGGGGGCTCCCCCGGGAAGATGCGTCGTCCCCCCGGTCCCCCCAGAGACGGACCCCGCCGACGAAGGCGTTGCGATTGTTCCCCCGCCGGGCCCCCGGGGGGAGCTCCCGGAGCTTGCGCACGTTGCCCCCGCCGAGCACGACGTAGTCCGGCTCGAGCGCCGCCGTAAGGGTTCCGACGACCGCCGATACCTCCTTCTGCCACTTTCTCCGACCGAGTCGGAGCCGGGCGCCCTCCCCTACGAACTCCTCGAACGAGCGGCCCTTGCGGTACGGCAGGTGGGCCAGCTCCATCGGCAGCAGCCTCCCGTCCACGATCATCGCCGACCCGAGGCCGGATCCGAGGCCGAGGAACAGCATCGAGCCGCCCCGGTAGCTTCCCAGGGCCTGCATCGCCGCATCGTTGACGACGCGCGTCGGGCGTCCGAACGCCCGCTCGAGATCGAACCCCACCCAACCGCTGCCCAGGTGGTACGGCTCCCGCGCGACCCGCCCGTGGACCACGAGCCCGGGGTAGCCGACAGAGACGCGGTCATACTCCCCTCCCTTCAGGCGGCGAAGGAGCTGCCGCACCATCTCCCGGGGGCCCATCGTCGTGCCGGACCGGAACCTCAGGCTCCGACCGCCCCCGTCCGAGAACGATGCCTTGACGTGGGTTCCTCCGATATCCACCACCAGGATCCGCATCGGCGGACTCATCGCATCTCCCCCATCCGTCGGGGCACCTAAAGAACCGGCCTGTAGCTCCCAACAGCTCCAACCGTAGATCGGCTTCGGTCCGACGCCGCTCCCAGCTGCGCCCGGGTCGCCCGCCAGCCCCGACCGGGACGCCGCGCTCGGGGCGACCGCAGCTAACCTCTACCCTGGCGAACGGAAGGGAAGGCCTCCGCCGCTCGAGGTTCTTTGAAAAGAGGGAAGGAAAGGGTTGCCCACCCCCGAAAGGGGGTGGGCGTTCCGGCTCCGACGGCTCGGCTCTAGGCCGCCTCGCGACCCGTCACGGTCGCGACGAGGTTGCTGTGGCTCAGCAGCCCGTCGGCCAGACGAGTCACCGCGCCCGGTGCAAAGCTCGCGTGCTGGGGCGTAAAGGTGACGGCGATCGTCTGAGCGTGCGGCGCTACCACCACAAACGCTCCGCTCGCCGGCGCGGGGCTCGCCCCGTTCCCGGCCAAGGGGATCGTGTAGGTGTAGCTGCCGTTCACCAGAGCGAACTTCAGCGTCGCCGTTGTGCCCGAGAGCGTCTGCACTGCGACCGAGGGGCTCGGCCCCGTCACGGACACCGACCAAGAGGTGTGCGCGGCCAAGGCGTGCGCTGCGAAGGTGATCTTCGCCACGTTCGCCTTGAACTTCTCGTTCACGTTCTTAGCGGCTCCAGGCATCGCGACGGAGCCCTTCTTCGGCGAAGCCGTGTAGATCGACGGCTTCGAGACCGTGTACTTAAAGTGCGCTCCCTGCGGCTCCATGAACGAGACCACCGTTCCGGTGGTCGTGCCCACGGCGCTCGCGGGCCCGGCTCCGACCTGGATCAGGTTGATGCCCCAGGTCGTTCCGCCGGGCATCCCCGGCCAGGCCACCGACGGAACCTCGGTGAAGGTCAGCGGCTCAAGCAGGCCGAACTTCACGGTGATCGTCGTCGTGGTCGTGATCGGCGCGCTGCCGAAGGTCGTGCCGTGCGGTCCGACGATCAGGGCGACACCGTAGCCCGCGGGTGGGGTCACGGTGAACCCGAGCGTCCCGTTCGGCTCCGCGTAGAGGACCGACCCGCCCGTACCCGTGGTCGTGTCCGTCTTCGTCGATGCCGGCGAGCCCGCGTTCACGGACCAGGTCTGGCCCGAGGGCAGCCCGGACTCCTTGAACGTCACGGCCTGCTGGTACGGCGCGTACGCGATGTGGAACCAGATCTGGTCCCCGCCGCCGCCGATCATGACGTTCGTGTTGAGCGACGAGCCAGAGATCCACGGGGCCGCCGACAGGACCTCGTTGGACTGGCCGTTCCAGACGTACATCGCTTCGCCGTTGAGGATCTGCTCGCCCAGGTTGTAGTCGAGGTTCCTGGTCGGCCCAACGGGCAGCGAGGCCGCGATACCGAAGTAGGCGTTGGCGACACCGTACGCGACTCCCTGGCAGACGCCCGACATCAGGCCGCCCGCGGGGTTGTTCGCGGCGTGGGCCCAGTAGGCGAGGTCCGCGAAGGTGATCGCGCTGTGACCGCAGGTGGTGTTGTTGGCATCCCATCCTCCCGAGTTCGTCACACCGAGCTGCTGCCCGAAGGCATCCGCCTCAGTGTAGACGTTCGCGGGCTGACCCTCGGGCGCGACATAGTCGGTGGGGTCAGGATAGTCGGGCGCCCAACCGGTTCCGACCTCGGAGACCAGCGGGTTGTTGTACGCGCTGGTGAACGCGACGTCCAGGAACTGGTCGAACGTCAGGTCGAACGAAGACCCTCCGTAGGGCACGAGCGCGCCACCGGTGATCGATACGATCTCGTTGATCCAGTCTGCGATCCCCTGGTCATCGCTGGGGTCGCCCTGCAGGCCCGCGATCGCCCACGTGCACGGTGTGGCGTGGGTACATGCCGCGAGCTGAGCGTCGTACCACGGGGAGCTCGGGTTGTTCGCCTGAGCCCACCACCACGTGGCGCCGCCGACTGTCGAGGGATTGAGGTTGGGGTCGGTCGACGGGTGATAGGGGTCCCCCGAGGCGAACGAGATGTTGGTGGGATATCCCGCCATGCCGTACGGGATCGGACCACCCGAGTTGAAGGTGTACTGGATCCCATCGACCGTCCGGATGGTGTTCTCCACCGTCAGGTAGGGGTACG